>JAHFKW010000010.1 GCA_023245145.1 Candidatus Staskawiczbacteria bacterium
AGAGTAGTTTTTGTGGTAAAATAGAGTATAAATCATGATAGTTGAGCCACTCATTTTTTCAGCGCTGACGTTTGTTTCCACCTTTTTGGGCGGACTTTTTGCGATTAAATTTAAAGATAAACTGCATTTTATTATGTCGTTTGCGGCCGGCGTTTTGCTGGGCATTGTGGCCTTTGATATTTTTCCGGAAATTATTGAAATGATTAATGAAAATGGTTTTGTTGCGGTGGATATCATGGTGGCGCTGGTGATTGGATTTTTACTGTTTCATATTTTAGAAAAAAGCATTTTGGTTCACCATGGCCATGAAGAAAAATTTGCCAGCCATAAACATCCGCATGTGGGAGTGGCTTCGGCCTTGGCATTGGCGGGGCATAGTTTTATGGATGGCGTGGCGATTGGACTTGGTTTTCAGGTTAATTCGGCGCTGGGTGCTTTGATTGCTATTGCAGTAATTTCTCACGATTTTACGGACGGCATGAACACCGTGGCTCTCATGCTTAATCACCAAAACACGGATAAAAAAGCCAGATTATTTTTGCTCATTACCGCCCTGACGCCCATTTTGGGAGTGGTTTCCACATTTTTCTTTACCGTACCACCATACTTTTTAGCATTATACCTTGGATTTTTCGCCGGATTTCTTCTGTACATTGGTGCGTCGGATATTTTGCCCGAAGCCCATTCTAAACATTCAAGTTATAAATTAATTGGATTGACGGTTTTGGGCACACTTTTTATATTTATTATTACGAGGTTAATGTAGCATGGAAAAGATAATTGTTCACAATGAGAGAGAAAATGCCCTAATGAAAGAGCTTAATGCTCGCAAAGATATCCCGGCCGAAAGGATTAAAAAGCTTTTGGCGTTACCCGATTTAACTCAAAAAGAAAATTCACCCATAAAAATTTTGGTTGATACGGTGATGAAGTTACCGCGCTTTGCTGATTTTGATGTAATAGAATTTCCTAAAATCGTGACGGTGGAGGAAAATTTTGATGTACTTAACACACCTAAAGATCATCCAAGTCGCAGAGAAACCGACACGTATTACATTAACGACAAGGATATGTTGCGCACGCAGATGACCGTGATGTGGCCATACTATTTACGTTATGAAGGCATAAAAGAGAAATTGGAAAAAGCAGAGCATCTGGCATTGATGTCCACAGGGATTGTGTTTCGGAAGGATGAAATTGATCGCAAACATTTCCCGGCCTTCCATCAAATAGATTTTTTGTACATTTGTAAAAAAGATCAAAGAGTTATCACTCAAAAAGATTTGGAAGAAGTACAGGCCGATGCCGTAAAAAGTATTTTTGGTAATATTGAATTTAGGTTTTTGGTGGATTCCTTTCCGTTTACCGACCCATCTATTCAAATTGAAATTAATTGGCAAGGGCAGTGGATGGAAATTACTGGTGCCGGTTTGGTGCACACACAAGTATTAAAAAACTTCGGGCTTGACCCAGAAATTTACAACGGCTGGGCATTTGCGTTTGGGATTGAAAGATTGGCCATGATTAAAATGGAAATTCCGGATATTAGGATTTTTTGGTCTGATGATCCACGAATTACCAGCCAATTTAAAGATATTAATAGTAAATATAAGGAAGTGAGCAAGTATCCGGCGGTAGTGCGCGATATATCTTTTGTGATTGATAAGAATATTAACTTAAATAATTATTATGAACTGGTGCGCGATGTCGCCGAAAATTTGATTGAGCAGGTGGAACTGGTTGACCAGTATGAAAACGAAGAAAAGTGGCCCGGCAAAAAATCATACACGTTTAGAATTGTGTACCGCTCTTTAGAGAAAACTTTGACTAATGAAGAGGTAAATGTAATTCACGAAAAGATTACGGATAAGACAAGGCAAGAATTAAGTGCTATAATAAGGTAATATGAAACTAAAAATCAAAGATAAAGATGCCGCCTCTGCTGAAAGCTCCGGCGAGCCGAAGGAACCGCAAAAAGAAGAAATAAAGCATGCCAAGAAAGCAGAGCCAATTAAGGATGACCGAAAAACGGAAGTTAAAACAGCCGCCTCCGCCAAAGGCTCTGGCGAGCCGAAGGCAACTGCCAAAGCTGAAGATAATGAAAAGAAAATAGAGAAAATGGCGGAGAAAAAGACCAGAAAAGCGGGTGAATATGGCGCCAAAGATATTCAGGTGCTTAAAGGTTTAGAACCTGTGCGGGTTCGACCGGGAATGTATATTGGATCAACCGGTTTAGACGGCTTGCACCACTTAATTTGGGAGGTGGTGGACAATTGCATTGACGAAGCCATGGCCGGATACGCTAAGGAAGTGGATATTACATTATTGCCAAATAATCGAGTCACCATTACCGATGACGGCCGAGGTATTCCAGTAGAGAAACATCCGGACACAGGAAAATCAACGCTGGAAACAGTTTTGACAACCTTGCATGCCGGAGGAAAATTTGGCGGAGATGCGTATAAAGTTTCGGGAGGATTACACGGAGTGGGAGTTTCGGTAGTCTGTGCTTTAAGCACATTTATGGAAGCCGAAGTGCATCGCGATGGCGGAATTTACAAACAAGAATATTTCAGGGGCGCGCCCAAGGGTGCAGTAAAAAAAGTGGGGGATTCAAAAAGGACCGGCACCACCATTACCTTTGACGCCGACCCACAAATTTTTCCGGAAATTAAATATGATACTAAAAAGATTTTAGACCACTTGCGCCACCAGGCCTATTTGACCAAGGGCGTTCGCGTCAGATTTCGCGATGAAAGGACAAAAGAACCCGCCTTTGCACAAGGCTCCGGCGAGGCAAGGGAATCAAAAAACTACGGATTTTATTTTGAAGGCGGAGTGGGTAGTTTTGTGAAGTTTTTGGTGATGGGCAATACGCCTCGTCATCAAAACATTTTTTCAGTGGCCGTAACCAAGCAAGACATTTTTGTGGAGGCGGCTTTTCAGTACACCCAAGAAATGGAATGCACCGAACAATCCTTCGCCAACAACATTTACACGCCCGAAGGTGGTACACATATTTCCGGATTTCGCACCGCTTTGACTCGTTGTTTAAACGCCTATGCTCGTCGGGAAAACTTCTTGAAAGAAAAAGATGAAAACTTTACCGGCGAAGATGTGCGTGAAGGACTAACTGCCGTGGTTTCAGTAAAAATTAAAAATCCGCAGTTTGAGGGGCAAACCAAAGCCAAATTGGGAAATCCGGAAGCCAAAGGTGCGGTGGAAGACGCGGTTAATGAAGCCTTGGCCGATTACTTGGAAAGAAACCCAACCGATGCTCGCGCCATTATTGAAAATTGTATCTTAGCCACTAAAGCTCGCTTGGCCGCCAAAGCTGCCCGCGCCACCGTTTTAAGAAAAGGAATTTTAGAAGGCTTGGCTTTGCCCGGAAAATTGGCGGATTGTTTAAGTAAGGACCCGGAAGAATCGGAATTATACATTGTGGAGGGAGATTCGGCTGGTGGCAGTGCCAAAATGGCGCGGGACAGACGCTTTCAGGCTATTTTGCCACTGCGCGGAAAAATTTTAAATGTGGAGCGGGCCAGAATTGATAAAATGCTGGCTAATAAAGAAGTAAAATCTTTGATTATTGCGCTTGGCACGGCCATTGCGGAAGATTTTAGTTTGGAAAAGTTGCGCTATCATCGTGTGATTATCATGACCGATGCCGACGTTGATGGCGCCCACATCCGCACGCTTTTGCTGACGCTTTTTTACCGTTACTTTAAACCCATTATGGAAGCCGGTTATATTTATATTGCCCAGCCACCGCTGTATAAAATTTCTCATGGTAAGTCCGCCAGTTACGCATATACCGAAGAGCAAAAAGATAAGATGGTAAAAGAAATTGGCAAAACAAGTGTAAGTTTGCAAAGGTATAAAGGTTTGGGAGAAATGAATTCCGAACAGCTTTGGGAAACCACTATGAATCCCGAAAATCGTCTTTTGTTGAAAGTAGAAATTGAGGAAGCTCATCTGGCAGATAAAACTTTTGATATTTTGATGGGCGAGGAAGTGGAACCACGTAAGAAGTTTATCCAGACGCATGCCAAGAGCGTGAAGAATTTGGACATTTAATCTGAGGCCCCGCTAAGCGGGGTTTTTGGTTGATAAGAAAAGTGCTATCGTCTAAAATAATAGGTAGTTCAATGGGAGGGTGAGCTAAATGGCCAAGCAGCGCCCCGATAAGGCGTGAAAGTAGGTTCGATTCCTATACTCTCCATTTCGGAGTAGTGAGTTCTTACTCCCTTTCTTGTGAAAGGGAACGAGGCTTCAAAATTCACTACTCCGAATTCTTTCAAACCAAAGCTACGCAAATGTCGTAGCTTTTTTCTTGTCTGTAACTTTACAAGCTTGGGATTTTGTGGACAGTACGAAGTCGGTGGTTGAAATTTATATTGGACAGTGTAAAATTAGGGTATGAAAATTTCTGAGCAAACAAGATGTGGTTGGGTGGGAGATGATGCGTTGATGCAAGAATACCATGACATTGAATGGGGAGTACCGGTTCGTGACGATAAAAAGTTGTTTGAGTTTTTGGTGTTGGAAAGCGCGCAGGCGGGGCTTTCTTGGCGAACTATTTTGCATAAGCGCCAAGGGTATAAAAAACTGTTTGCTGGGTTTAATCCCGTGAAAGTGGCGAAGTTTTCTAAAAAATATTTGGCGCACTTGCTCAAAGATTCAGGTATTATCAGAAACCGTTTAAAAATTGAATCTGCGATAAATAATGCTCAGCGATTTTTGGAAGTGCAAAAAGAATTTGGCAGTTTTACAAAATATGTTTGGCAATTTAAAGACGCAAAAACTTTGGCGACAGATTTAAAAAAACGCCAGTTTAAATTTTTAGGGGAAACGACGGTATATGCTTTCATGCAAGCAGTTGGAATGGTAAATGATCACGAAAAAATTTGTTTTAGGTATAAAGAAATTAACATTTTTAAAAAATGAAAGTAATAATTGTACGGCATGCGCAAACGGATGATAATATTGGTGATAGATTAGCGTCCAGAACCTCTGATGTTTTGTTAAATAAGGAGGGGATCAGGCAAGCCGAAAAGTTGGGAGCATATTTAAAACATGAAAAAATTTCACATGTCTACGTAAGTCCGCAAAGACGTGCGGTACATACGGCTGAATATATTTTAGCTCATCATGGTAATGTCAGGGTGCATCATATAGAAGATTTAAAAGAGCAAAACATGGGTGAGCTGGATGGGTTGCCCAAAGCTGTTATAAAAGAACTTCGTAAAAAAGCCACCGACCCTTGGCACTTATTTAAGGCAAAAGAAGGGGAATCATATGTGGAACTTCAGGCTCGGGCTAAAAATTTTTTCCACGGGCTTGTTAAAAAGCACCCTAATAATACAGTATTGGTTGTCAGTCACGGTGGCACGTTGGGGGTTTTGTTACTGGATATTTTGGAAAAAGAGTTAACAGAAGAAAATTATCGCGATAATCAACCCAAAAATACGGAGTTTACTATTTTAGAAATTTCGCCAGAAGGTTACAAAAAAATTCACGTCCTAAACAGCCGCGAACACTTGGATGAGTAGGCGAGATTATTTGAAATACAAAGAAACGGCGCGGGCGTTGGTGAAAACCAGGCTGGCGTATTTTAATACTTTTTACGGATTTGACATTGGACGAGTTGCCATTAAAAATTCCCGGACAAGGTGGGGGAGTTGTAGTAAAAAGGGCAACTTAAATTTTAATTATAAAGTTGTGCTATTGCCTCAAGATATGGCAGATTACGTGATTGTACATGAATTGTGCCATTTGGGAGAATTTAATCATTCGCCAAAGTTTTGGGCGTTGGTCAGTCGGAATATTCCCAATTGGAAAATTATTCGCAAAAAGTTTAAAAAATTAGTATTATAAACTGGAAGGAATACTCGCATTGTTTACAATTCATGAAAATAACATTTTATGGTGCAGCGCAGGGGGTGACGGGGTCAAAGCATTTGATAGAAGTGGGGGATTTTAAGTTGCTGTTGGATTGTGGGATGCATCAGGGCAGACGCCAAGAATCAAATACATTGAATAAAGAATTACCTTTTGATGCCTCTGGAATTGATGCAGTAATTTTGTCACATGCGCACGCCGACCACTGTGGCATGTTGCCAGTGTTGGTGCGTGATGGGTTTGCTGGAAAAATATATTGCACTGCCGCCACTGCTGATATTGCTAAGTTTATTTTGGAAGATACGGCCGGCATTCAGGAAAACGATGCCAA
Source organism: Candidatus Staskawiczbacteria bacterium (assembly GCA_023245145.1). Taxonomy (GTDB): domain Bacteria; phylum Patescibacteriota; class Minisyncoccia; order Minisyncoccales; family Staskawiczbacteraceae; genus VGLO01. The sequence continues at coordinate 6,233 of JAHFKW010000010.1, forward strand.
ATATTTCAACAAGCATTTGTTACCAGGCCAACCGTCTATTGAACCACTGTACACTCAAAGAGATGTTAAAAAAGTGGGGGGATATTTTCAGCCCGTGCCGTATTTTAGACTGAGTCAACAATGGACACGGCTAAACGAGAATATCAGATTTAAATTTTACGATGCAGGGCATATTTTGGGGTCAGTGGTGACACTGCTGGAAATTACTGAAAACGGCCAGACAAAAAACTTGGCATTTACGGGCGACTTGGGCAGGCATTTTTTACCCATTTTACGCGACCCGGAATTTGTTACCGAATCGGCAGAAATTTTAATTACCGAGGCGACGTATGGAAATAGAATTCATCGGCCGGTGACGGATTTGGAAGCGGATTTAAAACAAATTATTGCTGAAGCGGTGACGAAAAAATCAAAAATTATTGTGCCCGCATTTTCATTAGGCAGAACGCAGGAATTATTGTATATGCTCCACAAATTGCTGGATAAAAATGAGATACCTAGTCTACCGATTTTTGTGGACAGCCCACTCTCTCAAAAAATTACCCGGGTTTTTGGCACCTACACATCAGATTTTGATGAAGAATTTTGGAAAGATTTTGGGGAAAAGGGCGAGGGTGCGTTTGTTTTTGATGGGTTGACGATTACGGGTTCCATTGAAGAGTCTAAAAAAATCAATGACACCGATGGACCATGTATTATTATTGCTGGTAGTGGCATGTGCGAAGGCGGGCGGATTTTACATCATTTAAAAAATAATATTGAAGGTCCAAATAATATTATTTTAATTACGGGGTATCAGGCCGAAGGTACGTTGGGAAGGAAATTAATTAAAGGGGTAAATCCAGTGCGTATTTTTGGTGTAGAATATCCAGTGAAGGCTCAAATAAAAATTTTAAATGAATTGTCTGCTCACGCTGACCAAAAAGATTTGTTAAGTTATGTTGAACATATCCAAGGTTTAAAAAATATCTTCTTGGTGCACACCGAATTGCCACAGGCAGAAGGATTTAAGGAGGCGGTTTTGACACAGCATCTTGGGCTTTCTGTTGAAATTCCACATATGGGGCAGGAGTTTGAGGTTTGACAGGGTAAAATGAAAATAGTAGCATTGGCCTAGAGATTATTTCACTTAAAGTGGAGGGAGTCATGACCATCTGTTCTGTGTGTCAAGCAGGGTTTTCCGGCGCGCCTTCTTTTTGTGAGCATTGTAGTAGTAAATTACCACCACCGCCTGCTAGTAAGGTGGCCGAACTTCTTTGCGACGACCTGATGATGCCGGAGGCAACCGATGAGCCGGGGCAAAGCATAATGAGTGCTTTTAGCGTATTGAGTGAATGCGACGACAAGTCGCATGTGGTGATGGCATCGTTCGACAAAGAGAGGATTCGGCGCGGCCTTCTCTCGCCCGAAAAGCTTCCGCAATTTTGCCGCAAATGTGGCGCACCATTGCCGAAAGTATGATTTTGGCAGAGCCTGGGCCAAATTGGTTCCGGGCTTTTTTCATTGTCTAACAAAACGGCCTATTGACGTAATGTCTGCTATCGGCTAGTATGGAGGTAACAAGAAAAACAGCCCGGAAGGGCTTTTTAAAAACTCAAAAATTAGATATACTAACATTATGAACATATTTGAAAAAACACAGGTATTTTTTAGGGAAGTCTACGTTGAATTGCGAAAGACCAATTGGCTTTCCAGAAACGAAATTATTCGCTACACGTTTTTAGTATTGGCGGTAACTATTGTTGTGGCCGGTTTTTTGGGCGGATTGGATTATATTTTTTCAGAATTAGTACAAAAATTTATTGTTAAATAATTATGGCTAAGCAACTTTTAGAACAACAAAAAAATTGGTACGTGATTCACACCTATTCGGGGTACGAAGACGCGGTGGCAAAAAATCTGAAACAAAGGATTGAGTCTTTGAGCATGGAAAATAAAATTTTTAATGTGATTGTGCCCAAGGAAAAAAAGATTAAGATTAAAAATGGCAAACGCAAAACGGTGGAAGAAAAGATTTACCCGGGATATGTGCTGGTGGAAATGATTGTGGACGATGAAAGCTGGTACGTGGTAAGAAATACTCCGCGGGTCACCGGATTTTTGGGAGCCGGAACTACGCCGATTCCCGTCAGCCAAAAAGATATTGAAGATTTGATGAAACGAATGGATGCAGGTGAGCCGGAATTTACCGTGGACTTTGAGGTGGGTGAAGCGGTTAAAATTATGGATGGACCGTTTAAGGGTATGGATGGCAAGGTTTCGGAAATTGACCAAGCGCGTGGAAAAATCAAAGTGTTGGTGAATATGTTTGGACGCGACACGCCAGTGGAACTTGATTCATTACAAATAAAGAAAATAACACAATAATATTATGGCAAAAGAAATTAAAGTAGTGGTAAAAGTACAAATTCAAGCTGGTAAGGCCAATCCGGCGCCTCCGATTGGACCGGCGTTGGCTCCGCATGGGTTAAATATTGCGGAATTTTGTAAACAGTTTAACGACCAAACCAAAGATAAAATGGGGTTTATTATTCCGGCCGAAGTTACGATTTATAAAGATCGAAGTTTTGTCATTAAATTAAAATCTCCGTTGGCGGCTGATTTGCTCCGAAAAGCAGCGGGGGTTGAAAAGGGCAGTGGTGAGCCGAATAAAAAGATTGTCGGTAAAATCACCAAGGCGCAATTAAAAGAAATTGCCCAAACCAAAATGCCAGACTTAAACACGACCGACATTGAACAAGCCATGAAAATCATCGCCGGAACGGCCAAAAATAGTGGGATTGAAATTAAGGGATAATTAGATATTTTAAAGCGGCGGCCCGCAGGCCGCCGCTTTTGGTTGCATAATTTATTATTTGTGGTATGATATTTTTGAGTTAACAATAGTTTCAACTTCTTCATGGGAGATACACAATGAGTACGTCGGTGGTTTTTGGCAATGCGCCCAATGGTCTATCTGCGGTTGTTGAATTGAAGCGCGCGGGTAGTGGTGGCTGTATTGTTGGCGGTCTGCCCAGCGAAAAGTGGCTTGAGGCCGTTAAAATAACCAGGCCCAACCGCATGGATAGAGCTTACGAACCCTACACCATGTTTCGTATCGCTTTTATCCCAGAGTGCGATGGGTATGACAAAATGCCTGGCTGTGCCATTATGATTATCCCGGGGAATCATGATGGTAAAATCGAAAGCCGGGGTAGCCTTATTGATTTCAATGGTATTCCAGCCACGGAATCTATCAAGGACTCTCCAGTTTGCCAGGAAGCGTTCACCATTTCAACAAACTTCGCTGATCTGAAAGCTCTGTACCGGGCGCTGGGCAAAGTCATCACTTCTATCGAAGGAAAAAGAGACTGAAAAATTGGGTGGTAATGGGAATTCAAGTGGTTCGCCGTTACAAGACTGCGAACCTTTTTTATTTACAAAAATTCTGTTGCATTTTTATTTTATAATTGTTAGTATTATATATGAACAATAGAAAAGAAAGAAACAATTTTGTATATACAAATCATCTTAAAGAGAGAATTAAAGAGCGCCAAATTGGTTTGGACGATGTGAAGTTGGCCGTAAGAAGCCCGGATTATGAAAAAAGAGAAGGGGCGTGTGTAAAATCGTTTAAAAGAAAAGAAATAATTGGAGGTAAAATAAAAAGAGAGCTAGTAGTTGTTTGGAGGTGGAATAATGATCAAATAATAATTCAAACGGCATATTACGTCTTTATTAAATTTAAATAACCTTCATGAAGAAACAAAAAATCCAATTTAAATATGATGAAGTCGCTGGAGCACTCTATATAAAAGTGGGTGTGGGCAAAGTGGCAAAAACTGAAGAAATTAGTGCATGCTCTTTTGTTGATTATAATAAAGAGGGGAATATTATTGGGGTAGAAATGCTAAATACACAGAAAGATTTAAAGTCAAAGAAAATTATTTTAGACATGGAAAGTTTGCAAAAAGTAGGTTTATAGATTTTAAAAACTTAAAACCATCCTTTGTACAGGGTGGTTTTTTGTTGCATTTTGAATAGAGAATAGGTAGAATGAGGCAACTTATGGAAGATGTAAAAACGATAAAAATTAAGAGGTTCGATACAGATTTGCCCTTGCCTGAACGTAAAACTGCGGGTGCGGCGGCGTTTGACTTGACGGCTCGCGAGGCAGTAGAAATTTTGCCAGGTACCGTGGGCATGGTGCATTTAAATATTGCGGTTGAGACACCGCCCGGACACTTTATGTTGTTGGCAGCGCGAAGTTCAATTCATAAAAAAGGTTTGATAAAACCCAACGGTATTGGCATTATTGATCCGGATTTTTGTGGCGATGATGACGAGGTTCGTGGCACGTACTATAACTTTACCGACAAGCCAGTCATGATTGAAAAAGGTGAGAGAATCGCCCAGGCGGTTTTTATTCCCACAGCGTCTTTTCAATGGAAAGAAGTAGATAAAATGGATAACAAAAATCGTGGTGGATTTGGAACAACGGGGAATAAGTAAAAATATATGAAAAAAGGGAAATTTTTTGTGTTAGAAGGAGTGGATGGGTCTGGCAAAGCCACGCAAACTAAATTGCTGGTGGCTGCATTGGAGAAAAAAGGCCATCAAGTTGAAAAAGTGGATTTTCCGCAGTATGGCCGGGGATCGGCTGCGCTTTTGGAAATGTATTTAAACGGTGGCTATGGCACAGCCGAAGAAGTGGGGCCATATCGAGGTTCTATTTTTTACGCTTGCGACCGCTACGATGCCAGTTTTAAAATCCGCCAATGGATTGCGGAAGGGAAAATAGTGGTGGCTGATCGTTATTTACCTTCCAATGTGGGTCACCAAGGTGGAAAATTAATCGGTAATAAAAAAGCTTGGAACGAATACATTGATTGGCTATATCATTTAGAATATGAAATTTTTAAAATTCCAAGGCCTGATGCGACGGTTATTTTAAAAATTTCTCCCGAGTTATCCGTGCAAATGTCCAGTCATATTAAAGATGCGGGCAAAAGAAGAAAGCGTGCTCTGTATTTGGGCGATAGTAAGTCCCAAGATATTCACGAAGCTGACAAGAAACATTTAGCTGATGCTCTGGCTTCGTATGTTGCCATTTCCAAAAAGTATCCAAAAGAATATACTCTGATAGAGTGTGAGGAAAAGGGAAAGTTTTTATCATTGTCAGAAATTCACAAAAAAGTATTAACGCTGATTGAGAAAAAAATATAATGGAAACCGAAAAGTTTGCGCCCAATGTGGAGAAATTGAATTTTACGGATGAGGAGAAGCACTTGGTGGCTCCTTTTTTTACCAATTTGGATGGGGGAGTTTTTGGCATTACTTTTTTGCCACCGGAGGTGATTGGGGCGCTGTGCAGCCGAACCAGCCGGGCCAAAGATGATTTACGTGCAGTATTTTTGAAGGAATTTATGAAACCGTTTTTGGAGGGGGAGAGTGCGTATTCTGAATCCTTAAAAGCACTGGTGGAATTTTTACACAAATATCCGGTGGAAGTTATTTTTTCCAACCCCAAAGCTCGCGATTTTTACATCACCTGGTTGGCGCAATTTGGCGATGATTCCATTGCTCAAATGGCCGGCGCCCATTTGGTTTTTTCCGGCATTTCTCAAATTGCTATTAAACACATGGAAGACATGCGAGTGGGGCTGGCACCAATTGAAAAATCAACGCGCTATGTGGATTATTCCACCAAAGTTAATGGAAGCTATCGGTATTACATTGACCCCACGTTGGAAAGTTTGGGGCTCAAAGAAGAATATTTAAAAGCCATGGATGGACTGTTTGAAACGTACGCCCAATTAATGACGGAGTTTATGGAATTTTTGAAAGTGAAATTTCCCGGCGAAGAAGAGCGGGTCTTAAAAACCAAAGCGTTTGATGCATTGCGCGGATTGTTGCCGATGGCGACATTGAGTCAGGTGGCGTTTTTTGGCAATGGGCAGGCGTTTGAGTATATGGTGAATAGAAGTTTGGATCACGCCTTGGGAGAAATTCGTTGGAGCGCCCAAAAATCCTTTGAAGAATTAAGTAAATTTATTCCGGCGTTTTTACGGCGAGTTGAGACGGAGCCGGCTAAAGTGTATCGAAAGTATTTGTCGGGCAGGTCTGCAAGAGTGAGAGAGGCGATTACGGCGGCGGGGTATAAAGCCCAAATTCCAGATAAAAAAGAGCCGAACGTCAAATTACTCGAATTTGATGTGGATGGAGAAAATAAAATTATTGCGGGGCTGATTTTTAAAGAAACGCATGAGCCGTTTGATTTGGTGTTGGGCAAAGTGCGGGGTATGTCGGAAGCTCAAAAAGAAGAGATTTTAAAATCAGCCATTAAAGACCGAACCGTAAAATATTTTAAAACTCCGCGGGCGTTTGAGAACAGTTTTTTACGGTTTGAAATTTTGATGAATATTGGCAGTTGGCGAGATTTACATCGTCACCGTATGCACACCCAAGAAAAACAATTATTCACCATTTATCATGGTTTTGATGTGCCGGAAATGTTGAAAGAAGCCGGTTTGGATGGAAAGTTTATCTTGGCAATTGAGCAGGCAGAAAATATTTATAAGAAAATTGCAGTTCATAATGCCGATTTAGCTCAGTATGCCGTCACCATGGCCCATCGAGTGCGGTTTGTGCAGTACCAAAATATGCGCGCGTTTTTCTGGGAAGCGGAACTACGAACCATTGCCCAGGGACATCCGGATTATCGCGTCATTGAGCAAGAAAAAGTCAAACTGGTGCAAAAAATTTATCCGCTTTTGTCTAAGTATTTATTGGTAGATATGGCCGATTACGATTTCGCCAGAAGGGGCGATTCAGCAGCGATTTTAAGAAAGGAAGAGGAATTGAAGCAACATTTTGCGAAAACATAAAATCCATTTGCAAACTTTGGCCGGCTTTGGTATATTGAAGTCGGTTTTTGGTTAGTAAATCGTGAACCTTAACAATGAGGGAGATATCCATGGCCGATTATTTTTTGTTGGATAGGGAGCATGCTTCTTGTTGGTATGAAATTGGTTTCAATAAAAAGAAACCAGCGATTCTTGCCAATGTTCACCGGGACTTTTTGAAGTTTCTACCTTCTTTGAAAGGATCCCCGATGGTGGATTATTTCATGGAGGAGTTCGGATTTTCGAATTTTTCTTATGATATTGCTAATAGTCACTTCGGCTTTAATGACACTTTTCAGAGAGTTGGCGAAAAAGATTCTTTCATCAACTTTTCTATTGAAATTCCTGTTTGGGAAAAAGAACTGATGAGGTGTTGTTCTTTATGCCAAGGCAATAAGAAAGACTTACTGTTTGGGGGTGATTGTGTCAATTGCCGGGCAACTGGCCAGGAAAAAAAGATTATCATCTGTCAGGACTGCAAGGGCGAAAAAAAAGACGCGTTTGGCGATGATTGCAGGAATTGCAAGGGCGAAGGCAAAATGGTGGAAACCTTACTAGACTTCGATGCTTGCTACGTAGTTTCAGCAACGTTTAGCATCTTCTTCACCCTTATGTCTTTTGGCCAAAATAAAGACCATGCGGTTATTTCTCAAAAACCACAACTCATATTAATTGATACCACAACTCAAAAATCTACACATGGAGGTTCATTGTGTGGCAGATATAGCGTTCCCCTGGTCAATTGGTTGTCGGCATTTAAGCCCAATACTAGTCTTAGAAAAATGGAAAATGCCATGTTGATTACCCATAAAAGGGTTTTTGGGTCAAAATCATCAGATTACGATCACCATAGTATTTGGGCAAAGGTGGCTTACGAAAATGGCTGGTTAAATGTCAACATTCCCGGTAGCGCGTGTGGATTGCATCCTGCGTGTAGTATGGGAATTGAAAAAGGGCTGGGATATCAGTTTTCCTGTCACAACGTAGACAGTCCTATGCAACAATTGACTCTGTTGGCTGGCCTTGGTGCGTTATGTGATCAGGCTCGGCAAGAAATTAAAGTATGATTTTCCAATGCGGCTTTCGAGGGAAGGCCGCTTTTTTTGTAAATCAATATTGGACTACAAGTAGTAAAGCTTTACTGGTTGTAGTGCATGGCACATTTTAATGAATAGCTAATTTGGTAGACTGGCTATTGGTATTTTGTAAAAAAATGGTAACATAAATTAAATTCTATTTTCTATATTTTTAATTTCTATTTTCTAAAATATGTACAAACCCACCATTGGCCTTGAAATCCACGCGGAGTTAAAGACTAATTCTAAAATGTTTTGCTCTTGTAAAAATGACCCCGATGAAAAACGGCCGAATGTTAATATTTGCCCAGTTTGCACGGCTCAACCCGGAACACTGCCTGTGGCCAATGAAGAAGCCATCAAAAAAGTGATTAAAACGGGTTTCGCATTGAATTGTATAATTGCCACCGACTCTAAATTTGACCGCAAAAATTATTTTTACCCCGATATTCCCAAAGGATACCAGATTTCCCAATATGACCAGCCACTCGCCAGTAATGGATCGCTTAAGTTTCAAGTTTCAGGTTCCAAGTTTCAAGTCGTAGGGATTACTCGAATTCATTTGGAAGAGGACACGGGGAGTTCTATTCATCCGGAAAATGCGGACTACTCGCTGGTAAACTATAACCGAGCGGGCGTGCCGTTGATGGAAT
>JAHFKW010000011.1 GCA_023245145.1 Candidatus Staskawiczbacteria bacterium
TACATACTGGGTTTTAGGCCTCGTAACCTTACTGAATATGAGATGATTCATGTTTTGTGTCTGAAAATGAGAAAAGTAAGCCCGCGTCAAAATTTTATGCGATGACTTGAAATTTTCTCTTTTGGCCACATACACTCCCCGAATATTAGTTCTGAAAATTGGTTTTTTCATTTTATTTTCCACTTCAATCAAAATTTCTCTTTCACCGGGGCTTAATAACATTTCCCTATCACCCTCTTCCGAAACTTTAGTATCAATCCAAGAATAGCTGGCCGAATCTCCCGACCCTTCTTTTTTGGGGCCCAAAATAAGATTATGGAACAAATCTATAAGATCCTGCTTTAATGTTTTCACCTTTTTTACAGGCCGTTTGGTAATCTTGGCAATAATGTCTTTGCCTTCGTCAAAAAAATCCGGCTGACTGCTTTCGTCTACGGATGAAGTAATAAACTGTAACCAAAACTGTTCACCCGGGCCAAGTTTTGACATTAATTCAAGCAATGAAGCAATTGGATCCATTCTTTTTTCTTCCGCCGCAATTTTTTCGCCTTGAGGCTCAAAGAATTTTTCAAAAGTTTTAATGGGATAAGGAGAGTCTTCGCCCAATACAAAATCTTCGCCGTACACATCCCATTCTTCATTGGGAATATTTTGCGGAACATTTTTAGTGTAATCGGCTACTTCTTGAATTTCCAATTCCGGATAATGGCTATAGAGTATCGTTTCCAGAGAGTGGCGATATTGAGTAGGAACTCGCAGATAAAAATGTAGACTCCCCTCAATACTGGCAATTTCCCAAGACATCCAACTGGTGGCATCTTTCAAATTTCCCTCACACCACTCTTCGCGCCAACTAGGTGGACCATAGAGTGGCCCCCACATTACGGTAAAAACATCTTCCATAGCCTTTAGAGGCACTAAAATTTCTTTGGGGGGAATCACTTCCAGGGTAACCCATTTTGTCTTAGCGTAAGCATAATCCCAATTTATCCACCACAAATAAAGCGTTCGCAATTCTACCACCAAAATAGCAGGCGTAATTACCCACCACCAGACTCGTAAAAAGGGTACCCAAAAAACTATGGCAATTAAAATCACCCACCAAAACGGCTTGAATAAAAGTTTATCAATGACTTTAGTGAACCAAAATATTTTTTTAATACTTACAGCCATAACAATAGTATATTGAATTCAAACTTTACACTAGCCTAACTCCCCTTAAAATATCCGGCATGATTTTTAAAATATCTGGCAGATAGTGTAAGAAAACGATACCAACTCCAATCAGAAAAGCGGTAATGATAAAAAAATCAAAGGTGTAAATAAGCGGAACTATCACCAATGTGGCTTTTTTTTCATGCCAATAGTATATCAATACAAAAAATACTGCGTAGTAGATTAGTGTGGCAACAAGGAGTAACAGCGACCCCCAAATTAAATATGACATATTATAGTATTATAACAATAAAAAAGCCCCGCAACAACTGGTATTGACATATAGTTACAATTTGCTATACTTAAGTTACAAATGGACATTAGTCCAACCGAGAAGCCCCCGCAAGGGGGCTTCGTTTGTTTTACGAATTTATTTTAAAAAGTTTACTAATTTCTCTTGTATTAATTTAAATTGATGTGGAGAAATCTTTCTAACAAATGGTCTCAAGATTTTTCTTTTCTTTATTCCAATTATCAAAGTCTTTGTTCATCCTTCCATTTTATCCCAGAATAAAATTAGGGGCAACAGCAAAAATCGGCCGAGTGGCCGATTTTTGCTTCAATATATTGATACCATAATTACGCACTTTCTCTGACCAGATACTTGCCGTCAACACCTTTGTCAAAATATTTTTTGTTGTTTAAGTTAATCATCACCGTGTTTCTGGCAACTAACCTTTGACCAAGTACTTCTTTCACAATTTCATCTTGACTAACCAAATGTGGTTTTTCTTTCAAGGTTTTGGCGATGATATCTTTAATAGTCCCGGCCACATACCCCCACTCTCCCAGTGCGTAAGTTCCACGGCCAACCAACACAAATCTGGCATCTTTAATCAGCTCATTATGCACTGTTTGGGCATGTGTCTTTTTCTCACCTTGGCTCACATCCAGCGTGTCAATTAACGAAGTGATTTCTCTAAAGTGTAATGGTTTATTTTCTCTCTTAAACACCAAAAAGGCTTTATCTTTAACTCCTCTTGGATTAATTTCCGGCCAATCAGTCAACCCCAATTTTCCCTCTTTGTTTTCTTGAATTTTTTTGGAAATTTCAAGATAGGAAGTCACGGCTTCGTCATGTAAATTGTAATTTGAAGCGAAACTGGCGGAAAAATCAGGCCTAGTAACCAGCTGACCATGTTTTGAAATATCAGCCACCAAAGATTGCAAGGTGTCTTTTACCTTATGTTCAAAATCCTTACCAAGCGACCAAAAATAGTGATAATCTTTCTTTCCCACCGTTCTTGAAAATCGGTCACCGCCAATGGTTAAAAAGAATAAAATATAGGATTTTTGATTTTTACCACCCAAGTCTTCCAGCACCGCTTCTTCTTTTTTAAATCCACCTTTTTGATTAAAATATTCTTCAAATTGAGCATAGATTTTTTCCAGTGCGTCTTTGTGATTTTTTCTAACATGCGTAAAACCGGCCTCTTCAATTTGCCTGACTCTTTCGCGGGTAATACCCAAGCCATCTCCAATGGATTCTAGTGTTTCAATAGAGATAATCTGACCCTTGGGGGCCCTGCCTTTGGCCGTAGTTTTAACCCCAAAACGCCTGTCAAAAATGTCTTTCGTTTTTGGCGAAAGGCCTTTGGTCAGTTTGGTATAAAGTTGTGCGTAATTAATCTTTTCCATAGTGTTTTGATAGTATTTTACAAGTATAGCATATATTCAAATCCGTGTCAATGGGCTAGCAAATTTTGTCAACTTTTAGCCCAAATTCTTACTTTTTATCATACTACACTACCATATAAAACGCAAGACTGTGCGCTGGTAATCTACGCAAAAGTAATGGCAGTTCAAAGAACGAAACCTTGCTTTTTACACTACCATCACGTAATACACCTGTGACATTTTTTACGCGACCGCTTGTTTTATGTAAGAGGTTAGCAATTCTAAAAATCAATGCGGCCGCATTAAAAGTGAGAATAGTAAGTTCAACGAAACCAGCACTAAAAAATCCGTCGAAATGACAGACTCTTTAGTGCGGAGAGTAGTGTAGTTGAACCACATTCTTATGAAGAATCCATGAGTTATCAGTTCAGGGCCGCAACCATGCGACGATACTCTCCATGCTCTCCGCAGATATATTATAACAAAAATAAAAAACAACCCCAATTTCTTGAGATTGCTTTTTACGGATTCTTGCGAATGTAGTTCCGAGAACTGATAACTCGACTTCATTATAGCAAATCAAGTCGGTATGTCAATAGCGAATTATTTTTATGTTTTGCGTTCGCTCCACTTGTTCCAGCTAACCAACAATGGACTGGCAATAAAAATGGATGAATAAGCTCCCGAAGATACTCCGATAATTAAGGCCAACGAGAAGTATTTAAGCGTCGGCCCGCCAAAAAAGTATAAAGCAAACATTACAATTAAGACGGTAGCCACGGTGCTAATGGAACGCCCCACGGTTTGAGTTAAACTCCAATCCACGGTTTGACTGAATTCCCCCATTCCACGGCGCAAAATGTTTTCGCGAATTCGGTCAAAAATAACAATAGTATCATGTACGGAAAATCCTAGAATCGTCAACAGTGCCGCCACAATCGGAATGGTAATTTCCACATTGTAAAAATGCCCCAACAAAGAAAAAACTCCCAGTGGAATTAAGATGTCGTGCACCAGAGCGATTAAAGAAGTTACGCCATATTTCCAAGAAGCCACCGGTCGGGACACTTTTCTGAAAGCAAAGGCGATGTATAACGTAATGGCCAAAAGCGAAAGTAAAATGGCAATCACGGTTTTATTCTTTAACTCCTGACCCACCGACGGACCGATAAACTGAAAGCTCTTTTCCTCTACCGGACTTAACTTTGTCAGCTCGGCCAGCACATTTTGATGTGTAGCTTCGTCAATTCCCTTAAACTGCAAAATAGCACCCTTATCGCCAGTTGGTTGAACCACAATATCTCCCAATTTAAAACTTTCCAAGGCCTTGGTAATTTGCTCGTTACCTGGTCGGTTGACCTGCCCTGAAACTGTCGAAGGGATGAATTCCACTTCCATATTACTGCCACCGGTAAATTCAATACCAAAATGCAACTTAAACACGATTAAGCTAGCTATGGAAGCAATAATCAAAATCCCTGAAACAAGATAATATACTTTTGAATATTTAGTAAATTGAAACATATTTTTTACAGAATCCATTTAACTTTTTCTGACCATTTACCAATAAAAACTTGCAATAAAATTCGGGTAATAAAAATAGCTGAAAATAAACTAACCACAATACCCAGCGACAACGTCAAAGCAAACCCCTTAATAAACGAAGTGGAAAAAATAAACAAAATGGCGCAAACAATCAGTGAATTTAAGTTGCTATCGCGAATGGACGGCCAGGCTCGACCAAATCCCTCTTTAATGGCCACGTCCACCGCCTTGCCCTGCTTAATTTCTTCTTTCATACGGGCAAAAATTAAAATGTTAGCATCCACCGCCATGCCAATGGATAAAATAAATCCACCGATACCAGCCAGCGTCAACGTCACGGGCACCAATTTAAAAATGGAAAGAGTAATGGCCACATACACCAAAAGGGCAATAGAAGCCAACAGGCCCGGCAAGCGATAAAAAATAATCATAAAAATCACCACGGCCAAAAGCCCCAACAGCCCCGCCCACAAAGATTTTTGGAGCGAAGCTTGGCCCAGTGTTGGCCCTACGGTTTCTTGCGAAATCGGGTCACCAATTTTAACCGGCAGAGCACCGGAATTTAACCGGCTGGTAATGGTGTTGGCAGTTTGAGCAGAAATATTTCCGGTAATAACCGCTGTACCACCCGTAATTTTATCTTGAATAATCGGAGCATACACATCGCTGACATCAATTTTTCCATCGCCAGTGGTATCAATAATAGATGCACCGTCTAAATAAATGGCTAAGGGTTTTTGAATATTGCGGGCTGTAATTTGTTCAAACAGTTTTGAGCCTTCCGAATTAAAAGTGAGTTGAATTTGCGGTTTAAACGTAGTTTGGTCAAACACCACCGCCGCCTTGGATAAATATTTTCCCGTCAATTCGGTGGGTTTAAAATACGGATTTTGCAGTGCCAATTGCCAGTCTTTTATTTTAGTATAATCTTCTTTCTTGGATTCGGCATCCTGAATTTCTTTGATTTTATCCAAAATGGGCTTACTTTCAGCTTCGGTTTTTTGTTCATCAAATTCCAAATATGGCGTCTGCCCAATCATTTCAATGGCTTGTTTGACATCTTTAACTCCAGGCAAAGAAACTATCAAACGATCACTTCCCTGAATTTGCACCACTGGTTCCGAAACGCCAAACATATTCACGCGTCTTTCAATCACATCTCGAAGGCCCTGCATGGCTAAACCTTTATCATCGGTTTTAATTAAATCAGCTTGGTAAATTAAATTTACCCCTCCCTGTAAATCCAGGCCCAGCGTATAAGGTTTTGACCAAAAATGTGGTACATGCCAACCAAATTTTCCATTCAGACCATCAATTCCCTGATTGACATAATTTGGATAAACAAAAGTTCCGGCCAGTAAAGCCAGAATCACCACCCCAATAAATATCCAATATTTCTGTTGCATAGTAATCACTATACCAGCTTCTCTAAAATTTTCAACTCTAATGTGTCTGTTTCTGTGTCGTAGATGGCAAAAGTGGGCTTGTAACGCTGGCCGGCGACCTCTCCGGGATTGGCCAATTTGCACTTCCCCACTTGCTCTACCCATGGGCGGTGTGTATGGCCGTAAAAAGCTATATCATATTTTCCTGATTCAGCCGCTTGTTTTGCAACTTCCGGATAATGGTTTAGAAAAATACGCTTTCCGCCCAATTCAATTTCCATTGTTTCCGGAATTTCCGGCAATTCATAGTCCCCATTCCCCCGCACATAATATATTTTTCCCTTAAAGTTTTTCCCGGCTTCATCCATAATTTCTTGATTGCAAATATCCCCGCAATGCAAAATCGTCTTAATCTTTTGCGTATTAAGCCATGTAATTATTTTCAAGAAACTTTTAATATTGTCGTGAGTATCAGAGACTACCGCGAATTTCATGTAACTCGTATTCTAAAATATCATCCCCTTCGCCAAAGACGAATCTTCCCTCAAACTTTTTATTTTCTAAAAACAACGGATAAAAGTATTTGTCGTTTGACCACATTTTTTCAAATGGAATTTCGCTGACCAAAAACCACTGTGGCTTCATTTCTTCTCCCTCCATGGGCTGGCCATCAAACTTGGTGCACTTAAAAATATGCACCTGCAAAACTTGGCCTGCTTGGCTCGCCGAAGCCTTGGCGGAGGCGGCCCACGAAAAATCCAACACTCCTAATTTTTGTAAATCCAAAGCATTCAGCCCCACTTCTTCAAATAATTCCCGCTTGGCCGCGTCTTCTATTGCCTCGCCCGCTTCCACCTTTCCGCCAAACCCATTCCATTTTCCCACCCCAAACCCGCGCTTTTTCATTCCCAAAAGAACTTTACCGTCTTGATGAATAATACAAAGGGTTAAAAGTTTTTTCATATTATTTCCCCGCCACGCAGGCATTAAACGCGTTAATTTGGGCGTTATATTGGTTAATAATCTCCTTGGTTTGATCGTTCAGCACATTATACTGGCCCACCAGCGCATTATACTCATCCACTAATTGATTATACTTTTCTGACCTGCTGTTGGTGTTTTCAATTTCTTGACGCTTAGCTTCAATTTGCACCGCCAAAGTATCCAGCTTAGTTTTATTATCTTCAATTTGGTTTTTTAACACATCGGAGGCCTGCGGCGGACAATTGGCCAACGGCAAACCAAATTCCTGCACACCAATCCAAGCCACCTGCCCTTTATACGTGCCTTTCACCATCGCCACGCCAATAT
The DNA here is from genome assembly GCA_023245145.1 of Candidatus Staskawiczbacteria bacterium. Lineage (GTDB taxonomy): Bacteria > Patescibacteriota > Minisyncoccia > Minisyncoccales > Staskawiczbacteraceae > VGLO01. The sequence continues at coordinate 7,074 of JAHFKW010000011.1, forward strand.
CCACAAAACGATTATTGAGAATATTGGCCCGATGACCCGGGCTATCCATCCACAATTGCACCACTTCTTTTTCGCTAGCAAAGTTACCTAAAATTAAATTTTCTCCGGCCAGCACATATGCATACCCACGAGCTTTCACCAATTCTCCCGGATCCATGCCACTAGGAGAAACGTGTTCAAAATATTGGCTGGCAAACATATCATCCGCCTTGGCTTTGGCCGCCGCGGTTAGCTTTGCGCTTTCTTTGAGCGCCGGCAAATTACCATTTTGTTTTCTTTGCAAATTAGTTTCAATAATAACCTCTGCGGCGGTAAAACTGGCATTATTTTCTTTTCCACCCACGTTGAGGGGCACAGAAGTCAGTACATTGCCAGTGGCATGATAGAATTTCAAAAGCCGGTCTTTAAACAGAAAACCAGTGGCAATAGTCAACAGCACGAATGCCAAAAAACCAATGGTAAACTTTGACATATTATTTTAATTTACCCTCTAAAAAAGTGTACATACTCCACAAAATACCACTGCTTGAACCGTTTGAATTGATGCTGATATTGCCCGAAAGGCCCTCAAAATTATTCAACTGCAACAAATGCTGACGAATATCATCCGTCGAAAGCGCCACGGAACTATTTTTTTGAAGGGTCGATAGTACCATTTGCATAGCATCGTAAGCCTGAAAAGCCACCCACGGATTTTTTACATCCGTGTCATATTTTTTACGATACCGCTGTAAAAAATCAACGGCCAGTGAATTAAAACTATCTTTTTGGGTAAATTGCAAAATTCTGGACCCTTCCATGGCGCCCCCAGATGTTTCCTCTGCAAGAGTATTGATGGCATAAAAGGGCTCCTTAATACCCGCCGAGCGGTATTCTTTCATTAAATAGCCAGTTTCGGCATATCCCAAGAAAATATAGGCATCAGGATGTATTTTTTGCGCAAAATCAATTTTTAAAAGGGCTTGTTTTTCATCCATAAAAGGATAATCTTGCACGATAACATCCACCCCCGATTTTTGTAATTTAGCCTTGATGCCAAAAGCCACCGAAGACATAAACTCATCCTGACTATTGTAATGGATTAAGATATTACTTTTTTTAAGCGCAATTAATTCATTGGCCAGTATTGTGCCCAGTTCTTCGCTTTTTTTAGCAATTAAAAAAATATTTTTATCTAAGGCGTTAAGAAACCGATCGTTGTCAATTGGATTTATCAGCACCACATTGTCGGTAGCCACCTTTTTGGCAATCGGAAACATAGCGCTATACGTGTTTAAGAATATGATTTGGGGGTGATATTGACTGACCATAGCATCATACATATCAACGGATTTGCTTGACTGATATCGGTCATCTTGATACACCAAATTCACCCGCTTATCGGCCAAAGTACACGAAGCATTATAATCATCAACCGCCATTTGCATGGATCGTATATTTTCCTCCCCCAAAAAACTAACTGGCCCCGACAGCGGTCCTATCCAACCAATAGTTGTTTTATTGTCAGGAGTAATAATTGAATGCCATGGTTTAAGCGTCCAAACATGTTCAATTCCAAGAGTCATCAAAGCCCCGAGCAAAATCAGGCTAAAACAGATCCACGGCCGAAACAATTCTTGTAACCATTTTTTATGCACCTTTTTTGATTTCATATCACAATTTGCGCATGTTTTTGATTATTTTTTCGGTTTTTTTAATGGTTTCGTTAATAGCTTTTAGATTACTCTTATCATCTTTAAGTAAATCCTGACTCATATGTAAAATCAGCGCATTAAGTTCACTTTCCATAGCGCGAAATCTTTTTTGCAGTATGGATTGATTAATTTTGAAGCGATACACATAATAGGCAACCCCGGCTATCAGAAAAAATAACAACAAAGCGACCAAACTCGCCAAAATCCAAGGAGTAACCATCACCGGTCCTATGCGAAACAGATAGCGCCCCTGCACGCTAAGTAAAAATGGCTCGGTATACGTGCTTTTATTTTCATTTTCATCAATAGCCATGGCGTTTAATCGATAGGAACCGCTCTTCATATAGGTTGGCCAAACCAGGGTAAACTGACCCAGCGCATTAGTAAAAGATGTTTCCTGGGTAATTTCTTTGGTTTTTACATTTTCTAAAAAGACCACTACAATTGCCATAGGATAAGTCTTGCCTTTAATTTTCAACAAATCTCCCTCAAATATATGAGAGGGAACACTGGTAATGGTGGGCGGATTTAAAGCGATAATTTCAAATTCACCACTAGCCTCGGATGTGTTGCCGGCTCGGTCGTAAGCAATGACTTTAATGGAATATTTGCCCGGATCTTGTGGCGGAATAACGTATGGATTTGATTCAACCACATCACCCGGCAAGAGAGTATAATAATTTTTATCTCCCACTTTTACCTCGTAAGAACGGATACCCGATAATGAATCTTTGGTATTAAATAATACCACTGGTCGCTTATCTACCACCACATTTCCATGGGGAAAGCTCAACGTCATTGAATTGGGTGGTCTAGTATCTATTTTAAACTTCACGTGCGACGATGGTCCCCAACCATTGGCATTTTTAAACTTTACATGCAAATACCAAACCCCGTCTTCCAAATTTTTATAATCGGCAGAATCAACCGGACCACGATTTTTATCCGGATTAAATATTGATTGAGTATTAACTGCAAAATTAACATCCACTACATCTTTGGGCAACATCCACGTAAAGTTTGCATTTGAAGTCGAGTACCACTTTTCAGGGTCAGGGTGAGTTGACGACTGCACTGTGGGAGCCAGGGGCAGGCCATAAACCGCAGGCGCACTTTCTTTTTGAACAGACGAAATTCCACTATTAATAATAAAAGAGGCATCACCTTTTTGATCTAAAATATTAGTGCCTTTGCCGTCATTGGCCAACACGGAAGCACTTAAAAAAGAAAGCGACGCCTTGCCTGTCGCCTTGGCTTTAAAGGTAATACCAAGTATTTTTCCACTTGTACCGATGAAGCCGGGATTTAAAACAATTCCCTCAAAATCAGCTTTTCCATTTGAAAAAGAGGGATCCTGAACCCACACATTAAAAATAGATCCCGCCTTTGAAAGAGATATTATATCTAATACATCAGCATCAAAGACCAGTTCTCCCGAAGCGGCATTCATAGTCTTGTCGGGACTCGCCACATACACACCCACTGTAAAAACATCCCCCACATTATGGGTTGCACTTGAAGGCGAAAAATAAAGTGACGCAGCTTCAGCCGCCAAAGGCAGAGCACTTCCGGCAAAAAGCACGCCGACCAAACCCGTCAAAAAAATTATTTTATTAAAAACTTTTTCCATGAGAATAAAACACCTAACATAATTACTGCCAATGCTATTACTATTATTATAAACCAAATAACATACATTTGATACACACCCATGGCAGATGAAGGAGATAGGCTTATGATT
>JAHFKW010000012.1 GCA_023245145.1 Candidatus Staskawiczbacteria bacterium
CTTGTTCTGCTATACTCAAATCAGGGTAGGTAATCTGTATTAAATTATGGGTTAACTCTGCTTGTCAAACAAAAGAGTCCTTCACGGGGCTTTTTTGCTTGGTTATGTTATAAGAAATTTGTGGACTCGGGCCCGTAGTTTCATGCAGTAAAATCCTGCCCTTGACAAGCAGTGTAGCGGGTGCAAGTCCCGCCGGGTCCGCTTCAAAGAATCTGTCGTAATGGACGGATTTTTTGTTACAAATTTACAGTCCAAACTGCTGTTTAATTTCCGCCATTTTGGCGGGGTCTAATTTGGCTTCCAAAAATCTGATTTTTAATTCCTTTTCATCAAGTTCGTTGCGTAAAATCATTTCAACAAATTCATCAAAGCTTACCAAAAGTAAATCTATCTTTTCCGCGCCATCCAAATCCTGTTCAGCTACTTTATGACATCCTTTTGCAATAAAAGTATATATAACCCATTCCATTTTGCTCACCGGCTGAAAAGCATCAAATAGAGCCCACTCTTTTCCTTCGTATCCCGTTTCTTCTAATAATTCTCTCTTGGCGGCTCCCAAAGGGTCTTCGCCTTCGTCTATTCTGCCCCCAACCAATCCAAGAGAAGACTCTTTGCCCGGTTGCTCTTCTCTGCCCAGAATAATTTTTCCATCTTCTGTGACAGCAATAACCATGGCAGTATCTGGTCTCTTCACTTTTTCAAACGTTCTCATTTTCCCGTCGTAGCCGGGCAATTCCCATTGATACACATCAAAAATCACACCCTTAAATACTTTTTTGGCATTTTTTGGCAATGGTTGATTTGAAAGGGGTTTTTTAATTTGCATACTCATACTTTACCAAACTTTTGGGAAAGAAAAAAGCCCAGGGAAGTGTCCTGGGCTCTTAGAGTTGATTGTGGGCCCCTAAAAACGTTCGGGGCGGGCCATGGACGCGCGATGTGGCGCCCCACGACGGTACGTCCGCCCTCGCCGATGGGCCAGCCTAGAAAAAATCTGGGCGGTCGGATTGGCGAAATTTGATCGCGGTTTTGCCTCATGCGCGCGACCAAACTGTGCCGGAGGCAGTCCGCCGCCTCTCTCGCCGCAAAGTCCGGAAAATCATTGGCCGGCGGAGCACATACTCGCGCCGCCAAAAATTTCTCCCAATCCACCCAACTAGAGTCAGGGGGAAGGGGGGAAATTGCCAAAACAAAACGAGCTGGTCCCTCCATGATATTACTCCTAAAATAGTTTTTTGCCTCATGGGGAAGCAAAGAACTGATTACACCTGTAAGTCAGCGTGCACCTTGCACACCCCTACAAGTTAAATTTTTTTCTATGTATGAAGGTATCTTTCCCTTCTCTCAAATCACTAAAGAACGTTTTATCATTTCGGAAAATCTGCATAAAAGCATAATATCCATCGGTTCGACTAATGATTTGAAAGAAAGGTGTAAAATCTGTTTTTATCCTCCATAATTCTATTATACTACTATCAAGGCTCCTTGTCAATACCCTACTGAAAAAAACGCCCTAAAAGGCGCTTTTTCCCAGATAATTAGATTATTTTGCAACTTCAACGGGAACTTCCACTTTTGGCGCTTCTGGAGCTGGGGCCGTTGGAGCGGCGCCCGCGGGCGCCGCAGAAACTACCGGCGCCACTACTTTTTTAACTTTAGCTACGTGAATTTTTTTGCCCTCAATGATTTTTTCTGAAATCAGTAAATTGTGAATGGTAGCCGAAGGCTGTGCTCCATTTTTAATCCAATGTAAAATGCGGTCTTTTTTTAAAGACTTTCTCTTAGTCAACGGATCCACGTATCCCAATTCTTCCACAGCCCTGCCACCGGAGGCGGAGCGCTTTTTATCAATCACCACCACCCTGAAAAACGGCTGATTTTTTTTCCCCCTTCTGGTTAAACGTATAGTAAGCATATTAATTCCATTTTTTAATTATTAACGCCGATTTTGCTGCTTCTTCTTCTGCCTCTTGCTTTGAATACCCCTCACCCTCCGCCACCATCTCTTTTCCCAAAAATACGGCAACGGTAAATTTCTTTTTATGATCAGGCCCCCACTCTTTCACTACTTTATACAGCGGAGTAACACCTACCTTATCTTGGGATTGCTCCTGAAAATGCGACTTGGCGTCTTGATACGATTTGTTCTTAATGATATCGGGTAACTTTACTAACAAATATTTTTTAATAAAATCATCACAAGCATCGTAACCCGAATCCAGATAGAGCGCCCCTATTAATGCTTCAAAAGTATTGGCCAAAATATATTGACGAGCCTTGCCTAATTCCTTAGTTTCACCGCGACTTAAGAGTAAAAAATCATTAAACCCCAATTCTTCCGCCACTCCTGTTAACATTTTAGCATTTACCAACGCCGCCCGCCAATTGGTCAGCTCCCCCTCGGCTTTTTCCGGAAAATCTTGATACAAATGCTCCGTCACCACCAATTCCAGTACCGCATCGCCCAAAAATTCCAAACGTTCGTTTTGATCTAATCCAAATGTTGGATTTTCGTTTAAATACGATCGATGTACAAACGCCTGAGTCAGTAAATCTTTATTGTTAAATGTCAGCCCTAACTTTTTTTCAAATACATCAAATTCCTTCATATTGCTTTTTCTTCCAATTGTTTATAAACCGTGCCCAACACTCCGTTGATAAATTTACCCGAAATACTGCCCGAAAATGTTTTAGCCAATTCAATGGCTTCGTTAATGGCTACTTTGGGCGGGACTTCTTCTTTATTGGCGTACAAAAGCTCATACAGTCCAATGCGCAACACATTTCTATCAATCAACGGAATCTTGGTAATAGGCCATTCGGGGGCCGCTTTTTCTATAATAGTATCAATTTCTTTTTGGTGTTGTAAAACTCCTTTCGCCAATTCGTGCACAAATCTTATATCCTCCAATCCCGGACCGAAGTCTTTTATGTTTCTATCAATAATATCTGCCAAGGCATTCTCTTTCATTCCATAAAAATCCCATTCATATAAGGATTGCATGGCAATTGACCTTGATAGATGCCGGCTAGCCATTATTTTTTCTTAGTTTCTTTTATGGCTGATTCTCGGGCTTTCTTTTCTTTACGAGTCAATTTTGCCATAACATTCAATACCTCCTTGCCCTTATAAAATCCGCAATTTTTACACATGGTATGGGGTAAAATGGGTTTTGAACATTTTTGACAAGACGCCAAAGTCGCAGGGTTGATGAAAATATGCATCCTGCGCTGACCCACACTTGACCTTGTATGTTTATGTCTTGGAACTGCCATAATGAGCCTACTATATCAAATAACTTCATTTTTTGCAATAGTTTGTTGCAAAACCGGAAAAAATGTTTTACGGTGAATTTTACAAGCGCCAAAGATTTTTAAATGCTTTAAGTGAAATGCCGTGCCGTAACCTTTGTGTTTATCAAATCCATATTTGGGATATTTTTTATGCATTTTTTGCATCAATCTATCGCGGGTCACTTTGGCAATAATGCTGGCTGAGGCAATGGAGAACACTTTTTGGTCGCCCTTAATAATTGATGCTTGCGGTAAATTATTTTTTACCGCAAAATTTCCGTCAATCAACAAAAAACAACCTCTGGCACTTTTTACGCGGTCGCTGGTTTTATGTAAGAGGTTGTCAATCGCTTTTTGCATTGCCAATTTTGTGGCTTCTAAAATATTTATTTTATCAATGACTTTTTCTGAAACCACCCCAATTCCCCACCTGACATCTTTATGCGACGTCAGTATTTCATATAATTCTTCTCTCTTTTTCTCCGAAAGTTTTTTAGAATCATCAATCCCTTTTAACTTGATAACTTTATAACTTGATGAACTCACACAAACCGCTGCCGCGATTACTGGTCCCGCCAAGGGCCCACGCCCGGCCTCATCTAACCCAACCACCACGTTATATCCTTGCTTCCATAACTTTTTTTCTTCATCAAAATTTGGTTTCATTATCAAATAGTAACACAAAATATCTATAAGAAAAAAGGAGACGTCTGTGTCTCCCTGTAAATGAGCGAGTTAATTGGTGTAGGCTATTAAAACACTGCCCTTAATCACACAAAATCACCATCCGGTGACTTCGGAAAAAAAGGTGTATTTGAGCCATCCCATACCAACTTTACAGCTATTTTTTGCGTAGTGCATGTAGGGAATGTACAACAGGCTTCTCCACGTAAACACCGTGGCAGGAAACCACAGAGTATGCCTTTGAAAAAACGGTGGTATTTCATGCCAAGAGCCAAACATTCTTTCTAGTGCACACTGCCCGGCTCCAGGTAGCCCATCCTGACGGAAACGGCAAAGTGCATCTTCCAAAAGAATGTGCCTATCTTTACCACGCATTGGCGTGATCAGCTCAAGTCGAAAAACTCCCCTTGCTCTCTCTACATTCTCAACGATACTAAAGCGAGAGTCACAGCCATCTCTACGTCTTTTCAAAAGGCCTCCTTGTCCTTTCTTTGGTTCTTTACCAAATTCTATCCGATAATCTTCAACTTGGAGTTCCATGAGCTCTCCTAAAATAAAGATGTGTCAGTATGTGTTTTACCAACAAATAAAAGAGTATCACATTTTTACAAAAACAACAAGACTGCCACTTGTATAACTTAACATTAGAAAGTAAAATGAAGAATCTTCAGACTATGACAAAATTCGTCCATTTACACACCCACTCGCACTATTCCCTCTTAGACGGTCTGCCCAAAATTCCGGAGCTTTTAGATTACGTTAAAGAACTTGGCATGGATTCGGTGGCACTTACCGACCATGGCGTCATGTACGGCGCGGTGGAATTTTTTAAAGAAGCTAAAACCCGAGGCATAAAACCCATCATTGGCTGCGAAGTCTATGTGGCTTTTGAGGGTCATAAAGATAAGCGCCCCAACATTGATGCCAAAAGTTACCACATGATTTTGTTGGCCAAAAATGCCATCGGCTACCAAAATTTGGTGAAACTGGTCACTACCGCCCACTTGGAAGGCTATTATTATAAACCCCGAATTGACGAAGAACTTTTGGAAAAACATGCCGAAGGTTTAATCGGCACATCAGCCTGTTTGGCCGGAAAAATTCCCAAACTACTTTTGTCGCATAATGAAAAAGAGGCCGAACAAACCGCACTAAAATATGAAAAGTGGTTTGGTAAAGGAAATTTTTATTTGGAATTACAATACCATAAAAATATTCCCGAACAACAAACGCTTAACAAAAAACTCATTGAACTTTCTCAAAAAACGGGTATTCCTCTGGTGGCCACCAACGACATCCATTATTTACGCCCCGAAGATGCCGAAGCGCAGGATGTACTGATGCTAATTAACACCGGTGCCGACGCTAATGACCCCGAAAGATTGACGCTCAAAAACGATGACTTCTCTATGCTGTCACCGGAAAAAATGGCGGAAATTTTTAAAGACACTCCGGAAGCGCTGGAAAACACTCAAAAAATCGCTGATTCAGTAGATTTTAATTTTGAGCTGGGAAAAACGCAACTGCCAAAGTTTGAAGTGCCGGATGGCAAAACACCCGAAAGTTATTTAACCGAATTATGCGAGGCGGGACTTTCAAAACGATATGAAAAAATAACGCCAGAAATGCGCGAAAGAATGGATTACGAACTTTCCGTCATCAATAAAACGGGTTTTGCGGGTTACATTTTAATTGTACAAGACTTTGTTAATTGGGCCAAAAATAATCGGATTGTGGTCGGTCCTGGCCGAGGCAGTGCCGGAGGCAGTCTGGTATGCTATTTAACTCAAATTACCAACGTGGATCCCTTAAAACACAATTTACTGTTTGAACGATTTTTAAATCCGGAAAGAATTTCCATGCCCGATATTGATATGGATTTTACCGACCGACGCCGTGATGAAGTGATTAAATATGTAGGTGAAAAGTACGGTCATGATCACGTGGCCCAAATTATCACCTTTGGAACCATGGCCGCGCGAGCCGTTATCCGTGACGTGGGCAGAGCCTTACAATACACCTATAGCTACTGTGATGCATTAGCAAAAATGGTACCACAGGGTATGGATTTGGCCGAAACCATAGAAAGTGTGGCTGAATTTAAGGATCTGTATAAAAACGACCCTCAAGGAAAACGACTAATTGATTTGGCAAAAAAATTGGAAGGAGTTGCCCGCCACGCTTCCACCCATGCTTGCGGAGTCGTTATTTCCGCTCGGCCATTGACCGATTCGGTGCCATTACAAAATCCGCCCGGCCAAGACGACGCCATAGTCACCCAATACGAAATGCACGCCATTGAAGATTTGGGACTTTTGAAAATGGACTTTTTGGGATTAAAAAACTTAACGATTATTGAAGATACACTGGCCCGCATTTTTGTCATTCGCAAAGAAAATATTGATATTGATAAGATTCCCTTTGACGATAAAAAAACCTACAAACTTTTGCAAGATGCACTCACCACCTGCGTGTTCCAACTGGAATCCGATGGCATGAAACGTTATTTGAAAGATTTAAAATCCACTGAATTTGAAGATATCGTGGCGATGGTGGCACTGTACCGCCCGGGCCCCATGCAATTTATTCCCGACTATATTGAACGCAAACACGGCCGGCAGAAAATTTCTTACATTCATCCAAAATTAGAACCTATTTTGCGCAGTACGCAGGGGATTATGATTTATCAAGAGCAATTAATGAAAGTGGCCCAAGAAATTGCCGGCTTCACGTTGGGTGAAGCGGATGTATTACGCAAAGCTGTAGGTAAAAAAATTAAAAAGTTATTAGATGAACAAGAAGGAAAATTTGTGCAGGGAGCAGTAAAAAATGGTATCAGTAAAAAAATTGCCGAGGAGCTTTGGCAATGGATTTTGCCCTTCGCCGCGTATGGATTTAATAAAAGTCATAGCGTGGCCTATGGAACTATTGCCTATCAAACGGCCTATTTAAAGGCTCACTATCCGGTGGAATTTATGGCTTCGGTTTTAACGTCCGAAAAAGCCGATGTGGATCGCATTGCCCTCTTAATAGAAGAATGTAAAAAAATGGATATTGAGGTATTGCCACCCAACATTAATGAGTCGCTTAAAAACTTTACCGTTGTGCCCAATGAACAAAAAATTCGGTTTGGACTCTTGGCCATTAAAAATGTGGGAGAAAATATTATTGACGCGGTGGTGCAAGAAAGAAAAAATGCCGGCCCATTCCTATCCATTGGAGATTTTATTAATCGCGTCCAATCAAAAGATTTAAATAAAAAATCCATGGAAGCATTAATAAAAGCCGGTGCCTTTGACGCTTTTGCCGAAAGAAATCAATTACTACAAAACTTAGAAAAATTGCTGGAAATTGCGCGTGAAAATAACAAAAATAAAAATAATAACCAAATAGGATTGTTTGCCTCATCCCCCGCCACTCTAAAACCGATTGAAATAAAATTGACAACAGCGGTGCCTGCTAAATTGTTAGAAAAACTGACCTGGGAAAAAGAATTGTTAGGATTATACGTATCCAGTCACCCATTAAACTCTTTTAAAAAGTTATTTGAGTCGCGCACCACGCCATTAATAAAAGTGGATAAAAGCATGGTGAATAAGAAAATCTTAATTGGAGGGTTAATTAATTCAGTTAAAAAAATTATCACCAAGACTGGTAAACCTATGCTTTTCATGAAACTGGAAGATTTGACTGCCAAAACTGAAATAGTAATTTTCCCTAACTTGATGGAAAAAAATCCAACGGCGTTGCAAGAAAACAAAATTATTTTTGTGGCGGGACGGGTGGATGACCGCAATGGTGAAATTAAGATAGTGGCGGATGATGTTCAGGAGATAGTGCAGGAAGCATGAAGCATGAAACATGGAGCATAAAGCATGAAACATGGAGCATAAAGCATGAAACAAAAAGCATGAAGCAAAAAAAATAGAGCCGACCAGGGAAAGTTTCCCTGGTCGGCTTTTTGGAGTAGTTTTTACCGGACTAACTGCTGGCATGCTCCATGGCGGCGGCGATACAAGAACGCATTTCGGGGTCGGGGTCAACGGGGACACCATTGGCCACATCGTCAAAGGCGGAGCCTGTATTGCTTCTGGGGAAACCTGCACCAACGCTCTCAGACTGACGAGAAATTGAAAGGCGCAGGACCACGCTGAACACTGTTTGAGGGTCGGCACCTGCGTCAATAATGGCTTGGGCCAAACTTTTCTCGCCTGGAGTTAAGCTGGCTGCCCCCGCAATTTTGCGACTGACATCCTCGGTCTTGTGAATCATGACGAAATCTCCTTGGGTCTATCTCCACTTGTGGCAAAGAACCCCTCAATGCCCACAAAGACATTTTTACCAAAATCCAAAAGCTATGTCAAGTCTTCACTTCTCCACAGCAGATTTTTGCAAGAAAAAAGCCCCTCCCATAACGCATGTTACGTCACGGGGGGGGCATTTGTCTAAACTGTCTTGACCTTTTTCATCAACGCCTCTTGGCATTGATGCAAATTACTAAAGAGAAGCAATTGAGGGAAGCGCCGGCTCAAAATTGCCGTGATTTCAGCCATGATCGCTTGAGCTTCTGGCGTCATGCCAGTGACATCAATCACCCCAATCACCCGATCGGGCTTTTCGAAGCACGCAATGACTAACTCAACAATAGAGTAGAGGGATATCTCAACAAGATTTTCCTTACCACCACAAAGGTGGAAAGTGCCGCCTTGCTCGGTAATACGAGGGCCGAAGCGACTCTCCAGATCTCGCCAGATTTTTTGCATGGCTTTAACTTCATGGCCACCCAGCAAACCCGTCACATCAATACTAACCGTTGCGTTCGGATCGTCATGAAGGGCAATAATAGCCAAGACAACGTCGAGGAGCGATATAGTGGTGACCTTGCCATCCATGGGGTCAGCGATACAGTACAGGAGAATGGGGGCAGTCGCCTTCACCCTGTCTTCGCGGTCACGGGCCGCGTCATCCCAAACCCCGCCCGTCGGGTCAAAGATGTGCTGAAGCGGAATACCCGCGCTCACCAGAAACTCGATTAAATTTTTACGCCACGGATTTTTGCCACACGTACCCAACAAAGCCACTAGAAAGCTTACCATCGAAGTCCCCTTTCAAGGAAATGATTCTATTTCCCGAACATTTCGAGAATTAATTAATATATCATTTATGGTTTATATGTCAATAGCTTCGCAATATTTCAGTACCTTGTAACCACTTCGGCCTTCCTATCCGGGTTTTCCAAAACTTTAGTTTTTACAGAAAAAACAATGATACGAGCGGTAGTGTAAAAAACGAAGCTTTACTTTTTGTACTACCGTTGTTTTTTTGTTATTTTTCCAAGAAAAAAGCCTTCGAGTTTTCACCCGAAGGCCTGTTTGATTAGTAGTCACCCAATTCGGTATTCCAGCATCGAAGGCACTCTGCGTAAATGTTGCCCTCGTGCGTGTGCCGATGTTCTTCGCGAAAGTGACACAGAAGCATCCAACCCTTGTGCCGACAACCCGGACATGGCCGCT
>JAHFKW010000005.1 GCA_023245145.1 Candidatus Staskawiczbacteria bacterium
ATTTTCAGAACTAATATTCGGGGAGTGTATGTGGCCAAAAGAGAAAATTTCAAGTCATCGCATAAAATTTTGACGCGGGCTTACTTTTCTCATTTTCAGACACAAAACATGAATCATCTTATATTCAGTAAGGTTACGAGGCCTAAAACCCAGTATGTATTTCGTAAAAGAATACCGTTTATTAGGTCTCGTCGGCAGTTTCGTAATTATGTCTTACGGTTTGCTCCATTATTTCCCGACAGAAAAAGTGAAATGGCTATTTTAAATCCGGAAGAATTGGCAACTTTGTATCACTTTCCAATTAAAATTACTGGATTGGTGGCGCCCACCATGTCGCGGGTTGAGTCTAAAAAAGGCGGACCACCACCTAATTTACCAGTTGAATAAATTATGAACAAAGAACCCGAAAATCATAAAGACATTACATTTTTTGGGCTGACTTCTTTCAGAAATGCGAGGAAGCGTTTTGGCATTCGGCGAGATGACCGGCGTCGGCACTTTTATACCATTGGTAAAACAGGTATGGGCAAATCCAATTTAATGGAAAACATGGCGATTCAGGATATCCAAAATGGCAATGGCATCGCCTACGTTGATCCCCATGGAGAGGGCGCTGAAAAGTTATTGGATTTTGTACCGGAGAGCAGAATTAAAGATGTTATTTTTTTCAATCCGGCCGATTTGGATTTTCCGATTGCTTTTAATGTGATGGAAAAAGTGGAATTTCAATATCGTCATTTGGTGGCCGGAGGATTAATGGCGGTGTTTAAAAAAGTGTGGCCGGATGTTTGGTCTGCCAGAATGGAATACATTTTAAACAATACGATTTTAGCTTTGCTGGAGTATCCGAATTCAACGTTGCTTGGCATTAATCGTATGTTGTCGGATGTGGAATATCGTAAAAAGGTGGTGGCGATGGTGCAGGATCCGGTGGTCAAAGCCTTTTGGGTGACAGAATTTGCCAGATACAGTCAAAAATATGAAACGGAAGCTACGGCCGCCATTCAAAATAAAGTGGGGCAGTTCGTTTCCAATGCATTAATTCGAAATATTATTGGTCAGGTGGAAAGTACGATTAATATGAGAAAAATTATGGATGAAGAAAAAGTCCTAATTTTAGATTTATCCAAAGGCCGGATTGGCGAGGATAATTCCAGATTGTTGGGGGCGCTATTAATCACCAAAATTCAATTGGCGGCGATGAGTCGGGTGGATATTCCGGAAAACACCCGCAAAGATTTTTATTTATACGTAGATGAGTTCCAGAATTTTGCCACCGAGTCGTTTGCTAATATTTTATCCGAGGCCAGAAAATATCGTTTAAATTTAATTGTGGGACACCAATACATTACTCAAATGGATGAAATTGTGCGTGACGCGGTGTTTGGCAACGTCGGCACGTTGGCAGTATTTCGGGTGGGAGCCGAAGACGCCGAATTTTTGGAAAAAGAATTTTCGCCGGAATTTACCGCTGAAGACTTGGTCAATTCCACCAAATACACTATTTATTTAAAACTCATGATCGATGGCGTGGCCTCGCATCCTTTTTCGGCCTACACCTTGCCACCGCCCATTCAGTCGGATATATCAAGCAAGGAAAAGATTATTAACGCTACTCGTGAAAAGTATGGTGTTAGTAAAGTGGTAGTGGAAAACAAAATATCAAGTTGGATGTCTGGGGCAGGGGACGCTTTGGTCGCTGATTTGATGATTCCTAAAAATCCTCCACCTGTTTCTGTATCTGGCAATGTGCAAGAAGATGGCACCACCTTGTATAACGCTATTTGTTCCATTTGCGGTAAGCCCACCAAAGTTATTTTTGAACCAAAAGAAGGCCGGCCGATATATTGCAAGTCTTGTATGAAAAAAGTGAAAGCCGCCAAGTCCCCAGTCAATGCTCTGCCAAAGCCTTCACCCAGAAAAGAAATTAATTTATCCGAATTAAAAAAAGCCTTGGACGCAGCACAGGCACCTAAGGAAAACGATAATACATGAAAAATCTAAAAGACTTTGATGTAGCCGGCAAGCGCATCTTGGTCAGGTGCGATTTTAATGTGCCTTGCGATGCATCAGGCGCTATATTAGACGACACTAAAATTTCTGAAGCACTGCCGACGCTTCAATACCTGCTGACCCAAAAAGCCAAAATAATTATTATTACCCATTTGGGTGATGGCAGTCAGTCACTTGATAGTGTGAAAGCTAGATTATTTGAATTACTCGGTCAGTCAGTTGATGTTTTGGAAAACATCAGAAGTCACCAAGAAGAAATAGAAAATAATCTTGAGTTTGCAAAAAAGTTGGCGAACATGGGAGACATTTACATTAACGAAGCTTTTGATGTGTGTCATCGGGCGCATGCTTCGGTGGTGGGCATTCCTCAATTTTTGCCACATGGAGCGGGTTTTGCGCTCCAAAAAGAGGTTGAGGTTTTGTCGGGCATTATGCAAAAACCGGCGCGTCCCATGGTGGCCATTATTGGCGGAGCAAAGGCAAAAACCAAGGCTTTATTTGTCCAGCCTTTTTGTGCCTTTGCAGATGTGGTTATTATTAACGGACTGATTAAGCAAGAATTAATTGATAAAAAAATTCCGCTAGAATATCCGGAAAAAGTCTTTGGTCCCAAAGAAAATTTGGGAGGGCTGGATTTAACACCCGAAGACATTAATCGGATTGTAGAAAAAATTAAGCCAGCTAAAACCATTTTTTGGAACGGCCCATTTGGTAAGTTTGAGGATGAAGAATATAAAAAAGGCACATTAGCCATTGCCAAAGCTATCATTGAAAGTGGCGCATTTTCGGTGGTGGGCGGGGGAGAGACCATTGAGTTTTTGAAAAAAGAGGGTATGCTGGACAAATTCAGCCATGTCAGCACAGCGGGCGGAGCACTCATGGAATTTTTAAGCGGGCAAGAATTACCGGGGTTGGTTGCTCTTGACAGTTAAGCTTGATGGGTGTATGATTAA
The DNA here is from genome assembly GCA_023245145.1 of Candidatus Staskawiczbacteria bacterium. Taxonomy (GTDB): domain Bacteria; phylum Patescibacteriota; class Minisyncoccia; order Minisyncoccales; family Staskawiczbacteraceae; genus VGLO01. The sequence goes on from JAHFKW010000005.1 coordinate 2,967, forward strand.
GGTATGGGTACGGCACATTGCTGTTACGCCTAGATATTCACTTTTTTAGGAGATACTGGCGATGAGTATGAAAGTCGTCGGAGACATGTCGGAATGGTCTGGCATGTTGAGCGAAGTGTTTCGCCAAGCTGGCAATGGGGAGTTTACTCCCCAGCAATTGCAGGCCTTTTTGGAGCATCGTAACGATATTTTTGTAGTTGATGCGCCAAAAAAGATTGAAGTCGTGGAGAAGAAACTCATTCTCCCTGACCTCGACAACGCCAAAATCTTTTCGGAGCTGGGCCTTAAGGCACAGTATAAAAAAATCATGGCCGGCATGAAGTCGCCACCAGACAACACGGAATTTTGGTACCTCTTGGTGCCACCGGAAGATATGGAGATTCCATGCGACGTCGTGACAGCGAAATTCAGGGAATTGGGAGTCACAACTTCGTTGCGATACGACAACCTGGATTTCAACCTCAAGCCCGAGTACGAAGTTCGTGAAGCCAAGGGCGCGCATTGGTTGGCTTTCAAAAAGTCGCTGACGGGAGAGGCGACCAGCCAGTCCGCCAACCAACGCTGGGAAGATGTTCGGTCTCGCTACCGTGACCCCCGTTTGTGCGACGGCTTGCGGCTGATGTTTGGGGCTTACCTTGCCTCCGGTAAGGAAAAGCTCCTACTTAACATCGAAAAGTGGACCCGTACACGCTCGCGCTTTCGCGATGGCGACGTCGCCAGTTTCAATGCTTATCATGGCAAGGTTCGCGTCAGCTACGGCTATCCGGTCTATGCCTACCCGGATGCTCGTGTTCGTCCCGCAGATTTCCTGCCTTTGGAACCGAGCGGAGCGAAGGTGTAAAAGGCATTTTGTCAGGCCCCGATGCATATTGCAGAGGGGCATTTTTTATGTATAATATTTGTGTGGCTAGCAATTTTCTAATAAGCAAAAAGTTACTTGTCACAAGGAAACTGCTTGCATGGCCATCACGAATATCGAAGATTCGGAAAACTTCTGTGCGACGGACACAGTTAACCCAGATAGCACAAGCTTATTGTGACTTATCGGTGACACGGATGTGGTTATGCAAAAAGACGCTCGCGCTTTCGCGATGGCAACGTCGCCAATTTCAATGCTAATCATGGCAAGGTTCACGTCAACAACGACAATCCGGACTATGCCAACCCGAATGCTCGTGTTCGTCCCGAAGTCTCCTTTGTACTACAGGTAGTAAAGCTTTACTACTTGTAGTACAGAAAAAAGTTAATAAAAATACTATGCCAAATTTTAAACAGTCTGGGGGGGGGGCTTACAGGTTGGGAAAATGTAAAAAATGCTTGGGAGAATTTTGAACGTGGTAAAACTAAAAAATTGGATGTTATTGAGTTTAAAAATAACTTAAAACAAAATCTTAATTTAATTCAAAAAGAGTTACAGAATAAAACGTATCAACATTCTGCCTACACTACGTTTTACGTTAAAGATCCTAAATTACGGAAAATAAATAAAGCTTGTGTACGTGACAGAGTGGTGCATCATATATTATTTAGAAAATTGTATTGGTATTTTGACCGGACTTTTATCTTTGATTCGTATTCCTGCCGAATTGAAAAGGGGACGCATAAAGCTGTGCGTCGTTTACATGAACTTTTCAACAAAGAAAGTCAAAATAATACTAAAACCTGCTGGGTATTAAAATGTGACATCAAAAAGTTCTTTGATAATGTTGACCAAGAAACTTTACTTTCACTGATTGCAAGAAGGGTAAAAGATGGGGATGCGATGTGGCTCATAGAGTTAATTATTAAAAGTTTTCCAGCCGGCTTGCCTTTGGGCAACATTACCAGCCAGCTTTTTTCCAATATTTATTTACACGAGCTTGATTTGTTTATTAAACACACATTAAAAGTTAAATACTATATCAGATACTGCGATGATTTTGTAATTTTAAATACTGACCGAGACTATTTAGAAGGCCTGATTCCCAAAATAGATGTATTCTTAAAAAACAACTTAAAATTATCACTGCACCCTAATAAAATTCATATTAGGAAATATCATCAAGGCATAGACTTTCTGGGGTATGTCAGTTTTCCCAATCACAGTATTTTGCGTGTAAAAACCAAAGAGAGGATGTTTGTGAAGGTAAAGAGCAGGCTAGCACAATATGAAAGTGGTGCCATTAAAAAAGAATCGTTTGAGGCAACGATGAATTCATATTTGGGAATGCTGAAACATTGTAATGCACACAATGTCAGACAGGAATTAATGGACATACTAATTTACTAAAAAATGTAGTAGAATAAGAAAATTTATGATATGAAAATAAAAAATCTTAAAGAAGTAGCGGAAAGAATCAAACTGGCCATTAAAAATGGTGAGCGGATTATTATTTACGGTGATTCGGACTGTGATGGAATTTGTTCGTCGGTGATTTTAAAAGAGGCTATTAAAAATATCCCTTTCGACCCTGTTCAAGGTAAAGGCGGGCAGGTGGACTGCGTGGTTTTTCCTAATCGGGAAAACGACGGCTACGGCATTAATTTGAAAGCCTTGGAAATGCTCAAGGCTAAGGCTCCCGCGCTTTTTATTACGTTGGACTTGGGAATTGGTAATATAAAAGAGGTGGAAATTGCCAATGCACTGGGTTTTGAGGTGATTATAGTTGACCACCACGAAATTTTGGGAAAAGTGCCGGAGGCCAGTCTTGTGGTTGATCCAAAACAGCCGGGAGACGAATCGGGGCTAACTTATTTGGCTAATGTGGGAATAACCTTTATGCTGGCGGAAGAATTATTAGGGGAGAATTTTTCAGCACAACTACGCAACAGCTTTTTGGAACTTACGGCGCTGGCGACCATTTCTGATATGGTGCCTCAAATTCAAGAAAACAAAATATACATTGAAGAAGGGTTAAGGTCCATTAAAACCACTTTTCGACCCGGTTTAAAAGCATTCATGGAGTTGGTGGGGTATGGCGAAATCGTGGCTGGCGGATTTTACAAAATTATCGGCGCGATTAATTCAGCTGAATCCATTGATTTTAAAAATGATGCCTATTTGTTGCTCACCGAATCTTCGCCAGAAAAATGCCGGGAGTTGGCACAAATATTAATTGATAAGACCAATCTAAAACAGCAAAATATCCAAAGAATTGTGGATGAAATTGAGCGCAGAATTACTTCCAAAAAAAGTGAGCCGATTATTTTTGAGGGTGATCCGGCGTGGCGATTGGTGTTGGCTGGTTCGGCGGCATCGGTTATTTCCCAACGCTACCAAAAACCAACTTTTATTTACAAAAAAATGGATACAGAAAGTGCGGGGTCGGTCAGAAGCCCTCTTGAAGGTCAAAATTCGGTGGATGCCATGAAAACCTGCATGGATATTTTGATAACCTACGGTGGGCATCCTAAAGCCTCGGGATTTAGGTGTAAAAATGAGAACTTGGAGGAGTTGAAAAAGAGGTTGAGTGAATATTTTAAAAACCATGCAGTTTAAATTTTTAAAATCTCCGGCGTTTTGGATTTTTACGGTGTTGGTTTTGGTGGTGGGCGGATACGCTTACATTTTTGAAGAGTTACCCAAAGAAGAAGTTAAAACCAAACAAACCACCCAGTTGGCTGCCCTGCTTACGCCCTTGCCCGAGCCCATCGTTTTAGATGAGCGGACTAAAGAGGCCGATTGTCAAATCCAGGGGTCTTTGCCTGATCATGAATGCAGTCCGGGAGCCGTTTTTAAAGATGCCACTCAAGAAATTATTTGCGTATCAGGTTACACCAAAACTGTCAGAAATGTTTCGGTGAGTTTAAAGAAAAAAGTTTTTGCCGAATATGGCATTGCTTATCCCGTGCCATTTGGCAGTTATGAAGTAGACCATATTGTTCCCTTGGCTTTGGGTGGGAATAATGATATTGCTAATTTGTTTCCGGAAGCTCGTCAGCCTTATCCGGGGTTTCAGGAAAAAGACGTGGTGGAAAACTATTTGCACGAACATGTCTGTAGCGGAGAAATTGATTTAGCCGCCGCACAGGTGCAAATAGCTAATGATTGGTTGGGTGTGTATAATAATTTAAGCGAGGAAACCATCAAAGCGTATAAGGCAAAGTATAAAAGTTGGGCACCAGAATCGTAAAGCATGAAACATGAATCATGAAACATGGATCATAAAACATGAAACATAAAAAATGAAACATAAAACATGGATCATAAAACATGAAACATAAAAAATGAAACATAAAACATAAAAATTGAAACGTGAAGCATAAAAAGCATAAAGCAAAGATATGGAACAATTCCACGAAAAGTTAAGGACCAAAATGGATTTTTTAGTTCATGAAGTTTATAGCGCAGCCAAATGTTTTCCAAAAGAAGAATTATATGGAGTAACCTCGCAATTAAGGCGAGCTTCATTGTCGATAATTTTGAATTATATCGAAGGTTATGCGCGAGGGAGAGAAAAGGTTCATAAAAACTTCTTAGAAATTTCTTATGGTTCCCTAAAGGAAACTCAGTATCTGATAGACTTTTCTTTCAAAGAGGGCTATATTGTTGAAGAAAGTTATAAAAAATTAATAAAAATAGCAGACGAAATTGGAGCAATGCTTTGGGGTACAATCCAGAAAGTTTAGTTGCTTTATGTTTCATGCTTCATGTTTTATGAAAAGGATCGTTATTTATACAGATGGGGGAAGTAGGGGTAACCCTGGCAAGGCGGCCATTGGGGTGGTTTTTTGCGACCAGGATGGCTCGGTGACTAAAAAGTTTGGGGAATATTTGGGAGATGGGTTGACTAATAATGAAGCCGAATATCGGGCGGTTATTTTTGCGTTTAAAAAAGTGAGAGAGCTTTTTGGCACGGAATCGTTGGCTGAAATTGAAGTTGAAATTCGCAGTGATTCCCAATTACTGGTCAACCAAATGATGGGACGCTTTAAAATAAAGAATGAGAATATCCGCATGTTTGTGGTCAATATTCAAAGGCTCATGGAAGGTTTTGCCAAAGTTTCTTATGTTGCCATTCCGCGCGAACAAAACAAAGAGGCAGACAAAATGGTCAACGAGGCGTTGGATGCGCAAGGGTAAACAAAAAGCTCAACGGGATGTTGAGTTTTTTGTTAGACAAGCAAGGCTATAAGCCGAATTCTGTTCTTCTACTATTATGCCTGCACTGAGCGAGCATAGCGAGTCGAAGTGTGATTATCTATCTGCGCCAGGCATTACTGCATGGCTGTGCCAGGCACAATACTGCGCCTGACTTTGGCGAACTACTTTTCTCCTGCGACAGCAAAATTCATAAACGAACTTTTTCAGGCTTTACCCTGAGCTTGTCGAAGGGTTTGTTCTTGCACTCCAGTAAGCATTTAGCACGTTTCAGCCGGACTAAACCGGGTCGTTTCTGTTCGCAGCTCGGTCGTTACCGACGACGGGTATTACCCGCTACCGTTTCCACCTTGCGGTGGATAGTGTTCGGACTTTCCTCCCCACCCTTCCTAAATAATATAGGGATGGCGGGGCAATCACTCACCTTGCTTGTCCATCTCTAATATAGCAGTACTTTCACCCTTTGTCAAATTTGAAAAATACTCTAGAAAAGATTAAGATATGTTTATGGAATTAAAGCCAAATTCGGGGAAAAAATTGGTGATTGAAGTGGAGGGAAGGAGGTTTGAACGCTGGCCGGTGAAAACCAAACTAATTACGCCTGAAGATAAGGATATTTTTTTGATTGTGGAAGAATTTGCCAAACCACACATAAAGTCTGGCGACATTTTGTTTATTTCCGAAAAAGCCGTGGCGGTGACGCAAGGCAGAAGTTATCATATAAAAGATATTAAAGCCTCAAAGTTGGCAACGTGGCTTTCAAAACGGGTCATGAAAACGCCGGTGGGAATTGGCCTTGGTAGCCCTCAAACCATGCAATTGGCGATTGAAGAAGTTGGTGTAGGCCGAATTTTGCTGTCAGCTATTATTGGTGGCCTTGGAAAAATAGTTGGGATAAAGGGTCTTTTTTACGTTGTAGCGGGGGATGGAGCAAGGTCAATTGATGGGGCTGTTCCTTATGCCATTCCGCCGTATAATAATTATGTTTCCAAGGGCCCGCGCGATGCCATGGGCATCGCGCGGAGCATCGCCCAAACCCTCAATGTAAAAACTGCCATTGTAGATGCCAATGATTTGGGCGTAAATATTTTGGGCGCCAGCCAAGGCGTGGATGCAAAGTTAATCGCAAAAATAATTAAAGATAATCCTTTGGGGCAAACCGATGAATGCACACCGATAGGGATTATTAGAGAGTTACATGATTAAATCTTTCTTTAAAAAAGTTTCCAATTATCAAACAGAAAAAATTAGCTTGGCGGCTGGGATTATTTCTATTGCTTCATTTTTGAGTTTTTTATTGGGCTTATTGCGTGACCGCTTGCTCTCGGGTGCTTTTGGCGTGGGCAACTCTTTAGATGTTTATTACGCCGCTTTTCGCATCCCGGATTTTGTGGCTTTGGTGCTGATGATGGGAGCCATTTCTGTGGCCATTATCCCCATTTTCACTCAAAATTTAGTTGAAGATAAAGAAAAGGCTTTCAAATATTTGGCCAACTTTTTGAATGTGGCAACGGTTATTTTAATCGTCGTCTGCGCTATCCTTTTTATTTTTACCCCCCAATTGGTCAATTTGATTGCTCCGGGTTTTTCACCTGAAAAGAAAGAAACCACAGCAATGCTCACGCGCATTATGTTTTTAAGCCCCATTTTGCTGGGTATTAGCAACATTATTTCGGCGACGCTCATGGTATTTAAGCGTTTTTTAATTACTTCGCTGGCGCCGATAGTTTACAACTTGGGCACTATTGTAGGCATTATAATTTTTGTGCCGATGTGGGGGATTAAGGGGTTGGCGTTTGGCATTGTGCTCGGCGCGGCACTTCATTTGGCCATTCAAATTCCTTCTTTTTTGAGCATTGGTTTTCGGTTTAAGCCTTCTTTTAACTTTTTAGAAAAAGATTTTCTGCAAACCGTAAAACTTACTATCCCGCGTGCCATTGGCCTGACTGCCAACCAAATAAATTTCATTATCATTACCGCCATTGGGTCCACGCTTTTGGTTGGGTCAGTTACCATGTTTAATTGGGCGAATGATTTATCGGCGCCTATTGTTGGATTGATTGCCATTCCGTTTGCCACGGCGGTGTTTCCGGCGCTTTCCCTGGCAATTTCCAAAAACAACCGCGAAGAATTTTTAGGGCAGTTTTACATGGCTTTGCGTCAAATTCTATTTTTAATTATTCCGGCTAGCGCTCTGGCATTTTTATTGAGGGCGCATTTGGTACGGATTGTGTTTGGCACGGCCATGGTTAATTGGACGCAAACGCGTCTGACCGCCGCCTGTTTTGGTATTTTTATGTTTGCTTTGTTTGCGCAAGGCTTGGTATTTTTAGTTTCTCGTGCTTTTTATGCTTTGAAAAATACTCTTATTCCAACAGCTGTCAGCTTGGTTAGTATTATGGTGCTTCCGCCACTGGCGTATTATTTTGTGCACTTGTTTCGTGATTCCGGTGGTTTTGCGGATATTGTTGCCACCGCCCTAAGAGTAAAAGACATTGCCCATTTTCAAATTTTGGCGTTGCCGTTGGCTATTTCCATTGATTCGGTTATTCAAATTATTTTGCTACTAATTTTTTTACGTTTTTATGTCAAGGAAATTCGGTATGGTCACTTGCTAGGCTTTTTGGTAAAAGTGCTTTTGGCAACTACCACGATGATTGCACTATCATATGCTGTTCGCCAGATCTTTGGGGGGGTTTTAGGTTCAGAAACTTTTTTAGTCATGTTTATCCAAACGGCGGTGGTTTCCGCCATCGCCGTTATTATTTATTTTCTGACCGCCCTGGTTTTACGTCTTCCCGAAATTTCCACGTTTACGTATTTTTTGAATCGGCTAACCAGCATTAAAGCAAAATGAAAATTCCAACACGAGTTCCAGAATTAGGTTTTTACTATCACTACAAACACGACCCAAGCGAGCCGGCGAATAACTATGCCTACGAAGTGATGGGCGTGGGTGCTCACACCGAAGAGGACGACGTTTTCTTTGTGGTGTATCGACCACTGTACGAATCTTCGGTGTACCAAGCTGGTAAACTGTTTGACATCCGACCATTGGAAATGTGGATGGGCAATGTTGAAAAAACGGGCGGTCCGCGCTTTACTAAAATTACGGACGTCGGTGTCATTACCGAGTTGGAAGAAATCAAGAAAAAGATGTACGGTAGTTAAACTCGTAGTGCCACGTTAGTCGTGGCTTTTTTATTGCCTGCCAGCCGATGAGGCTGGAAATTTGAGGTAAAAAAGGGTAATATCATGGAACATAAAGCATAAAGCATGGATCATGGAGCAAAAGTTGTTTCATGTTGTGTGTTTCATGTTTCATGAAAATGTCCCAAGAACATATTCGAAACTTCTGTATTATTGCCCACATTGACCACGGAAAATCGACTTTAGCCGATCGGCTTTTGGACATGACAAAAACGGTTGCCACCAACAAAATTACGGCACAGTTTTTAGATTCCATGGAATTGGAAAAAGAAAAGGGAATAACGATAAAGCTTAAGCCCGTTCGCATGAGTTACGTGCTTCATGATACAAGCTACACGCTTAACTTGGTGGATACTCCCGGCCATGTGGATTTTTCGTATGAAGTTTCACGTTCACTGGCTGCCGTTGAAGGCGCGGTGTTACTTGTAGATGCCACTCAGGGAATTCAGGCTCAAACGTTGGCCAATATTGAATTGGCAAAAAAACAAAACTTGGTAATTATTCCGGTCATCAATAAAATTGATATGCCGGCCGCACGAGTTGAGGAATCCTGTGCAGAATTGGCTAATGTGTTGGGAATGATGCCCGATGAAGTCATAAAAATTTCAGCTAAACAGGGCACGAATGTGGAAGCAGTTTTAAAAGCGGTAATTGAAAAAGTACCCTCGCCTGAAGTGCGTAACCCCGGTGCCGACCAAAAACCGTTTCGTGCCTTAATTTTTGATTCAACCTATGATTCGTTTAAGGGTGTGTTGGCGCTGGTGCGGGTGATGGAGGGAAGCATTTACGACCGTGAAAAAATTGAACTGCTGGCCACTAAAACCGAAGCGGAAATAAAAGAATTGGGATATTTACATCCGGAAATTTCGCCCCAAAAAAGTATTTTGTGTGGAGAAATTGGTTATATTGCCACCGGAATTAAAGAACCGGGTAAAGTTCGCGTGGGCGATACTGTGGCTAAGTTTCAAGTTTCAAGTTCATCAAGTTATAAAGTTACGCCGTTGCCAGGCTACTCAGAGCCAAACCCCATGGTGTTCGCCAGCTTTTACCCGGAAGATCCGGAAGAATTTGATGTACTTAAAGTAGCTCTGGGTAAATTAAAACTGCAGGATCCGGCCTTGGTGTATGAACCCGAAATGAAAGAAGCTTTGGGGCGCGGGTTTCGCTGTGGGTTTTTGGGTACACTGCACGTGGAAATTATTTCAGAAAGGTTGGAAAGGGAATTTAATTTGGGGTTGGTTATTTCCACGCCAAGCGTAATTTATAAGTTATTTGATAAGCGCGGAGTTGAAAAGGTTGTGTATTCGGCCAGCGATTGGCCCGATCCCAGTGGCATTGAAAAAATGGAAGAGCCGTGGGTACAATTGGAAATTGTCGCACCGCAAAGTTATTTGGGAAAATTGATGGAGGCACTCAAAGACGTGGGGGGAAATTATATGGACACCAGTTATTTGTCCGGCGAGCGGTCAATTATTACCTACGAAGCTCCGCTTAGGGCGATTGTGGCCAACTTGTATGACAATATTAAAAGCATCAGTCAGGGGTATGCGTCGCTTTCTTACAAGATGCTGGGCTATCGTCCGGCTCAATTGGTGAAAATGGAAATTTGGATTGCCGGCAGGTCGGAAGAAGCGTTTAGCCGAGTGGTGGCAGAAAGTGAAGCCTATGAACAAGGCAAAAAAATTGTAGAAAAATTAAAAGAGGCCTTGCCCATGCAGCAGTTTTCGGTGGCGCTCCAAGCCGTGATTGGTGGCAAAATTATTGCTAGGGAAACCATCAGCGCGCGAAGGAAAGACGTGACAGGATATTTATACGGGGGAGACAAGTCCCGCAAAAAGAAATTATTGGAAAAGCAAAAGAAAGGTAAGGCACTGATGAAGGATAAAGGGAAGGTCAACGTCCCCACCAAGACGTTTTTGGAGATATTTAGGGCGTAGTATAATATTAAGTATTGGTTTATATCGCACTTGCAAATATAAACTAAATGTGCTAATATGTTTATATTAATATGGACAATGTAAACAAACTAAAAATAGGCAGATATATACAGCAAAAAGCAGGATATAAAGCTTTTACGCCCTTTACTTTCCCCCCCACGGGTGGCTTTGTCGTTACTCCGCGTATTTACAAAAAAAATGAAGAGGCAATTAGATTAGTTGGGAAACTAGATGGCATTATGCGTTTACTACCAGATAAGGATTTTTTCCTTCAGATGTTTGTCAACAAAGATGCGACATTTTCAAGTCAGATTGAGGGGACAAAGGCAACTCTTCAAGATGCCATTTTAGCTCCTGTAACTGAGGAAAAATCTCAACTTCATCCCGAAGTGGAAGATATTTTATATTACACAAAAGCTGCAAATTATGGATTAGAAAGGGTGAAGACTCTTCCAATTTCACTGCGTCTTCTCTGTGAGATTCATGAGAAACTTATGACAGGAGCCAGATCAACCCAGCATGCGTATCCGGGAGAATTTCGTCGTTCGCAAAATTGGATCGGGGGGAAAACGCCTGCTGATGCTTCATTTGTACCGCCAGCTCCAGATGATATGCATTCAGCGCTTGGAGATTTAGAAAAGTTTATTCATGCTGAAGATGAATATCCTTTATTAGTAAAGGCGGGCTTAATTCACGCCCAATTTGAAACTATCCACCCATTCACTGATGGTAATGGTAGAACTGGGCGTATGTTAGTTTCAATTTACATACACCACATGAAATTATTAGAATTACCGGTACTGTATCTTGCTGGTTATTTTAAAAAGTATCAAAAAGTGTACTACCAAAAACTTCAAGCATATCATGACGAAGAAGCGAATGTTGATGGATGGCTTGAGTTTTTTCTTGAAGGTGTAGCTGAAACTGCAGAATCAGGTATTGAGACGTGTGATAAAATTACCGCATTGCGTGACAGGGACTTTGTAAAAATACAAAAGCTCGGTAAAAAATCTGCGGCATCAACATTAGAAATCGTTCGTAAGTTATTTGGACAGCCAATTGTTGGGATAGCAGAAATAATGAAGTGGACGCATTTTACCGCTCCTGGTGCGTATAAGGTAATTGATAGACTTAAAGATTTGAGAATTCTTGAGCCTCTTGGAGATGCTGCTTATGGACAGAAATACGTTTACGCAGATTACTACGAACTCTTTGATGATGTCTTCAGGGATGCAAGAAAGGGTAAAAACAGAAAATAGCCCCCATTTGGGGCTGTTTTTAATAACCCTATTGACATTGTAATACCGATTTGCTACCCTTACGTTATATATTATTATTTCAGTAATTATGTCATCTCAAGAAGAAAAAAGGGAAAGGTTTAAAAAATTAGCCGTTTATAGAACAAACGGAGTTTTAAAGCGTCTTAAGGTTCTCGGTAATTGTGCAAACAGGAGTGCCTATGATTACTCAGAAGAAGAAATCAGTAAAATTTTCTCTGAAATCGAACGAAAGATTCGAGAAACAAAAGCGAAATTTCATTTTCCAAAACATAAAGAATTTAAATTATAATTTTATGGAAAAAAGAGAGAAGATTAACATTACACCTGACAAGAGTATTTATCCTAAACTGGGACAGACTGGCTATACGATATCAGAAGCACTGGCTGAGTTGATTGATAATTCGATAGATGCAAGGGGCGTAAAAATTTTGATAGATATTTCGGTAGATACTAAGCGTGGGATTATAGTAGTGGAAGATAATGGATCTGGTATGAATAGGGCGACCACCGAGGAAAGCATAGTGCTGGGAAGATCTAAAAAGAAGGAAGGACAACTGGGGCAATTTGGTATTGGACTCAAAACTGCTTGCATGAGTTTGGGAAGGAGATTCGAAATAGAAACAACCGAAAAGGGGAATGATGAGATGTACAAAATTATTTTTGACGAAGAAGAGTTTCTCAAAAGGGGCACTTGGGCAGATTTTGAAATAGTTATTAAGAAAGGGGTTGATAAAAGTAAAACAGGAACGAAGATAGTGATAGATAAATTAAGAGTAAGGTTTTACTACAATGTGGTTGAAATAATAAAGAAACACCTTGCTGAAAGATTCGCTCCGTTTATTAAAAATAATGAGGTGAAGATTAGGGTAAACGGTAGCTTGCTATTTGCTGACGCCCTCGGCATTATACCTGAGACTAAAAAAGAATTCGTTATAAATCTCTCAAACGGTAAGCAGATAGGGGGATGGAATGGTATTTTGGCGGTAGGTTCGATGGAAAATAGTGGCTTTAACCTATATAGATATGGTCGGTTGATAAGAGTTCATGAAAAATTAGGTTATTTATATCATCCTTCCAAAATGTGGATTACAGGGGAGATTTACTTAGATCCAGTACCAGTGACCCACAATAAGAGAGAATTCATAAAAGAAGATGCTCTTTATATAGAGTTTTTCGATAAGTTCAAGGATATATTAAAACCGTTATTGGCCGAAGCTCAACAGAGGCATAAAGAGGAGAAAATAAAAGATTTACCAAGAGAACTGAAAGAAACTCTGAAAGACAATTTATTGCATGCATTAAATAAGGTAAATGATTTTAAGGAGCTCGCCTTCCCTAATTTATTAAAACGCAAAGACAGTGGAGATGTATTGGCCGACAAAGAGAAGAGAGAAACCGATGGAAAAAATGTTGGAGAGATTGGTCAAGAAAATGCTCAATCGACTGATCAGGAGCGTGGGAGAACGCCAATTACTAGACGGCCGCGTAAGGTTAGATTTATAAATATTGCAGGAAAAAAGTATAGCTTTGATTGGGATTGGGGAACATTAGAAGAGGATGTGTCCAAGGAATCTTATCTCGACAAAGATCGGGGGCTGATATTTGTTATACTAAATTCTAAATATTCTATGTTGAATGTTGTAAAGCCAGACTGGTTTTATCAGGCCATTTATGTAATGGAGGGTATAGTGGAGGTTTTTTTAAAAGAAAACGATCAGCCATTAGACAAAGTTATTGCCCTCAGAGATAAATTAGCAAAACAATTAGCAGACGTCTCCTCTGAAGATTTTGAGGAACAGATAGCTACTAAGGATAACCAAATCATGGATGTGCAGTCATCTTTATTAAAAAATGAAATTAGTGAAAAGCTTACTGATAATGAAAAAGTGGTCTTAAGCATGAGATTGGAAAAAAGTATGCCAATGCAAGAAATTGCTAGTTATCTCCAAGTAACGAGACAAAGGGTTTATCAGCTTTTTAATTCTGCGGTAAATAAAACAATGGGTATTGTGCCCAATAAATCTCAAAACACAAATTTAGAGGGGGAGTCTAGTCCCGATATAAAGGAAGTAGAAATTTTCGATGAAAAGGAAACTACAATATCTATTATTGAAAAAATAGCAGAAAGTTATGGAGTTAAAGCTGATGACTTGTTGGGTGAAAAAAGAAACAAGGAATTGGTTCTACCAAGACATATTGCTATGTATACACTAAGGAACCAGCTTAAGCTGTCTTTTCCTAAAATTGCAGAAATAATGAGAAGGAGAGACCACACGACGATTATTCATGCATATAACAAAATAGAAAAATTGATCAAAGAGGAGGGAAGTAGATAAAATATATTTACCCGTACTTCTTTTGCTCGGACTTTTTGTTTATAATAAATTAATATTAAAAATATATTATTAAATACAATCTATGTTCAAAAAGTATATTGTTGAAGCGTTGGGGACGTTTGCGTTGGCCTTGACGGTGGGGCTTTCGGTGGCGGGTGTGTTTGCGGTGCCGACACCTGTGTTGGCGGGTTTGGTGCTGGGGCTGTTTGTGTACACGGTGGGGCATATTTCGGGTACGCACATTAATCCGGCGGTGACGATTGGTGCTTGGTCAATTGGTAAAATTACGGGTAAAGATGCCCTGGGATATATTGTGTCGCAATTTGTTGGCGGGGGATTGGCCATGTGGATTTTATCTATGACGACAGTGATGCCAGCGTTGACAGTTTCGGGTGATTGGATGACGGGTTTTGCCGAGCTTCTGGGAACGTTTTTCTTTACCTTTGGAATTGCTTCGGTAGTCTATGGAAAAACGCCGAGTGTGATGAGCGGAGCGGTCATTGGTGGCTCGCTTTTGCTGGGCATTACGATTTCAGCCTTACTGGGTGCCAATGGAGTACTGAATCCGGCGGTGGCTTTGGGAATTGGGTCGTTTGGAATCATGTATATTTTGGGGCCAGTGGTGGGGTCGGTTTTGGGTATGCAGGCGTATAAAAAATTGCAGTAATGAATGAAGTATACGATGTTATTGTCATTGGTGGGGGAGCCAGTGGGATGATGGCGGCGGGGAGCGCGGCGGCCTCGGGCCGCCGCGTCCTTTTATTAGAAAAAAATGCTAAGCTGGGCGAAAAACTTGCTATCACGGGCGGAGCGCGTTGCAACATTACCAATGCTACCTATAATGTGCATGCGTTTTTGAAAAATTATGGGGTGTCGGGGCCGTTTTTGTTTTCGCCGTTTTCGCAATTTGGAGTAAAAAGCACCTTTGAATTTTTTGAGGGACTAGGGTTGCCGTTGGTGGTGCAGGCAAATAATAGAGCTTTTCCAAAAACCGAAAAAGCGACGGATGTGGTGAAAGTTTTGATGAAGTATTTAAAATCTGGCGGCGTGGAAATAAAAACTAGTTCGCCGGTTGAAAAAATATTGCACTCTGCGGGAAAGATTAATGGCGTGGTGGCGGGTGGCCCGCCTTCGCCAGGGGCTTCGGCGAGGCGAAGAATAACATACACGGCCAAAAGTTATATTTTGGCTACGGGTGGGGTAAGTCACCCTGAAACGGGCAGTACGGGCGATGGATTTTTGTGGCTGAAAGAATTGGGACACACGGTAAAACCGCCCACGCCAACCATTGTGCCCTTAAAAACCAGCGACAAGTGGAGTCATATGCTTTCCGGAATTTCGGTGGATGGGGCTAAGATTACTTTTTATTTGGACAAGAAAAAGTCTTTTTTTAAGATAGGTAAGATTTTATTTACGCATTTTGGGTTGTCCGGCCCGTTAATTTTAAACAGTGCGGGTCAGGTGGGTGATCTTTTAAGAGAGGGCAAAGTGACGGCTGGCATTGATGTATATCCAGCACTTGATGCAGGTCAACTGGATAAAAAAATCATTGAATTATTTGGCGTGCATAAGAAAAAACAGTTAAAAAATGTCATCAAAGAAATAGTACCGCCGGGAATGGCGCCGGGAGTTTTAGAATTATTGGAGGCCGAAAAGGAGCTACACCTTGGTGGAAAGGTTCAGATGGTGCCAAAAGAGCATCGTAAAATAATCGTTAATTTACTTAAAAAGTTGCCCGTGACGGTAACCGGTTTAATGGGTTTTGACAAAGCGGTGGTGGCTGACGGCGGTGTTCCATTAAACGAAATTGATACTCGATCTTGTCGCTCAAAAATTCATAAAAATCTTTTCATCACCGGAGATTTATTGCACATTAACCGTCCTTCCGGAGGATATTCTTTGCAATTGTGCTGGACTACGGGTTTTGTGGCGGGGAGCAACGCCTAAAAAAGCTAGTCTTGACACCGGCGTAAAAAGGAGTAGCGTGGATGGTATGTTTTTTATCTGAGTAGTTCTTTTTTGGGAGGGCTTAGAATGACTGGATTAAGGCGAATCGAAGCCAGGGGAAATCAAGAGATTCTTCAAGGCCTTCTTGATGTGCAGGAGGAGATCGATGGAATCAATCTCGAGCTCTATGGGTTCTTGATGAACTCTACGGAGGCCAGCCAACACAGCAGGAATACCCACGTAGTCGCCAAGCTGCGAGAATTTAAAAAATTGCTCGCGGCTCTTGAGGCTCGACGTCAGCGTCTATTCGCCAAGATTCTTGAATAATAGATTAATTCCCCCCTGTATCTCGCTTGTCTTGGGACAGGCGGGATTTTTTATTAAAAACATGTCACAATGAATAATAATGAAAAATATATTCAACTTTCCGCAACATTATAAAAATGTGAAAGCCTTTCATAGCAAATATGAACGCTTTTTGATGCCAACTTTTTTGGTGGCCGGTTTTGTGTTTGATTATATTGTTTTTGCCAACATTGAAATTAGCTTAAATTTTATTTTTTTAATGGTGTACTGGATTGTGGCAGGAGTGGCCATTGTTGTTACCACTTTGTATGATTCGGGAAAAATAAAGTTTGGGGCAAAATATATTCGATTGGTGGCGTTTTTAGTAATTCAATTTTCATTTGGGGGATTGTTGCGTGGGTCATTGCTGTTTTATTGGTTTTCGGGAGCTCTTTCCATTAGTTGGCCGTTGATTGTGGTGATTGCTTTGTTGATGCTTTTTTACGATGTATTCCGTGAATTCTTTTTAAAACCCGTTGTACAATTGAGCCTCTATTTTTTCATAACTTTTTCTTTTTTTGTATTGGCATTGCCATTTTTCTTTAATTCCATCAGTGTTTGGCTGTTTGTAGTGGCGGGAGCATTAAGTTTGGCCGTATTTTTCCCCTATATTTTATTATTATTTTATTTTGGTCACGCCGGCCGAGAAAAACAACGTCGTATTTTTACTTCCATTATTATCATTTTTTTCATCATTAACACACTGTATTTTTTCAATATTATTCCACCCATTCCTTTATCCATCCGAGAAGCCGAGGCTTTTCATAGTCTGAAAGTTTCGGGCGGAAAATATATCATGCAAGGCGAGCTTGAAACTTTTTGGCAAAATTTAATTCCTGGGCAAACACTGCATTTGCAAACAGGGGAAAGAGTCTATTTATACACCGCTATTTTTGCACCGGCTACCCTCAACACTACCATTGTGAACCGCTGGCAGTATTTTAATGAGACAACCAAAAAATGGCTAACCATGAGCAATGCTTCTTTTGATATTGCCGGTGGTAGGCAACAGGGCTACAAGGGCTATTCGTGGTTTTTAAACCCGGCTCCAGGCCGTTGGCGCGTATTTGTCCAAACTCCCAGAGGACAGGTTTTGGGCAAGGTTAACTTGAATATTGTGCACGCTAGTACATTGGTGGAGATGGGGGAATTCGTCAGATGAAATTGAAATTACAATTTACAAAAGGTAGAATAAAATAATAAAGATAGGGTGCAACACATTTAATAGAGGAGGGAACTCTGATGCCACTCAAAGATTTGTTGTTGCTGGATGAGTGGGTTATTGCCCAATTTGGTTCGCTTCTTCGCGTTCGGCGATGGTATGCTGGTCATCACCCCAATATCGGTGGGAAGTGTATTCGGGGAGATACTGGACCGGAAACGGTCGTGGAGGTTGATGTAATCAGGGCCGTCGGAAAATACTGGGTTAAAGAACCCGAAGACTAGTCTTTGGGCTTCGCGAATACTCCTCTTATCTCTTTGATGGGAGGGGTTTTTATTGAGCCATTAAAATATTGGCATACAAAAGGCTTGTGTGGATAAGTGGTGGTTTTAAATGATTACAACGTGGTAACATGAGGTAATAATTATTAAATTTTTTAAAAATATGTTATCAAAGATGCAAAAAGTTTGGTTATGGATTTTCGGGGCGATGTTTGTGGTGCCAGAGGTGGTGTTTTCGCCTTTGGTATCGTTTGGTCTTTACTTGGTAAAGGTTAATTTTAATTCATTATACTCTTTGGGTATCGGTACTGTATTTCCGTCTGATAGTTTAGGATACCTGCTAGCTGCTATTATTATCGAATTAATTGGTACTGGGGGTCTATTTCTCTTGAATTTGAAATTAAAAAACAAAGTAGTCACAATTATCTCTGGAATATTTTTTATTTGTCTTTGTTTTATATTTTTCTTTCTCTATTCATTGAGCCACATGGGTTTTTAAAAGTAAAATAAAAGTCATTCTATGAGAAACAAAGTAATTTCAATTTTAATCCTCGCATCACTGATTGCTCCTTCATTTTCGCAAGCACTTATTTTACTTCCTACGGCCAATTTAACTATAGTGGTAAATACACAAGGAGGGGATAGCAATTTTATCTTTGATTTAAGTGATGGTGAGCAATTTAATCTACAAACAGATAATTTAACAGCTTCACAAATAGTCAGTGTGATTGCGTTTGGTAGTCAATACTCTTTAAGCCAAGAAAGTGTCGCTGGTTTGAAAATCAATAGTATTAATTGTGTGAGCGATAACCAGAATGACAACATTTCTTATGGAACAGATTACGTATTATTTTCACCGACAATAGATGAGAATATCACTTGCACTTTTGGTAATATAAAAAGCGAGGGGAAGACACCAGTTTTAATTGTTCCGGGTTTGATCGGAACAGACTTGGTTAAGGGAAGTGAGTTATTGTGGGCGGATGTGCCTAGAATGGTTACAAATTTTGGAGATGCCTTTATGGATCCTTTGGCTTTTACGAAAAGTCTAACTTCAACAGATCCTGATGTATATGCTTCAAATGTTATACGTTCAGAAAAAGTATCAGGAATAACTGTATTCGATTATACAGAAAAACTTATATCTGACCTCACCTCCCAAGGCTACGTTGAAAACACAAACCTCTTTACGTTTCCTTACGATTGGCGATATGGGGTGACGGGTAGATATGCGGATGGAAAGACGAATGTAGATTTACTGAAACAAAAAATCGCGGACATTAAAGCTCAAACGGGTGCAGAAAAAGTGGATGTCGTGGCGCATTCCATGGGTGGATTGATTACCAAAAAGTATGTAGTGGATAATCCAATCAGTCATAGTATTGGCAAAGCCGTTTTTGTGGGCGTGCCAAATACGGGCGCACCAAAATCAGTAAAAGTTCTTTTGCAGGGAGACAACTTTGATGTGGCTGGATTAAGTGATGCCGAAATTAAAAAGATTTCTGAAAATTTTCCAGCAGCTTATGATTTGTTGCCGAGCCAGCAGTACTACAACACCAAGGGCAGTTTTGTAACCGTGGTTGACAGGGGGAATCTGACCGGTTCGGGATCGGTTAGCATTAAGGATTTAAATTACAACG
Source organism: Candidatus Staskawiczbacteria bacterium (assembly GCA_023245145.1). Classification (GTDB taxonomy): domain Bacteria; phylum Patescibacteriota; class Minisyncoccia; order Minisyncoccales; family Staskawiczbacteraceae; genus VGLO01. The sequence goes on from JAHFKW010000005.1 coordinate 22,185, forward strand.
AAACAAAAAGCTTTTTGACAAGCGACCATCAATTAAATGCTGTGGCTATGAACTTTGCAGAAGGTTTACACACACAAGATTTTGATAATTTTGACATGAGAAACACGGGTGTTAATCTTTATGCTGTGGATGGTTGTAAAACTCCAACTCTTAGCAATATTACTGAAACTAGGGCAACGAATATTTTTGGTCAAAAAATCATTGAATACAAAAATGTAAAATGGGCACCGGGAGATAAAACCGTTCCCCTAGAAAGTTCCACCAATTTACCCATTGATCAAGATCACAAATTTTATTCTTTAAATGCCAGCCATGGCACCATGATGACTCAAGACGGCAGTCGTCAGCAAATCATAAATATTATTTCGGGTAGCAATTTAAGTCCGGGGAAGAATATAACCCAAGATATTACCAAATGCCAATTGAACGGTAAAGCTATTTCAGTTTTTAGTCCCGTAGATATTTTTGTGACTGACCAAGATGGTAAAAAATTAGGCTTAGCTGAAGATGGGAGTATTTTCAATGAAATTATCAATGCTGATTTTCAAATTTGGGGAGACCCCGCTTCACCGGCGGATAGGCATAAATTTTTGTATTTACCAACCGACGAAGGTCAAACTTACACCATTACCATGGATGGCACCGGGACGGGCACGTACACTATAAAAATTGATGACATTCAAAACAGTAATGTCGTAAAAACCCAAGAATTTCGTGATTTACCGGTAACCGCTGATTTGACGGGGGTGGTTAACTTTGGCGCTCAAAAAGATTTCCTGACTGTAAAGCAAAATACGGTCAGTCAGCCCGAAACTATTTTTTCTTCACCGCCCGAAGTGGTTATTTCCTTTGACACTGCTAAAAAAGATCTTACATTCTCATCGCCACAGAAAAACGTGACCATCGTTGATAGTGATAACACAATTACCCTAACCGACCAGGTGGGCAATAAAACTGAAATAACCCTCAAAGAAAAAGACCGAAAAAAGAGAATGTCAGCCGAAATTAAATCACTCAAATATAATGGCGTAGCTCAAGATATCAGTAAAAACAGTATGATGTATGCTTGGAATGTTGATAAGGCGGGCAATTTTAAAAAAATAATCCAACACGTAAAATCCAAAAAAGAGTACAATATTTTAGCGGAGTTTGACGGTAAAAATACCAATATTATCGGTAAAGATGTGATTGGTAAAATTAAGAAAACCGTGGCGGGGCTGAAGATTATTAGTATTACAACTGACAAGGGAGATTTTAATTGGAGTTACTGAAAATAAATGAAAAAAATCCATCGATTTATTTTGGAATTTACGATTGATGCCGGAATTATTTTAGTGACGGACGAAGAAGTGGTAAATCAAATTCGTAATGTGCTCAAATTAAAAATTGGTGAGCAAATTTTATTGTGCGACGGTCGGGGCGGGGAAGTATTGGTAGAAATATTGGAAATAAGCGCGGTTGGCGTGAAATTGAAAGTATTGGAAGAAAGAGAAAATGAACACGAATCGGTTAAAGGCGTGACGCTGTATTGTGCTATTTTAAAGCGGGAAAATTTTGATTGGGTTTGTCAGAAAGCTACAGAAATTGGGGTGGCCGAAATTGTGCCGTTGATTACCAAAAGAACAGTGAAGCTGGATATTAAAAAAGAGCGGTTGGAAAAAATAATCAAAGAATCGGCGGAGCAAAGCGGGCGGACGGTTTTGCCAATTTTGCATGAGCCGGTAACATTTGAAGTAGCTGTAAAGCAGTCAACGAAAAATGAGGTGAATGTGTTGTTTGATGTAAGTGGCGCCCCGCCCGCGGGCGGGGCGCCAAAACGCACTGGAATTTTTATCGGTCCCGAAGGTGGATGGGATGAGAGTGAGTTAAAAATTATCAAGTTATCAGGTTATCAATTAGTGAGCCTCGGCAAATTAACTCTGCGCGCCGAAACAGCTGCCATTATTGCCGTCTATCTTGCGGTAAACTGATTTTTGTGGTAAAAACTATGTATGCGTATAAGCGCATTTTGTTTATATCGCGCCCTGGAGGAATAGTACCTCGGCGGTCTCATAACAAAAGCCCGTGTAATTCGGGCCGAAGATGTGACCCTGGATGGCAACATCCAACGGAAAATTCCTGAAATTGCTGGAAGGCCATTAAGTTTTTCTCGCTACAACATAATCCGAAAGGATAGGTGTGAATGCTTGAAAAGAGAAAAAATTTGGTAATCAGCAGCCAAGCCTCAAAAGTGTTGGGGAAGGTTCAGAGACTATAATAGGAACCCCGCTTTGCGGGGATGGTATAGTCCATTCTTTCTGGAAACAGAAAGTACAAAAAGAAGCCGCAGGTCCCCGTGCAATTCGGGGGGGCGCAACCATTCGACGCGCCCTTCGCTCGCGCTCAGGTCTTGCTCATGGCAGGCACTTGGGCGCGGCGAATGGAGCTGAGCGAAGTCGAAGCTCAAATTCATTTTCTCGCTCAGTGCAGGCAATATGGAAAAATGGTTTGTATACATTATCAAATGCGAGGATGCGAGTCTCTATACTGGAATTACCAATAACCTAGAAAGGAGATTTTTTGAACACTCACACAAAAAGGGTGGTAAATATACGTCCAGCCATAGACCAATTAAGATTATCTACCATGAAAGTTGTCCCGATAGGTCAGGTGCTTTAAAAAGAGAATCACAAATTAAAGGATGGAGCCGTCAGAAAAAGATAGATATTCTACATCTTAATATAAATTAATTTGTCGGGGTAGCTCAGTTGGTGAGAGCGCAGCATTCATAACGCTGAGGTCGTGGGTTCGACTCCCACCCTCGACACAGAGAGTCGAACTCACAAGGGTTGTGTAATTTTAATAAGTTCAAACCATGCGGGCGTAGTCCAGCCCGGTTTAAGACGCCTCCCTGTCACGGAGGAGATCAGGGGTTCAAATCCCCTCGCCCGCGCAAGAAAAATACCCCATCGGGGTATTTTTATTGCGCTCGGGATTTGAACCCGAGGGGTGGGTCGGAGGGGAAACTTGGTGTCACCTCTGTGTAGGAAATTATTCAAAACCGAGGGTTTTGAAGGAGCGAGCACGAAGTGTGAGCGACGGGTTCTATATCCCATCGCCCGCACAATCAAAATCGCCTTTTTGGCGATTTTTTGGTATACTGACAGTATGAATATAGGAAATGATGTTAGCTTAAAAAAAGCCGAACCAAGTTTAAAATCATTGCGCTATTTTTATTTTGTCAGCGGAGTGGTGGCGACTATTGCCTATCGCATCACCTTTTTACTCAACCCTTTTTGGGCGATGGTAGCTTGGTATGTGGGCACGATTGGTTTTTCTATTTACTTTGGCCATCGAACTGTGGTGGAAACCAAGCGCGCCCGATTAGTTAAAGAAAATAATTTGGTGGAGGCGGTCAAACAGAGCGATGTGCCGGAAGATAAAAAGGCATTACTTTTGTATTTGACGGAAACTTCTGCCAGCTCAAAAGTTCGCTTTAATTCGTTATTCATCTTTTTAGCCTCGGTATTTTTTCTTGTCTTAAATATTGTAATTAGTCTATGGAAATAAAAAGAATCACAGATTTTAATGAGAAAATACTGGCAGATACAAATACGCTAGTGTCTCAGTTAACCCCCAGAAAATACCAGATGGATGCAGTACATTTTAAAAAAGTATTGAAAAGTAAACAGATACATATATTAGCGGCATACGATGGGGATGTAGTTGTTGGAGTTGCCACTTTGATTGCTCTTCACCAAATTACAGGGTATAAAGGTTATGTGGAAGATGTGGTGGTTGATGAAAAATATCGCGAACAGGGATTAGCAAAACAGTTAATGCTGGAAGTTATTACCTTGGCAAAAAAGCTAAACATATTCAGATTAGAATTGAAATCAGAGGTATTCCGAGGTGCTGGAAATAATTTGTATCAGAAATTGGGTTTTGAAAAAATAGAAGCAAACGTGTATCAGTTAAAAATATGAAAACAGAATCAGACCCATCTGCCGAAAATCGTGAAGGCAAGATTCTTGAAGAATTTGACTGGGAAGATAAAGAAGGTGCCAAACACCAAGGCGTCATAAGATATGCAGAGAGAAATGAAGCTGATTTTGATGGAGTAGTGGCAATAGACAGAGACCGTAGTGAATTTAGGTGGAAAGCACACGAAATTACCCCAAAAACAGAAGAGCAGATAGAAGCTGCGAGAAAGAATCTAGAAGAAAGTTTGGATGAGCCACAAAAACGCGCTTTTATTATTTTAAAAATTGACGACGAGGTGGTAGGTTACACGGAATTTGGCCCAGTACCTGAAGTGGAGGGAACGGTTGGTATTTTTACCACTTCCGTTTTGCAAATGAATCCGAAGTATAAAAGAAAAAATGAAAAAGGCGAGGAAAGGGGCTATGGTTTTGGAGAAAAACTACGCACCCACGCTATAAAAGAAGCCAAAGATATTTTTAGGGCCAAGCGTGTTGAAAGCAATGTAGCTAGCTGGAATAAGCCTTCCATTGCTCTTTGGGAGAAGCTTGGTTCAAAAAGAATTTCAGAAACAGAAAATAAAGACAAGAATGGTGATCCAATTACGGTGCTTGATCCTGCAACTGGCCAAAAAATAAAATCAACTACCATTAGATTTAGACATTTGGATGAATAGAAATAACGGCCCACCATATAGGGAGTAATTATGGTATAATGAAATATGTCTAAATTTCAAAAAGGCCATGCCCATTATCCTAGAAGTGAGGCGGGGAAACTGGCGATGAGAGAAAAGATGAGTGGTGATAAAAATCCAGCCAAGAGGCCTGAAGTAAGGAAAAAAATCAGTGAAAAAAGAAAGGGAAATAATGGACGATTAGGCATACCTCATTCAGAGGAAACTAAGAGAAAGATGAGCGCAGCTCATAAGGGAAAAAAGAAGGAATGGGCAGGAAAGTTTATAACAGAAGAAGGAAGAAAAAGAATAAGTGAATCCAAGATGGGTTCAAAAAATAGCAATTGGAAGGGTGGCATTACGTCCCTAGATTTCCAGATTAGAAATTCCGCTCGGTATCGCCACTGGAGGTGGAATATATTCAAAAGAGATAATTTTACATGCCAAGAATGTGGATCTAGGAGCAGGCCCGGTAAGGCCGTATACCTAGAAGGTCACCATACTCCAAAATCTTTCTCAAAAATAGTGCAAGAATATAGTATAAAAACTTTAGAGCACGCATTCTTCTGTAAAGAATTGTGGGACATTAACAATGGCAAAACTCTATGCAATCAGTGTCATAGTTTAACAAAATATGGAAGACCCAATAATTAAATATAAAAAAGCTGCTAATGAAGCACGCAAGAGAGTCTTGAAAATGATACATCTGGGCGGAACTTCCCATATTGGATCTAATTTCTCTGCGATTGATGTTATGACTGTGTTGTTTTCCAAACTTAATATTGATAAAGATTTAAAGGCGGACAGAGACCGATTTGTATTATCAAAGGGCTGGGTGGCTTCGGCCTTGTATTACTTTCTGTCAGAAAAGGGGATTATTCCTAAAGAAGATTTAGAGAAGTTTGGAAAAGAAGGTTCAAAATATATTGGGCTTTCAGAGCCTGAAGTTCGTGGCGTAGAAGTGGCCGGTGGGGCGATGGGTCATGGACTGCCGATTGCCGTGGGCATGGCTATTGCGGCACAGAGGGGAGGTGAAAAGTGGCACACATATGTGTTAATGTCTGATGGCGAGTTGGATTGCGGCACAACCTGGGAATCGGCGCTTTTGGCCGCCCAGCAAAGATTAAATAATTTGACGGTGATTGTGGATTATAATGGTTTTCAAGCCATGGGCACCAAAAAAGAAGTGTTGGACATGGAGCCATTGGCCGATAAGTGGCGAGCATTTAATTGGGAAGTGGTAGAAATTGATGGACATGATTATGAGCAAATTTCAAATGCTTTGAATAAAAAACATAATAAACCCTTAATCATTATTGCTAAAACCACTAAAGGAAAAGGCGTAAGTTTTTTTGAAGGAAAATTAGAATGGCATTACAAGACGATTGATGAGCAAAATTATAAAGCCGCCTTGGCGGAGCTAAATAAATGAAAGACGAACAAACATCAATTCCGGGATTTACCAATGGCTTGCCCGGCGAAGTGCAAAAAGAAAAAACAGCGCGAAACGCTCGCGGAGTTTTTATGGAAACGCTGGAAGAGTTGGTAAAAAACGACCCCAAAATTATTTTAATTGTAGGGGATGTGGGGTTTTCTTACATGGCGGAATTTCAAAAAAAATATCCTAATCAATACCTTAACACGGGTGTGATGGAGCAAACGTTCATGGGCGTGGCGGCGGGATTGGCACAATCAGGCTGGAAACCATATGTGTACAGCATGGTGCCATTTGTGATGATGCGAAATTATGAACAACTAAGAAACGATGTCTGTTATGCTAACGCCAACGTAAAATTAATCGGGGCGGTGGGCAATGTGCATTATCGCTTCCAAGGTATGAGCCATAATTTGCTAGGTAAGGAAAACGAAGAAGATTTACTCAAAAATTTGCCAAATATTAAGCGATTTTATCCAGCCAGCCCAGACGAAGTCCGCCAAATAGTTTTGGATACGTATCAGCAACCCGGCCCGGTGTTTGTTAGGTTGTAATTGGTGGGTTTTTTTCTTACCCCAAATTGGTAGTATAAAATACGAAGCTTCGTTTTTTGTCATACCGGTGGATTTGAAGTTTTAAAAGATAAGGAGTAGTGTTGGGGTATGTGCGGAATTGTCGGTTACATCGGCAAACAGGAAGCTCTGCCTATTTTAATGAATGGGCTGAAGGCTTTGGAATATCGCGGATATGATTCGGCTGGAGTTTTATTACTTAATGATGGGCAAATATATGTTCAAAAAGCCGTCGGCCAAGTCGCCAATTTAGAAACCGCTCTGCATGATTTAAGATTCATGCCTCATGATTCTCACCTGGGTATCGCCCACACTCGCTGGGCCACGCATGGCGCGCCAACAGAAATCAATTCTCATCCGCATAAGGACTGCACGGGGCGGATTTTTTTAGTGCATAATGGAATTATAGAAAATTACAAAGAACTAAAAGAATATTTAATCAAAAAGGGTCACCTTTTTTCATCAGAAACTGACACTGAAGTTGCCGCTCATTTAATTGAAGACTTTTTAAAAAATGAGCCCGATTTTAAGACCGCTTTTTTTAGCGCCCTAAAAATGATAAAAGGTGCTTATGCATTAGTCGTAGCCGATGCCCATCCGCCAGCCGGCGGACTAAAAACCTTATACGCGGCCAAATTACAAAGCCCGTTGGTGATTGGCATTGGCAAAGATGAAAACTTTTTAGCATCAGACCCGAGCGCCTTAATCGGTCACACCAGAGAAGTAATTTATTTAAAAGATAACGAAGTGGCACAAATTTCGCAAAACCTTATCGTCATCGAAAATGTAAATAACCAGCCGACCGATACCAAAGTTATCACATTAGAATGGAATTTGGAACAATCGCAAAAAGGAAATTTTCCGCACTTTATGTTAAAAGAAATTTTTGAGGGTCCAGATGCGGTGCGCTCCGCATTTTCAGGCAGATTAAAACCATTCGACACGGCTCAGGGTGAAATAAAATTAGGCGGACTTGAGCAAGTCAAAGAAAAACTACAACAAACCAAACGCCTGATTATTTCCGCTTGTGGAACATCATATTACGCTGCCATGGTGGCTGAATATCTGTTTGAAGAAATTGCCGGTATTCCCACCGAAGTGCACTTTGCCTCGGAATTTAGGTATCGGAAAGAACCGTTTGATGCCAATACTACGTTTTTATGTATTTCTCAATCCGGAGAAACTGCCGACACTCTGGGCGCATTGCGAAAAGCCAAAGAGCACGGATTGTTAACGCTTGGTATTGTAAACACCGTGGGCTCAACTATTGCGCGTGAAACAGATGCTGGAATTTATAATCACGCCGGACCGGAAATTGGAGTGGCAACCACCAAGGCATTTTTATCTCAAATTACGATTTTGGTTTTAATGGCAGAGTATTTGTCAAAAGAAAGGTATCCAGAATTGTTGAAAGAGCTTCATTACATCCCTGAAAAAATCGCTAGCATTTTAGCCCAAGCCGAAACAATAAAAGCACTGGCCGAAAAGTATTCTCAATACAAAAATTTTATTTTCCTGGGACGAAGATACAATTATCCCACCGCGCTGGAGGGTGCACTAAAATTAAAAGAAATTTCTTATTTGCATGCCGAAGGTTACGGAGCGGGGGAGCTAAAGCACGGGCCGATTGCCATGATTAGCCAGCAGTTTCCGACTATTGCTTTGGTGCCGAAAAATAGTGTTTCCGAAAAAATGTATTCCAATTTGGAAGAGATTAAAGCTCGCAGTGGTCCGATTTTAGCCATTGCCACCGAAGGCGACGATAAAATTTCAAATATAGCTAACGATGTTTTGTTTATACCTAAAACCATAGAAATGCTTGAGCCGTTGCTCACGGTGATTCCGCTCCAGCTTTTTGCTTATTATCTTGCAGTAAAGTTGGGAAACAATGTGGATAAACCACGCAACTTGGCCAAATCGGTGACGGTGGAATAATCAAGATAACATGGTATTATTATTTCATGCTACCAGATAAATACAGTGCCGTTTGGATTTCTCACTCTTCTATGGGCGACTTTTTAAAGTGCCCCAGAGCTTATTTTTTACATAATGTGTATAGAAATCCTGCCGGCCGGAAAATTAATTTAGTTAATCCACACTTGTCGCTGGGAATTGCCGTGCATGAAACATTAGAGGGGCTTTTGAATTTTAAGGCCGAGGATCGCTTTAAAAAATCGCTGATGCAAACGTTTGAGGCAAATTGGCAGAAGGTGTCCGGAAAAATTGGCGGGTTTAAAAGTGAAGCCGAGGAAGCGGATTACAAAGCCCGGGCTAAAAATATGATTGAACGGGTGGACACGCACCGGGGGTTTTTGGAAAAACTAGCAGTCAAGTTGCCCGAGCATGCCAACAACATGCCACCGAATTTTTATTTGTCAGAAGAGGATAACATTATTTTATCCGGCAAAATTGATTGGCTAGAATATGTGCCTGAAAACGACAGTGTGCGAGTGATAGATTTTAAAACGGGTAAAAACGATGAAAGTAAAGAGTCATTGCAGTTGCCTATTTACGCATTATTACTGAATGCTTTACAAAAGCGCAAGGTTTCGGGCGCGGCGTATTGGTATATTGATAGAAACGACGAGCCGACCGAAATGCCGTTGCCCGATCTTGCCGAATCAAAAAAACGGGTTTTGGAAGTGGCGCTAAAAGTGAAAGCGGCTCGTGAAGGGAATAAATTCTTTTGTCCCTATGGCTCGCAGGGCTGTTTTGCTTGTAAACCATTTGAAAAGATTGTAAGAGGCGAGGCGGAGTTGGTGAAGGTGGATGAATCCAGAAAAACGGAGATTTATATTGTATGAAACAACGTGAGGCATTATCTATTTTAAAACTGGGATACAATGTATTCCTTACTGGTCCGCCTGGAAGCGGCAAAACTTTTTTGTTAAACGAATATATCTCTGAATTGCGTAAAAAGGGAAAGAAGGTGGCGGTGACGGCTTCCACTGGCATTGCGGCTACGCACATGGGCGGAACGACGATTCATTCTTGGAGTGGTCTTGGTATTAAGGACAGTATTTCTGATCTTGAAATACGACATTTGTTAAAAAAACCGTATTTGCGAAAAAATATCCGCGGGGCGGATGTGTTAATTGTTGATGAAATTTCCATGTTAAAACCCGGCCAGTTTGAAGCCGTGGACAGAATCTGCCAGTATTTTAAAGCCAGTTTTGAGCCGTTTGGTGGGATGCAGGTGATTTGTAGTGGCGATTTTTTTCAGCTACCGCCCATTCAAAAGTATGGTGAGGAATTGGCTTTTGTGGTGGAAAGTTCCAGCTGGAAAAACATGGATATGAAAGTCTGTTATTTAACCGAGCAATTTAGGCAAAAAGATGCCAAGTTGTCAGAATTGCTGGCGCATATTCGTGAAAATAATCCCGAAGAAGGAAAAAATATGTTAATGGCTAATGTGAAAAATAAAACGGCGCAAAAAGATGTTACTAAATTGTACACGCACAATGTGGATGTGGATCAGATTAATAATGCGGAGTTGGCCAAAATTCCGGCCAAAGAATGGAATTTTTACATGACGCATTCGGGAAAAAAAGAAGTAGTGGAAAGTTTAAAAAGAAGTTGCTTGGCGCCCGAAAATTTGGCGCTCAAAGTTGGGGCCAAAGTCATGTTTGTGAAAAATAATTTTGATGAAGGCTATGTGAATGGCACGCAGGGGACAGTGATGGAATTTGACGTTATGGGTATGCCGATTATTAAAACCACCGGCGGTCAGAAAATTACCGCTGCCATGGCGGCTTGGAATATTGCCGATGAAGACCCTTCGAATCCCTCAGGGCAGGCCAGCGCGTTGGCCGAAATTAAGCAATTACCACTGCGCTTGGCGTGGGCCATTACGGTTCATAAAAGTCAGGGTATGAATTTGGATTCGGCTCAAATTGATTTGTCAAAATGTTTTGTGGAAGGCATGGGTTACGTGGCGATTTCCAGATTAAGTTCGCTTAAGGGCCTGCACCTACTTGGCATCAACGACATGGCCTTTCGCGTACACGAAAAAGCACTGGAAGTGGATGAAGATTTTAGGAGACATTCGCAAGAAAACCAAAAAATAGCGTATAATGAATTGTAATTGTAATGAGTAAAACAATATACCCAAAAGTTACATTTATTGACATTTCCAAAGCGTTTTGGAATGGAGTGAGACCACAAAAAAAGTGGCTATTTTTAATTGCTTTCTGTCTGGTGATACAAAATGTAATTATAATTATTGCCCCACTTTTTTATAAACATTTTTTTGACGTTATAATGGCTGGAGGCGATGTGTCAGTGGTAGCACAAAATCTTTTAAAAGTTATTACTTATATTGCCGTCTTGCATTGTGCACTTTGGATATTTAACCGCGTTCCTGAATTTGCCAACAACACCTATGTACCTCTAGCAATGGCAAATTTAAAACAACAGTCTTATGACTACCTTATTGAGCATGCATACGATTTTTTTGCCAATAACTTTGTGGGGTCGTTGGTTCAGCGAGTTAACCGTTTCAGTCGAGCCTTTGAGCGTCTTTCTGATAATTTATTGTGGAATTTATTACCATTAATAGTTAGGGTTTGTGGCGTTTTGTTGGTGTTATTCTTTATCAATAAATGGATTGATTTAGTTGTTTTGTCTTGGATTCTTATTTTCCTTTTTTGTAATATTGTGTTTTCACGTTGGAAGTTAAAATATGATATTCAGGGAGCAGTGCTAGATTCAAAATCTACTGGATATCTTGCCGACACGCTCACCAATCAAAATAATGTGACACTTTTTAATGGTGTACTTCGGGAGAAAAAGGGGTATAAAAATGTGACGGACGAGCAGGCTTTTTTACAACGTTTTAGGTGGAATTTAGGGGCGACCATTAATGCTGTGCAAAGTGCTCTGGCTTTTAGTATTGAATTTTTACTATTTTACTTTGCCATTGGGTACTGGAGTGTTGGCCTCGTCACAGTGGGCGTGTTTGTGCTTTTACAGTCATATGCCGGAAATCTAATTGATCAATTATGGGGTTTTAACAGAATCATGCGTGATATGTATGAAGCCTACGCCGATGCCAAAGAAATGGTGGAAATTTTAAAATTGCCACATGATATAAAAGATGTGCCCGAGGCAAAAGAGTTGAAGGTGGATGGAGGTGAAATTGAATTTAAAAACCTGCAATTTAATTTTAATGAAACGCGGGCGGTGTTAAAAAAGATAAATGTGGTGATTAAATCTGGCGAAAAAGTCGCTTTAATTGGGCCATCGGGCGCGGGGAAAACCACGTTTGTCAGATTATTACTCCGGCTTTATTCTTCGACAGCCGGCCAGATTTTAATTGACGGCCAAGATATTTCCAAAATTACTCAAGGAAGTTTGCGTAAAAATATTTCGCTGGTGCCTCAAGATCCCATTTTGTTTCACCGTACCTTGGCCGATAATATTGCCTATGGTAAACCGAATGCCTCGCGTAAAGAAATTGAAAAAGCGTCCAAGCTGGCTCACTGCGATGAGTTCATAAAAAATTTGCCACAAGGTCTGGAAACTTTGGTGGGTGAACGGGGAATTAAATTGTCGGGCGGAGAGCGTCAGCGAGTCGCTATCGCACGAGCCATTTTAAAAAATGCACCGATTTTAATTTTGGATGAAGCGACGAGCAGTTTAGATTCACATTCTGAAATGCTTATCCAGGATGCTCTTATCACATTAATGGAAGGCAAAACAACCATTGTGATTGCACATCGACTTAGCACCATTCAAAAAATGGATAGGATTATTGTGGTGGACAACGGCAAAGTGTTGGAAGAGGGCAGTCACACAGAGCTTCTCCAAAATGAAAATAGTTTGTACAAAAAACTTTGGACCCTTCAAGCCGGCGGATTTTTGACTGAAGACGAGGTTGAAGAAGAGTAGTTTTTGTGGTAAAATAGAGTATAAAGCATGATAGTTGAGCCCCTCATTTTTTCAGCGCTGACGTTTGTTTCCACCTTTTTGGGCGGGCTTTTTGCGATTAAATTTAAAGATAAACTGCATTTTATTATGTCGTTTGCGGCCGGCGTTTTGCTGGGCATTGTGGCCTTTGATATTTTTCCGGAAATTATTGAAATGATTAATGAAAAT
>JAHFKW010000006.1 GCA_023245145.1 Candidatus Staskawiczbacteria bacterium
GTCAGAAAGAGCAATTTTAGGATGATCAACAGCCTCTGTGTTTGGCAAGTCCCCATGAAAAGAAATCGGCAAAATAAAAAATCCTTCTGAGGCATCGTACATGGCTAATTTTCCTGCGGATACATCAATCCCATCCGCAGAGCCAGCAAAAAATTCTTCGGCAAAGGCACTGCTCATTGATAAGCCAAAAATTAAGCCGATAGCCAAAAGAAAAAATAGATATTTTTTAACCATAAAAATTACCACCATTCCAAGGTACTGCCGGCCTTGCAAGTTATAGCAGAGCTGGCAACTTCGGAGGCAAAGCGGACTGCCATGGTTCCATTGGCGGAAGGTAATACGATTCCTTCAATAATTGCCATATTCCCAGCCGTCGCCGAGGTAGCGTTGGAAGCCGCGGGAGTATCATAAGCAGTTACATAATTTAATGTTTGAGTGGTGGCAGTTAATTGGTAATTTGAAGTATAGGCTAAAAGAGTAGTAGTGGGGCCTGTCATGGCCCATCGAGAACCAGTCGTAGCTGCCGCCGCGGTATAAATAATGGTGGCGTGAAAGCGGTAAGTTGTGCCAGAGGTTACCGAAAAACTTAACCCCGTGCAAGTAGCAATAGTGTTGGCAGTACCATTATTATTCACCACATCAGAACCAAGGGTAACCAAAGTTCTATAACGGCCCCCATTAGCCGATGGCAGTGTTCCCGTCACCCCATTCGTTAAATCAACCTGCGCCCAAGCCGGATTATTAGACGCACCACTATTGGAAAGATACCTTGAGGCCGTAGCATTTTTTGCCAAGGCCAAAAAAGTGTCCGCCGCCGAGCCATAAATTAAATCGCCCTGAACTGCTCCACCGGAAACTTCCGTAAAATTGTGACCGGGATTGGGCGCCGTAGCATAAGCCACCCACACAAAGGAGAGGGAAATTCCGAGCAGAAGCCCGCCACTCAAAACGATATTAAATTTTGTAACAAAGTTTTTCATAATGCTTTATTATAGCACAATTTTCTTAATAATCTCAAAATCTGTAAATAATTGCTGACGCATGCTTCCATTATACAGTGCCACGGCGGGATGATACAGCGTGATAATTGTGAGATCTCCGAGACCGCCTGAAACCTTAACTTTAAAAACCTTTCCGTGAATTTGGCTGATACTTTTTAATTCTGCCGCCAATCCAAATTTATTCATAATATATGCCATGGAAAATCGGCCCAGCGTGGCAATTACTTTGGGCTGAATAATGTCAATTTGCCGGTCTAAAAACGGAGCGTACAGCGCAATCTCTTGGGGCAACGGATCCCGATTATCCGGCGGCCGGTCTTTGACAATATTGGTCACATACACATCCTCGCGCTTCATGCCCACATGCTCCACCATAGCTGTCAGCACCTTGCCCGACGCACCACAAAACGGCCTACCCGTAGCCGCTTCATTTTTTCCCGGCGCTTCGCCCACAAACATAATTTTCGCCTCATGGCTCCCCTCCCCAATCACCGGTAGCATCTTAGTCTTTCGTCTTAAATCCGCCAACTCGCCGTCTTTCAATTCCAGAAGTTCATTTTTTATTTGCAATAATTGCTCGTCCCGATTATTCATCTATTTTCTTAGCTTGGCAATAATATTTTTATACCCTTCCTCTTTTACTATCTCCCATGCTCTTTTATAATCGGGAAACTTTTGAGAATCTTCAATAACTTTTACAATGTCTTTTAGCTTTTTTAATATATCAACATATACCGCCTCAAGAATTGCGTGTACCGCCACATGAATAGCGGTTTTTTTATTTTCCAACGGATATAGCTTTCTAACTTTCGAAGACCAATTATCTTTTTCATTATTATCCCACATTATGTTATGGATTAGCTCATGCACAATAACACACATAGTCTTACTATCATCTTCAGACACTTTTACAATTAATGGAAAAGATATAGAGCCCCCTTCTGTAGCTTTTATCAAAAAGACATCAATATAATTTCTTAGAAAAGTAAGACCTGTTATTTGAGTAAGCCCATCCACAATCTTATCTTCTTGCTTATTCCATTCAACCAACAAAGCATCTCGCTTTTCTTCTAAGCCTTCTGTGTCTAATTTAAAGCGACCATTTAATAATTGACTAACCTGTAGCCTAATCTTAGTTTTCATATTATTTCCCATATTATTACTGTGCTTTTAAATATTGAAATATGTAAAAATTTAAAGCTTACTCAAAATACTTTTTGTACATTTCTGGATTCGTTTGTCTGAAAAGCTCTCTTGCATCATCCAGCTTTTCCATGGCCTTATACTGCGTACCAACCCGCGAGCCCATTTTTACTTTTTCCGTAAAACTTTGAATTAACTTTGAGCACTCTTGCGCCAAACCATTTAAATCTTTAAATGTTTCCATATTTACATATCCAATATCGAGCGCCACATACAGTTGCGCACGGACTTCTCCCGCCGAACCCTTGGCAATATACAAATAATTAATAAATTCCGGCTTTGTTCCACGCTCAAAACCTTCGGCAATGTTGCTCACCACCGAAACCGCCGCGCGCTGAATTTGATCCCGAAATCCGTAGTCATTGCAATGTTTCATCGCGCTGTACACTTTTTTAGCAAGCTCACGCGCTTTTTGCCAGCAGATTAAATCTTCAAATTTTTGTATCGTCGCCATAATCGTAAACTTAAATATTTAAATATTGATATATTAAATGTTGACATATTTAAATCTCCTCGTTTCTTCGCAACAAATCGTAAAATTCTTTTAAGACAATCCTATCCCCTTCAATAATCATCGGTTCTACTTCTATTCCTTTTTCCGAAAAAAACTTTCCGTATTCACCTTCGTTAACTTTTACCTTACTTTCAAAATCTTCTTCCACTTTAATATAGTAAACATTGGCTATCCAGTCAAAAATATATCTTTTTAAGAATTTATGGTCTTTCAAATCAAATTCTAACTCCTCTTTAATTTCTCTTTTTAGGGCTTGTTCTGAACTCTCACCTTCCTCTATTCCTCCACCAAAGAAAGCAAAATAACCAGGCAAGGTTTTACGATCCTTTTCCCGCTTTTGTAAAAATACAAATGCCAGACCATCTTCAATTTTGTAGGGATTCAATATTGAAACCTCTCTTTTATTTTCCATGGCATTTTTTTAAACTATTTTTTATGATAAGGGGCACCAATTAATCCACATTTTTTATACTTATAAACTTCTCCGGTTTCTGGGTTAATCGAGCCACAAGGACACAAATCATAGCGCCCCGCCTGCGGCGGGGCGCTATTCTGCCCAGCCAAATTCTGCACAAATTTCGGCTGTGTATGTTGATGCACTTCTGTCCCAGCACGAGAAATATTATCTGCAATTTCAAAATCCATCGCCGCCAGCAATTCAGAAAACATTCTGTGTCCTTCATTTTTATACTCCACCAGCGGATCCTTGCCCCCATACGCCCGAAGCCTCACCGAATCGCGCATGTGTTCCATATTACTCAAATGTTCTTGCCACAAATTGTCCAACACTTTCAAACTGATAAACTGCGCTGTCTGATCCATACTTTCTTTGTTTTCCAAAAACGCCAAACGTTTTTTATAAATAATTTCGCGATGCTTATTCATCACATCGTCGTATTCAAGTAAATGATTTCTAGCATCAAAATTAAACCCTTCAATTTTCCCCTGCGCGCTTTCCAAAGCACTGGAAATCATGCCGGCGGCAATTGGTTCATCATCTGGCACTTTTAAAGCATTCATAATACTCTTAATTTTGTCACCGCCAAAAATACGCATTAAATCATCTTCCAGCGACACAAAAAACTGGGAAGAACCTGTGTCCCCCTGTCTGCCGGCACGCCCGCGCAATTGATCATCAATGCGCCTTGCATCATGGCGCTCCGTGCCAATCACATGCAGACCGCCTAATTCTGTAACCTTTCGAGACGCCTCAGGGTCATTTTGGGGGCTACCTCCCAAAATGATATCCACTCCGCGCCCAGCCATATTGGTGGCAATGGTCACCGCCCCTACCCGACCCGCCTGCGCAATAATTTCTCCCTCCCGTTCATGATTTTTAGCGTTTAACATTTGATGCTTAACACCACTGACCGAAAGTAATTTACTTAAATATTCATTTTTCTCAACAGATTTGGTCCCCACCAACACCGGCTGGCCTTTTTCGTTTTTCTCCTTAATTTCTCGGATCACCGCCTGATACTTCCCTTCTTCGGTTTTAAAAATATTGTCTTGCAAATCTTTTCTGACCATCGGCCGATGCGTGGGAATCACCGCCACATCCAAACCATAAACTTTATGAAATTCTTCAGCCGACGTAATACCCGTGCCCGTCATACCCGAAATTTTTTCATACAACCTAAAATAATTCTGAAACGTAATCGTCGCCAGCGTCAAAGACTCGGCCTGAATTTTTACCCCTTCTTTGGCTTCCACGGCTTGATGCAAACCCGCGCTCCACCTTCGCCCGGCCAACATTCGCCCCGTAAATTCATCAATAATTACTACTTCATTCCCGCCAGACGGGGAGGATTTAACCACATAATCCCGGTCTTTTAAAAACAGTGTCTTGGCTTTGAGCGCCGCTTCCAATTGGTGCGTGCTGGCCACATCATTTTGTGCCCACGGATCCTGTCCTAATCGTAAAACCACCTTATTTTGCCCCTCCTCCGTAAATGTCACGGCCTTTAACTTTTCATCCAACACATAATCTTCGTCTCTATTAAGCGGTGCCACCACCTTGGTAAACTGGCGATATTTTTCGGTGGCATCTTCGGCCTGACCGGAAATAATCAACGGCACGCGTGCCTCGTCAATTAAAATGGAATCTACCTCGTCCACAATGGCAAAGTGGTGACCTCTTTGTACCATTTGACCCAAATCCACCACCATATTATCCCGCAAATAATCAAACCCAAACTCGTTGTTGGTACCATAGGTAATGTCGGTGGCATAGGCGGCTTTTTTCTCGGCTGGTTTTAAAAAGTCTTCTATAACCTTGTATGAGCCCACTTCGTCGCGCTTGGCATCTTCCGGCGCATTCTTAAAATTTTCGTCATAAACGTATCCTGACGCACCAGTAATACATCCGGTAGTAAGGCCCAGGGCCCCAAAAATTTGCCCCATCCAAACCATATCTCGCTTGGCCAAATATTCGTTGACCGTCACCACATGCACCCCCTTGCCCTCTAATGCATTCAGATAAGCTGCCAGCGTGGCTGTTAAAGTCTTGCCTTCTCCCGTTCGCATTTGGGCAATTTTACCTTGATGGAGCACGATACCACCAATTAATTGGACGTCAAAATGGCGCTGGTTGAGCGTTCGTTTTCCCGCTTCGCGCGCCGTGGCAAAAGCTTCCGGTAATAAGTCATCTAACGTTTCGCCTTTTTTTAGTCTCTCTTTAAATTCAGCCGTTTTTTGTTTTAATTCTTCGGCACTCAAAGCCTGCATCACCGGTTCCAGGGCATTTATTTTTTCAATAATGGGCTTTAGGGACTTGATGAACTTTTCATTCGGATCCCCAAAAATTTTAGTAAGTATGGACATAATTTTGTACATTCACTCTACCTAAAATTTCAACTTTTAGCAATAAAAAACCGTCAAGCCTAATAGACTAGACGGGAATGCTTGTAATAATCTGTAAGCACACCTGCGGGTTGCTTTACCTGGAATAAGGCTAACCCCTCGCTGTAATCAAAACAGAACAAAAGGTTCACAAAATTCATATCATCAAAAAAGAAATTAAACGCCACGAATTGCCAAAGCTTTTCTGCGTTAATCTCGTTACTACATTCGCATTGACTAATTTTGGTAATAAAGAACTTACTCGAATATCGCTGTTTATTGTGCTCAAAGAAGAGTTGAATAGGAGAGCGATTTACCATGGCACCACGCAAAATTTCCAGCGATGGTATTTCAACAATTTTAAGACGCATTGTCATCACTCCAGAAAGAAAACTTCTTTATCCCTAATTCCATTTAACCAGTTTCCCCTAAAAATGTCAACTTTATTTCCAGTTTTATTTCCATTTCCATTTTTAATGTCTGACCGTTTAGCAAGGACGGTCCTCGCTAAAACTCCAACTAGTAAAGCTTTACTAGACGAAGTGCATGTCTAAAATATATCTATTGATTATAATAAAAATTAGCAATAAAAAAGTTCGCACCTCGAAAGATGCGAACTATCAAAATCAATAATCGAGCCTCTAGCCTCGCAAAAAGCGAATTGCCAGAACTGATCCCTCGGGATGACCTTCGATATGGGGCGTATCACTTCCTTTGACCTCTGCTTCATGCTCGGCCACCATCTTGTCGCGCCACACACCAAGGCCTTCCAAGGCCAGCCGTTCGAAAACCCACTGAACCCCATTTTTCAGTATATCGTGGTGCATAGGCACCATCAAGTGTGGTGGCAAAAGGCCGTCGGTACAAAACAACATCCATTGCAGTCCCACCAGAGGAATTTCTTTCGTTGTCCAACAGCGCGGTAAGTCTGGGTCGCCATTGAGCATGGCATGCCCGCCATTGCCCAGGTTGCGATTGGCCCGGAAGAATTGCTTTTCACCAAACCGTGGAAAGAATTCGTCCCAAGCCCTGCCGAGGTTTTTGCCCTTGGTTTCCGGGAACCTTTGATCCACAACCTCAACGCATTGGCGAAAGGCCTCATCACCTTTTTGTTCAAAATCGAAGGCGGATTGGTCAAAGTTGGTCGCCACATTCATGCCCGTCTCATCGCACCAAAAGGCGAAGCAATCCCCAACCAGCACCAAAGACACCGTGTCCACTTTTACCTGGCAAGCCGCCACACAGGCGCCAGCGACAGCCTCGTTGGCCAAAGACTTTTTGTGGGACTCGTGACACACACCCATCAGGCTGTTGGCCAGCAAGAGCGTGTCGTAAAGATTGCAGGACTCGGCGGCATTTTCGACAACGAACTTGACGATTTCGCCAACCATCTGACCGCCAGTTCTTTTGCCATACGGATGCCTTGGGTTGCTTGGGCTGTAAGGCCCATCAACCCCATCGCAAACCGCAAACATGGAGGCATCTTCATTTTTACAAATGGCATCCTCCCCAATTGCCCCTGGCTTTGACGCTTTACGATAATCAGACTTAACTTCGAGACGCATCGCAGCACCACTTTCTTTTAAAAGAACTCATGTAAAAACTACCTACTGCCAAGCAACGCCCAGCTCAGTCAATATACTATATCACTAAATTAGATTTGTCAAATAATAACACCAATGTTCCGTGGCTTGAACAATAAAAAAGCCCCACGACAACTACGTAGGGCATGTGCACCAACTACTCATCGACAAAGGACATCAAGCGACCAGCTCGAAGTGGTTCGCGAAGCTTTCTAAGGGCTCTCATTTCTATTTGCCTAATCAACTCTCTGGTAACACCAAAGACTCTTGCCACCTCCTCCAAAGTCTTGGGCTCCTTACCGTCGAGCCCAAACCGCAGGTTAAGAACTTCTTTTGCCCGACCAGGGAGGGTTTTCAGAACTTCTCTGATCCGTTCTTTCAACTCTTCTGCATTAAGCAGTTCGACGAGATCCGTCTCTGGAGCTGGTAAAGCAAGGAACTCCCTCTGATCCAGCAATGGCAGTGCGGCAAACGAACTGACTTCGATAGCCTTGTTGGTTTCAGCCCCAACAAACTTAGTATACAGTTCATCTGGAAACAACATTTCAACTGGGAGACGTAATGCTGCTGCAATGGCGAGACATGTTTCTTTGTACACACGTAAGAAAATATCATCGCTTTTTATCTCGGTGAAAGGAGAATCCTTAAAGTTTAGTAATCGGCTCACCGTTCCAGGAGAGAAGGCCGAACCATGTGCCCTGCAAAAAGCACTGATTGAGCGATATCTTGCAAAAATCGCCCGCCACAAAATGTTATTTTTGAGTTTAACCTCAATTCGGAGGTCGCCGTGCTCTTCATCGACACCTTCCTCTTCCCAAAACTCACTTTGGTGCAATTCGTTCATCGGAGATACTCCCTTGACTCTATTGTATTCTACTAGACGACTTACGATCGATCTAGTTAATAAATATACTATATCACCAAATTAGTTTTGTCAAATTAAATAAACCTTAGCAATAAAAAACCGCCAAGCTACTTGCTTGCGCGGTGCTGTTTGAAAACTTGGAGGGGTTGGTTTTTGAGCAAGAATCCTAGCCCCATTCTAGTATCAACATTGAAATCAACACAAAGCAAAAGATTTCCTTTGCGAGAATTGACGGGTTGAAAAGCAACCAGCCGACACAGAGAACTCTGTTTGCCTTCCCACGGATTCACCTTGGCAATTAAGAAGGACTGGCTTTTTACTATTCCATCGAACGTAAAAGACACAGGCATCCCACTTTTCACTGCTTCTTGCAAATCCACCAAAGAAGGTCCACCAACTATTGGAAGACGCATGGCCACTCCTTGTAAAAAAGAACACTATGATCGGTTTTTTGCCTGTTTGGCTTTTCGGCGCGGAAATTCCACCACTTTACTTTTGTACTTCCTAATTTCCGTTTCCAGTTCCTCCCTGACTTCGCTAATCGCCTTGATAATATCTTCCGCATGCGCCTTGGCAAATAAATTTCTGCCGGGCATGTAAATTTTCACCTCCGCTTTAAAAATCTTTCCTTGGCGATGATGGTTGCTTTCTTTCTCAACTTCCACAAAGGTGTCAAACAAATTCCGCCCGTCCGTAATTGGCAAGGTGTGATTTTGAAACGCTCCCAAAAACTTTTTTAACCCGCCGATCTTTTTATTTATAAACGCTTCCAGTTGCCCGCCCAGTTCCAAGTTTTTTGTTTTGATAATGATCTGCATAACGAAGTTTCAAGTTATAAAGTTGAAAGTTATAAAGTTAAAACTTGATAACTTGATGAACTTGATAACTTTTTACTTAACGTATTGTACTTCCATTTCTAAATTAATGCCATATTTTTGCTTAACCTTTTTTTTGACCGTTTGAATTAATAATAAAATATCCTTGGCCGTGGCCTTACCCGTGTTAACAATATAATTGGAATGCTTTTTGGAAATTTGCGCCCCACCGATTTTTTTACCCGCCAAACCCGCTCCGATAATAAACCACGCCGCTGGCACAATCAAAAAAGGATCTTGCTTTATTTTATCCGCAAACTCTTTTTGATATTTTGGCGCAAGCCCTTTAACCGGAATATTTTTAAACACACTGCCTGCATTGGAATACTCCAAGGGATGTTTTTCTTGACGGTAAGCGATATGTGATTTTGCGATATCCTGAAGCTGTTTTTTATTGCCCTTTTTCAGTCTGACGGTAGCCGATAATATTATCCAGTTTTTCTTTTTAAAAATGGATGTGCGATAAGCAAACTGACATTGGGTATGATTTAATTGACGCAATACTAAACGATTATCCAAAGCTTCAACGGAAAAAATGGCATCCTTCATTTCTCCGCCAAAAGCTCCGGCATTTCCACGAATCGCTCCGCCAAACGTACCCGGCAAACCGCCGGCCCATTCCAATCCCGCCAAAGAGTTACGAATCGAAACTTCCACTAAAGCTTTCATCGGCACTCCGGCATGAACTATCATGTCATTATCTTTGACATAAATATCGGCACTATTTTCAATTTTTATTACCAGTCCCCTGATTCCTTTGTCGGCAACTAATAGATTACTGCCTCCGCCAAATACGAATATGGGCAGTTTTATTTTTTTAGCAAGCTGAATGGCGGACACTACATCATCTTTTTTTGAAGCGGTTAAAAAATATTCAGCCGATCCGCCAATTTTAAACGTAGTATGAACTTTAAGCGGGATATTTTTTTGAATATTCGGTAAACGTTCTTTCAATATTGTAAATATATCCGTCATTTCATCAGTTCATTTATTTTGGCTCGTGTTAAAATACCCACAAAACCAGTTTCCGGTAGACCAGATGATTTTTGAAATCTCCTAACAGCCGATTTGGTGAGTGTACCAAAATTCCCCGTTATCAAACCTTCGGGATACACATTATCACCCCTATCTTTCAAAAATTGTTGTAAGCAAATCACATCTGTTTTATTCTGAACACCAAGATAGAGATTAGTTATTAATCCTTGGCAATGAGACGTTTTTTGATCACGACCAGCTTGAATATTGGCAATCTGTTTTTTTAATGATTCAATTTGGGCTAATAGACTTTGTAACATTACCGGATCATCTTCCAAAACCACTCCGGAAATAGAAGCGGTAAATGTATAGGCATAACTTAGCTCCAAAGCATTAAATCCTGAAAATTGTTCTTCTAGTGATGGAATAATCACCAAAGAGCTATACGTATTACCAAAGTTCTTAATATCTATTTCACCTTTACCCTTGCTATCAATATTTAAAAGTTGTACTAAATAACGACCGTCCTTGTCAAAAACGATATATGGAACAGAAAAAGCATTGCCAGCCAAACTGGTAAATTGAAGTTTTAAATCACCGTTGCCACCAATAATCTTCTGCCAATTGGCCGACCAATTTTTTATCACATTAGTCACCGATAAAGAACTACTGCCCGAAAGTGGTAAAAAATTCAACGTGGGATTTATCCGCAAGCTACTCAAATTCTTGGTAAAATAGCAGTAAGCGGTATCTTGACCACAATCATTTAACATAATGGCGATAGTCCAATTAATGAAAATCTTAGCGAAATCTTCTTTATATCCCGCCTTGCGCAATGCCTCATTAATACTATCAATGCCCACCCGTTTTGATTTTAAAGAATCAGACAAAATTCGGATGTCATAGTGGTCCACCAAGTAATGCATAAACATATTGATTACCGCATAATCAAACTTTGTTTCGCGCCATTCAGTTAACGAGTCAGTGGGAGATTGCAAAAAATCTCTCACCCGCAACTGCAAATTACTGTTTTCGTAGGTAGTATCATACCCCAGAAGAGTTGAAGCAAAATCAGCGCGGGCTTCATTCAGCCATATTTCCTCTTGAACTCCGCTGATTCTATTTTTTTGATTAAATTCAATCAGATGGGTAAATTCATGAGCTATAAAAATTTTTAATCTGTTCTCGGCGATATGACTGACAGACAGATACAACATTTCCCTTTCATTGGAAGCGGGGACTTGCAACTTAATATATTCATCCGCTGAACGAAAATATCCCGCGGCCCCCTCTTTGGTTTTATGAAATAACAATGTCAGACGATTATCATTATCAATACCGGGGCGCCACTCAGAACCAAATAGCGAGACGAGTGTTGGGTAGATATAAGTATCAAATTCAAAAGACGCACTATCAAAGTTGTCCAAGATTTCATTTTTTGCAACTTGAGATTGAGCTTCCCACCAGGCTTGTTCTACGTAAAAATATAGGCTGGCCGAAGTTTTAACTAGTACCGCTTGAATCTGCGATCTGCCGGTTAAATCAAAACTTGGTTCTACGTTAAAAGGTATTGAATCGCCCACGTTAACCGCTTTTACATTTACTCCGATACAGATAAAAACCACCATGGTTACCGCTAAAAATAAACTTTTGGTTTTATGATTCATATATGAAACGCTATTGTTTATACTTTATAGTAAGGAATCAACTTAGTAAACACTTTTTTAACCGCATCCATATCTCTCACGCTAACGGCTTTTTTTAAAATCTCTAAACTTTGATTAAATTCCTTAGATTCTATACGAGAAAGCTTAGCCGTGAAAATGCTGTTATTTTGAGTAGCAACAGTCCCCTCTTCGGCAGTCATCATTTCTTCAAATAGTTTTTCACCCGGCCTCATGCCCGTATGCACGATAGCAATGTCTGTATCGGGTTCAAATCCGGAAAGTCGTATCATTTCCCTAGCTAGATCTAAAATTTTTATTGGTTTACCCATATCTAGCACAAAAACTTCTCCCCCGTTTCCCATGGCTCCCGACTGCATCACCAAAAGACACGCTTCTGAAATAAGCATGAAGTAACGTTTCATATCCGGATGAGTAACCTCCACCGGACCGCCCTTGCTAATCTGCTCTTTGAAAATTGGTATCACACTCCCCCGGCTGTTGAGAACATTGCCAAAACGTACCGAAATAAAACTAGTACGGTTTTGCTGACTTAGGGCCTGACAAATCATCTCTCCTATTCTTTTGGTGGCGCCCATAACCGATGTCGGGTTAATGGCTTTGTCGGTTGAAATAAAAATAAACTTTTCTACATTGTGTTTCAAGCAAGCCATCGCTAAACTTTCGGTGCCCAAAATATTATTTTTTACGGCTTCTGATATATTAACCTCCATTAAAGGAACGTGTTTATATGCGGCGGCGTGAAAAACAATATTCGGTTTAAATTCTCCGAAAACCTCGTGCATTCTTGGCTGGTCAACAACATCTGCTATCAATGACTGTATTTTTAAACCAGGAAACTTAGCCATTAAACTTTTTGAAATATTAAAGATACCCGTTTCGTCTTGATCCAAAAGTAACAAAATTGAAGGTTCCAGCTTGGCACATTGCAAAGAAAGTTCAGAACCAATAGAACCGGCAGCTCCGGTAACTAAGACTATTTTATCTTTTATAAAACTTTTAAGTTCTCCCCTATCCAGCTGTATTGATTCTCTGCCCAACAAGTCCTCCACATCTACATCTTTAAGACTTTTTAAAGAAACTTCACCCCGAATAACTTCATTGAGTTGTGGGGCAATTTTAATTTTCCATAAGCCGGCTTTTCGACCCAATTGGACCGTTTCCCGAATGGTTTTATGGTTGGCAGAAGGAATAGCAACGATTAACTGCTTTACTCCATATTCATTGACCAAATATGGAATATCCGCCAGTTTACCCAAAACTTTAATGCCATGTATTTTAACCCCTTGTTTAATCAGACTATCATCCACAAATCCGACTGGCAGATAAGGATTACTGCTTGAAGATAACATGTTTCTTAAAATTTGTTCACCGGCATCACCGGCGCCGGCAATTAATGTTTTGTCTCTTTTTACCACCTTTGCGCCACCAGCCATACGAAGCTGAAACTTTTTATAAAAACGAGACGAAGCGCAAAAAACAAAAATCAAGATATAGCTGGTAACTAGGGTTGACCTTGGAAAACCCAAAAACAGGGGGAAATATTTTGGAAAAGAAATCACCATCGTTAAAAAAATAAACGATATCGTCGTGGCACTAAATAAAGAAATTACTTCATTAATGCTCACGTACGACCAAGAAAAAGAGTAGAGTTTATAGAAGTGAAATACCGGTATAATACATATAATGGCCAACATAATGATTCTCAATAAAAAAGGCTGATAGTCGGCTGGAATACTAGCATCAAACCTTACTAAAAAAGACAGCCAAACAGAAAAAACGATAGACAGTATATCCACTGAAATGAAAAAGAATAATCTGGTGTTGGCGGTTTTTTTAAATATACTAGGCATTTTTGAAGAATGTTTTTATTGCTTGAGTCATATAATCCATTTCTTTTTTGGTTAAACCCGGATACATTGGTAAACTTAACACAGAGTCCGAAATAGCTTCAGTAATCGGTAAATCACCTTTTTTGTAGCCGTGTTTTTTCTGATAAAAGGTGGTTAAGTGAATCGGCTGGAAAAATATTTTAGCCATCACCCCCTTTTCATTTAAGTGTTTTTTGAGTGCATCTCTTTTTTCTCGACCAGCTTTTACCACAATCGTATACATCTGATAAATATGGAAATATTCTTTGGGTGCACCGGGTAAGATAATTTCAGCCAAGCCTGACAATTTTTTATCCAAATAAGCCGCATTTTTTCTCCTTAAGGCAATGACTTTTCCTATTTTTTTTAATTGCGTCAGTCCCAAAGCCGCGGTCATGGTGCTCATTCTGAAATTGTATCCCAGCCCAACATAATCCATATACTCGGAAGAGGCAAAATAGTTGGCTGATTCTTGCCGACCATGCGATCGGATTAATTTTAGTTTTTCAAAAAGGTCTTTATTGTCAGTAACTATCGCACCACCTTCGCCGGTGGTAACAATTTTATTCTGACAAAAACTAAGTACAGCGGAATCGCCAAAAGTTCCAACTTTTTTATCTCTTGCCCTGACTCCCAAAGATTGAGCAGTATCTTCTATTAATATCAAATTATGTTTTTTAGCAATTTTTTGAATGGCTTCAATTTGGCAAGCTCCACCACCATAGTGCACCACCATAATCGCCTTGGTTTTTGGTGTGATTTTTTCTTCAATTTTGGCCGGATCAAGGCCAAAGGTCTTATCTTCAATTTCTACAAAAACGGGTTTGGCTCCCACAAACAGGGGCGAATTAACCGTAGCAATAAACGTAAAAGACGGCACGATAATTTCATCGCCCGAACCAAACTCATAGGCCAACATTAAGGCATGCAGAGCCGACGTACCAGAATTAAAAGCCAAAGCATATTTTACGCCCACATAATCAGCCAGCGCTTTTTCAAACGCTTCAATTGATGGACCAATCGCCCAATACCGGCCACTTTTGATGACATCCGTTACCGCTTTGACATCGGCTTTATCCGTGTAAATTTTAAATAAAGGAATTTTTTGCATAAAAAAATTATTACATTATTACATTATAGTATCAGATTTACACTTTAAATCAATAAAAAATGGCGCTCCGATGTACATCGGAGCGCCCATACCCAGCATTGTTCAAAAAATCCTACTCGCCAAATTTCACGACCATAATTGTGGCTTCGGGTCGCTTGATGTGCGGAAGAGGCGGTCCATCGTCCCGCAATGCCAAGATGGCTTCAACGCCACCCCGGTTAAAGGCTTCGGCGACTTTGCCAGCGTCGCACGGATGAAAATCAGCAGACAGGGCTCCGTCCGTCAGGAGCAAAAGCCATTCCAAACCTTCAAGATCAATGATTTTTTCGGTCCAACAGTTCTGCACCGCTGGATCACCATTGAAAATGGCGTGGCCGCCTTGTCCCAGATGTTGATTGGCCCGAAATTTCTGCTTCAATTTAAAGAAGCTATCATACACCGGCCAGCCCGAATCGATGCCCAAACGATTCGCGGCGACGAGGCATTGCTGAAAGAATTCGTTTCCATATCCTTCCAGCTCGTAAGCCGCGTCATCGAAGTTGCTGAGGAAATGGGAGCCTTGTTGATCTTGACACAAGACCCCACAATCTCCGGCGACAACCAGACGGACTTGGCCTTCGGTTTCCACAATCTGGTACGCGGCCGCACAGCATCCGCCGACAACCTCATCGACATGATTTTTGCCGATAATATTATGGCAAATTTTGATTGCCCTGTTTCCATCCAAGAGTGCTTGACGAATATCACTGGGACCCTCGTTTCTCCCTACTTCATGACAGATAATCGCGCTAGCCATTTCTCCTCCGCTCACCTTGTTGCCGTAAAGAAACGGTTCACCAACGTAGGGTGGCGATACCCCGTCAGTAACTACCCCCATTTTGCAATTAGAACGCACTCCGAAATTGTCTTCCTGCCTACCTGGCGGGTTAGCAGAAAAATAGAATGGAGACGCTAAGAGTTTCATCTGAGACCCTCCCAAATAGTGTTCGAAACCAACTTAGATATTACTACTTATTCTAAAAAAGTCAATAAGTTTTATATTTTGTACGCTATCAGCCCCACCATGACTAATACAATCTGCAGAGCATAGCAAATGGCCAATGTTTTTTTGACTGAAAAGCCCCTTTGCATCAGTTTATCATAAAAATGCGACCTGTCACCTAAAAATATGGATTTTCCGTTGGCTAACCTGCGAATATTCGTAAACACTCCATCAAAAACAGGTAAACCGATAATGAAAATAGGAGCTATGACGCTAGGAAAATCATACGGTTTGGAAAACATCATGGCCAATGTAGCTAACAGAAATCCCAAAGAATAGGCGCCCGAATCCCCCATAAATATTTTTGCCGGAGGAAAATTAAATATCAAAAATGAAAGCACAGCTCCCATGCCAATTAATGCAATACTGACCATAACGTAATTGCCTGTCGCAAGGCCAAGCACTAAAAATCCCGCTAAAGAAATAACCACCAGTCCACCAGCCAAACCATCCATGCCGTCCTGATAATTTACCGCATTAATCACCACAAAAATATAGATAAAACTAAGTAATGCAGAAATAATAAAAATGGGCAAAAAGTTAAAACCAATTTGCGCCAGCGCCAATAAAATCCCCGGCACCAGTGTACAAATTAATAGCAGTGCAAATTTTAATTTTGGTTTTATGGTGGTAACATGCTTCCATTTAACATCATCCCAAAAACCCAAACCACCAATCACCAAAATACCCAAAACAATGGCCGTGCATTCTCCAAAACTATTTTTTCCCAAAAACAATACTAGCCCCACAACCATAGCCAAAACCATGCCCACGCCACCCAGTAATGAAGTTGGTTTTTTATGGATTTTTAATTCGTCCCCCTCGGCCACATCCACCATTTTTTTATTTTGGCTGGAAAAACAAATCAACAGTGGAATCAAAATAATTCCAACAAGGAATGGTACAAAGAATGCAAAAAATAAATTAGAAGATGGTGTAAACATAAACCCTTGTTTTTTTGTTATTGTGAATATTAATATTTTTCAAAAAGACAAAACCAGCTTTTTCATAAAATCTTATCGCCGGCAATAATTCCTCCCCCACCAGTACCTTAAACTCTGTAACATTCTTCTTTTTCATGGCTTGGACAAATTCCAGAAACAATTGACTGGCGATTCCCTTGCCCTGAAATTCTTTGACTACCGCCATGGTTAAAAGTTCGGCTGGGGGCAAACTTTTTTCTTTGACTGGATAAAATAATGTCTCAAAAATCTTTTTTAACTGTGACACATTAAATACTTTTAAAAAAAGAATACAAGTAGCCTGGACAGAATACCGTTTTAAAAAAAATGCATAAAAACTTTTTACGCTGGCGGTCCCCATAATAAATCCAACCACTATATTATTTTCTTTCGCCACCACGCAAACGCCGCCATCACTTTCAATCATGGCGACATACAACTTTTCCAAAAAAGTCACGGGTAGAGAACTTAAAAAACCCTTGCCGATTTCGGTTTTATGAATCTTGGCAACCGCCAGCGCATCACTTTTTTGGGCTAATACTATATTCATTATCGTAAAAATACTTGCATCTTTTTTTCGACTTTCTCAAAAAGCACTCTTTCATCAAAATCTTTTCTGGCTTTTTTAGTTCCCTCTTGACCCATGGCCACGGCTTTTTGAGGATCAGACAGAAGATGTATCATGGCCTCGGCCAGTTTCTGTGAATTTTTTGGTGGGACAATGACGCCAGTTACATCATCAACCACTGCGTCCCGGCACCCCCGCACATCCGTGGTAATGACCGGCAAACCCATGGCGGAAGCTTCCATGACGCTATGTGGAAAGCCCTCCCGCCAAGAAGGCAAGGCAAAAATATCCATCAGGGCGAATAATTCGTCCACGTCGGCGCGTTCACCCAAAAATACCGTATTTTTTTCTATGCCCATATCTTTTATAGTGCCAAGATTTAAACTATCTTTTTTGCCAAGTTCGGCCGGCCCCACCACTAAAAGCACTGTTTTTGGAAACTTTTTCAATACTTCTTTAAAAGCTTCAAAAAGTTCGATGTAGCCTTTTTCCCTAACCAAGCGTGCCACAATGCCAATCACTTTTTTGGAGGGATCAATTCCCACAGCCGTTTTTTTTCTCTGTTTAAAATCCACATCAAATCTTTCCGGGTTAAACCTCGCCATATCAATACCGTCACCAATATATTCTGCCTGGCTTTCCTTAATAATACCCTCTTTTTGAGCGGTTTGAAAATCTTCAGTATTTCTAAAAAATATGAAAGTTGAAAATTGAGCAGCGACTTTTTCAATCAAAATAAAAAGCTTTCTTTGGAAAAGTGGCGTATTTTCGTGAAAATAAAATCCAAAAATAGTATTTATAATAACTGGCACACCGGCAACTTTGGCGGCCATTTGGCCTAATAATCCGGGCTTGGGAGTGAACGTAAATATCGCGTCAAATTTTTCTTGCTTGAAGTAAAAATATAATCTGGCCAGCGAAAATACATCCGAAAACGGACTAAGTATATATCGCTTAATTTGAATTTCTTTTATGAAAACGTTTTTTTTTCTTAATTCTTTAACCCATTTTCCAGGCGAACAAACTGCAAAAACTTCATAGCCTTTTTCTTGTAAATATTGTATCTGCGAAAACAGGATATACTTTAGTGTAATATCGACTGCCACCACAAAACATATCTTACTTTTTTGGTTTGACATAAAAATCAATAGTTTTTTTAAGGCCTGCTTGCATGGTTGTTTTGGGAGACCAGCCCAATTCTTTGGTTATTTTTTTAATGTCCAAGGCGCTTCTTGACACTCCCCCGCTGACACTTGATTGATACGTTGCAGACACACTTGAAGCCATCATATTTTTTACCATGCCTAAAATATCGTTTAAACTAACTTCGTAGCCACTGGCTACATTGTATATATTACTTGGCGCACTTTGAGCTAACAATATTAATACCTCAACCACATCACTAATATATATAAAATCTCTGGTTTGATTACCATCGCCGTAAATTACGGGAGAAACTTTTTTGGCCATCTTTAGAATTAATGAGGGAATAATACCACTCTCCCACTGGCCGGGACCGTACACATTACTTAGGCGAGGCAAGGCAAAATCTATCTTATTTTTTTGGCAAAAGAGCGTGATGTATTTTTCTATGACTACATTCGCCAAGCCATATAAAGAGGTTGGATGAGAAGCATATGTTTCTTGAGTAGGTACTTCTTTGGCATTTTCATAAATAGCACCACCGCTGGAAACAAAAATAATCTTTTTAACCTGATTTTTTTTACAAGCTTCCAGAACTATGCGAGTCCGATGCAAAAAATCCAGATCCTGTGTGAAAAGTGGATCATCAATCGGCCGACGCAAATGAATAGCACCTGCCAGGTGATAAACCACATCCGGTTTTTCTTTTTTAAAGATGGTGGCAAACTCTTTATCCTCAACAGTTACACCAACTTTAACGTCAACCACTACTACCTTATTTCCCTGCTCTAACAGTTTTTTTGAAAGATGCGAGCCAATAAAGCCCGCTCCTCCAATAATGAGATATTTTTTCATGATAGTTATTGAAAATCAATGACATGATGGCCACAAAAGACAGTATCATCGGAATACGAATCCTGGTAATAATGCCGTAATTATTGATAAAGAGAGATAAAGCTCCAAGAGCAAAAACGCCAAACAACAATAGCGGCAGCGCGAATGCATGAGACCTTAAAAACTCCCTGCCTCCTCTTTTTTTTATGAAATCAACCGCAAGATACATCCAGAGCACTATGAAAATATACCACGGAATCGTTTCCAGCAGTGCAATTATTTGCCGCTGATACCTTATTTGCCAAGGGAACGGTCCCAATAAGGCGTAAACGAATGAACGCAAGGAGTTTTCCACAAATTTTAAGGGGCCCTGTTTAAATCCTGTTTCTATTACAAAACTTGACCCTTCACCTGCCGATGAACTTTGCTCCTCTTGAGCTTTTTGGGGAACCGGCACCGGCTCTATAGTTGGAGTTTTTGGTGTTATAATAGACGGAACGGAGCCCAAAACCAGAACTGAATTTGCAGGTGAAGTCGGGATTGGAGCTGGAGCTGGAGCTGGAGCTGGATTGGAGGCTTTAGTCACAACCGCCGCCGAAGGCTCTTGTGATTTTAAAGCAACGGAATTGTAGGTAACTTCTCTGAAATCGGTTATTTTTTTTATATTCAAAAACTCTTTGAAATTGTTAAAGCCGTAGTATCCATTTCCCAAGATTTGTGAAGAAAATCCCAGAATAGAAATCATCACCAAGCCATAGATAGCTCTTTTTTTTATGTTAAAGTTTGAAAGTAAAAACCAGCTAATGATAAAACTAAACAACAGAGCAAATCCCACATAAAAACGTAGATGCGTGAGACAAGTTAATATCAAGAAAAAACCCAAGAATAGTATTACCGAAAACTTTTTATACATTCTTAAAGATAGCCATAGTCCCAATAAAATAAGGGGAATGACCACAGCGTCCTTGAGCAAAACACTGCCAAAATAAAGATGGCTTGGATAAAAAACTACTAGTAAGCTAAACCAAAAAGCAACTTTCTTAAAACCACCAATCTCAATAATAATAAAATAGAGCACCAAAATAGCAAGGGCTGATAAAAAAACCGTGAATAGTTGTCCAACAATCATTGCTGGGATAGTAACTGCATATACTACTGCCACCAGCACCGGCCAATAATTCAATAGCCCGACCCCGTCCAGAGAGAAATTTCCCTGCCTAAACCTTTCGGCAATATCCATAGCACTTTGGTGATAACCCGTAAAATCCGCCCCACCACCAAGATGAAAGTTGCTATACACAATACACGCCACCGCTCCTAAATGCACTGCAATGGCAATTAAAAACAACAAGTACACATCTTTATTTTTTACCCCCCCATAAAAAAGAATTATAAAAACACCTAGCGTAAGAAGAAAAATAAACAGCAAACCAACGGCCAACGCATTATCAAAAAAAGAAATAAAAATAATGGCAATCAGTAAAAAGCCGCCCAGGGGAACATGGGGGTTTTTTCTATCTAACAATGCTTTGAAAAATTCTTTCATATTCTTGAATACTTTTTTTAACTGAAAAATCACCTGCTCTTTTAATTCCTTCTTGCGACAATCTTGAGCTCAAAACGGAATCTTTCAAAATAGTGGCAATTGCTCTAGCCAGATCCTTCTCATCGTCCACTTTAACTAACATCCCGTTTTTCATGTGGGTTATTATTTCTCCCGGACCTGTCGGACAATCGGTAGCCACTACCGGGCATCCTACTGCCATTGCCTCAACTATCACATTTCCAAACCCTTCTTGCAAGCTGGAAAGCACAAAAATCGACGCTTTTTTCATATATTTATAAGGATTTTGCTTAAAACCCATAAACAAAACGTGCTCTGACAGATCCATCTTGCGTGCCAAATGTTTTAACGCCTGTTCTTCTGGCCCCCTACCCAAAATTACCAAGTAGCTGGGAGTTGTTGCTAAAACTAGTGCAAATGCCTTAAAAAGACCGGGATAGTTTTTACACTCCACCAATCTACCAACGGCTAACACTATGGGCGCTTTTATATCGGTTATTTCTTTTTCAAAATCACTTTCTTCTGACTTCTTTATCATGTCATCATTGGTGACGGGATTGTAGACTACGGTAACTTTTTCTTTGCATCCCACATTTTTTATAAAATCCTTAGCCATACCTTCGGATACACAAATAACACTATCAGCCTTAGGATATAGAATTTTTCCTATGGGCCGCAGAAAGAAAATAGCGAATATCTTATGGACTGTTGATCTGGTTATATTAGCCAAGAGTGAGAACATTGCATGTTCGGTGGCTACTATTTTTATATTATTGCCACGCCCGGAAAAAAATCTAGACAAAATACTAATGAGATTAATTCTGGTAAAAGCAGAAACAAAAATATCCGGTTTTTCTCGGTAAAAATATTTGACCAAAGCTAGAAATAAGCCCAGTGAACCGGAAGCATTAAGCGAAATAACAAAAACATCTAATGATACCTGTTGTAAAAATTCCCCTTTTTTTTTACCTAAAACCAAAAAAACTTGATATGTATCTTTATCAATTCCGTTCACCAAATTAACCACATTCTTTTCTGTTCCCCCCGGTTCCAGCGAAGGCAGAAAAAAAGCAACTGTAATTTTATTTTTTGGGTCCATATTCGCCTTGCATTTTAGCCTAAGTTATTATAGTATTATTCTAATATTTAAACATTAAATAGACACAAAATCAACTACTAAGCTACTAAAGCTTGATGGATAAAAAACTATTCTCTTATATGCTTTGGACTTACCGGGTAGTCAAAAGGTATTTAGTTAAAGATACCGCTTATTTGTTATTATATCTTTATAGATATTTTCAAAATAACCATCGTAATAATTGTAAGTTTTACACAGAAGAAGAATTTGTTCATTTAATTGGCAAGGGTAAATCTATTATTAGGATAGGTGATGGAGAGATAGGCCTGCTTCATTTTTTACCAGTAATTTACCAGATATATAGTGATGCCATAAGAAATGATTTCAAAAAAATTATTCAAGACTATAACGACGACTCCGACTATCTTCTTTTGATTCCCACATTTGTAAATTACACAAACGCAGAATTAAAAAGAACGAACCATTTTAAAATCTACCGACAATTAAAAATCACCTACGAATTGCTGTTTAATAAAAACGCTAAATATTTTGACCAATTAGCCTTTTATAAAGATGTAAATTTTAAGAAACTTATCCTGCCATATATAAAAACAAAAAAGGTGATTATTGTAACCAATAGAGAAAATAAAGAAAAAATAGCCAGTTCCCCACTATCTTCTAACGAATATTTTTATGTAACTTGTGAAAACGAAAATACCTACGAAAGCCGCCTCATCATACAAAACGATATTATTGATATTATTTATAGGACTGGATTACCTAAAAACAACTTTGTCATACTTATGTCGGCAGGGCTCTCAAAAACAATCATATATGACTTGTCGAGTGAGGGGTACCAAGTACTGGATATTGGCAAAGGACTAGAAAGTTATTATACCGAAACGAGTATTGAATACCGACTACGAATACCTCAAGAGTCTATGCAAAAAAATAATTCTAAAAAACAATAATATGGACCCAGGCAACCAAAAAATCCAAACCATCATTCTTTGTGGTGGCACGGGTACGCGCTTAAAGGAAGAAACTGAATACAAGCCAAAACCCATGGTGGAAATTGGCGGCAAGCCCATATTATGGCATATTATGAAAACATATGCTCATTTTGGATATAATAATTTTATCACTGCGCTAGGCTATAAAGGAGAGGTCATTCGAGATTGGGCGATCAAGAATAATGAATTTAATATTGCGCCCATTGATACGGGACTTGAAACTCCTCATGGCGAGCGCGTTTTAAAACTCAAGCCATATATTAATGAAGACCTGTTTATGGTTACCTATGGCGACGGATTGGCAAACATCGACATCGGCAAGCTCATTGCCTTCCATAAAGCTCATGGGAAAATAGCTACTATTACCGGCGTGCATCCCGAATCTCGCTGGGGCCTAGTTAACACCGATGCTAATAGCATTATCACCGAATTTGCTCAAAAACCCATGCTGTACGACTATGTCAACGGTGGCTTTATGGTTTTTAACAAAGAAGTTTTCAACTACCTAAAACCCGGCGACATGATTGAAGACCCTCTGAAACTGCTCATCCCCATGGGTCAAGCCGCCCTGTATAAACATGAAGGTTTTTGGTATGGGATGGACACCTACAAAGACTATTTGCATTTAAATGCACTCTGGGATAAAGACCCCAAGTGGAAAATATGGAACCAAAAAACTGTTTTGGTTACCGGCGGAGCGGGATTTATCGGTAGCCATTTGGCAAATACGCTCATCAAGCAAGGCCAACGGGTGGTTGTGATTGACGATCTATCCAGTGGGAAAAAAGAAAATCTTCTGCCTGAAGCTATCTTTTATCAAGCGGATATAAAGGGCCCCGAAATCGCCAAAATTTTTGAGAAAGAAAATCCTTCAGTGGTGTATCATTTTGCCGCAAGGCCCTTGGTGCAAGAAGTGTATCAAAATCCGCGCGAGGCTTTGGAAACCAATATTATGGGAACGGTAAATGTGCTGGAAATATGCCGCGCGCGAAAAAATATTGAAAGCATCGTGGTGGTTTCTTCTGATAAAGCTTATGGCGCTTCACAAAATTTACCGTATAAAGAAACTGCACCACTTCACGGAACGCATCCTTATGATGTTTCCAAATCAGCGGCCGATTTAATTGCCCAAACGTACGCCAAAACATACGGACTGCCCGTGCTCATTACGCGGTTTTCTAATGTTTTTGGTCCCGGCGATGTAAGTGCTTCAAGAATAATTCCGGGGATTATGGAATCGGTTTTGAAAAATAAGCCGTTGGAAATTCGCAGTGACGGCACGATGGTCCGTGAGTACACCTATGTTAAAGACATTGTTGATGGTTGCATAAAATTAGCCAACCACCGGCAAAACTTTGGCGAGGCGTTTAACTTTGGATCAGAAAATATTTTGAATGTGCTGGAAGTAGTGAAAAAATCAGAAGAAGCATTGGGCGTAAAAGTAAATTATCAAGTTTTAAATACCGCCAAGCACGAAATTCAAGCCCAATATTTAGACTGGACCAAAGCCCGCGAAGTATTGGGGTGGCGACCAAAAACCAGTTTTGAAGACGGCATCAAAGAATCGTTTGGTTGGTATAAGCAGTTTCATCAGTCGGCTTAATTGAAAAAGGTGATCGCTTTGGGAATGACCAGGGTGCGGTGCGGTTCTATGATATTTTCGGGAAGCTGATTTACCGCAAACCACTTGCCTTTGCCCGGTTCTTTGCTAAGTTGGCAAAGATATATGAGTGAAAAAAAATGTCCCCGGGGTTCTTTCGGATAGTTAACATGGAATATGAATTTTTTGGACATAATTTCAAGGCCTATTTCTTTCTGGCTTAAACGCAATAACACATCTTCAATTTCTTCACCTGGTCGCATAACGGAACCTGGAATATGCCACTGACCGGGATACGATGTTTCATCTGGCGCGCGTTTAATAAGATACACTTCAGTTTGGTTGGTGGCAGAATTTTTACGCAAACATACGACTTCAAAGCACAACATAACTGTGAGACGGGCGATGGCATTAAAAAGATCTTTACCCAACCCATTTTTAGATTTTTCAATCTTACCCAATAGCGAAACAGCCAAGGATTTTATTTCCTCTTGCGAAAGGTTGGCCGTGTCAATGGTATTTTTTGAGCCCATGGCGCTATTGTAGCATATTTTTTAAAAAAATGGGCTCCGACATACATCGGAGCCCCTTTGGTTTTTCAATTAGCCGTTTATGGCTTGATTTGGACTTCTTCGATGGTCATGTAGCCATCTTTCAAAAGTTCTTGCTGATAGACAGGGTCTTGGCGAGCCCTGAACACTTGCTGGGCGAAGAACCAAGGCAGAACGCCCGCCTGGCCGGAGCAAATGACCCCTCTGCGAATATTCCTTTCCACCTCATCGGGCGTCAGCGCCAGAACCTTCAAACCGCCGTCGTTTTTGACATAACTCTCAAACGAGCTCTGTGACAAAAACACGACGCTCACGTACTCTTGCAATGCCAGATCCGAGCCTTGA
>JAHFKW010000007.1 GCA_023245145.1 Candidatus Staskawiczbacteria bacterium
GCACATCGGCCGAACCGGTGTCTTTGGCGTTAATGCCCAAGTCTTTGACAATTTTTGTTTTTACGTCTTTTTTTAGCATGAGTGTATTCTATTATAGTTTTGTTTATTTGTAAAGGGTGCACCCAGTAGGGATCGAACCTACGACCATCACCTTAAGAGGGTGCTGCTCTACCAACTGAGCTATGGGTGCAATACTAAAATCCACTCCAGGCGCCTTGGTATCCCAAAGCCATCATGACCAAGCCCACAATGAGGTAGGCGCCAAAAATTAAGGCGACGCCCCAGACCGCTCCCCAGAGCATTTGTTTGCCCAAATCGTGGAGTTTTTGGTTGGCCCCCGAAAGAGTGAGGAATAATCCGCCAAGAACAATTAAGAGTCCGGCTAACGGTGTGGCAATGTACCAAATGATAAAGACATAGATTTTTTTTATCATGACAAAAAAATCATTAAATTCGCAGGCGCAATCGGAGTATTGGCCACAGGAAACAATCCCGATTGGTTTTCTGTAATTAGGATCTTGTGCGGTTGGAGCGGGCGTTGAGAGTTCTGGATGGACATATTCTCCCGCTGTATTTTTTAAAGTGTCACATGAGGTAGCAAAAATGTTTCCTGAAAACAAGAATAACATTACAAACGAAGCTAAGAAAATGGAAATAAACTTTTTCATAAGTGTTACAAATTTAAAGGGTGCTCCCGGAGGGATTCGAACCCCCAATAACAGGTTCGAAGCCTGTCGTGATATCCGTTTCACCACGGGAGCGCTGTTAACCTTAATGATATTTTACCAGAATAATTGAAATTAATCAATTTTTCGGATAGTATAATTGAAATGACTATTCCTCAAGAAGTAAAAAATATTATTACTAAATTACAAGACACAGGTTTTGAGGCCTATATTGTGGGCGGATGCGTGCGTGATTTTTTAATGGACAAAGAGCCGGCGGACTGGGATGTAACTACAAATGCCAAGCCAGAAGAAATCCAGAAAGTATTTCCGGATAGTTTTTATGAAAACAACTTTTTAACGGTGGGAGTGAAAACGGATATAGGAATTATAGAAGTGACCACATATAGATTAGAGGCTGAATATTCCGACAAACGGCATCCGGATAAAGTGCAGTACGCGAAGACATTAGAAGAAGATTTAAGTCGTCGTGATTTTACCGTAAATGCCATGGCATTTGATCCTGAAGTATGGAACATGAAGCACGAAGCTCAAAAAAGTAAAAGTTTCAAGTTCCAGGTTTCAAGCTTCAAGATAGTTGACCCGTTTGGTGGACAAGAGGATTTAAAAAATAAAATCATAAGAACAGTCGGCGATGCCAATGAACGGTTTGGTGAAGATGCATTAAGAATGTTGAGAGCAGTAAGATTTGCGACAACGCTAGGGTTTAAAATAGAGGAAAAGACGGCGGAGGCGATTAAAAAGAATTCGGTTTGGATTGAGGCGGTTTCCAAAGAAAGAATTAGAGATGAGTTGGTGAAAATAATTGCGGCAGGTAATCCTGCGGATGGAATGGAATTACTTCGCGAATTGGGATTGTTAAAAGTTATTTTACCAGAGTTGGAGGCGAATGTGGGGATAGGACAAAACAAGCATCATATTTATGATTGTTATACACATGCTTTGAAAGCATTGGAATTTACGGCCAAGAAAAAGTATTCGTTGAATGTGCGATTAGCTGCCCTGTTTCACGATATCGCCAAGCCGAAAGTGAAGGTGGGAGACGGAATTAATTCTACATTTTACGCTCATGAAATAGTGGGCGCTAAAATGGCGTTTCAGATTTTGAATAGGTTAAAGTTTTCCAATAAAGATATTCAAGGAGTGGTAAATTTGGTGCGTCATCACATGTTTTATTATAATACAGATCAGGTGACGGAATCGGCTGTCAGGCGCTTAGTCAAAAAAGTGGGGCCGGAGAATATGACAGAGCTTTTGCAACTGCGCGAAGCGGACCGAATTGGCAGTGGTGTGCCCAAGGCCGAGCCGTATAAACTGCGCCATTTAAAGTATATTATTGAGAAGGTTGCCAAGGATCCGATTTCGGTTAAAATGCTTAAAATAAATGGCGAGGATTTAATGGGGCTTTTAGGCATTAAGCCTGGGCCCAAGATAGGACAAATCTTGGATGTTTTGTTGGGACATGTTTTGGACGACCCCAAGAAAAATACTAAAGATTTTTTGGAGAAAGAGGCTAAAATGCTGGCAGTGCTTTCGGACGCAGAATTAAAAAGTTTGGCCGAAAAAAGTAAGGAGGAAAAAGAAGAAGTGCAAAGCAAAGAAGATTCTGTTGTGAAAAATAAATATTGGGTGAAGTAATTATTAACTACGAAAGTAAAAAGTTATGAAAAAAGATGCATTATTTTGCGTAGGGCAAAAGGCTTTTATTGAAAAAGATGGGAAGGTTTTGATTCTTGGTGATCCTCAAGATGGGCTTGATTTTCCTGGTGGTAAGATACAGGAAGGCGAGGCTAAAAAGGGAGATATAAATAGTTTGTTAAATGCCTTGAAAAGAGAGGTAAAAGAGGAAACAGGTCTAGAAATAGAAGTATTTGACCCCTTTGTTGTTTGGTGTAACGAATTTCCTGAACATCATAGGAATCATGGAAAAGTTGTTTATCTTGTTGCTTTTAAGTGTAAATATGTTTCAGGAGAAGTTATTTTAAGCAGTGAGCATGATAAATTTAAGTGGGTAGATAAAAATGACTACGAAGAGTGTAATGATGGGAGCGATTATTTTAGGGTACTAGAAAAGTATTTTAGTGATGAAGGGATGATGGCGAGTCGGTGACAAAATGTCACCAACTGAAATTTATTTAATAACGAATCAGTTGTCCGAAAAAATCGGACAACTGGGACAGCTAAAATAATATATGCAACAAGTAAATAATAGAGAAATTGAAGTGAGGTTTTTGGAAATTGATTATCCGGTTTTGGTTGTAAAATTGTGCGAGGGGGGGGCAGAAGACCTTGGAGAAGATTTTTTTGAAGAAATTATTTTTTATGATAAAGAGCTAGTTTGGATGTATGGAGAAAAGAAAATAGTCAGACTTCGCAAAACAAAACAGGGAATTTTGTTAACATTTAAAGGTAAATTGGGGGGATCTGATATTGAATCACATGAAATTGAATTTGGGGTTGATAATATCCAAAAAGCTAAAGACTTTTTAGAGGAATTAGGATTGGTCGCTTTTCGTCAACAAGAGAAAAAACGACACACGTTTAAATTAGGCGAAGTGATGGTGGATATTGATACGTGGCCTTCGGTGCCAAAGTATGTGGAACTTGAAGGGCCAAGTGAAGAAAGTTTGAAAAAAGCCGCTGGTGTGTTAGGCTTTGATTGGAAAGACGCAATTCTGAAAAGCCCCAGATTTATTATTGAAGAAAAATATGGTATTCCGGTTTCAAAATTGAAGTTTTTCACATTTAGTAAAATTGAGTAATTATTCGGGGCATCGTATAGAGGTAGTACGCACGGCTGGGGGTCGTGCAGCGGGTGTTCGATTCACCCTGCCCCGACAAAATGTAACAAAAAACTGCCTAAAATAAAATAAGACAGTTTTTTTTGTGTAAAAAGAAAAATTACATCGCAGAGTGTTCTTCGGGGGATTTCATGCAACATTCTTTGGCTGTTTTGCCTGATCCGCAAAAACACATTTCACCCGATCCACAGCATTCTCCGAATTTTTTTCCAGAACCGCAGGCGCAGGTTGCTTCTAATTTTGTTTTTTGTGCTTCGTCCATATTTGTATAAAATTTAAAAATTAATTTTTGGACCTTTACTTTTTAAGTATAACACCTATTATGAATATAAAGCAATTTATAATTAAATACATATTAAAAAATATGGATCACTTGAAAAGAAATTTACCGCGCGACGTTTTTTTGCACTTACTGGCGGTGGTGACGCTGTATTGGTCAGCCATCAGTTTTATTACGCTTTGTTGGCAATATGTGAATGCTTGGTTCACCGATGCGCTAAATTATAATTATGGTTTTAATGGGAACATGCGTTTTGCAATGGCTTCTCTATTTATTGTGTTTCCCGTTTTTATTATCGTTTCTTGGTTATTAAACAGAATTTATGCCAGTGAATCACAAGTCCGCGAATCAAAAATCAGAAAATGGCTAATATATTTTACCCTCTTTCTGACGGCGCTGGTAATCATTGGAGACTTGATTTTTGTACTTAACACTTTTTTGGGCGGGGAGACAACGGTGCGTTTTATGCTAAAAGCACTTTCGGTATTAATTGTAGCGGTCACTGTTTTTTGGTATTACTTGGACGATGTCAGAAAAAACACCCCATCAGCATTGGGTAAGTATTTTGCCATTGGTTCGTGTATTTTGGTTATAGCCGGTTTAGTTGGTGCGTTTTTTATTGTTGGTTCGCCCATGACGGCCAGGCAAGTGCAATTTGACCAGCAACGAATATATGATTTACAAAATATTCAGAGTCAAGTAGTAAATTATTGGCAACGAAAAGGCGCTATGCCAAACAGTTTGACAGATTTACAGGATTCTATTTCCGGATATATCGTTCCCACTGATACCCAAACGAAGCATTCATATGAATATATAGTAAAAGACAGTAAGGCTCTAACATTTGATTTGTGCGCGGTGTTCAACTTAGATAATAGAGGAACATTAGAAACTCAAGCATTTCCCAAATCCCCCGTTCAATATTCTGAATATACTCCTAGCTTTGACCACGCCGCCGGCCGGGTTTGTTTTGAAAGGACAATTGATAAACAGCTCTATCCGACCCTTCCCGCGAAATGACCACCAAGGAATTGGGTGATATGGGCGAAGATATGGCCTGTGAATATCTGGTGGAAAAAGGGTATAAAATCCTGGGGAGAAATTACAAAATAACCTTTGGGGAAATCGATATTATTAGTAAAAAAGAGAAAGTTATCCACTTTGTGGAGGTGAAAGCCATGGCCGATAATGGCTATAATTTTTCGCCCGAAGAGCACGTGGATTATCGCAAGCAACGAAAATTAAGGCAAATGGCTCAAATTTGGCTGGATAAAAATAAATATAAGCAAGACGTGGCGCATCAAATTGATATTATTGGAATTTTGGTTAATCAAACCACGCGCGTGGCCAAACTTCACTATTTCCCCAACGCGGTCGGCGGGTAGTTTGACATTCAAATCAAATTTTGATATACTTACATTAACTTAATGAATAATTTTGTCCGTCTGATAACGGACTTTTTATTTAAAATTATTCTAATTACTCTAATTTCTAATTATTCTAATCAAATAGTAATTTCTAAAATTCGAAATGTCTAAAAGTTTGGACATTGAGTATTGGGATTTGGCATTTGATTAGGTTAATTAGTATAATTAGAATAATTAGACATTTACAATTATGGACATAAAATCATTTCAACGTGCGATGGCGCAAATTGCGGAAGCTAGGGGGATTTCTCCTGAAGTAATTATTGAAACGCTGGAAGCAGCGCTGGCTACGGCGTACAAAAAAGATTATGGGCAAAAAGGGCAAAAAATAAAGGCCAAGTTTAATCCGGTTTCGGGCGACGCGCAATTTTGGCAATTAAAATTGGTGGTGGATGACAGCATGCTTTACACTCCCGAAGAAATTGAAGCCTTAAAAGAACAGAAGATTATGCCGTCTGAGGATTTTATCGTTGCCAAAGAAGGTGACCCCGAGGCTCCAAAAAAAGTAGTCTTCAATCCCGAAAAGCACATTATGTTGGCGGATGCAAAAAAGGAATTAAAAAATATTCAATTGGGCGAAGAATTGGAAATTCCGCTGGCTCAAAAGCAAGATTATGGCCGTATTGCTGCTCAAACCGCTAAACAGGTAATTTTACAAAAGATTCGTGAGGCTGAAAAAGATGTGATTGCTGCTGAGTATAAATCTAAAGAGGGTGAAATTATTTCCGGCGTAATTCAGCGCGTGGAAGGTCAGACGGCTTTAATTGACATTGGAAAAACTCTCGGAATTTTAAACCGCGAAGAGCA
Organism: Candidatus Staskawiczbacteria bacterium; assembly: GCA_023245145.1. Taxonomy (GTDB): domain Bacteria; phylum Patescibacteriota; class Minisyncoccia; order Minisyncoccales; family Staskawiczbacteraceae; genus VGLO01. The sequence continues at coordinate 6,002 of JAHFKW010000007.1, forward strand.
GATTCCGGGTGAATTTTATAAACAGGGTCAGCGTATGAAGTTTTACATTTTGAAAGTGGAAGAAACCCCTAAAGGCAGTGTGGTGCTTTTAAGTCGTTCGTATCCAAAACTGGTTTCCAGATTATTTGAACTGGAAGTGCCGGAAATTTCCACAGGAGTAGTGGTTATTAAATCTATTGCTCGTGAACCGGGATACAGAACTAAAATTGCTGTGGCTTCAACGGAAGATAGGATTGATCCCATTGGCAGTTGTGTGGGCCAACGCGGAACCCGCATTATGGCGGTGATTACCGAATTGGGAGGAGAAAAAATTGACGTTATTTTACACCAAGAAGATGCAGAAAAATATATTGCCAATTCTTTGAGTCCAGCTAAAGTTGCTAAAGTGGAGGTGCAAGAAAAAAACACTGCCACCGTTTTTGTTAATGAAGATCAGTTGTCTTTGGCGATTGGAAAAGAGGGCAGAAATGTTCGCCTTGCATCAAATTTAACCGGGTGGAAAATTGACATTAAAACAGCGGAAAAGAAAGAGGAAGCCGCCTCCGCTTCTGATGAAGCTTCGGCGCCCGAGGAGGAAAAACCAAAGAAAAAGTCAAAAAAGTCAGAAGAATAATTAATAATTAAAAATATTTTATGATACTCATCACCTATTTTCCCATCGTTGTTTCGCTCTTTGCCATTGCGTTTGTGGTTTACTTGGTGTTGCAAATTAGCAAAGCGCCGGCGGCCAAAGACAAAGCGGTAGCGATTACGGCGGCCATTCAAGAGGGTGCGAATTCGTATTTAAAAAGGCAGTATAAAACCGTTGGCATTGTGGCTGTAGTTTTATTTATCGCCCTTTTGATTTTCATGAGTTGGCAAATTGCGATTGGATTTTTAATCGGAGCCGTACTTTCGGCACTTTCAGGATTTATTGGCATGTGGGTTTCAACCCGCGCCAATACCCGCGTGGCCGAAGGAGCCAAACGAGGTTTAGCCTTTGCCTTGGATTTATCATTTAAGGGTGGTTTGATTACTGGCCTAATGGTGGTCAGTTTGGGCCTTTTGTCAGTGGCTAGCTATTATTTTGCCACCGGGCTTTCCGGATTAATTGGCCTTGGATTTGGAGCCAGCTTAATTTCTATGTTTGCCCGAGTTGGCGGAGGTATTTATACTAAAGCGGCTGACGTGGGAGCTGACTTGGTGGGTAAAGTGGAAAAAAGTATTCCGGAAGATGATCCTCGAAACCCAGCTGTTATTGCCGACTTAATCGGTGACGAAGTGGGCGACAACGCTGGTATGGCCGCTGACATTTTTGAAACCTATTCGGTGACGGTTATTGCCACCATGATTTTGGGAGCATTGCTTTTTCCGCGAGCCCCACAATTTGTATTGCTTCCATTATTCTTAGGTAGTATCTCTATTTTGACCGCCATCATCGGTAGCTTTTTTGTCAGGCTTGGAAAAAGCAAATCTATTATGGGCGCGATGTACAAAGGTTTGGCGGTGTGTATTGTGCTTTCAGCCGTTGGTTTTTATCCGCTAATTTCCAACATGATGAAGGGGCAGAGCATTTCGGTTATGAACCTTTATCTTTCCACCTTGGTTGGTTTGGTGATTGCCGCGGGCATGTTTGTGATTACGGAATATTACACCTCAACCTCTTGGGGCCCAGTAAAATCTATTGCTAAGGCGTCTGAAACCGGACATGGCACCAATGTTATCCGCGGTCTTGGGCTTGGTATGCAGGCCACCGCTTTCCCTATTTTATTAATTGCATTTGGTACGATTATCAGTTTTTGGCTCGCCGGAATTTATGGTGTGGCTTTAGCTGTCATGGCCATGCTTTCGCTTTCAGGAATTGTGGTGGGCATTGATGCGTTCGGTCCCATTACCGACAACGCCGGCGGAATTGCCGAAATGGCTGGAATGCCCGAAGACATCAGAAAAATTACCGATGCGCTGGATGCGGTGGGAAACACTACCAAAGCAGTGACTAAAGGTTACGCCATTGCTTCAGCGGGATTGGCGGCCTTAGTGTTGTTTGCTGCATACAGCCAAGAAGTGGCCAGGCTTTCGGGTTCTTTGAGCGCCGCGGTATTTACCTTGGATAATCCAAAAGTGATTGCTGGATTATTAATTGGAGGCTTGTTGCCATATTTATTTGCCAGCTTTTTGATGGGCGCCGTTGGAAAAACCGCCGGCAAAGTGGTGGAAGAGGTTCGCAGGCAATTTAGAGAAATTAAAGGCTTAATGGAAGGCACCGCTAAGCCGGAATATGGCAAATGCGTGGACATTGTAACCGCCGCCGCACTTAAAGAAATGATGGTGCCGGTAATTATTACTGTTTTAGCGCCGGTGGTGGTGGGCTATATTTTGGGAGTCCAGGCACTGGGAGGATTGTTGATTGGAAGCATTGTCACGGGTCTGTTTGTGGGCATTTCTATGACCACCGGAGGCGCCGCTTGGGATAACGCTAAAAAATATATTGAAAAAGGAAATTTTGGTGGTAAAGGCTCATTTGCTCACCAAGCCGCCGTCACTGGCGACACCGTCGGCGACCCCTACAAAGACACCGCTGGCCCAGCGATTAATCCCATGATTAAGGTGCTTAATATTGTGGCTCTCTTGATCGTGGCGTGGTTGGTGTAAAAAAAGAAGCCCCACACTTTCGCGGGGGCTGGATGCGATTACGCACCCTTGCCAAGATAGGCGTTGATGGTTCGTGCAAACGTTTCCTGTTCTTCTCGAGACAACTCCATGAATCCGAACATGAGTCGAGAAAAAGTAATTTTCGCAGAGGTTCCTTCTTTGTGGAAATTCATTAACGCCCTCGCTTTGTCGATCTGTTCGGTGGAGGCTCGGCCTTCGTAGCTAGCCTCGTCCATCAATGCCTGGGAATCCATGTCGAGAGCCAGCGCTAGGCGAATAATGACATCCATTCTGAGGCGTTTCGTCCGAATCCTACCATTTTCAACGGCGACGATGGTTCTGCTGGAAACCCGCGAGATGCTGTAGAGCTTGCCTTGGGTCATGCCCTGCCGTTCTCTTTCAGCTTTCAGCAACCGTCCCAGCTTTGCAATCGGTCTGTCAGTCAAAATGCACCTCCTGTGAGTAAGTGATATCAGTGACGACCTGTCCAATATACTATATGTTTATCTTAAACTTGTCAAATCGTAAATCATGAAAACAGAAATTAAAAAATAATTATATGGAATCAACAGAAAACCACGGACCTGAGCCAAGAGATCAGGAGCCACCTGAGCAAACAGACGCAACAATACTAGCAGAATTAGTTGAAAAGATTCACCAGGAATTTCCTGATTTACAGTTTTCCGAGGCTAGATTAGAAAAAGAAGGTTTAGATAACTTTGTGGTTGTTTTGGATGAAGAATGGGTTTTTCGGTTTCCTAGAATTGAAAAGTATGTAAAACTGTTTTCCAGAGAGGTCCAGCTCTTAAAGATTATCAAGGATAAAGTTCCTGTCGCAGTCCCGGATTATGAGTATCTGTCTAAAGAAAATGAATTTGGCGGGTATAGAATGATTAAAGGGGGCGAATTAACTTATGAAATATTTAAAAATCTGCCAAAAGATGTTAAGGAAAAGATTGCTCAACAATTAGGGGAATTTTTGTCAGCACTCCATAATTTGCCCTCAGAGGCAATTACCGATAATCATATTTGGCGCACGCCGGTTTTTTTTGAAAAAAGATATTATACTAACAGGCGTACCATTTTTGCCGAAAACACAACTCCTGATCTTTTAAAAAGGATAGATGATTTTTATGAAAAGTTTAAGAAAATAGAATTCCCCTCTAATAGAGTAATTCATGCAGATTTGAGCAGTAGGCATATGTTAATTTCTCCTGAAAAAACTAGTATTTCAGGTATTATAGATTTTGGCGAGATGTCTTTTGCAGATCCAGCCGATGATTTTTACGGTTTTTGGAGTTATGGGGAAGATTTTTTAAAAGAAGTTTTACAGCATTATACTCCCGAGAAAGATGATGATCTTATTGATCGCTCTCATTTATACTTTGTTCGTTACTTGGTTGATAGATTATATCGCAAATATGATTGGGGTCAGGACCCCAAAGAAGCAGAGCACCTCCTAGAGGAACATTTGTCAAAAATAGGTTGTTAAATTATGAGTTAAAGGGGTCGGGTACCTTTAAGTAAGGGCGGGTATCTAACGGCCCAGTCGCTGTATCTTTGGTGGGATGTCGGAGACCCCACAATTTATATTAGGTATACTACAAGTTCCGCACGTGCGAGGTTTGTAGTATAAGTTACAATACAAAAAATAAATTGAATATGTCTAACTTAGTTGATAAAAAATGTGTGTCACATGAAAAAATGACGCTGCTTGTGCCAGAAGAGATTAAAAATTGCCTTGATCAATTGAAGCAGTGGGAAGTTTTGGATGGTAAAAAGATTCGCAAAATCTTCAAATTTGAATATTTTGCAGAAGCCATGGAGTTTGTAAGTAGGGTGGCAGAAGTTGCAGAGCAGGAAGGCCACCACCCTGATATTGTAATTCACTACAACAAGGTGGAAATTATATTGTGGAGCCACTTTGTTAGTGGTTTGTCAGAAAATGATTTCATTGTAGCAGTAAAAGTTGATAACATATAAAATCATGAAAACAGAAATAAAAAAACTTAAAAATTCGGAGCTTCAAATTAGTTTTGAAATGCCGGCGGAGGATTTTACCAAATTTGTGGACAAGGCGTTGGAACATTTAAAAGGCCATGTGAAAATGGATGGTTTTAGAAAAGGCCACGTGCCAAAAGAAATAGTGGAACAAAAAGTGGGCAACGAGCAATTGCTGATGGAAGCGGGAGATTTGGCGGTTAAAGATGCGTATACCAAATTTGTGCTGGCTGAAAAGTTGGAACCAATCGGCGAGCCGGAAGTTAAAATTACTAAGATAGCTAAAGGTAGTGAATTTTTATTTACGGTAAAAGTTTCGGTTCTGCCGGAAATTGAGTTGCCTGATTACAAAAAAATTGTGGAAGAAATTAAAAGTCTGGAAATTAGTGTTGAGCCAAAAGAAATTGATGAAGCTTTGGAATACTTACAAAAAAGCCGAGCCAAATTTACGGCAGAAAATCGGCCAGCGGAAAATAAAGATTTTGTGGAAATTGAGTATACTAACGAAAATATCAACGGTGGAAAAGTGGTTAAGGATCGATTTATCCTTGGCGAAGGCGGGTTTATGAAGGATTTTGAAGATAATGTGCTGGGAATGAAAGCCGGGGAAGAAAAAGAATTTAAAGCCAAGTTCCCCGAAAATGCGCCTAATAATTTGGCAGGCAAAGAGTCAAATTTCAAAGTTAAAATGCTGTCTGTACAAAAAATGGAATTGCCGGAAATTAACGATGAGTTTGCCAAAAGCCTTGGTATGTTTGATAGTTTGGTGAAACTAAGAGAAAATTTGCAGGAAGGTATTACGCTGGAAAAAAAGGAAGGTGAATTGCAAAGAAAACGCGGGGAAATTATAACCAAAGTTTCTGAAAAAATTAAATTTGAATTGCCTGAAAAAATGGTGGAATATGAACAAAAGAGGTTGCTGGAAGATTTAAAGATGCAGGTGCAAAATCAGTTTAAGCTGGAGTTTGAAGATTATTTAAAGAGCGTTAAAAAAACGGAAGAAGAAATTAAGGCCACCTTTAAACTGGATGCCGAAAAAAGGATTAAAAACTTCTTGGTGCTTCGTCAAATTGGCAAAGCGGAAAATGTGGAGGTATCAGAAGAAGAATTAACCGAAGAGGCCAATCGCGAAATGAAAAAGTATTCCAAAGAGCAGGCCACCAAAATTGACATCAGGCAGTTAAAAGAGTATAGTAAAGGTGCGGTATTTAACGAAAAAGTTTTCCAAAAGTTGGAAAGCTTTGGTAAATAATAATTAGAAAAAATGCCAATAGTACCAACTATTGTAGAAAAAACACAACGCGGCGAGCGCGTATATGACATATTTTCTAGGCTTTTAGAAGAGCGTATTATCTTTTTGGCTGGGCCCGTGACTGACATGAACGCAAATGTGGTTATTGCACAGATGCTGTATTTGGTCAGCCGTGATCCTAAAAAAGACATTAAGCTTTACATAAATAGCCCGGGCGGGTCGGTTACAGCGGGGTTAGCCATTTACGACACGATGCAATTCATTCAGTGTCCAGTTTCTACGATTTGCATTGGCTTAGCGGCTTCCATGGGGGCGGTTATTTTAGCAGCGGGAACCAAGGGCAAACGTTTTGCTCTTCCTAATTCTGAAATATTACTGCATCAAGTTTCGGGAGGCACGCAAGGTCAAGCTACAGAAATTGAGATTACTGCTAAGCAGATTATAAAAATCAAGGGTAAGATAAATGAAATTTTATCTTCAAAAACCGGTAAATCCATCGACGTGGTGGAAAAAGACACTGACCGGGATTTTTATATGACGTCAGACGAGGCCAAAGCCTATGGTCTGATTGATGAAGTCATCGGGTCAATGAAGGACACCAAGTAGCCAATTTGGAAAGATGTTATATACGGGCTCACCACTTTGTGGATGGGCTTTGTTTGTTTAATAATTAAAAAGTCCCGCCTTCGCGTAAAGCTATGGCGGACGAAGAAAAAATATGGACCAAGATATTATAGTATTATTTTTAGGGGTGTTGGGAGCTTTAGTGTTGGGTGGCATTATAGGCTACTATATTCGCCAGTCACTGGCTAAAAAGCGGGCTGGGTCACTGGAAGCCAAGCTGCAAAAAAGGGTGGCCGACGTAAAAACCGAAACGGCTGACTTAGTAAAAAAAGCTGGTCAAGAAGCAACTGAAATTACCGAAAAAGCCCAAAAGGATATTGATCAACGCCGAAAAGAATTTTTAAAAGCCGAGCAGGTGATTTTGGATCGGGAAAAGTTGTTGGACGGTAGAATTGAAACCTTTGAAAAAAAGGAAAAAGAAGTGGACGATAAAGCTCAAAAAGTAAAAACGTTAAAAGAGCAATTGGATGCACTGCGAGCCGAAGTGGAAATAAAACTGGAAAAAGTAGCAAGTCTGACGAGAGAAGATGCTAAAAAAGAGTTATTGGGTTTGGTGGAAATTGCAGCGGAAAAAGATTTATTGGCTCGTATGAGGAAGATGGAAGAAAGTGGAAAGGATTCTCTGGATACCCGGGCTCGCGAAATTGTGACGCTGGCCATTCAAAAATGTGCGGTTAATCATACACAGGAATTGAGCACCACCACCTTGATTTTGCCCAGCGAAGAAATTAAGGGCAGAATTATTGGCAAAGAAGGTAGGAACATTAAAACTTTTGAAAGAATAACAGGCGTGGAGCTGATTTTGGATGAAAGTCCGGATTCAGTAGTTATTTCTTGTTTTAATCCGGTAAGAAGGCAAATTGCTAAAATGGCACTGGATAAATTGATTGTGGATGGCAGAATTCAGCCGGCCAAAATTGAAGAAAAAGTAGCCGAAGCTACGGCTGAAATTGCTGATGTGATTAAAAAAGTGGGAGAAAAAACGGTGTACGATTTAGCACTGCTGGGAGTCAATGATAAACTGATTCAAATTTTGGGTAGGTTACATTATCGAACTTCTTATGGTCAAAATGTACTGCAACATTCCATGGAGGTGGCGTTGATTGCCGAGACCATTGCTGAAGAATTAAAAGCCAATAGCCAAGTGGCCAAGCGTGGTGGATTATTTCACGACATTGGCAAAGCGCTGGACCAACAAATTCAGGGTAGTCACATTGAAATTGGAATTAAGATTTTGGAAAAGTACGGTGAATCTGATGCGGTGGTAAAATCTATGCGAAGCCATCACGGAGACTATCCGCACGAATCCATTGAAGCCATTATTGTGACCGTGGCCGATGCTATTTCGGCTTCAAGGCCGGGTGCCAGAAAAGATAGTATCGAAAATTATTTGCAAAGATTAAAGGCACTGGAAGATATTGGAAATCGGTTTGAAGGCGTGGAAAAAACCTATGCTATTCAGGCGGGGCGCGAAATCCGAGTGTTTGTAAAGTCTGATAAAGTGGATGACTTGGCCACTGCCAAAATGGCTCGCCAAATTGCCGCTAATATTGAAGAAGAATTGAAATATCCGGGGGAAATTAAGGTTACTGTCATCCGCGAAAATCGGGTCATTGAATACGCGAGGTAATACTATTGACTTAGCGCATCAAAGACGCCTTTAATTTTAGAGGCGTCTTTTTTGTTGAGTCCAGAAGGGGCTTCTATGTTACAAGATAGCCCATTTTCAAGAACTATTTGGAGTTTATGCACACCCGTGTGAGTTGGGAAAGATATGTTGTGGATAGGTGTATCTTTCTTAATATCTTTCAAGTTTCTAACCGTATATCCGCGCTGTTTTACTTCCCAGTGAATCATATCGTCGGGATTGGCTCCATATCTTTTGTAATCCTGAATAACTTTTAAAAATCTGCCCTTGTAGGTATTAAGCGAGGCTATACTGAAAGCGTCTTTGTGTTTACTGATTAAATTTAAGTATATTTCCTTCATTCTTTCTTCGATTAATTCTAGTGATTCTTTTTCTTCTTGGGTTAAAACGGTATCAAACAAATGTAAAGCCGCCCGTCTGCCATGCGCAGTATTGGCCGGATATTTTCTGTTTTTTTCAGCTAAGTCTATAAATTCACTTAGCTTTTGAAATTCTTCTATATCTTCCATATCTTTATTATACCAAAAAGACTATCTTTTGGAAGATAGCCTTTTAAAAGTGGGAGACTAACGGGAGTCGAACCCGTTCTGGGACTGCCACAGAGTCCAGTGCGCGCCGGTACACTATAGCCTCCAAAATTTTACCTGTGCTCTCGGTAGGAATCGAACCTACATTAAATCCTTAGAAGAGATTTGTTCTGTCCATTGAACTACGAGAGCAGTCGACAGAATTAATTTGAATGTTATCACAGATTTTACCCTTTGACAAGACGGAACTTTTACGATAATATTACAAAGTATATCGGGGCGTTGTGTAACGGTAGCACGAACGCTTTGGGAGCGTTTAGTCTGGGTTCGAATCCCAGCGCCCCGACAGAAAATGAATATCGCCTTCGCAAATCTTAGCGGGTTTTGCCTCGCCGAAGATTCGCTCTGGCGAATCATAGGCGGGTGTCGTATATCGGTATTACCTTAGCTTTCCAAGCTAATGAGAGGGGTTCGACTCCCCTCACCCGCTCCAAAGTTTTTGCACCTTCAACTCACGAGGATTTCCCATGGCACGTATTTTGGTGGTGGATGACGACGACACAAATCGGCGCTTATGCTGGGCTATATTGAAGGAGTATGGTCATCTTGCTTGCACATTTTATGACGCAGAATTGGCCTTAAATCATCTTTTGGAAAACCGTCATCACTACGACCTTCTCCTCACAGATCTTGAAATGCCCAAAATGCAGGGCGATGAACTTTCAAACAGAGTCAGAGAACACTTCCCCGACCTGCCCATTATTATGATGTCTGGTGGAGAAGTGCCCATGGAACACTCGGCAGACATTTTTTTGAGTAAGCCATTCCACGCTCAAGAGCTACCGCGCATCATCGATTCCCTGCTCAAAAAATAAATTCTCGCGCATGCACTAAAAAAGACGGCATCGCCCACCGTCTTTCTTTTTTTGCATGAAATTATTTTATAACTTCTCTACTAGTATGGCCATTAGCATCAATTCTTGCCCATCCCGCAAAACCTTAAAGTGAGTTTCTTCGTCAATTTTACATTTTTGCAAACAGTTGGCCAATGAGTTTTCGGCCGTAACTTTCTCTCCATTACATTCCAAGATAATATCAAACTCTTTCATACCGGCTTTGTCCGCGGCTGAATCTTTAATCACGGGCGGTTCACCCAAGGCTTCGCGTACCACCATCGCACCATTTTCCACCGGTAATTTATTAGCTTTGGCCATTTCTTTATTGAGCAACACATACTTTACTCCCAAAAATGGCACTACCAATTTTCCAAATTTTTTAACTTCATGCAAATCGCGCTTAGCGTAATTAATCGGAATGGCAAAGCCGATGTTTTGAGCCCCCATAATCATAGCCGTGTTAATGCCGATTACGTTACCACTCATGTTGACCAGTGGCCCCCCGGAATTGCCAGGATTGATAGCAGCGTCTGTTTGAATTAAACCGCGTAAATTCTGCATTTGGTGGTCAATTCCGCCGTAGGCCGAAATGTAGCGCGACAGGCCCGAGACTATACCCGCGCTTAACGTATCATTAAACTCGCCCAGTGGATTTCCAATGGCCACTACATCTTCTCCTAGTTCAATTTTATCTGAATCTGCCAGGCCGATATAAGGAAACTTGGTCCCTCGCCCTGAGCCTGTCTGCCCTGAGGCATTCGAATGGGCCGAAGGGTCAATTTTTAAAATGGCAATGTCGTTAATGGGGTTACGACTAAGGACTTTGGCTTGGTATTTATGTTCTGGATCCAAAATGACAGTATAGTCGGCATTAATGTCGGCTACCACGTGGTTGCTTGTCAAAACGTATCCATCGGGAGAAATAATAAATCCTGAACCACCACCGATTTGAGTGGATTCCATCATTTCCTTTTTTTCCTTGTCCATCATAGGCATGATGTATTCTTTGCCACCATAAGGGAACGAATAAAAATCTTCCACCTTGGGCAAGTCTTTGGAAACAATAACGGTAATGACCGCCGGGCAGACTTTTTTAGCTATTTTTGTAATAGGAGATTTGAACATAGTTTTTATTAATTTGATAATTATACAAAAAATAAAAAATTATTGCAAATGGGTCGTTTTTGAGCTATAATTTTGACATCATGCCCTCGTCGTTCAATGGATAGGACGGAGGTTTCCTAAATCTCTGATGTAGGTTCGATTCCTACCGAGGGCACCATATATTTTTTGGGAGAAGTCGCATAGTGGCTATTGCAACGGTTTCGAAAACCGTAACCCTGCAAGGGGTTCGTGGGTTCGAGTCCCACCTTCTCCGCCAACGGTTTTTTGTAAACCAATATGTCCCCATATTTCAACGGATAGAATGCGAGCTTGCGGAGTTCGCGATAGAGGTTCGATTCCTCTTGGGGACACAAGTTATCCACAGTTTGCACAAAAAAAATGAAAAGAGTAAAATAGTAGTTACCTAATAATATCTTAAACAAAAAATTATGGAACTAACCGTAACTAAACGCGATGGGTCACGACAATCATTTGATGCCAACCGAATTAATCGTTCTATAGAAAGAGCGGCACGAGGAATTTTAGACCCGATTGCCAAAGTTACCCAAGTTGCTACTGACACACATGTTACACTCTACGATGGCATTACCGAAGAAGAACTGGATTTTGCCACCATTAACGCGGCCGTGCAAAATATTAAAGATGATGTAGATTACGATAAAATTGCTACCAGATTACTTTTAAAAACCGTTTACCGGAATGTGTTGGGACAGTACAGTGATGATCAGGAATTAAGAACTCTGCACAAACAACATTTCGCAGAATATATAAGGAAAGGTGTGGTGGAAAAGATTTTCGACGAAAGAATGGAAAAGAATTTTGATTTGGAAAGATTAGCCGGCGCTCTAAATACTGATCGCGATGAATTATTCATTTATGCGGGACTTTCCAGTTTATTGGGCCGATATTCTGTAAAAGACAAACAGCAAAAGGCATTTGAAACTCCTCAATATTTGTTTATGCGCGTGGCCATGGGCATGTCCTACAATGAAAAAGACCCAACCGAATGGGCGTTGAAATTTTACGAAAAAATGTCCCAACATGAATATCTTGCCGCCGGCTCAAGCAATATCAACGCCGGTGGGACAATTCCGGCGCTTTCTAATTGCTTTTTACTGGAAATTCATGATGACATGGCACACATTTCCAAATCAGTTATGGATGTGATGTTGCTTTCCAAAGCTTCCGGCGGTATCGGGGCTTCCATTACTAAATTACGAGCCATGGGGTCGCCTTTAAGCAGCAATAATACTACATCCAGCGGACCAACTCCGTTTGCTAAAATTATTGACGTGGCTATTCGCGCCATTATGCGCGGAGGCAAGAAAAAAGGTGCACTCTGTTTTTACATGGAGAATTGGCATTATGATTTTCCGGAATTTGTGGAATGGAAACACAATGCCGGGGATGACCACATGCGTATGCGAACTGCTGATACCGCTGTCTTTTTGTCCGATGAATTTATGAAACGGGTGGAAGCGAAAGAGCAATGGTATATGTTTGACCCAAAAGAAACTTCTGACTTAAACGAATTATACGGCGTTGCATTTTCAAAAAGATACGCTGAATACGTTGCCATGGCCGAGGCAGGTAAATTAAAAATGTGGAAGAAGGTGCCAGCGACTGAACAATACAGGTCCATTTTAGTTGCACTCCAAACCACCAGTCATCCATGGCTAGTTTGGAAAGATTCAATCAATTTGCGTGCTCTCAATAATAATACAGGTACCATCCACATGTCTAACCTGTGCACGGAAATTTGCTTACCACAAGATAAGGATAATATTGCTGTTTGCAATTTAGCCTCACTAAATTTGGCAGCACACTTAAAAAAGAAACAAGTTGATTGGCAAAAGTTGGAAGAATCCGTTAGGCTGGCCATTCGTCAGTTAGACAATTTAATTGATATTAACGTGTTGCCAGTGCCAGAAGCCGTAAAGTCAGACAAAGAAAACCGCGCTATTGGATTGGGAGTAATGGGCTTTTCCGATGCTATTGAGCAATTGGGTATGTCCTACGACAGTCCGCACGCTTATGATTTTACTGATAAAATATTTGAGTTTATCAGTTATATGGCCATTGATGAGTCTGCAAACTTAGCAGTTGAACGAGGTAGTTATATGCACTTTGCCGGTAGCGAATGGTCAAAAGGTAAAGTGCCAGTTGACACCATCGCCAGATTAGAAGAAGAACGAGGCATGGCAATTGACATTGACAAAAAGTCAAAACAAAATTGGCTGGATTGGGATGCGTTGCGAATCAAGGTAAAAAATGGCATGCGAAATTCCACCTTAATGGCCGTGGCTCCAAATGCTAACATTGGTTTAGTGGCCGGTACCACTCCAGGCATTGACCCAAGATTTGCCCAGGTATTTAGCCGTAACAAAATTTCCGGAAAATATTTAGACATTAACCACAATTTAGTAACAGAATTAAAAAACTTGAATTTGTGGGATATGGTTAAAACAAAAATCATTGAATTGCAGGGAGATATTTCCAGCATTCAAGAAATTCCTCCGCACATCAGAGAAATTTATAAAACGAGTTTTTCTGTCAGCCCATATGCATTTATAGAGGTAGCCGCCCGTGCCCAAAAATGGGTTGACCAAGCTTTAAGTCGCAACATGTACTTGGACGATCGTGATATTGAAAAGACGATGGACATTTATTCAACGGCTTGGAGGAAGGGGGTAAAATCAACTTATTATTTGCACATGAAGCCACGCCACACGGCCGAGCAATCAACGGTGACTGTCAATAAATCAGAAAAATTGGGTAAAACTGGTTTTGCCGCAGCATTTAGAAAAGTTGAATTGGATCCAGTGGCAGTTACGACCGCGCCAGAACCGGTAGCCGAATTAATTCCGGAAATTTTGGATATCAAGCCAATTATAATTCCCGTAACCCAAACTTCTGGACAAATTTTCAGTAACGTACAAACCCAGATGCCACTTAATCATGAAACATTAAACATGCAACATGAAACACCAAAAACTCACTTCCAAGAAAAGATAATTGATGGTAAAGTGTACAAAGTTCATATGCCGTCCGACCCAGCCGAAAACTTCACCTGCGACGGGTGCCAGTAATTAAATCTCAAAATAATGGATCAAAAACAATTATCTAATTTGCCGATCATAACTTTGATTTTAGGAATAGCGAGTTGTATGGTGAGTATTACAAAACTTAATTCTCTCCATTATGCGTTAGTATTTTTTACTATTATTCTGGGAATTGTCGCACTAAAATACGGACCAACTCGCCGCACCCTTGTGTATTGGGGCATTACCCTAAGCGTTCTCTCGATAGCACTTGCAATGGCGTTGCCTTACTTGGGTGCGTTATTTCAAGTTCTTTTTCTCCACGTAGAAGTGTAGCTACTGGTTAATAATACTTACTAATCTATAAAATAAAACCCATGCCAATACTAGGAAAAGCTTCGCCAGAGGATATGAACTTGCACCCTATGCATTACCAGTGGGCGTATGATTTGTATAATCAAGCCGTTAGAAACACCTGGTTTCCTCACGAAATTGCCTTAAAAGAAGATTTAGAAGACTGGAATAAAATGACGGAAGACGAACGCCACGCGGTAAAGTTTACCATGGCTTTTTTCAATCCAGCGGAATTAATTGTCAATCGCTCCATTGCCCTTGGCATTTATCCTTATCTAAAATCTCCCGAGGCGCATTTATACTTAGCCAAGCAAATGTGGGAAGAAGCCAACCATTGTGTGGCTTTTGAATACGTCCTGGAAACTTTCCCCTTTGACCGTGAAAAAATCTTCAATACGCACTTGGAAACGCCCAGCATGCAAGCCAAAGAACAGTTTGTGATGAAATATTTAAAGCGCATGACTGAAGAGCATTTGAATATTGAAACACCGGAAGGCAAAAAAGATTTTATCCGCAATTTGGTGGCCACCAACATTGTCATGGAAGGGATTTGGTTTTATTCCGGATTTATGGTGGTGCTATCTTTCAGACAACGCAATCAATTAAGAAATTTTGGCAGTATGGTGGATTGGGTTTTGCGCGATGAGAGTCTACACTTAAAGTTTGGGATTCAATTAATTCAAAGTGTCTTAGAAGAAAATTCCGAATTGCTGACCGAAGATTTTGCCAATGAAATTCGCCAATTAATTGTTGAAGGGGTCAATATTGAAACCGCCTACAACAAGGATTTGTTCCCCAATGGAATTTTAGGCTTAAACGCCGATTACGTAAATCAATATGTCCAATACGTGGCAGACAGAAGACTTGCCGAACTGGGATTACCAAAACAATATAATGTGACCAACCCTGCTAAATGGATGAGCACCGCCACCGATGTTTTGGAATTGGTCAACTTTTTTGAACAGCAAAACACCAAGTACGAAGTGGATTCGGGACATACGGCGAAGAAGCAAGAGCCACCCACAGTATAATTGGAAGAAAAAATCGCCTAATCGGCGGTTTTTTGATACAATATATTCATGATAAATCTGGATACGCCAATTGAGGAGGTGCCAAAAATTGGGGCAAACTACCAAAAAAAGTTGAAAAAGTTTGGGATTAAAAACGTCCAAGACTTGCTTTTTCATTTTCCTTTAAGATACGATGATTTTTCTAATATTATTCCAATTAATCAAGTTAAAAATAACGATACTGTCTGTGTACAAGGCAAAATTACGGCGATTGAAAATTCTCGCAGTTTTAAAAAGTGGCTGGATATTACAGAAATTATGATTGAGGATGAGACGGGCGAAATTCGGGCTATTTTCTTTAATCAGCCCTATTTGGCCACCAGTTTAAAAGAAGATGATTTTATTTGTCTGGCCGGGAAAGTCAGCTTAAATAAAGAAGGTGTGTTTTTAAATAATCCGGCGCATGAGCGTATTAATGAAGCCACCGAGAATGAGAATTTAGTGCATACGGGAAGAATTGTGCCCGTGTATGCCGAAACCAAAGGCTTAACTTCGCGCTGGCTACGCTACATTATCAGGCCCCTATTGTTACAATTTTTAGATTTAATTGAAGAAACTCTCCCCGAAGAAATTACCAAAAAGTATAAATTTTTGCCAATCCGCGAAGCGCTTTGGCAAGTTCATTTTCCTGAATCTTTTGAAGCCGCCGATGCAGCCAAAAATCGTTTCAGCTTTGAAGAACTATTAATCCTGCAACTTTCTGTTTTAAAAGAAAAAGCGAAATTAATGCAACGCCAAGCGCCGGCGTGCAAAATGAACGAAACATTGATGCAAGAATTTACCGGCTCACTGCCATTTCAATTAACCGATTCTCAAAAACAGTGTGCCTTCCAAATTTTAAAAGACATGGAAAAAACAGTGCCAATGTCGCGTTTGTTGGAAGGTG
>JAHFKW010000008.1 GCA_023245145.1 Candidatus Staskawiczbacteria bacterium
ACCGAAATTTTAGCCAGCCAGCATTACGAAGGTATTTCTAAAATGTTAGCCAAATTTAATATTTCGGTGGCATTGTTAACCGGAAAAACATTAGGCAAAAAAGCTCTTCTTGAAAAACTAGTTGAGGGTGAAATTAATATCTTGATTGGTACTCATGCCTTAATTTCTAAAGGTGTAAAGTTTAAAAATTTGGCCTTGGTGGTTTTAGATGAACAGCACAGATTTGGGGTTAGTCAGCGTTCAAAGTTGATGCAAGGCAGTACTTTAATTCCGCACTTACTTTCCATGACCGCCACGCCCATTCCCCGTACCCTTGCTCTGACGGTGTATGGAGATTTGGACTTATCCTTAATTAAAGAAATGCCCAAGAACAGAAAAAGGATCAAAACCCTAATTATTCAGCCACGACAACGCAAAGAAGCGTATGCTTTTATTGAAAGTGAAGTCAAAAAGGGCCGAGGTGTGTTTGTGATTTGCCCCAAAATTGAATCAAAAAATCCGGTTGATGATTTGGGAATTTTAGGATTAACCGAAATTAAGTCGGTCACTCAAGAATACGAAAGATTATCTAAAGAAGTCTTTCCGGATTTGCGTATTACCATGTTACACGGCAAAATGAAGCCCAAAGAGAAAGAACTAATCATGGCGGATTTTAAAAACGGCGAAATTGATATTTTAATTTCTACTTCCGTAGTTGAAGTGGGCGTGGATGTACCAAGAGCTACCATTATGATGATTGAAGGAGCCGAACGATTTGGTTTAGCCCAACTGCATCAGTTCCGTGGGCGGGTGGGCCGAAGTGATATGCAAAGTTATTGTTTTTTATTTACCACTTCGCCTGATCAGTTAAATCGCGAAAGATTAAAGGCGATGGTGGATATGCATTCGGGCTTTGAGTTGGCGCAAGAAGATTTAAAAATTCGAGGGCCGGGACAACTGTATGGCGTAAGTCAATGGGGTCTACCCGACATGGCGATGGAAGGCTTATCCAATATATTTTTAGTGGAAAAAACTCGCCAAGCCGCTAAAGATTTGTTGGAACAAGATTTGGAATTAAAAAATTACCCGCTTCTTAAAGAACGGGTAGGTCGCCTAAAAACCAGAATCCATTTTGAGTAGAAGCTACTTTCTCACTTTTTCCGTTACCCAAAACCCTAAATATCTCCCAAACATTAGTCTGATTTGGGCGTCTAATGCCGGAATGGAGCCGAATATAATTAAAATGGCCGGTAAAAATATCCATTGTAACAAGATAGTTATTTTTTTCCAAGCCCGCATGTTTTTTGGCATGGGTGAAACAATGAGTAAACTTAAAATGGCTGAAATTATCATTCCAATTAAAGAAATGGTCATAATCCTGCCAGTCAAAATCGGTAAATTAAATGACAAAATAGAAAAGTTAAATTTATTTCCTCCCAAAAAGAGTGGTAGCCAACCCAGCATAAAAAGTAACAGTGCCGCCGTAGCCCATGACCAAAATCCGTCAATAATCGTGTAAAGATGCGACATTTTTTCCCAAAGTTTAATTTTTTTATTCTGTAGAAAACCAAACATAATGTACGGTATTTCAGAGCATCCCCATGCCCAGCGTCTTTGTTGTTTATATTGATGTAAAATAGTTTTAAAAATATTACTTGAATCCACCACATCCATGCTCACCAAATAATACATTGGCACTACACGATAAGTACCATCATAGTACAAATACGCTCGCCAAAAAATACGACTATCGTCAGGCACCACGTTGGCCGGATAGCCCACTTCAAAAAAAACTTTGGCGGGAATGGCATGCGAAGAATAGGTTGTCAGTTTTTCACTACGCTCTTGCTGAATCATTTGCCAAAAGGTGTTGGACGTTGAAACTACACGTGTAAAAAACGGCGCCGTCCAAATATTGTTGTTGTACACCGGCACCGGCTGGTAGCTGGCGTGCAGAGGGTCTTTTTCAGTTAAAAAATACCACGTTAGGCAAGAGAAGTATTGTGGATAGACTTTTGTGTCAATATCAAAACTGGAAATTAAAATATTTTCGTAATCTAATCCTAAATTGTCTATCATTTTTTTTGCTTCCGCCCCGGCCCAAGCTACATTTGATCCTTTCCCCCCAATTTCGCCTGCGATACTTTGCGGATGCACTGTCACTAAAAAACTAAAAAAAAGGCTGGCATATTCTTTTTGTAACTTTTTGGCCGTATATTCAAATTCCTTGCCTGCTCGTTCTTCCACCGCCAGCACTACTATCAACTTTTCTTTGGGATACTGGGTCACCAACAAAGAGACTATACTTTCTCGGATAATATTTTCACTTTCTTTGTACGTTGGCAAAATCACCACGTGATGAATTTGGCGCCAATCTCTTCCCTTTAATTCTCGTATTTTTTTTAACCAATTTTCTTTCAGATGACGTTTCACCTTAAAATATCCCATGATTTGGTGGAGTGAAAAATACAAAATTCTAAACAAATAATAAAAAGAAAAACAGATTACAAAAATAGCCACATACGCCGGCCAAAGCCATGAAAAAACAAAGACCCCAATCAGAGTCCCCAAACTTAATGCACCGGGAATAATTTCAAACAAGCGATATAATCTTCTCTGCCACGGATTTTTAACATCCTTAGCAGAAGAGATATTTAAGTAGTCGGATTTATCCATATGGTTTACACCGAGCAAATCGAAGTGCGACCCCACCGGGATTTGAACCCGGGTTACAAGAGTGAAAATCTTGTGTCCTAGACCAGACTAGACGATAGGGTCATAATTATGTATACTATAACACTATGAACATTCTGGCAATAGAAACATCGTGCGACGACACTGGGATTGCAGTTCTTCAAGTTTCAAGTTCATCAAGTTTTAAAGTTCTGGCCAACGTCGTCTCTAGCCAACCCATCCACCAAAATTATGGCGGCGTTTTTCCTATGATGGCAAAGCGGGAACACCAAGCCAATTTGGTGCCAGTTTTAGCGCGTGCGCTAAAACTGGCCAAATTGGCGAATCCTAAATCCCAAATCCTAAATCCTAAACAAATCCAAACCTTAAAAGAAATTCTTGAAAAAGAATCTAAGCTTTTTGAATTTACTAAAGACTTTCTAGAAACTTATGAAAAACCTAATATTGACTACATCGCCGTCACCCATGGCCCTGGTCTTGAACCGTGCCTTTGGGTTGGCATCAATTTTGCTCGAGCGCTAAGCTATATTTGGGATATTCCATTAATTCCCATAAACCACATTGAGGGGCATATCTTGGTGAACTTCATGAAACATGAAACACACAACATGAAACAAGTGTTCCCAGCTATGGCTTTAGTTGTCAGCGGCGGACACACGCAACTTATTTTGATGAAAAAAATAGGGAAGTATGAAATTATTGGTGAAACGCGCGACGACGCCGCCGGCGAATGTTTTGATAAATGTGCTAATATGCTAGGACTTGGGTATCCTGGAGGTCCGATTATTTCCAAAATCGCCGATAACTATAAGCTAAAACCTAGAAGCTATAACCTAGTTTTGCCTCGTCCCATGATACATTCAAAAGATTATGATTTTAGTTTTTCGGGACTTAAAACTTCGGTGCTGTATAAAATCAGAGACACTGATCCAAAAATAGTGAAAAGTAAAAAATTTATCAGCGAAATGACCACTGCCATCCAAGATGCCATCGTTGATGTGCTCGTCAAAAAAACCATTAATGCCGCTAAAGCATATAAAGTAAAAACTATTATTTTAGGCGGAGGAGTGTCGGCCAACCAAGAACTACGAAAACAATTCAAGCTTCAAGCTTCAAGCTTCAAGCTTCAGGCGCCAGATCCAAAACTTTCCACCGACAACGGCCTCATGATCGCCGTGGCAGGATATTTTAATAGAAATAAAAAAGCCACCTGGAAAAACCTGGTGGCCGAAGCGAATTTGCGGGTTGGGCAATCTAGGCATGCTCGAAAAACTTTGCAAAAGCATTGACCCTGACTTCGAAAGTGTCCGAGATTACGTAAAGAATGCACCTACCCCTTCGTTTCCGAGCAACGATTCCAACTCGAAAGAAAATTTGCAGGATATCAGAAAGGCTAGTCATGCTAATGCCGGCCGATTCCGAAATGCTCGAGACTGTCAAAGGACAGACCGATTCCATGAGTACGAGAAGAACCTTTTTCCTCGTCTCACAAGCCAATGCCTTCAAAAGCTCCACATCGTAGGGATCTTTCTTCATAAAGCATCTCCGTTCGGAAAGGTAATATACTCAAACTAATATTACATAATAAAAGTACACTGTCAACCTTTTAGAACTCCAAAAACTCTGCTAAAATAAGCTCATGGAATTAGAGGGTCAATACGACGCCAAGAAAATAGAAGACAAAATATACAAACTGTGGGAGGACAGTGGGTTTTTTAATCCCGACAAATTGCCTATAACCTATAACCTAAAACCTAAAACCTTCACGATATTGATGCCCCCTGCCAATGCCAATGGAAATTTACACGCCGGGCACGCGCTGGTGATCACGATTGAAGACATTATGACGCGTTACAAGCGTATGCAGGGTTTTAAAACCTTGTGGCTGCCCGGACTGGATCATGCTGGCTTTGAAACCCAGGTGGTGTATGAAAAAAAACTGGAAAAAGAAGGAAAAAGCCGTTTTAAAATGGCGCCGGAAGAATTGTATAAAGAAATTTTACAATTTACGCTGGAAAACAAAAAAAATATTGAAGGGCAAATTAAAAAACTGGGCGCATCGTGCGACTGGAGCCGAGAAAAATTTACATTGGACGAAGATATTGTAAAAACCGTTTACGAAACATTTGAAAAACTAAAAAAAGATGATTTGGTTTATCGTGGCCGAAAAATTATTAACTGGTGCGTAAAACACCAAACTTCGCTGTCTGATTTGGAAACATTAGATGTTGAGCAAACCGACAAATTATACTATTTAAAATACGGGCCTTTTGTGATTACCACAGCTCGGCCTGAAACCAAATTTGGCGATAAATACGTCGTCATGCACCCCAAAGACAAAAGGTATGCAAAATATCAGGATGGTCAGAAGATCTCATTAGAATGGATAAATGGGCCCATAGAGGCGACTGTAATTAAGAACGAGGCCATAGATATGGAATTTGGCACAGGTGTCATGACCATTACTCCTTGGCATGATGCGGTTGACTTTGGCATTGCTGAAAAACACAAGCTAGATAAAGAGCAAGTAATTGATTTTTACGGCAAGCTATTGCCCATTGCCGGTGAATTTGCTGGCATGAAAATTGCCGAGGCTCGCGCCAAAATTATTGAAAGATTGCAGAGCAAAGGCTTGGTGGAAAAAGTTGAAGAAAATTACAAGCACGTCGTAAAAACGTGCTACAAGTGCAACAGTTTAATTGAACCGCAAATAAAAGAACAATGGTTTTTAAAAATGAAGCCCTTGGCTGTGCCTGCTATTAAAGCTATAGAAAGTGGAAAAATAAAATTCATTCCGGCGCACTACAAAAAGATTATTTTGCATTGGTTAAAAAACATTTTAGACTGGCCTTTGAGCCGCCAAATTGTGTGGGGCATTCCCATCCCTGCCTCCGCCGAGGCTACGGCAGGCAAGCCTGGAGAAATAGAAACATTTGACACTTGGTTTTCATCAGGACAGTGGCCCTTTGCTACACTTAGAACCACCGGCAAAGATGATTTTAAAACATTTTACCCAACGGATGTGATGGAAACCGCCGGAGAAATTATTTTCTTTTGGGTGGCAAGAATGATTATGTTGGGAATTTACGCTACGGGAAAAATTCCGTTTAAAACGGTATACTTGCACGGCTTGGTGTTGGATGCCAAGGGGCAAAAAATGTCCAAATCAAAGGGAAACGTGATAAATCCTTTGGAAATTACGGATAAATACGGTACGGATGCGCTAAGAATGGGGTTGATAATGGGCAATACTCCCGGGCAGTCGTTGGCATTGGATGAAAATAAAATAAAAGGATATAGAAATTTTGCCAACAAAATGTGGAATGCCTCAAAGTTTGTTTTAATGAACACGACTGATTACAAACCGGCAAAAACGGTGAAACTTTCTGCTACACAAAAAAAATACATAAAAGAACTGACTGCACTCAAAAAAGAAATTACCAAGCTAATGGACGAGTTTAAGTTTTATTATGCCGCTGAAAAAATCTACCATTACTTCTGGCACACGTTTTGTGATAAGATTATAGAAGAAGCGAAACCTGCCTTAGCGCAAGGTTCTGGCGAGTCAAGGCAAGCCACTCAATATATGCTTTTAGAGATATTAACAGAATCACTAAAAATTCTGCACCCTTTTATGCCATTCATAACAGAAGAAATTTGGCATCACTTCGACTCGCAGCGCTCGCTTGGTGCAGGCAAAAAATCATTATTGATGGTTGAATTATGGAATACTATCGCCTAGTTTTATATGTTTTATTTGGAGTCCTACCCAGTTTAATTTGGCTTTTTTATTACCTGCGAAAAGATTTACATCCCGAGCCCAAAGCTATGATCGTAAAAATGTTTTTGTACGGCATGGCAGTTACCATTCCAGCTCTTTTTTTGGAAATTGGCCTTTCAGAAACCTTAAATGAAACTCAATATCTAGCCGTTTTTTATTCGCCGGAAATTTCGCCATATTTGCCGATGATTATGAACATTGTACGCTGGTTTTTAGTCATTGCACTGGTTGAAGAAGTCTGCAAATACTTGGCTGTAAAATTATTTTTATTTCACAATGATGCGTTAGACGAGCCACTGGATTTGATGCTGTACATGGTAATCGGTGCATTGGGGTTTACAGCATTGGAAAATATTTTGTATTTATTCTCACCCATTGATGGTCTGTCTTTTGACGTGGTCATCAAAACAGCAGTCACGATTAGCTTTATGCGGTTTGTGGGAGCGACTTTTTTACATACGCTTTGTTCGGCATTAATCGGCTATTTCATGGCCTTGTCTTCCCTTCGCAACAAACACCGTTTCAGATTAACTGTATTGGGAATATTTTTGGCCACCCTCTTGCACGGGCTCTATGATTTTTCTATAATAACCTTACACGCCCCGTTAAACTTCCTCATTCCCTTAGCGGTGATAATTATGATGGCAGTCTTTATCTTTTACGATTTTGACGAAATTAAAAAAGTAAAAAGTATTTGTAAACTATAGTTATAATGTTATCAAGTTTATCAAGTTATCAAGTTTGAACTTTATAACTTTATGAACTTGATGAACTTTCGACTTCATATATGGCAAAAAAAGCAAAAATAAAAACAGCAGAAGTACCAACAACAGAAGAAAAAACCAATGCGCAAAATAACATTTTTGAACAAGATGGGGAATTGGTGGTGGATGTGTTTGAGGACAAGTCACATTTTACGGTACTGACTGCCATTGCCGGCGTGCAAATTAAAGATTTGGACATTGCCATTGAAAAAGATATGATGGTCATAAAAGGGCATCGACCTTCTTTGCATAGTCACGCCGATAATACCTATTTTTATCAGGAATGTTATTGGGGCCCTTTTTCTCGGAAAATTGTTCTACCCGAAAATATTGATACTGAAAACGCCGATGCTCAAATGGACAAAGGTATGCTGACGATTAAGATTCCTAAAATAGACCCCGAAAAACCAAAAAATGTGGAATTAGCCTAGATAAAAAGCCAACACGCACCCAGAGGTGCGTGTTGGCTTTTTGGTGCTCCCGAGAGGACTCGAACCTCTACCCCTTGCGGGACATGTTCCTAAGACATGCGCGTATGCCAATTCCGCCACGGGAGCATAGCTCGCTAGCCTGGGGGCGCAATAGGCGTAATAATAGTACCAATAATATTCACAGCTGAAAAGCCCAGTAAAGCCACTACGATGCCAATAATACCATATACTACGGCTCTATGGGCGGCAGAAATTTTGGACGCTTCGCCTTCGGCACTTAAGTACAAAATTCCGGCCCAAACAAACATGGCAATGGAAATAGTGATAAACACCGGCCACACCACAATATTTAAAAAGTTATTTAGTACGCCGTTAAACCACTCGGTGGCAGTTGGGCCCGCCGCCAAAGCCATGACGGGCAACAACAAGCTAATCGCCGACGTAACCAAAGAAATTATTTTTTTATTCATGGGTTAATGGGTTAAAACTGCCAACGAAAAATATCATTGGCAATCGTAACTTTTTAACAAATTCCTCCTTGGCAAAGAGTAAATTGAACTACGTAAGGGATGCTAAATGCCAATATTCCCACAGCAACTCCAACTACTCCCCAAATCAAAAACTGTCGTGCCTCTCCCACTTTATCCGCTTCTCCTTGGGCGGTAACAAAGAAGAAAGCTGCGATGATAAACATAATAACAGCAAAACCGATAAACAGTGGCCACAGGAAGCTTAATACGACGTTTATAATACCTATAACGCTAAGGGCTTGGTTGCTTTGAGGAATTGCGGGTTGGCCGATGGCAAACATTGCTACCGGTAAAGCCAGTAACGTAGCTGAAGCTAATGTCAGGGCAATTATTTTTTTATTCATATTATTTTCTCTAAATTAAATTTTTCTCGACCTTTTAATTTTTAATAAATCAATATACTATCTAATTAAATCCAAGCAGACTACGAATAATAAACGGTATAGAAAAAGACAGTATTCCCACTATTATTCCCACCACACCCCAAAGCAACGCCTTCTGAGCTGTTTTTATTTCTGCCGGTTCGCCTTCTGCTTTTAAGAATAAAAATCCGGCGACGATGAACATAATGATAGCAAAACCCATAAACACTGGCCAGATAATTCCAAGAATTCTATTGAGAAGTATAGGGATATCAAGATTGTTTTGTTGGGTTGGCGGGGTGCCAAAATTAACCGCCAAGCCAATATAAGGCAATAGTGCCGATATTAATATAATGGTATACACTAATTTTTTATTCATAATGAAAATATCTTAATTACAGACAAGGATCTGGAAAACAAGTTGTACCAAGTCCTTTAAATACATTAGTTGGATTTATAGAGCAGATGGCTGGTGATGTTATGAAACAAGAAGTTCCGCCCTGACAACAGGCTCCTTGTACTGAATCTGGGGCAGGCATAATCTCTTCTTGAATAAAGTAAGGAAGGCTAAATGCCAATACTCCTATTGCCATTCCCACTATTCCCCAAATGAGACAATCTCTGGCCGTTTTTACTTCACTAGGTTCACCCTGGCTTTTTAAAAATAAAAACCCGGCGATTATAAACATAATAACTGCAAACCCTATAAACATCGGCCAAATAAGTTTTAAAATTGCATTAATGATAGTATTAAAATCACCCACTTGTCCAGGAATTCCTGGAAGTGCTACTGCTGCTAAGGCGTAGGGTGCAGATAAAAATGCAGTTGGAGGAGTGCCAATAACCGCTTGAATAACCAAAATTAATCCACTGCCGGCGGCCACCACAGCCACCCCGATAACGGCCCACATTAAGGCGTGCTTGGCTTTTTCTGCATTGCCCGGATTAGCTCCGGAAGTCAGAAAAAGGATACCAGCCCACATAAACATCAAGGTAGCCAATCCACTAATTACAATTAACACAAAACGACTAATTGCCGCCACTAACGTTTCAAAACTATTAATACAATTGGCACTGCCTGCTCCACCTATACATAAAGGATTGGGTAGGGAAATAATGGGATTAGCTGCCAACGCCACGCCGGTTGATCCTAAAAGAACCATACATACCAATAAAAAAATAAGATTCTTTTTCATATCGATGTAATGAATAATAATCCGTAGTGATACTCGCCTACGGCAAACTCTCTCCTTAGAGACAGGCCCAGTTCATCTGCCATCTTTTTGACATCATTTGGGCTTACCATTCCCTCTTTTGGACTAAATGGCCCTTCTTTTAACCAATCAATAATCATGAGTTGCCCACCAAGTTTCAATATTCTAATTGCTTCTTTTAGTATAGCACTTTTATTTTCTGTCTGAAACAATACATTGGGGATAACTACTATATCCAGAGAATGATCGTGCAACGTTGAACCGTTGTTGGCCTCCAAATCACAAAGGATGGGAATGATATTATTAACCTTGGCAATAGTAATGCGACCCTTTAGGGCTGATAATTTTTCTGCTTGGATATCTAGCGCATATATCCGACCCTTGTCTAGCTTTTTGGCCAAAGCTAAGGTGAAATCTGCCATGCCACAACCAAACTCGGCTGCCAACAGGGTGTCTTTTAACTCTAAGTATTGCAATGCATTGTTAATATGGTCTGTCATATGTTATTCTTTGACGCACGTTCCCGAAGCCACTTTATCTCCCTCGTCCAAGCGCATGATGCGTACTCCTTGGGTGGCCCGGCCCAATAGCGAAATAGATTTTATAGCCGTTCTAATGACTTGACCATGTTGAGAAATCACAATCAAATCTTCTTCATCGGCCGATTCGTGTAATATATACGCCAGCATAATGCCTCCGGTTTTAGCCGTAATATTGGCAGTTTTAATTCCCGATCCTCCGCGTCCCTGTACCTTGTATTCTGAAATTTGAGTTCTCTTGCCATAGCCATGTTCCATTACCACCAACAAATACTGTTTTGGATTTTCACCAACCACATCCATGCCAATGACTTCATCTCCCTTCTTTAATTTCAATCCTTTAACTCCCGCCGCGGCTCGGCCCATGGCACGAATATCCTTTTCTTTAAATCGGATAGCAATCCCTTGCTTGGTGGCTAACATAATATCATCATTGCCCGAAGTTTTAACCACTTTTTTAAGCGTGTCGCCTGGCTCTAATTTAATGGCAATAATACCGGATTTTCTGACATTCTCAAATTCTTCCAGACTGGTTTTTTTAATTCGGCCCATCTTGGTCACCATTACCAAAAATCTCTCCTTTGACACATTGTCATCTTTTTTCTTGGTGATAGGAATGAGCGACAACACTTTTTCTTCGGCTTTAATATCTAAAAAATTCATCACCCCCCGACCACGAGCTACGCGCGTGCCTTCCGGAATTTCA
Source organism: Candidatus Staskawiczbacteria bacterium (assembly GCA_023245145.1). Taxonomy (GTDB): domain Bacteria; phylum Patescibacteriota; class Minisyncoccia; order Minisyncoccales; family Staskawiczbacteraceae; genus VGLO01. The sequence goes on from JAHFKW010000008.1 coordinate 11,001, forward strand.
AAGACTTGGGTTTGAAACACCTTTCCCGAATCGGCAAAAAAGAGTAAATTATCATGTGTAGAAGCACTTAAAAAATGCTCCACAATGTCTTCTTGCATGGTTTTCATACCCATAATCCCCTTTCCGCCACGTTTTTGAATTTTGTAGGTGGCCGGATTAATACGCTTAATATATCCGCCAGTAGTCAACGTGACAATGGTTTCTTCCAGGGGCACCAAATCAATTTCACTGACTTCGCCCAATTTTCCTTTTACCACTTTGGTGCGTCGCTTATCACCAAATTTTTCTTTCAATTCCACAAATTCTTTTTTCATCAGAGCCTTTAACTTTTCCGGACTTTTTAAAATGGCCATTAATTCTTTAATTAATTCCAAAATAGCCTTTAACTCCTCTTCAATTTTTAAACGTTCAAGCCCGGCTAGGGTTTGTAATCTCATTTCCAAAATCGCCACCGCCTGTTTGTCTGATAATTTAAACTTTTTAATTAAATTAATCTTGGCATCATCTCGATCTTTAGAATTTTTAATCACCTTAATTACTGCGTCAATATTGTTTAAAGCGATCATTAGCCCCTCCAAAATGTGGGCTCGATCCTGGGCTTTTTGCAAATCAAATTTAGTCCTGCGAATAATAACCTCTGTTCGATGCTTGATAAAATATTTAAGTACATCGGATATGCTCAAAATTTCCGGCTGAATACCATCCACCAGTGCTAATAAATTTAAGTGGAATGTTTTTTGCAGGCTAGTTAGTTGATACAATCTATTTAAAACTCTTTCGGCCTGATAGCCCTTTTTAATGTCAATAATAATTGCCATACCGGCTCGGTCAGATAAATCTTTAATATCCCGAATACCATCTACTTTTTTCTCTGAAACCAATTCGGCCATTTGCTCAACTAAACTAGATTTTAAAACCTGATAGGGAATTTCAGAAATGATAATTTGTTCAGATTCATCTTTTTTGGTTGTAATTTCCGCCTTGCCACGCATCACAATTGCGCCCTTACCTTGGGAATAGGCTTCAATAATCGCTTTTTGGTCATAAATAATTCCGCCAGTGGGAAAATCTGGTCCTTGGATAAACTGAAACAAATCCGGCGTTTCAGCTTTTTCGTGGTCCAGCAAATAAATGATCGAATCCAAAAGTTCGGTTAAATTATGGGGCGGAATATTGGTAGCCATACCCACTGCAATTCCCAAAGAACCATTTAGCAGTAATTGTGGCAATGGAGAAGGCAAAACTGTCGGTTCCCGATGCGTACCATCATAATTGTCCATAAAGTTGACTGTATCCTTTTCAATGTCAGCCAACAGTGCTTCTCCTATCTTTGTTAATCTGCATTCAGTGTATCGGGGAGCAGCCGCACCATCCCCATCAATGCTCCCAAAATTTCCTTGAGGATTTACCAATGGATAGCGTAAATTAAAATCCTGTGCCATTCGGACCAGCGTGTCATAAATAGCCATATCTCCATGCGGGTGGTATTTTCCCATAGTTTCTCCCACTACGGTAGCAGATTTTCTGTATTTAGCGCCAGCACCCAGTCCCATTTCATTCATAGCAAACAAAATTTTGCGGTGTACCGGTTTTAAACCGTCGCGAACATCCGGCAATGCACGAGCCACAATCACCGACATCGCATAATCTATGTAAGACTCTTTGAGCTCAGTTACAATTTCACGCTTGTGAACTTGCCCAATGGCGTTTAGTTGTTGGTCTTCTTTTTCCGGCATAATTTATTCTGCTTTGTTAGTATTGTCTGAATTTGGATTAGTTGGTAACTCAATTTTGGGCAAATTAACAGAATTCAGAGAACTGCCAATTTTTGCCACATTCTGCTTAGCCGACTGCATAAAGAAAAAACCTGCCAAAAGTGCTGCCACGCCCATCACTGTAAAAAAGATGATTTTCTTTTGGTATTCCGGCAATTGCTGCAATTTTGAAATAAACTTTTTCATTGCCTAAGCTTTTAACACTACAATTTCCATGTCCGAATCTTTGGGTAGCGTACTCACCTTTACAGTTAATTTATCCATCGGTTCAAGGTTGGTTTTTCCCATAGCTTTTAAAAATTTGTCTACGCCGTCCAAATCCACGGTTAGTTTAGGCAGAGCATAGTGCATGGGAATAACTATTTTCGGCTCAATTTGTCCTATCACCTTAGTTGCCTCCGAAGATGAGATAGTAGGCGCCCCACCCACTGGAACCATTAAAATGTCCACGCGACCAATTTTTTCCAGTTGCTCATCGGTCAATTCCTTTTGCTCAAAATCCCCCAAATGGCAAAATCGAATATTTTCCGTTTCAATCGTGTAAATGGTATTTACTCCGCTTCCAATGCCTTGCACAAAAATTCCCTTCACTTCATATTCGCCGGGTCCATCAATCACAAACGGCTCGCCTTTGACGCCTTTTGCATTATTATGATTGTGGGTAACCAAAAGCACATCAGCCGTCATGCTCGGCAACTTTAAGCCGATTTTTTCATCAAACGGATCAATGACAATATTAGCTGTGGAATCCTTGGCATTTGAAACTGAAATTTCAAAGCAAAATTGCCCAGCCCAAGTTATTTTCGCCATATACTGTTCATTTTAGCACAAGCATTTTTTTGCTGCAACTCTTCGACTCCGCTCAGGGCAGGCCCTTGCATAATCGCAAAAATGCTGTATATTACAGTAGTCAGTGGGTGAGACGGCTATGACCTGCGGACAGTAATATAATTTACGGCCGGAAATAAACATATGTTAGAGAAAAAAATAGTAAAGGAGTCGCCAACCAGTGGCGTGGGTATTGGGTCTATTGTGGAGGGCAAAGTGGTGGCCAAAGACCGCTCTTCGCTTTACATTGATTTGGGCAACCAAGGCACGGGCATCATTTATGGCCGTGAATTTTATTTGGTCAAAGAAGTAATTAAAGCACTTAATGTGGGTGATATTGTTCATGCCAAAGTGGTGGAAATGGAAAATGAAGATGGCTATCGGGAACTTTCTATGGAAGATGCCACCAAGGATTTAAGCTGGCAGAAGTTAAAAGAATTAAAAGATTCGGAAGAAATTATCAGCGTAAAAATTACGGGGGTTAACAAGGGCGGATTACTGACGAGCGTCAACGGCATGGCAGCTTTTTTACCCGTTTCGCAATTGTCCCCTGAAAACTATCCAAGAGTAGCCGACGCCGACAAAACTAAAATTTTAAAAGAATTACAAAAATTCATTGGCAAAACACTGGAAGTCAAAGTCTTGGATTTGTTGGCCGAAGAAAATAAACTGATTTTGTCTGAAAAAGCCAAAGCAGAGCAAGCCATGAAAAAGCTGTTGGAAAATTACAAAAAAGAAGATGTGATTGATGGTCTTATTACCGGCATTGCTGATTTTGGCGCCTTTATTAAATTCCCCGTTTTACCCGCCGAAGCTTTAGCGAAGGAGGGCCAGGCGCAACAGATTGAAGGTTTAATTCACATTTCTGAATTGGATTGGCAGTTGGTTTCCAACCCCGCAGAAGTGGTGAAAGTGGGCGAAACAGTCAAGGCTAAGATTATTGACATCAGAAGCAGTCAGGTCTTTTTGTCACTGAAAGCCTTAAAAGAAAATCCCTGGGAAGTGGTTGAAAAAGAGTACAAAAAAGGAGATAAAATTAAGGGAAAAGTCATTTCTTTTTCGGCATTTGGAGCTTTTGTGGAGGTTTTGCCAAAAATCCGCGGACTTTGTCACATTTCCGAGTTTCCATCGCAAGCTGATATGGAAGCATCTCTCAAAGCCGGCGAAAGTTATCAGTTTGAAATTTTAGCCATTGAGCCCAAGGAGCATCGGATGAGTTTGAAGCTTACAAAATAAATTGTAAATTAAGAGGCCCCGCCGTGTAAATTGGCGGGGCCCTTTGTTTGCTCACTTGCGAGAAGGCTTGTGCCTAAGCTTTCGCTCGTAGCCATATATTTTAGCATCCTCATCAAACCACTTTCGATATAGTTCGAAGAGGCCTTCGTGCCTCTTCTTTTCGCTGGGATTGTCCAAAATCTCCATCACCTCCTCGTAGCGATGCTGATTTTCGGGCCACGATAGAAGGCTGACTACCTGAAGCTTTAAGTCATCAGGCAATTTTGGATGGTCAACAATCCTCTTGATTGTGGCCAAAACCTTGGCCACATTCTCTGGCGCTAACATGTTAGCCTCCCATTGCTATTTTGGTTGCGTTTCCTCGACACTTCAGAAAAATCCACCCCTTGAATTTTTTTGAAGTGACGGCGAACCAACGTTGAGTTGGTTCGCCATGTTTTTATTATTTGCAGCGGGGACGCAATCCCCGTCGAGCTTTGAGAAACCACTCAGAGAGCGGATTCTCTGAGATAGCTTTGGCGACCGCATCGCAAGCGGCTTCCTTTGCCGCCATTTTTACTTCCGTTTTTGGAATCCCGTCATCCTTGACCGGAGGCGCTTCCTCTTTTTGAGGAATTGATTCAACAGGCTTCTCGGCCATGAAGCTTCTCCTAAACAAAGAGGGGGGATTAAATTTTTACGCCTATACCTTAACCATACACCCTGCCAAGCTTATTGTCAAGTCCACCCCATCGGTTTGTTGAATTGTCAAGAAAACTGTGCTAAATTAAGGTATCTAAAAATAAATAAAAAAATATGGCTTTCAAATTAAATCCATTACTTAAAAACTTTATCTTAGTCGTAGTCATTCTCTTTATTTTAGGAGGCGTGTTTAGCCTGCTCTATTTACCTGCTGTGCCCCAAGACCCAATTTCACTTTCCCAACTTGTAACAGAGATTAATCAAGATAAAGTTAAAAAAATTACGGTTTCGGGCGACGCAGTTGAAATTATTTATAGCGATGGTAAAAAGGCCGGCACCATGAAAGAATCCAATTCTGTCCTATCAGATGTCCTAGTATCTTTGGGAGCGGATAAAGCACGTTTACAAAAGGTGGAAATTAATGCGGCCACCGTGCAAGAAAGTGTTTGGTCATGGCTCTTGCCTGCGCTTTTGTATGGTATTTTACCGCTTTTGCTAATTGGATTTTTCTTGTGGACGATGATGAAACAAGCTCGAGGTGGTGCCGCGCAAGTATTTGATTTTACTCGCGCCAAGGCTAGAATTTTTGGCGCCGAAGGACATTCCAAAGATAAAATTACTTTTAAAGATGTGGCGGGATTGAAAGAAGCCAAAGAAGAATTAATTGAAATTGTAGATTTTTTAAAGTTTCCAAAAAAATATTTGGCCATGGGAGCCAAAATTCCCCGCGGAGTTTTATTACTGGGTAGTGCCGGAGTGGGGAAAACTTTATTGGCAAGGGCCGTGGCAGGTGAAGCCAATGTGCCATTTTTTAGTATTTCGGGATCTGAATTTGTGGAAATGTTTGTGGGGGTGGGATCAGCACGCGTACGTGATTTATTTTCTGTCGCCAAAAAAGCTAGCCCATCAATTATTTTTATTGATGAATTGGACGCCATTGGACGACATCGGGGCGTGGGCATGGGTGGCGGACACGATGAACGCGAACAAACCTTAAACATGATTTTAGTGGAAATGGATGGCTTTGAACGAGAATCGGGAGTGATTGTCATGGGTGCCACCAATCGAGGCGACATTTTGGATTCGGCACTTTTACGACCCGGACGATTTGACCGAAAAATTACGCTGGATCCGCCAGATGTGCATGACCGCGAAGCTATTTTAAGAATTCATGCTAAAGAAAAACCATTGGCTGATAATGTTAATTTTAAAGAGATTGCGGAAAGAACTCCGGGTTTTTCGGGTGCGGATTTAGCCAATGTGGCCAATGAGGCGGCGCTTTTGGCTGCCAGGTTCAATAAAACTCAAATTTTTCAGGTGGAATTTTTGGAAGCTATTGAAAAGGTGCTTTTGGGGCCAGAAAGAAAAAGTCACATTTTATCCAAAAAAGAAAAAGAAATTGTGGCCTATCACGAAGCCGGCCACGCACTGGTTTCAGCGTCCATTCCTGGCACCGAGCCGGTTCGCAAAATTTCTATTATTTCACGTGGTATGGCTGGGGGCTACACCTTGCAGGTAAATTCGGAAGAAAATAAACTGCGTACCAAAACTCAATTTTTGGCGGAAATTGCCACGCTTTTGGGCGGTATGAGCGCTGAAAGGTTAATGTTTGGCGAAATGACCACGGGGGCTAGTAATGATTTGGAAAAAGCTTCGGCTTTGGCCAAAAAAATTGTAAAGGATTGGGGTATGTCAAGTTTAGGGCCGATTAATTTTTCTACCAAAGATGATGCTGGCGCGGGGTTTGCCACGGGGCAGAATGATTACTCGGAAATTATGGCGGAAAAGATTGATAAAGAGATTGAAGGAATTATACGTGGAGCCGAGAAAAAAGCTGCCGAAATTGTGGCACGAAGGAAAGAGTTGCTCATCAAAATCGCCAACATGCTGGTGGAAAAAGAAACCATTGAGCGTGAAGAGTTTGAAAAGATTATGGGGATAAAGAGCTCCAAGAACGCGAAGAAAGCATAGCTTGTTCTTTTAAAGGGTGGTATAATTGAACCAACGAACTATTATGCTAATGGTATAGTTCAAAGGTTTTATTATGGCAATAAAAGACAAAAGAGAAAAAGCTGTGGCCTTGAGGAAACAGGAGATGAGCTATAGTCAAATTAAAAAAATCCTTGGCGTAAGTAAGGGCAGTTTAAGTTTTTGGCTTAAAAACTATCCCTTATCCCAAAAAAGAATAAGCGAATTAAGGGATAATAACGAAAAAAGAATTGAAAGATATCGAGAAACGAGGCGAAAAACAAAAGAAGATAGACTGCAAAAAACCTATAAAACACAGAAGAAGCTAGTTTTCCCTTTGAGCAAGCGGGACATATTCGTTGCAGGATTATTTCTTTATTGGGGAGAGGGTTCCAAGACTATGTCCAAAGAAGTTTTCCTTTCTAACACTGACCCTGCCGTAATTGGTTTTTTTATAAAATGGATGGAAGTTGTCTTTAAAATATCTAGGAGCGAATTAAAGTTTCGCATGCATTTTTATGATAATATGGATACCAAAAAAGAAACTAATTTTTGGGCAAAAACACTAAATGTTTCAGAGAAACAATTTACGAAACCTTATATTAAAAAATCTTCTTCATTGAGAATTAACCAAAAAGGAGGGTTTGGTCATGGAACCTGCAATGCGGGAATATATGACGCAAGATTGTCCGAGCAAGTTTTAATGGCTATAAAAACAGTGTCAGATAAGTATATGGGCATGGTCCCGTAGCTCAACGGCAGAGCACCTCGCTTATATCGAGTAGGTTCTGGGTTCGAATCCCAGCGGGACCACAGAAAAAATTATATGAACAAAAAAATTACCTTAATAATAGTTCTTTTAATCATCGGCATATTGGGAATAGTTTGGTTTTTATTAAAACCAAGCCGAGTGCAAGTTTCTATTTCTTCTTCAATAGACTCTTCTGATATTTCTATGCAAGAAGTTAAAGAACAGGTTGCCACTGCAACCGATTATAAACTAAATATAACCTGTGAAAATTCAAAATCAGATGTATACCAATGTGAAAATCCGACCCATTGTAAAGTAAAGACCATTGATGTGTTTGTATGCAATGAAGGTTATGTGGCCGACAATTTATTTCAATTAATTCGCTACCAAAATAATTTATTTGAAATAGCACAAAAAAATAGCTTAAATTTTATAGGTTCTGGAGGTAGTGGAGGCATAGCAAGTTTTATTGATTAAATAATCCCGCGCGATTAGCTCAGTGGTAGAGCATCTACTTGACGTGTAGAGGGTCGGGGGTCCAATTCCCTCATCGCGCACCATGAACATTATTTTCATCACCAGCATTTTTGTCAGTCTATTTTCTTTGGCATTAACCTTGATTGGCATTCCAGCGCAAATTGTAAAAAATTACAAAGAAAAGCAATCGGGTCAGCCGATTTTAACCATCCTAATAGCTATCGGTTTTTACATTTCACAAATTATCTTTTTTACTTTGACCCACGCCTATTTGCCTTTATTCTCATTTATCATCGGATTAGTTATGTGGAGCATCACACTAGCGCAATATTTTCTTTACCGTAAAAATAGCACTTGACACCATTATACCCATCGTGTACACTTTAGGTATACTATTAAAATAGAAAATAAACATGAAAACTACACTCCACATTAAAGTTGATAAAGACATTAAAACTAAATCTGCCAAAATTGCAGCGAAATTGGGTTTGCCGCTCAGTGCTATCGTAAATGCTTCTTTGCGTAACTTTATTAAAACCGAAACGTTTAGCGTCAGCACCGGCGAACAAATGACCCCCTACATGGAAAGTTGGCTGGCCGAAATTGAAGAGGACAGAAAAACTGGTAAGAATTTTAGTGGACCCTTCGAAACTACAGAAGAGCTTATGGATCATCTTGAAAAATGAAAGTGCTAACCCACAAAAAGTTTGATAAAGCTTTTAAGAAAATGCCTGCTTATCTGCATAAAAAATTTGCAGAACAAATTGACTTGATAAAAAATAACCCCTCAGATAGCAGATTAAATGACCATGCATTATCTGGAGAGTATTCTGGCTGTAGGAGTATTGATATTACGGGTGATTGGCGCGTTATTTACGAACAAGTAGATATTCAAATCATAAGATTACTCATCATTGGTACCCACAGCCAATTGTATGGTTAATTTTTTAGTTTATGGACATTAACATCATTTACGAAGACGAATATATAATAGTGGTGGACAAGCCCGCGGGGGTTGTTGTATTTCATGAAGCATTAAGCATGAAACATGAAGCAAAAACAGTGATTGATCTGCTGGTTGAAAAATATCCTGAATTAAAAAAGGCCGGCGAGGCGCCGCGCT
>JAHFKW010000001.1 GCA_023245145.1 Candidatus Staskawiczbacteria bacterium
TAGACAGGGTCTTGGCGAGCCCTGAACACTTGCTGGGCGAAGAACCAAGGCAGAACGCCCGCCTGACCGGAGCAAATGACCCCTCTGCGAATATTCCTTTCCACTTCATCGGGCGTCAGCGCCAGAACCTTCAAACCGCCGTCGTTTTTGACATAACTCTCAAACGAGCTCTGTGACAAAAACACGACGCTCACGTACTCTTGCAATGCCAGATCCGAGCCTTGAGCATACCAAGGACGGGTGCAAGCGTAGAGCGTGGCATCTTGGGGCGGAATGCGGGTTTCTTCCCACAATTCCCGCAGGCCAGCCAGTTTCACGGTCTTGTCTTGAGGATCCCTGGCGCCACCGGGCAATTCCGGCGAACTGTGTTGGCCAAACTTTCGAATGTCCAGCTCACCTTTGTTGACCATCAGCATGTGATTGGGATTCTTCTCCCCGAACTGCCACTGGGCGGGCCTCTGCTCAATCACCGTAAGTATACGGCCATCGGCAAGGACGGGCACGATGACGGCCCCATCCTTGATCCAAGTGCCATCAGGTCGAAGGAGCTTGGTCCAGCAAAAGTAGCTCTTCAAACCATTGGCAAACTCGGCTTGCGCAAACGCCGGCCGAGGAAGACTGGTGCATTGCACCACCGCCTCAAAGCGATACGGCGCCTGGACGACTGAGATAGCCTTGCCGTCCTCCCAGTCATGGGCTAAAATAACTTTCTTTGCATCATGACTTGTGAACATCTAATCACCTCGTTTCGTGAAAGAACTGAAAAAACACTATCAACACCCTATCACACATCTTTAAAAAAGTAAAGACCTGGTTGGCGAAAAAATGTAATAAAAAATCCCGTAGACAACCGTGTGATTGCCCCGGGACTTGCTCAAATTAACTAAACACTTTAGATTTCATTGATTTTGGAGACTTCAAACTTAGTCACCTCCCATGGACCAGCCCCATTCTCATTCTCCGTTCTGCAGTAAATCTTTTTGCAGACTTCGCAGGCAATCAGGACGTGTGTCTTCTCATCCGTAACTTCGCGCCCGTGTCCCGAGAAGATTGACCTTTGAACGGCTCTGCGCGAACCGCAAGAGGGACACAAAATGTCTGTCGCACGACGCTGTAAGATGTCAAAGATCACGGCGCAAACAATCACGCCGAAGACAATGGACACGTAAATGATATCCCGCATGAGACGTTCTCCATAGATTTGTTTGATCAAACACCACTACCATCATCATAGCACAATTCACAAAAAAGTAAAGTCCGCGGGAAAGAAAAAGAGCGGTGGTATAAGCCACCGCTCTATAATTATTGATCATCGTAAGACCGACAAGAGACGCGCAAAGAATCCCCTCCCTTGTTCAAAGCGCTCCATAATCTGCCGACTCTTTTCATCCATTGCTCGACGGAAAGGGTTATCGTTTTGGAGTAATTTTTCCCACTCCTCTTCTTCGAGAAAATGCCGGCGGTTTTGATGAAGGCACTCCACCAGCTCATCAAAATCAACGCCGATCTCTTTAGCGGTATTGCGTAGATTGCCAATATACTTTTCATCCACTAACCTAGATTCGTCATCTTCAAAACAACAAAAATCCAAGTAGATAAAAGGATAATCGGGGTTAAATGCTCCCTTGGCATCCCACTGCTCGGCAATCATGAAAATCTCGCACTGGCGTCGGTAGCTAAGTTTGGCTTCTGTTCGCTGGCGTTCTAAAAACTCCGCCCTGGCAAGATAATACCAAAGCCAACCTTCGCTCAAGCCAATGTCTTTAAGGGTAAATTCTCCCCGAGAGACAGCTTCCCGAGCAGAAGAAACAAGTTCGCGAGCTTTTTGAGGGTAAACATCGTAGTTAAATGCATTCTTAAAAAGCTCATCCCGCTCTTGGATCCAAGGCTCCGCTCTTGCTTTCTTTGCATATAGCTCTGCCAGGACTTTGTAACGATACTTGCTACATGTAAATTGAAAGACAGCAATCAATGCCAAACAAATAAAGACAATAAAATAATAAAGTACCATGTACCACTCTTGGGAATAGGCATGATAACAAGCCACAACAGAGTAAAAGATAAAGAACAATAGACAAACAAAACGATTAATGGTCAACATTGATTATCTCCCAGAAGATACCGCTCTTCTTTGCGTCCGCTTTTGGCGGAAAGTGATTTTTAAAAAACTACCATCATCATAGCAGAACATTAAAAAAAGTCAAGGATTTTAAAAGTTCTGCCAACATGATAGAATGGGAAAATTAAAATGAAAAATAGTAAAACAGTTTTGATTACCGGTGGGGCGGGGTTTACCCAGCACCACCTACAATACAAATCTTGAGCTATGGAAAAACTGACCAAAAGAAAAATCTTAATTACAGGTGGTGCTGGGTTTATTGGTGCTAATTTTGTGTACAAATTTTTAGCATTGGGTTATAGCGTTATTATTTTTGAAAAAGAAGGCATAGACCTTTGGCGGTTGGAAAAATTGAAAAAAAAAATAGAAATCCATTTTACTGATCTAACAAAGTATGATGCTGTTGAAAAGTTGGTAAAAAAAATTAAGCCACAAATAGTGCTTCACTTTGCAACCTATGGGGCCTATCAACGAACCCAACAAGACACAGACCTAACTATCAATACTAATCTGAAAGGCACTATTAACTTAGTAAACGCCTGCCAAAAAGTGGGTGTGGAATGCTTTATCAACACCGGGTCAAATTCAGAATATGGCATCAAGACAAAAACTATGAAAGAAACTGATTTGCCAGAGCCAGATAACCTATATGCCATCACCAAACTGGCAACTACCGCTTACTGCCAAATGATGGCCAGAAAGTTTGATTTTCCCGTTGCCATTGTAAGACCATTTGCCGTCTATGGGCCATTTGAAGAAAAAGAAAGGCTCATCCCCTCTATCATGGTGTCACTGATAAAAAATAAAGATATAAAATTATCCAGCCCAAACTCGGTCAGAGATTTTATTTTTATTGATGACCTCATTGATGGCTATCTTTCAATCATTAAAAACATTAAAAAAGTAAAAGGCGAAGTGTTCAATTTAGGTTCTGGCAGACAATTCAGCATCAGACAAGTAGTAACCATGGCAAAAAAAATTACCCGCTCAAATAGTGTGCCTCACTATGGTCAAATAAAAAAAGCTCAAACCGAGTCAACCATATGGCTAGCCGATATTTCTAAAGCCAAAAAAATGTTGGGATGGAAACCAAAATATAATTTGGAAAAGGGGCTTAAAAAAGATATTGCCTGGTTTAAGGAAAATCTAAGTGATTATGAATAACTATAAAGAAATCGCCAAAGAAATTAGAAGGGGCATTTTGCTCCAGCATTTTTTATCCAAAGAATCCCATGTGGGTTCGGCATTATCCTGCGCCGACATTCTCACAGTCTTATATTTTGGTATTTTAAAAATTAACCCAAAAAAACCAAGTGATCCAAACCGAGATCGTTTCATTTTAAGCAAGGGGCACGCCGTGGCAGCCCTGTATGCCACTCTGGCTGAAAAGGGATTTTTCCCAAAAAAAATGTTGGAAACTTTTTGTCAAAATGACAGCTTGCTTCCTGGTCACTCCACCAAAGATACTGCGCCCGGGGTAGAAGTTTCCACCGGGGGCCTGGGACACGGCCTGCCCATGGGAATTGGCATGGCACTGGCGGCAAAACAGGATAAAAAAAATCATCGCATATTTGTACTAATGTCTGACGGTGAATGCAACGAAGGCACCACCTGGGAGTCAGCTTTATTTGCCGCGCATCATAGGCTAGATAACATCGTGGTAATGGTGGACCGTAATGGCCAGCAAGGACTGGGAAAAACAAAAGACATTATCAACATGGATCCCTTTAAAGAAAAATGGGAAGCTTTTGGCTGGTCAGCTAAAGAAATTGACGGACATAACATTATTGCCATAGAAAAAACACTGCAAAGTATCCCCTTCAAAAAGAATGTGCCCAGTATTATTATTGCTAACACTATCAAGGGTAAGGGTGTTTCGTATATGGAAAAAAATCAGCTAACCTGGCACTATAAAAACCCAAACGAAGAGCAACACAAAATAGCATTATCGGAGCTCGACAAACAACCATGAGAAAAACATTCATAGACACGCTAACTCAATTAGCGCGCCAAGACAAAGATATTATGTTACTAACAGGAGATTTGGGATTTTCCGTGTTTGAGGACTTTGCCAAAGAATTCCCCAACCGCTTCATTAACTGTGGGGTCATGGAGCAAAGCATGATTTCCATTGCCGCTGGACTGGCACTGGACGGCAAAAAACCGTACGTATATTCCATTATCCCCTTTGCCACCATGCGTCCATTTGAACAAATCAGAAACGATGTATGCTACCAGAATTTGAATGTAAAAATTATCGGCATTGGCGCAGGATTTTTGTATGGCGCATTCGGCAGTACCCACCATGCCATTGAAGACATTGCCATTTTAAGGCCGCTACCCAACCTTACCATTCTTTCTCCGGCTGATGCCAATGAAACCAAGGCTCTGGTGTTACAGTCCTACCAAAAATCCGGTCCAACCTATATTCGCATGGTAAAAGCTGAAAAAAACTTGGCCCCAACGCACATAAAAACAATTATTTCAAAACCATCTATCATCCAAACGGGAAAAGACGGCGTACTGATTGCCACCGGGACCTGCGTAGAAATGGGACTTGATATAGTTGCAACTCTAAAAGAAAACGGGATACACCTGACACTGATTAGTCTACACACCTTAAAACCAGTTGATGAAAAAAGCCTGACACACACTTTAAAAAAACATAATCGAGTTTTTACCTTGGAGGAACATCGCATGGCAGGAGGCTTAGGCAGTTTAGTAGCGGAAATTATGATGCGCCACAACCTTGGCAAAATTACATTGGAGAATTTTGGTATTAATGACAACTACCACGTTCTTACCGGCCATCAAGAGCATCTGGCCGCTTTTTACTCAATAGATATGAAATCTATTTTTAAAAAAATAATTAAACATTACAAGTATGGAAAATAGATATTCGCAAGAGGTATGGGAAGATTATTATAAAAATGAAAAAAAGATTCACATTAAACCTAAAGATACTGGGGGCGGATTTTTTCAGTCGTATGACCTGTATCTTTGCGATGCCATTTTTGAAAAATATTTGCCGGTAAACGCTGGGAAAAAAGAAGGTATGAAGATTTGTGAAATCGGCTTTGGTGATGGCAAATTACTCAAAAAAATTGCTGACCGTTTTAATTACGACCCATACGGGATAGAATATTCAAAAGAAGCTGTGCAGACCGCAACAAAAGAAGTCCATGGCATTTTGGGTGATATTTTTGATGAAAATTTGAGTAATCAGTATCATGAAAAGTTTGACGTGGTGTTTTCCTATGGATTCATAGAGCACATCATTCCACCGGAAAAGGCAGTGCAGGCACATTTAAAACTGGTTAAAAAAGGGGGCATATTAGTACTGCAAATCCCCCGTTTCAAAAAATTCAACTGGCTAAAAGCCAAGCTGTTTAGACCCGACCTTTTGCCATTACACAATTTAACCATTATGGAACAGGAAGTATTGCAAGAGCTTGGAAAAAAAGAAGGTTTACAGGAAATATTTTGCAGTAATTACGGCACCCTCAAATTAAGACTCCCTATGGCAAAAAAAGATGGCTGGTACTACGCGTTAAAAGCTATTTGCTTGCTAGAATATATTTTAAATCCCCTCTTGCGACTTCTGTTTGGCAAAAAGGGATTTGAAACCAGATTATTCAGCCCGGCGGTAATGTACATTGGTAAAAAACCCTTATGACCCAGCAACCTCTTTTGAGCATTTGCATTCCCACCTATAACCGAGCCAGTTATTTAAAAAACTGCCTAGATGGCATTGTAGCGCAGTTTGGCGAGATACCAGTGAAAAACCTCGTAGAGATAGTGATTTCCGACAACGCCAGTGAAGATAATACCAAAGAAATCGTAGAAAAGTTTCAAAGGGATTTTACCAACATTAAGTACTTTAAAAATGAAACAAATTTGGGTTTGGATGAAAATATTATACAATCTGTCGTCAAAGCTTCGGGTAAATACTGCTGGAATATTGGTGATGATGACTTAATTCAAAATGGAACGCTAAAATTCATTGTTGATTTTTTATCAAAAAATGAAGTATCTCTGTTGACCGTCGCCTTTCATCCATTTATAGACATTAAAAAATCTTTACTCCCAATCCCCAGTATTCCTGAATCTGCGATAGAACTTTCCACTTCCCCTGAAGAGTTTTACAAAAAGGGACACTGCCAGGGCATATTAGGTATTTTTATTTTTAACAGGGATTTATACTTGAAAGTAGACAGAAAAAATTACGAACCTTTTTGGCCCTACTATGAAATTATTTTAAAAATGCTCCCGGGCTCTCAACTAAAAATGGCCTATTTAAATTATCCAGTGCTGTTTATCGGACAAGATTATAGATGGAACACTGGCGGCAACACATTATTCATTTTAATACACATCAGAAGGGTTTTTAATAAATTAAGGAAATTTGGTTACAGCAAAGGATTTACTGACAATGAATTGAAGAACTTTTCTAAAGGATTATTTCTAACCATAACAAAAGCCAAAGCAACGGGTCTTAATTGTTCATTGGATAATTTATTTCTTATCTATAAAGAATTTTCTGACTACCCGCTGCAATTATTTTTAGTCACGCTAATATTTTTTATTCCTAACCCCACCTTCAGATTTTTGAAAAAGTTAAAACTATGGTAATAAGCCAGCGAGAAATAAAAGGAGTCTTTGAAATTCAAATGGAACCCAAAAGGGACAACCGTGGTTTTTTTATGAAAACATATGACGATGCAACGTTTGAAAAATTTAGTCTTAACAAAACCTGGCTGCAAGAGTATAGATCATTTTCAAAAGAAAAACACACGCTACGCGGTCTACACCTGCAACTTGAGCCTTTTGCCGAAACTAAAATGATCCAGGTAATCAGTGGCGAAATATTTGATGTGTTCGTGGATTTACGTAAAGATTCAGCCACATTTGGTAAATGGGGTAGCGCGATTTTGAGCGAGGAAAATAAAAAAATGATGTACATCCCCCGTGGCTTTGCCCATGCTTTTTTAACGCTGACTGAAAACACACAGGTGCTCTGTAAAATGGATAACTATTACTCTTTTGAAGCCGAAAAACAAATTGCATACAATGACCCTGACTTACATATTCAATGGCCACTAAGCTTGCTACCAATTCTGTCAAAAAAAGACGCACAAGCCATGAGCCTTAAAGAATTTATTAAAACATGTACTTAGGTTTTTACAATAACACTAAAGAGTTTAATAACAACCAGATGTTTCTTCAAGCTTCAGCTAGTATTGGAGATAATGTGGCATATCCGTTTGTTTACCTGGGCCAGAGATTAAAGGAATTGGGGCATAGATTTAGTACTGTTGATTTGGAAAACCTTGAAAAGTTTGACGCTATTGTATTTATTGATTTTCCTGGATTACAGAATAAATACCTAAAAAAATTAGTTAAAAAGGGTTTTGAAAATATGTATCTGGTGATGCTGGAGTCACCCATCATAATACCAGACGGCTACCGTAAAGAAAACCACCACAATTTTAAAAAAATATTTACCTGGGATGATACGCTCGTAGACAATAAAAAGTATTTTAAAATAAATTATGCCCACAAACTACCAGCTGTGCTTGACATTAATCCGGACACGCCTAAAAAACTATGCACCATCATTTCAAGCAACAAATCAATGGCGCATCCCCTGGAACTTTATTCAGAAAGGATTCGCGCCATCCGCTGGTTTGAATCCAATCATCCGGAAGATTTTGATTTATATGGCGTGGGATGGGATCGATACAACTTCCAGGGTGAACTTTTGGGTATTAAAATAGCCAGACTAAACCGATTAAAGTTTTTAACAAAACTACTAGCTCCTAACTATCCTTCCTATAGAGGACGCGTTAATTCAAAAAAAGAAACTTACCAAAAATATCAATTTTCCATTTGCTATGAAAATGCTAGGGATATTAAAGGCTATATAACTGAAAAAATATTTGATTGTTTTTTTGGGGGCTGTGTTCCCATATATCTAGGCGCACCAAATGTAACCGACCACATTCCTGCTAACACTTTCATAGATAAAAGGAATTTTAAAACTTACCAAGAACTTTATGATTACATAAAAAATATGCCACCCCAAAAGTATTTCAATTATCTAAGTGCCATCAAGGACTTTTTACAAAGCAAAAAAGCGTTTGCGTTTTCGGCTGAATGCTTTGCCAATACTATTATAAATGAAATCACATGACAGAAAAAAATCCGCTCGTGACTATTTGTTTTCTTACCTATAACTATGCTGATAAGCTAGAAAAAGCTTTAGAGCCAATTTTACATCAAAGCTACCAAAACATCCAACTTATCGTCTCCAATAACCAATCCACCGACACTACCGAAGAAGTGGTAAAAAAGATCCAACAACAGTACCCAAAAGTAATTTATCGTAAAAATATCCCCGACCTTGCTGCCGATCAGTTTTACGATATTAGCTCAAAAAGTATTCCCACGGGAAGCCATAAAAAAACGTATGATATTCTTTTTAACCACTGCAATAGTGTTATAAAGTCTGGATTAATCAAGGGAGAATTTGTTATTTTTTGCCATCAAGATGATGTGTATCAAACAGATATTGTAAAAAAAGAAGTTGAATTTTTAATAGCACATCCAAATGTTCAAGCTGTAGCAACTACTGGTAAAATTATTAATCAAGATGACAGTATCGCTGGCTTATGGCGATTACCCAAAGAATTAAAAGAAAAAAACTACTACAACTTTAAAGAAATTTTTACTGCCATTTTACGGCATGGAAACTTTTTATTGACCCCCTCATTCATGCTGCGTACAAATACTTTTGAAAAAGTGGGACTATTTGATGATCAGGGACCATTTGGCGGAGCCGATGATCTGGAAATGTGGCTTAGGATTTTAGAAACATACCCCATTGGTATTATCCAAGAAAACCTCATCTGGTGGAGAAAGGGTGGACGAGGGAAAAAATATAATCAACTGCGCACCGACAAAGCCGACCATTTTAAATTAATGGATTATTATCTAAAAGAAAAAGAATACGGTAAATCTGTGGATAAAAAATCCCTGCGCCAGTACGAATTTCAGAAAGATTTTGATAACACCCTTTGCATTATGCATTTTTTGATAAAAGGCGAAGTTGGCGAAGCAAAAAAACTAATCAACCAATCTTATTGGCTACCAAACTTTTGGGCGTTTTTGGAAAACCCCACTCTTTTGCGCACTAAAGTACTTTCTCTGAAAGTAGTATTATATTTGGGAATTAATTTAAACCTTGGAAAACCGCTCGGTAAATTCTTGTATCGTTTTTTGTAGCCCATCTTCAAAATCAGTTTTAACCATAAAACCAAATTCTTTTTGGGCGCGTTTCACATCCAAACTGCGTCTTGGTTGGCCATCGGGTTTAGTTTTATCCCATTTTATCTCACCCCTAAAATCCATCAGCCGGCAAATTAACTCTGCCAAATCTTTAATAGAAATTTCTAAACTTGCGCCTAAATTTACCGGTTCGCCTTTGTCATATGACTCTGTAGCCAACAAAATCCCCTCTGCCGCATCTTCCACATACAAAAATCCTCGCGTGGCAATGCCAGTTCCCCACACATCAGTAAAATCTTTACCAGCTTTTTTGGCGTCATAGACTTTTTTAATTAAGGCGGCAATGACGTGGCTAGACTCCGGATTAAAATTATCTCCCGGTCCGTACAGATTCAACGGCAACAGAAAAATGGAATTAAAGCCATACTGTTTTCGATAGGCCTGACTTTGCACCAGCAACATTTTTTTAGCCAAACCATAAGGTGCATTAGTTTCTTCCGGATAGCCATTCCACAAATCTTTTTCTTCAAATGGTACTGGGGTATGTTTTGGGTAGGCACACACGGTTCCCACTGCCACAAACTTTTTGACACCGACTTGCCTGGCCGCCTCCATTAACTGCGCGCCCATCATTAAATTATCATAAAATAATTCTCCGGGTTTTTCTTGATTGAATCCAATCCCCCCCACCTTGGCTGCCAAATGAATGACTACGTCTTGACCCCCTACCGCCTTCACGCAATCTTCCCATTTAGTTAAATCTAATTCATCAATAGTCGGCAAAAATAAATCCGTTTTTAAAACACCTCTTTTTTCTAATAAGTTTTTCACTAAATGCCGCCCCAAAAACCCATCCGCACCAGTAACCAGTATTTTTTTGTTTTTTAAATCCATTGACTTTATACTATCAAAAAAGCAACCTTTTTTCAATGTGAGAAAACCCCGAACATTGACATTGCTAATAAACATGCTAATATACAGCCGGCACCTTAACCCCTACCCGCACCCACCTTTTTTGGAGAAACCCGCAAATGACTCCGACCAAAACGTATGTGGAACCTGGCTGGAAACGCCCTCCGTCGAAAGATGCGATACTCGACGAGGAAACGTATCGCAAAGTCTTGCCCATCTGGGTCAAGGCTTGCGTGGATGTGATTCTCTACCTTCGAGCAGCAGACGCCTCATGGAGAATGGTGATTGCCAAACGTAAAATCCAACCCATGATGGATTGGTGGATCTTCGGTGGCCGCATCTTCGCGACTGATGAAAGCCTGCAACACGCTTTGGTGCGCAAGCTCAAAGAAGAAATCGGGCTCGCCGACATCAATCCCGACAGAATCCCCAACGAACCGTTACGGATTCAGATGTACAAGTGTGCGCCCGATAACTCTGTCATTCTGGCGCCGGCATTCTGCCTGGAAATCACTCCGGCAGAGTACCAACAAATGCAGGCTAATCTGGCTGACAGTCCCGAGTATTCTGATCTGAATGCCCTGGCACCATGGGCGATTGCCGGTAATAACGGCTTCCACGAAGCCCTACGCGACTACGCAAGTTCCCTGGCAAGGCACCTCGGAATCTAACCAACACAAAGGGCGCGATACCCCAGTATCGCGCCCTTTTTTATTTTAAAAATTTTAATCATTCCTCCACCATTTGTTGGTAAACTTTTCTTGGATAACCCTATCTCCACCTCCCGGTGCCTGCAAATTCATCTGCCTGACCACTTGCCTGGCATCGGAGTCCACCATGATTTTACACAAATCCGTAAATTTTACCTTCGCCTCCCATCCCAATTTTCCTTTAGCTTTATTGGCATCACCAATGAGCGATTCCACTTCTGCTGGCCTAAAATATCTTGGATCAATTTCCACATAGTTTTTATAATCCCCCAGACCCGCATACCTAAATGTTTCTTCCAAAAATTCTTTAACTGAATGGGTTTCTCCTGTAGCTATTACATAATCATCTGGTGTTTCTTGCTGAAGCATTAAATACATCGCTTCCACGTATTCGGGCGCAAAGCCCCAATCGCGCCGCGCATCCAAATTTCCTAAATATATCTTTTTATCCAAACCGGCTTTTATTCTGGCAATGCCTCGCGTAATTTTACGAGTCACAAAAGCCTCTCCCCGACGCGGACTTTCGTGATTAAACAAAATACCATTGCAGGCAAACATGCCATAGGCCTCGCGATACAATCGAGTCATATCAAAAGAAAAAACTTTGGCCACGGCATAGGGACTTCGCGGATGAAACGGCGTTACTTCATTTTGTGGTGGTGGGGTTGAGCCAAACATTTCGGAACTGGCTGCATTATAAAACTTAATCGGCAAACCTGAATTTCTAATAGCTTCCAGTACACGCAAAGTTCCTAGAGCATCGGTGTTAGCTGTATATTCTGGCATATCAAAACTCACCCTAACATGCGATTGCGCACCCAAGTGATAAATTTCATCGGGCTTAATTTCGCTAATAATTCTTTGAACATTTCCCATGTCCGTCAGATCCCCCAAATGTAAAAACAACCTTGCCCCACTGGTATGCAAATCTTGATAAATATGATCTATACGGGAAGTGTTAAACGTACTGGATCGGCGAATAATTCCATGCACTTCGTATCCCTTGGACAACAAAAGCTCGGCCAAGTACGAACCGTCTTGCCCCGTGATTCCCGTGATCAACGCTTTTTTTATTTTTGTGTTTTCCATAATTTTTCAAGTGGCACCTCTAGGCGATAGGTATCTTTTTCATAATTTTTTCCACCCCTTAGTCCGTCGGCAAAAGCAAAAAATACGGTGTCTTTATTGGCGATAATAGCATGGCACTCTAAGGGTTGATGGATTATCAAATCATTGGGTTTTAAAATAGTGCGGCTTACTTTTTTCTTACCAAATTGCTGGGTTAACACCGTCAATTGTCCACTGACAACAAAGGTATACTGCATAGAATTTTTATGATAGTGATTCCCGCGTACTGCTCCCTTTTTTGAAAAAATGATCGTAGCATGATCTTTGGGAGCGTCGGTGAAAATATCGGTGATAGTGCCGCGCGCATCTTTAAAATTGACTTTTTTGTGTTGTATTTTCATAATTGTAATACATTAATCTTTGTTTGAATACTTTTTTGCTTGGGGGACAATAAATGTTAAATTCAAATGTCCCAATTTCTT
Source organism: Candidatus Staskawiczbacteria bacterium (assembly GCA_023245145.1). Classification (GTDB taxonomy): domain Bacteria; phylum Patescibacteriota; class Minisyncoccia; order Minisyncoccales; family Staskawiczbacteraceae; genus VGLO01. The sequence continues at coordinate 12,579 of JAHFKW010000001.1, forward strand.
TTTTAAAAATTCTACGATATTCCATGATAATACCAAAGCGAATGTAATATCTTTGTTAATATCCTTATCGCTTTTTATCGGTATATGCGAACCGGGAGTAAATTTTCCAATCTTCAAAGCTGAACTATCGGTAATAAAATCTATCAGACTATTATCTATTTTAAAATAATTAAGCAGTGTATTGCCTTTGGTGGCAGCACCAACAGCAATGACCTTTTTTCCCGACGCCTTAATTTGGAACAATTGCCGGTATAAATTATATCTTAGCGCATTAACCTCTTTCATAAAAGATTCGTAGGTTTTTGTACTAAACAAATTGGCTTTATTTTCTGCATTAATAAAATCTTTCACCACCTTTTTATCTGTTTTTTCTCTTGAAACATATACTCGGATAGAACCTCCCATATAATCATTCTTTTCTAAGTACTGAATATAAAATCCAAATCTTTTAAAAAACTTCTGAAGCGGCTTTATAGCAAAATAAGAAACGTGCTCTAGGTAGATGGTATCAAAAGAAATATTCTCTACCAAGTCAAGCAAATAAGGCGTTTCAAAAATAAAATAACCGTCTTTGGTCAATAGCCGATCAATATTCTCCATGCATTCACGTACATTATTGACGTGATTAAACACATTTGTGCAAACAATTACTTTTGCATTTCCATATTTTTTTACCATTTTCAAAACCGTTTCTTTGGAAAAAAAATTTTGAAGAGTTGGAACATGCTCTTTTCTTGCCAACCTGGCAATATTGGCAGAGGGTTCTACCCCCAAAATACGGCAGTGAATTATTTGCTCAAAACTCTTTAAAAGAGTCCCCACATTACTACCGATATCAATCACCAAATCTTTTGGCGCTATCTTAACTAATCTAACGGCCTGATCGGCCATTTCCTTAAAGTGAGCAGTGGCGATGGGTGAATTTGACGAAGTGTAGCTATAGTCCGTTTTTTGATAACGCACAGGAGCGGAGACAATATGCGAAAGTCCCGCATAGCCACATGATTTACACAAAAAAACCTGTAAAGGATAGTATTCTTCTTTCTGTTCAAGGTCCTTAAGAAAGGTATCGGCCAACGGATGCTGCCCAAGGTCAATCACTAAAGTGATATTTTTAGAATCGCAAAGTTGACACTGTTTGATCTTCATTTTTTTGTTTTTGTTCAATAAATCTTTCAAAACAAGTATTAAAATCCGTCTTAGATTCCCACCCCAACACTTTTTTTATTTTTTCCGTACTTGGAACATGCATCTTTACCTCTACACCAAAAAAAGTGTCGCCAAAAATTACGCCTGGGTTGTAATTTGGCGCCAGTAAATTCTTTTCCTTGCCAATCTTGACAAGAGTTTCTAGTAATTCAATTAATGTTTTTTGCTGACTACCTCCAATATTAAAAATCTGATTATTGGTTCTTACATCGGTTAAAAAATCTATCACGCCTTCCGCTAAATCCTCAACCCATGTAAAACACCTGACCTGTTGGCCCGTCCCATATATCTGCATACTTGGCGTTTTTTCAATAAACAGTTTCCGGTAAAAATCAACGTGCACATGGGCACCTTCTTTTTTATAACTTTCCATCGGAGAGACAACATTAAATGGACGCCAAATGGTATAGGGCGTGCCATACTGTTGATGCAAAAAAGCTACTGCTTTTTCTCCAAAAAATTTAGCCAGGCCATATGAAGATTTAGGGGGGTAAATACTTTCAGTCATCTCTTCAGTAAAAGGAGCTGTTTTACTATTTTCATAAACTATAGCAGAAGACAAATAGACAAACTTTTTAATTCTACTGCAGTTATTTATCACATTCAAGAGACAAGCTATATCGCTACTAAGAACTCCATAGGCGTCATCCTTGAACCCATCTGATGAATACTGCCTCGCTGCCGCATGAATCACATAATCAATTGTGTTTTCTTGGAAAATTTTTTCGACGAATGAAGCGTCGCCTAAGTCTCCAATGTAGACACAATCGCTATCCACGGAATTTTGCTCTATCGCTTTGATGTTAACCCTAATAATCTTAGTTTCCGGATGCGTTTTTTTTAGATGCCCAACCAAATACGTACCAATATTGCCCTCGCTTCCCGTAATTAAAACTGTATTCATTCAATTACTATCTTCAGATTATTACTATACAATCTATCACAAAGCTTGTCATTTTGCAAAAGTTATATCAGTTTAATGTAGCTACGATATATCACGTCCGCCATCTTATTCCACGTAAATTGCTTGGCTCTAGCTCTTCCTTTTTCAATAAGCTTTGTCACAAAAACTTTGTCGGCCAGTATCATTTCAATTTTTTGAGCCAAATCATCGGCATTATTTGGGTCAAACAAAAGTCCCGAATCACCGACCGATTCCGGCACTGCTGAGGCGCTTGAAGCCACCACTGGGCAACCAGATGCCATAGCTTCCAGTGGAGGTATTCCAAAGCCCTCATACAGCGATGGATAAATAAAAACTGTGGCATTTGAGTAGAGTTTTGCTAAACGCTCATCATCGCAAAACTCTTGCCTAATCCAAGCTACTCCGTTTTTAGTATTTTGTATTTTATTTTTTTGAGCGTCAGTTAAATCTTTCTCACCACCCACCAATACCAAGTCAAAATTCAGAAAATATTGCCTATGAATAAAGGTATCCAATAGCAGATTAAAATTTTTATACTTATAACTTCGTGGGCCAACATACAACATGTAAGGGCGCGAATTATTTTGGAAAGTAGTTTTAATTTTAAAAAATATTTCGTTAACACCTGGATAAGCAACTACTATTTTTTGGGGGGTTATTGTTGGATATAACCTGCAGATATCTTTTTTAGTGTGTTCTGAAGAAGAAATAATCACGTCTGATTTCAGAAGGGCATGTTTTTTAAATGCTATGATTTTTTGGTTGCTACCAAATAGCTCATGAATCATATCATAAGCATTAATCACCACCGGACCTTTGGGATACTTGGGGATGCGATAATACAAAGAATGAAAAATAGTCTTTTTATTGGCATACATTCCATACCAAATGTTCATGAAAACAATATCCAAAAAACTGCCAATTCGGCCTAACAAAAATCCAGGTTTTCTGTAATAGAACCTTTGAACATCTTTAAATCTATCCAGAGATTTTATCAATTCAAAACTTAAGCGGCTGATACCGCCCGGCTTTTGACGCGTAAAAACATTGCCATCAAAAAAAACTTTCATTTTATTCTATTTTTAATACTTCTCAATATATTATAAAAAAAATACTCTAATCTAGCAAAATTAATCTTACTTAAAAGTTTACTTTTAAAAAATATATGCGATGTAATATTGGGAAAAAAGACATATCCGTAGCCATATTTTTTAGCCAATAAATACAAAGCCCTTGAAGAATACATCGCGGTGTGACCACCATCCGCGTGCAAATATTCCCAGTCGGGTAATTGACTATCACCAATCATATCAACTAAGCAGGTGGTAAACATAAAAATATCCGGACGTAGTTGTTTTAAAAAATTCCATTCTTTAATATCAACTACATGCTCAACCAACTCCACGGCGCACAACACATCCGTTTTTACGGGTTCATCCAATACCGTGTAGTCACCCAAAAAAGTCGGTTTTTCATACTTGTCGTAATAAAAAATCTTATATTTTCTATTCATAAGAGAAGCAAGATAACCATTCCCGCCACCATAATCTAATATACTAACTCTTTTTTTAAACGTAAGTGCGTGATATATAAATAAAATACCATTAATCACTTTCAGATATCCATCCGCGCGCCCCTGCCAACCAGTGTCAACATTTAAAAAATAATCTTCTCCATACAATTTACTAACCTTCTCCTGTAATTTTTTGCTGCCCAATGCCAAATCTTTTTCAAACAAAAAACGACAGGATTCGCAAATAGCGTATTCATATTGATTACCAAGCCTATCCTTTTTAGCGGTTAAAATATGGCAAGTGCCACCACAAATGGGACAGGCAATCATGCAATTAAAAGATTCATAGTTTCTTGTATTAATGATATCATACTATTTTTAAATAATTTATCTGTGACATAAGTAAGTGCGCCGTAAACCATGACCCCCACAATAATGTACAAAAAGAAACTCCAAAAATTCAACACTATCGCGCTCTTGAACCCATAGACTACGCCCATCATAATGATGGTATTGGAAAACGGCGCGACAGTACTTTTAAAAAAACTGCCAGCCCCCAGCTCAAGCATTCTCATCGCCTGCACGCTAAAGCCAATGGCCGATACGAGTGCGCCTATTAGCACTACTAAAGCAGCGCCCAATATCCCCCACCACTCCATAAAGGGATACATCAATATAATGATTACTAAAAATCTAACAAAAATCCATTTCGTCCCTACTCTTGGCCTACCCAATGCTAAAAACATATAGTTAGATAATATCGCAATGGTCAATACAAGTACCGCTAAAGACAAAATTCTCATGGGCCACAAAGATAGCATCCATTTTTCACCTAAAAATAATGTAATAAATTCAGCGGCCATTATAAATATTCCCCCAGCTATTGGCATGAGTATAAAAGAAAAAAGCTTGAGTATCTTTAGATATACTTCTTTAACTTTGACAATATCATGTTGAATCTTTGAATAAGCCGGAAAAATGGCACCCGCTAGCGCCTCTGACCCCAAAACACTTGGAACCTTATAAGCAACTTGATAAAAACCCAAAGAAGTGATGCCAGCTATTTTCGCAACCAAGAGACTATCAGCTTGAGTGATAAAAAAACCGATAACATTTGAACTAAAAATCCATTTTCCGTAGCTAAAAAGTTCTTTGGCTTTTGAAAAACTAAAATTAAAACGGGGAAGATAGGGGTGTACCACATAAGAAGCAACAAATCTTACAATCGTACCTGCTAGCAATCCAAATACCAAAGCCCATACGCTATGGAAAACCAACGCTAGTGTTACTGATACCAAAAAATCAGCTACCGTACCGCTGATTTGATATAAAAAGAATTTATGAAATTGAAGCTCTTTTGAAAAATATACCACCGCGATATTAGTTAGACCACCGATGAAAACTGTCAAACTTACACATTTTAAAATTTGCTCTGATTCTGGTGATCTAAAAAATAACGCAATGAAAGGTGCTAATAAAAATAAAATCGAAGCAAGAATAGTTCCACGCGCTACTTGAACTATCCAGCCAGTATCAAGATATGGGGCGATATCTTCTTTTTTTTGAATTAATGCATCTTGAAAGCCGCTTTGGGAAAAAGTTTCTAACAGTGAAACGGATAACACCGTAATTCCAAAAAGACCAAAATCATTGGGTGCCAATAGGCGAGCTAAAAAAATTGTTTTAGCTAATCCCAACAGTTGACTTACAATACGAAGAGCAAAAAGCCAAACCGTCCCCTGCGCGGTTTTTTTTGATAAACTTTCACCGGGGGTAAATAGTTTTTTAATGCTCTGAAGACTTATTTTCATTTTTTAATATATTGATAAGGCGGCGTGCCAAATAGTAGTTTTCTTATCCAAAAGATAATTGGCCACAACTGTTTTCGAAAAGGAATAAAAGAATACGCATAGCTTGCCAAAGAAAGCATCAGGGCCTTTTTACTTCCGGCATAATACGGCTTGTATTTATTGTGCAGATTAAACTTTGCCAGCAATTTACGCCTTATCTCATAATCCCGAGCACTGGCGCCCAGGCTTAACTCTTGATCGAGATAGTTTACAAAAAATTCCTGGAAGTTATGAAACTTTCCCATTTTTCCAAGCTCAAGCCACAAAGCCCAATCCGAAAAAAAACCAAACTGCTCATCGTATCCGCCAGATGCCACAAAGTGCTCTTTCTTAAAAAGAACCGCACTATGGGAGAATACATTATCAACCAAAATAACTTTTCTGATTTCCTGGTCAGCTTGAGGCAATAAATATCTTACCACTTCCTGACCACTGCTATTAACCCTAACTACTCCGCCGCCCACCAAGGTATATTCAGGATTTTTTTCCATAAAATTAACTTGCTTTTCCAATTTTTTTTCATCAATCCAAACATCATCATCATCTAATCTGGTAATATACTTGCCTTTAGCAGCTGCCACGGCTTTATTCAATGTTTTTACAAAACCCAAATTGACTTCATTGTAAAGTAAACTAATCCGTGCATCTTGCCTGGCTAAATCCAATACCACCTCTGATGTTTTATCGTTTGAGGCATCATCTATCACAATAACCTCTATATTTTTAAAGCTTTGCGCCAAAGCACTCTTAATTGCCTGGCCAACTAAGTCTTGCCGGTTATACGTGGGAATAATAACTGAAACTAATGGATTCATTTGTTACCGCTTATTCTTTATTTCTTCCAAAATTTCACAAACTTTTTCAATATTATCCATGTGTGGAATTAACTTTTCACGGATAATTTCTTCTGGTAAATCCCACCACCTATAACGCAAAAGCTTTTCGATAACTTGCTCGCTAAACCGATACTTTTTAATAACTGCCGGATTGCCCGCCACTACTGCATAAGGAGGCACCGATTTGGTCACCACCGACTGGCCAGCTATTACCGCGCCATCTCCGATATTCACTCCGGAATAAATAACCACATTGCTACCAATCCAAACATCGTTGCCAACCACTGGATTTTCTTTGCCCCAATTACTCAACGGATACTCTTTCCAGCCAAGCATTTCTCGAAAAGGAAAACTGCTAAAATGATTCGCATAATGATTCCCATCAATCACAAAAGAGATATTCGTAGCCATGGAGCAATACTTTCCTATGGTAACCACAGCATCTTTGCGATTCCACACCCTCACCCAAGGCTCGCCGTAACTATGCAGACCTTTAATTACCTTACCCTCGCCTACCCACCTATCTTTATTAATAAAACCAATAACAAAATATATCGTACCCAACACCAAAAAAGTATTACTTAAACCCGCCACATCCAATGGAATAAATAAAGAACCTAGCAGTAACACCATGCCCAGTAAAAAGAGCTTTTGATAGTTTGTCTTAATATCTTGCTTTTTGACAAAATACCAAAACGCCACCAAAAGAAGGAAGAACACGTAATATATATCATTTAGCCAAGTCATGGAATACATAGTATTTTTTGAGTATATCACCGAAAGCCCCCTATTGCCATTTTAATCCTCCATGACAACCTGCCGGCAACGATTATGCGTTGGAATGATGACTGAAACTAACGGTTCTTCCATGTTGTGGTGCTTTTAAATCTTTCCGCAATTTGGCAGATTTTTTCGACATCCATTCTATGAGGCATTAATTCTCTACGAATAATCTCTTCCGGCAAGTCCCACCATTTGCTCGCCAATAATCTTTTGATGACATCTTCGCTGAACCGATACTTTTTAATAACTGCGGGATTACCGGCCACCAAAGCATAGGGAGGCACGGACTTAGTCACCACTGACTGTCCTGCCACCACCGCCCCATCGCCAATATGAACACCTGAGTGAATAGTTACATCGCTACCAATCCACACATCATTGCCCACCGTAGGATCTCCCTTCCCCCAACCATCGGACTCATACTCTTTCCAACCAAAAAATTCTCTAAAACAAAATGTACTGAACGCCTTCATATTATGGTTGCCATCGATGATAAACTTCACATTATCTGCAATAGAACAATATTTACCAATGACAACCACTGCGTCTTTTTTAACCCAAACTCTAGCCAAGGGATTACCATAACTATGCAGTCCCATTTTTACTTTACCTCGCTTGAACCACTGATTTTTATATGCCAGGCCCACGGCAATACAAATTGAGGCAAAAACAGTTATTACAAAGTTATTCGCAATGATTCCAATGAAAAAGAGTAAAACACCAAAGAAAAATATTGTACGATAATACATAAATTATAGAAAATAAGAAATAATGTTATACTTTTTAGCCAATAAATAACCTGCACAGAGCGGCGTAATGTATGTTAGTACTCCGATTAAAACTAAATAATAAATAGGTAAACTTCGAGTAAAGGACAGATTGATTACCGCATACATTATCAAGCTAGAAGTCCCCGCCAAAAACGCACTTTTTAAAAAATTTATATTGTAAAGAGAAATGGAAGTCATATATGCCGCAATGACAATAGTTAACAAAAGAATGATTAAAAAAGAGATGGCGGTGGACATAATCACTCCGTAAAAACCATATCTTCCGATAAAAAGAATGCTTAGTATGATATTTACAAAAACTCCCACAATAATAAGGGTGAAATTCTTTTTTTGCTGATCAAAAACAACTAGAATTACACTGAAGGGGTAAATAATAAAACTAATACCAATCACCATCATTAAAAGCTGGAAAGCAAAAGCCGATGGGGCAAAATCAGATCCGTAAAAGAAGTATATAACTTTTGAAGCTAACGCAATGCCTCCCGTAACCAGCGGAATGGTTAAAAAAATCATCATTTCCATTAAATAATCCCAGCTTCTTTGGAGCTTTTCCCTTGAAGTAATAAAAAAATCACTAAGAACGGGGTAAAAACTTCTAACAATAATATCGGCAGGAATAGCGGCGACCAGTGCAATTTTAGAAGCAGCACTATACCAACCATTTTGCGCGATTAAGCCGAAATAACCCAGTATTACAGAATTGATGAATATGAAAATCCAACTGTTAATAAAGCCAAAGGTAAGCGGCCAAGATAACTTTAGCACACCAAGCATTTTTCTATCAAAACTCAGCTTTATTGGATGAAAGTAGGCATAAAAAACGGATACCAAAAGACACAAAGAGATGGTATTGGAAATTAAATAACCATAACTTAAATTAATAACTGATGGAATATAAAAAATAACAAAAAAAGCCAGCACCGTCATGATACCCGACTGAATCATTTTAAAGATTGCTTCATATTCCATTTTTTGGCGACTACGCAAGAAAGCGTAAAAAATCCCAAAAAAGTTGGTGATTAATATAAAAACCCCCAACACCCAAATCATACTGCGGATCACCGCATCGTTAGTAATAAAAAAAGACCCAATAACCATTAGTAATAGAGAAGCAAAACTCAACATTCCATGGAGCGTAACAACAATTGAAAAGTCCCTTTCCTTGGACCTGTCGCGAGAGAATTCTCGGGTTATGACATCAACTAATCCAAGATCGGCAAAAATGACCATGACCGATACGAATGAAAGAGCAAAAGTAAATTTACCGTATTCTAAGGCACCGAAAGTCCTAGCCACGAAAATAATTAAAATCAATCCCAGCAGCCTAGATACAGCCTCTGCCAAAACCAACCAAAAAGTGTTTTTAAAAATGGTTTGCCGGGTATTCGTGTTTCTTAAAAAAAAACTTTTTGTGCTCATTAAATCTATAGACTTATTTTTTAAATGTATTGTCCAGTAACCACGACGAGCTCTGCACCTTCCCGCCACCCACATTATTAATGACTGTTATATTAAAATCTTTGCACACATTCTTTTCTGATTCTGGAAGGTTATCAAAATTTCGATCCCCGCCTTTGGCAAAAATGAGCTGGCCCTTATACTGCTTGGCAATAGATTTTAAGCTTTCGGGAACATAGCCGTCCTTATCAGTAGCCAAAAAAACCGCGTCCACATGTTTAATGTCTTTAACAATGGCTAGTCGCTCTTTTTCGGGCATAAACGGCACGCTACCCTTCACCTTAACTTGTGCGTCATTATTAACAATTACTACCAAAAAATCGCCCAATTTCTTAGCTTCGCGCATTAAATTCATATGCCCCACGTGAAGTGGATTAAAAAATCCGGAGGTAATAACTATCTTTTTCATTGCTTTTTATGTTGTTTACTTATATCATAAACTAACATGAAAAACAACCTGATTTCAAAGATCATTTCTTGGATATATTTGGCAGGCTTTGTCATTATTTTGACCCTACCAGCACTTAATCTTCCCCCTTACTTTTTCCCGCCCGATTTTGCCAAAACCATTATTTTCAGATCTATTTTAGCAGTATTGCTAACACTATTTATTTATCAACTTTTATACCAACAACCGTCACCGAACCTGCACTCCATCAAGAAAAATCCGCTTACTTGGGCATTGGCAGCCGTTTTCATTACTTTTTTACTATCAACTATTTTTGCTGTTGACCCCTACTTAAGTCTTTGGGGTAACCCCATCCGCGGTGGTGGCTTTATCACATTTGCCAGTTATATTATCTTTGGCGTATTGGCTTTTTTGTTACTTACAAAAGATGACTGGGAAAGGATTTGGAATCTTTCTATTGGCGTTGGCGGACTAGTCTCTCTCATTGCCATTATGCAATACTTCCATATTTTTAGGTCCATTTTCTTACCGGTGGAAGGTCGACCTGCTTCAACTATGGGCAACCCCATTTTGCTGGCCATTTATCTTTTGCTATTATGCTTTATCACTCTTTCCAAAGGAATTGAAGAAAAAGAGCGGTGGAAAAAAAACTATTATTTTGGTGCTTTAGCGCTCTTTTCGGTCGCTATATTTATTACTGAATCTCGGGCCGCCTATCTTGGCATCTTGGTTGGATTGATATACTTTTTAATTTGGTATCCATCCCAAAAATTACACCTAGCCAAAATAGTTTCATTCGGACTAATAATCCTAGCCCTTGCTTCAGTAATATGCATGGCACTTTTTACCTCTCTTCTACCAAGGTTCTCCATTAAAAACCTTACAACCGATTCTCGCTTTGACGCTTTCCCGATTGAATTTTCCATGGTAAAAGCACACCCACTCACAGGATATGGCATGGAAAACTTTTCGGTTGGATTTGATAAGTACTATAATCCCACCAATTCTTCGCTTATCGGCATCATCGCTTGGTGGGACCGGGCGCACAACATAGTTTTCCAAATACTTTCTGACGCAGGCGTCTTGGGACTTTTGGCATATATTTTCTTATTTGGTACACTTTTTTGGCAACTTTACAAAATGAAAAATCCGACTTCTCACGCTATTATTGCCAGCTTTATTGCTTACATTATTGCCAATCTTTTCAGCTTCGATGCATTTGGCAGTTATCTTATATTATTTTTATTAATCGGCTACTCACTTCACTTAGCCGCTCCGGACAAAAGCATTGCAAGGTCCGACCTTACGATATCTCATGGTGGTACGGGAAAATTAATAATCATGATACTACTATCAGGTGGCATCATCTTTTTTTGCTGGCAATATAACGTAAGACCTTTTTTCATCAACGCTCAAATTAATAAAAATGCCATTTTGGTTGCCAACAAATATTGCGGCGAAGTATTGTATGATATGGACAATCTTTTAAAAAAACAGAGTTTTTTGGATGCCTATGCAAGACTTAAATATGTTGAGTTTACAAAAGTTTGCAACGAGTTTTTCCCCGAAAATAACACCGCCTATCTTATTAAAGATTTACAGGTTATTGGTGAGGCAACAAAAATTCAGCCCCTATATGTTCGCTATTGGATCGGCATGGCCACATTTGGAAATGATTTGGCTAAGAAAGAAAAGGATGTAAAAATAAAAAATGATCTGCTTGAAAATGTAAATAAACATCTTGACGAAGCCTTAAAACTGGCCCCAAAACACCCGGAAATTCTCATACAGCAGGCAAGAAATCAGATGATGGCAGGCAACTACCAAGTCATGAAAGATTATTCTGAAAAGTGTATTGCCTTCAATCAAGACCTTGGTGACTGTTATTTTTATTTATCCATTGCAAAAATATACTTAAAAGATACGGATGGAGCAAAAGAGGATTTTATCCTGGCAAATAAAAAAACAGCTATCACTCACAGCGAAGAAGGGCTTAACACACTGGCCGATGCTTATGCATCCATTCCAGACTATCAAAACCTATCTATCATTTTTAGAGAACTAGTTTCTATCAAGCCAAACAGCGCCCAATACCATTCATCGCTGGCATTCTTTTACAGTAAGTTGGAAAAGTATAAAGAAGCAAGACAAGAAGCACTTGAAGTTCTAAAACTCTCCCCGGAATCCAAACCCAACGTGGACGCGTTTTTAAAGACGCTCCCCAATTAACCTATTTGTAATTACCGTAGTTTTGATACACTAAAGAAGAAATGTTTTTAATGACTTTTTTCAGTTCATCAAGATTGTTACCCTTGGTCATCACGCACAAAAAGTAGGGGTTAACCGGATAATAGACAATTCCGCAATCATGCAGTTCCACATCTTGGACACTATCATTAGAGCCTGCCAGGTATTCTCCAAATTTGTGGGACACCACCAAATTGGTTGGCAAGCCAGCCACGATACCGTCATCAAATGTGGTCCTAGAAAGAATACCCAGTGCCTTTTCCGATAACTCTCGGTCAAGATAAGTGGCTGAATAAATAATCCTGAAAAAGAGCGAATAGGTGCGTGGAGAAATAGAAAAACCAGACTGGGCGCCATCAGGATTTTCAATATTGAGGGCACTGTAAACAGTATCCAATTCTTTTTTATCAATAGAATTTGACAATAATATTTGAGCACCATTGTCAGATTTAGTAATAACTTTTTCAATTAAACTTTCTACAGTGTATCTGGTATTAATGTGTAATTCTGAAAGAGCATAGAATGAACCTGTTTTAAGAAGGGCATCCATTTCTTTGGTGTACGTCAATTTTTTGCTTAACGTGCTGGGCTTCATCTCGGCTTTTTTAAAGTAGGCAATCATAGTAACCACCTTGAGCATACTGGCGGGATTGTATTTTTGCTTTTCGTTAACACCTATCCATCGCCCCCGATTCATATCATAAAAGAACACAGAGGCATCGGCTAGTCCTCCGATCTTTTTCTCTGAGGCAATAACATCAGTAATAGTGCTTTTTAGGGCAACCAAGGTTTTCTCCTGCTGGGCGCTCGGAATAATATACGCCAATAAAGGAGAAATAAATTTATAGGAGGAAGAATGATCTCTTATGGGATGGATCGCATTTAAAGCTTTATCTAACGCTTTTTGTTCAATCGAAAAACCCCAATAGTAGCCACCGGCAATTCCTAAGATCAGAAATACAAAACACAGAATGATAATTTTAACTCTTTTAAACATTAATAAATAGTATATTTTTTGCCAAAAGTTTGCAACAACCAAAAACCGCCCGAAGGCGGTTTTTGGTTTCCTAACGCAGACTAGACTCGATTCACCTTATTGATGAATGGTGTAGCTGTTGGTTGGGAAGTTGTAGATGCTTGCACCTGTCTGGTTAGTTCCAGCAGTAGTGGTAGCAACTGATCCATCTGCGTTAAATACAGCAGATGCGGTGTCGTCCCAGTTAAAGCCTGCGGCCACTAAGGCGCTTGAAATCGTTGCGACTCCAGTGCCAGTATTAGCAGCACTCACTGTAGCATATAAGCTGAATGTCTTAGATGTTCCAGCGGCGATTTGATAACCATCGTAGTCAGTGTTGATTTCAACATCTGCCACGCCTGTGGTGGTAGTAAAGGTATTACCTGAGGTACCAAATTCACAGAAGATGGTTTGAGAAGCTGCGGCTGCAGTTCCCTGTCCGCAACCTGAACCAGTAACAGTTGTATTACCATCGGCAATACGAGCTCCGGTAAAGGTAGGAACAGTTGAGAAGTTGCTAGATGCAACGGTAAACTTCAAGTCGTTTAACTTAATGTTTCCTTTAGCATCAGCAGTTACTGTAACTTCTCCGATCTTATTTTCTGCACCCATGTTAAGTCCAGAGTTTGAGCTGTTGGTTACAACAACCGTAGGCTTTGAACCAACCAAGGTCATAGAAGGAGCAGCTACACCGCCCACTGAAAGGGTTGTGTCGCAAGAAGCCCCAATAGTTGCAGTACATACTACAGCAGTTCCAATAGTAGCAGTGGTTCCACCTGATGTGTATTTAGCATAGGTCAGAGCCACAACTGAAGTACTAGCTGAAGCAACTCCATTAGTACCAATTGAAGAATATGATACCAATACTGGCTGAGTCAATCCTCCGCCACCATTAGGCACCGTCAGATTAAGACCAGTTAAGTATGCATTGTTAGAAACTGGAGCGGCGCACACAGATCCCACACAAACGTTGGTAACGGTTTGTGAGTTAACTGCGTCTGAACCAGTCACCGTGAACTTCAATTCAGTAATAGTTGAAACTCCACTAGTTGAAACGAAGCTAAAGGTTGCCTGAGTGGCACCAGTTGCTCCACCAGCTGCAGCAATAAACTGAGCAGGAGTGGTTGAAGCAGTAACAACAGTAGGAGAGGCAATCGTACCGGTTCCCAAAGTTAGCGTCTGACCAGTTGTTGCACCACTAGTAGTTGAAATATTATCAACCATACCAGTGTATGAAACGTTCAAAGTAGTAACGATGGTTCCACTTGTAGCAGATCCAGTGTTAACAAAAATATCAATTACCTTTGAAGATCCTGGAGCCAAAGTGTCATTAACCGAGAATACATCAGTTGAAGTGGTTCCGGATGAAGTTCCTGATAATTGCACAGGAGTTGATCCAGCGCCAGTGGTGTTTGAAGTCTTCAATGCAGAGAAGTTGCTAACCGTTGTTGTAGTAATGGTTGAAGCAATGCTCAATGAAGTTAACCTCAATGACTGTGAAGTGCTTTGATTTTGTACAGTGTATGAACCAATTTTCACGCCAGTTGTATTAGGAGTGATGTTTTGATTTTGGTACGCTGTGCTCTTGGCCACTACTAAGCCAGAGGTTGAAATTGTCAAACCATTGGTAGCAACCGCAGCGGTTGGGACAGCCAATGATGCTTGAGAATTCATACCTTGTCCGTAGTTAACAGAGTCAGCAGGCAAACCTACTTTCACGGTTCCGCCAGTGTAAGCCACTGAAGCAGTTGTCTGTAGGTCGGCTCTAACTTCAATCCAGCTATCAACTCCAGCTGGCACAATTACTTGTGAACCAAGCGTGTAGGTAATAGCAGTACCTGAAGTTACTGTTCCCATGGTGTAGGTTCCAGATGAATAGGTCACCTGAGTACCAACTTGTGAACCATTAAAGTACAATGTTACATTATTCAATCCGCAAGTTCCTGTAGCAACTCCAGTAGTAGCATGTGTTGTACATGTAGCTCCGGTTGAGGTTGCTGAAAGAATAGAAGGAATAACTTTCAAAGTATTAATTTTCACATCTTCACCATAAGCATGCAATTTGAATTTACCAATAACGGTGTTAGCTCCACCTCCAGAAACAGTTGTCATGGCGGTGAAGGTTGGGTCAACCACTACGGTTACCGAACCGGTAAGAATAGTGATAGTACCTGCGTTGTTGGCGCTAAATGATCCGGCTGATGTGCTGCTGACTGCAACATTAACACCAACTTGTGGATCAAGAATCATCAAATCAGCAGCTTGCTGAACAGAGATTTGCACTGTCCTGTTAGTGCCTTTTTGAATGTCAGCTCTAACGTCAACAGTGTGTGAACCAGTTGCCAAGCTGATAGGAGCACCCATCAAATCAAACGTAATGTAGTTTGATCCGTTGATCATGCTTACCATACCAGTTTTGCCAGTATCTACGCCATCAACGAACAATTTAATGTTTGAGAGGGCGTCAGATGGAGCAGAACCAATCATGCGGAAATTAGCCACTTTCAGCCAGACGGTTCGGGTATTAACCTGAACTGGAGCAGACCAGAAAGTATAAGCAGTTGTTCCGGCATTAACACTAGCAGTTGGAACAGCGGTGCTAGCTGCGGCAGTAATAGTTACTGATGCAAGTGAAGAACCGTTAGCCAAAAACATAGTGTTACCACCAATGCTAGATGTCATAGCAGAACCTCCTGATACAGTAAAGCTGGTTAGCCATACTGCAATAGTTTGTCCGGCTTTAGTGGTGTCGGTTGAAACATCACCTCTTACGGAAAGGGTTTTTGAACCATTTACCATAAGACCAATGTTATTGATGGTGATTTCACCACTGTTGTTGAAAGAATATCCATCGGTAATTCTAACAGCGCCATCATAAAGATAGATGCTAGATAAAGTGTTTTGATCTGAAATTCCCGACCTCTTCAGTGTTACTGAGTTTAAGGTGCCGTTTCCAGTTAAGGTAACGTGCAATAAATCAGCAGTAGCCTGTCCAGTCACGATAGATCCTGACATAGGATTATCAGTTGAAAGCATAGCACTTAATGGGCCATTGCTTACTGGGGGATTAGTTGGGTTTGTTGGGTTTGTTGAAGGAAGTGTTACCACTGATCCACCAGCTAACCAAGCATTCAACTTTGCTCTTGTCATAGGACCAACCTGGCTTGCAGGTGTAATCCCATTTGCTGCCTGATACGCTTGTACGGCTGCTAAGGTTTTTGGACCAAAGTAACCAGACATTGGAGAAACATTCAAAATCGCTTGTACACATTTTACCTGTGCATTATTCATACCAGGCTTCAAGTTCATATTGAGTGTAACGCCAACGCAAGCTGCAGGTACAGAGCTAGATCCTTGCAAAGTGCCCAATTGAGCCGTTAATGCATTGATTTGAGCTTGTAAATCTGCGGCAGTGATAGCGCCAACAGCGGCAGGAGCAACTAAGGCAACCATAGTCAAAGCGACTGTAGTTGAAATAATTGTTTTTCTTATATTCATTTTTTTTTGTGTTTTTTGTATTAATTTTTTATTTTTATTTACCATCGATCGACCTATTTGTCCTGTTAACCCAGACTCGCAAAGCGAGCTTTAAGTATTACCTTCGCGGTTTTACGTATTAACAACGAATGTTATATCGTTAAACCTCACCCGCGAACTATTAACTGGACTTTTACGACTTATCAAATATTAAAGGAATAAACTACTCATTGATTTTCAGGAATATCTCCAAAGCCATCACATATTCTCCCTTATCAAATAACTTCTGGCCAATCTCAAAAGCAATAATTTGATCCTGCGTCAAGGTGGTATTTTTTAAATCTTTAATAATCTGTTCATCAATGATTTTGTATAACGTATCCGAAGTTTGCCTTACATCAGCTCCTCCTTCAATCATGGCCAAAGCTTTATCCCCTTTTAATTCCAAGGCCACTTCTTTTGCCATCCTAGGATCTTTAGTAATCGCATCAGTTAATACCTTAACTACATCCTGTAACTCCTTGGCGGAAGCTGTTTTATTTTGAGAAGTTATTTTGAAAGCCGCTACGCTGTTTTTAATACTCGTTTCTCCCAAAATAGCTGCTGGCTGTAAGGGTTGATTAGTATATTCAACTAAGCCAAAAGCTCCCACAAACAGTAAGAGTAAAACTGAAAAGGCATACACAAACTTTTTTTGGAAAAATAAACTTGAAAAACTCATCAATTGAGCTCCCAATATTTGAGTTTTAGTCAAAGCCACCCAATCAGTATTTGGTTTAATTTGTCTTAAGCCTTGGAGTTTAGCAATAAGTTCTTGGTCGGTCATTACAGTTATGACGCACATTACTGATATTTGTTACAATTACGATTCTTGCACCAACTTTTCCTTGAGCGCCGTAAGTCCTCGATGAATCATCACTCGCACGGTTCCAGCAGGCCTGTCCATAATAAGAGCGATATCCTCGGTTGGCATGTCTTCCAAATAATGTAAGATCAGCACATCCTGATAGTCCTTGCTCAAATCCTGAATGGCATTTTTTACCATCGCAATATCCGCACTTAAAATCGCTTTTTCAAATAACCCCGGCCGGCTATCAGCCAACTCGGGTAGATCTTCGGGCGAAACCATTTGTGTCCTACCCTTCTGGCGATAATAATCCACCACCATATTACGGGCAATCTGGTATAAGAAGGCACCTATATTGTCAATCTTCGTCCCTTTTTGATACGTTTCCCACCCCTTAGTAAACACCCTGGAAGTTATATCCTGGGCTATTGCTTCAACATTGACCTTAACATAGACAAATCGATATATTTTCTCTATGTATTGGTCGTAAATAAGGCTAAATTGTTGGTTTAGATTATCCATAGATATTAGCACATTGATAGGACATTTTCAAGCTTTATTAGGACATTACGATGTCCTATCAACTTTTTGGTAAAAAACTTGATTAAATTCACCGATTCTGGTAATGATCTTCATTTTCAACAATTCATCTAAATCCCGTCGAACAGTACGCTTGGTAATATTAGGTAATTGTTTTATTAAATCAGAAACTTGGGCTTTTTCTTTGTTCTCCAATATCTTGAGTATCTTACTTTGTCTATCTGTATAAGACGTATTCATGGGTATTTTCTTACCTTTTAACCCTGCATATTCTTTTTTAAGAATTAACACATTGATAGCACTGATCCATCCCTGCCCAGCCGCCACATCTAAATATTTTTCCAAAACTGCAATCCCCCCTAAATCACCTTCCAAAACCGCCAGAGCCTTTTCCTTGGTTTTGTTTTTAAGCGGATCCTGATCGGGCAACGCCTCCAATAATTTATACAGAGCGCCCGTAATTTTGACTATATCGTTTTCCATATACAAAAAAAGCCATTAAAATGGAATTAGTTATTCTACCACAGATTAGAAAATAAAAAAAGTTATAACTTTGTATTCCCGCCAGGAGCAGTACTGCTTTGCCAACCACCACCAACTCTTTGCATAGTTTGCTTGGTAATATTATCACCAGCCGGCCAACCGGTCACGGCATTGACTTGATCAATTACTTTTCCAGAAGCATCACTTAAAGAAAAATTTTCTCCCCCATTACCAAGAGCCCCAGTATAAATTTGATCAGCCGTAACATCGGGCACTGAAGTATCATCAGTTCTTTCCAGTAAATAAAATCCACCTGCTCCAATATTTCCAGACAGTGTAATATTGGGTGTTCCATCGGTTGCCACCAATTTCCAACCCGTCAAATCAACCGCTTCAATTCCCGAATTAAATAATTCTATCCATTCATTATTAGGAGAAATCAAGGTTCCCATCCAGGCAATTTCATTAATAATCACTGAAGTAAAAACTGGAGGCGTAGTGGTAAGGACTGGTGGCGTAGGGGTAGGGACTGCAACAGGAGATTTAACGGGAGATTCAACGGGAAGCGCGACCGGTTCAACCACTAACAGCTCATGCAATAAGCGATTTTCATTGTCGTAAAGTAATACCGTATTAGTAAAAGCAATGGAAAATGTTTTTCCAGAATAACGTAAATCAGGCGCAATAGTGCCCGTATAATTTTCCGTGCCATCTTCATTGGCCTGTGGAGCAATTAAAAAATAACTGTGCGATGCAATGCTTCCTAAAAAAGCTCCTTTGCCTACCAAATTACTTTCCGTACCACTGGCAGTTTTCTTTTTTAGGGTAAATCCGGTCAAATCTACAACCTTATCCCCCGCATTATAGAGCTTTACAAATTCATCTTTAACCGTTTGTCCTTCGGCCTGAACTTCACTAATGGTAATTTGGGCAAGCTCGGGTGAAGGCGCCGAGCCTCCTCCACCACCGTTGACTGTTTCCACCGATACTAATGGAGCCACATATATTCTGTTTTTTTCATGCGGTGTTAAAAAATCTAATACAAAATCTGTGGCATTATTATCACTATCCATTTCATTCTCACTTCTGCCAATACTTTGACCAGGGATCGGATTTGGCGCTGGCAAACCATCTTTATCTTCAGCCAATCCCCATCCCAATTTATCCGAAATTTCCCCCGCCGGATTTTTTAAAACTAGTGTGTTGTCATCGGTCAGGGGTTTGTCAACAAAAATGTCAACCATCCCGGCACCAAAACCTTGACGAGCAATCACAATATATCCATGAGCATAAATGATTTTTCCCAAAAATAGCGTACTAGCCGCAAAAGTTGAAAAACTAGCAGATGTTTTTGTCTTACGTTGTACATACCAACCGGATAAATCGACTGGTTGTTCGCCTGGGTTATACAGTTCCACAAATTCCTGTTGTTCATCATTAATGCCACCAATTTCAACTTCGGAAATTAACAATCTTGGATAAGTACTACTGTTTGAAACTTCAACAGGCAAAGGCTCGGGCGCTTTTTGCGGTGCCGGATTTTCCAAGGCTAGTTGAGTAGCCAATTCAGCTTGGAGTGCATCAATCTTGACAATCAAATCATTGGTTTGATCCACTTTTGATGGGACATTTTCAGGTACGGTAGTTACGACAACGAGATTATTTTCGGGTTCTGATTCAGTTTTAAGTTCTGCTTTAAGTTTAGAAACTTCTTTAACAGCCAACTCATTTGTAGTGATCAAACCCGGCACCCATGCCCTAGGATACGATATGGCACCAAACAAAAATTCCTTTTTAAAAAAGAAGATAACCAAAAACGCAAAAAGTATCACAAAAAGAATAACTATTTTTCTCGTAGAAAACATACTAGTAATAGTGAACCTATCACTTCTTTGAACTCACTTTTTCTTGAATTGTCATCCTGGGCAATAACCTGGGTATCTCAAAAGTGATACTGCCATCTTGAACCTGAATCAATACACGCGAACCCTCTATGATTTCACCTGTTACAATCTTAATGGAAAGCGGGTCTAAGATTAACCTTTGAATTATGCGCTTAAGTGGCCTTGCTCCCAAATTTGCATCAAATCCTTCTTTGATTAAAAATTCTTTGGCTTTTTCAGAAATATTAATACTAATAAACTTGGTAGCCAGTCGCTTGGCCACTTTTGACATTTCCAAATCCACAATTGTTTTAATTTGATCGATTTTCAAATAATTGAATATAACAATTTCATCGATTCTATTCAAAAACTCTGGTCGAAATTGGTTTTTAAGCGACTCTTCCGCCTTGTCTTTCATGGATTCCCTTTGAGAATTATCTGGACTGTTGCCAAATCCAATGGCGGACATTTTGTTGATAAAATCGCTGCCCACATTGCTGGTCATAACAATAATAGTGTTTTTAAAACTGACCAACCGGCCTTTTGAATCGGTCAATCTGCCATCTTCAAAAATCTGCAACAAAATATTAAACACTTCGGGGTGAGCTTTTTCAATTTCATCCAGCAAAATTACCGAATATGGTCTTCGTCTGACCTTTTCAGTTAACTGTCCAGCTTCTTCATAGCCCACATAGCCGGGCGGACTGCCAATAATTTTTGATACGGTATGGCGTTCCATATACTCAGACATGTCCAGCCGAATCATGGCTTTTTCATCATCAAATAAAAACTCAGCCAAGGCTCTTGCCGTCTCTGTTTTACCCACTCCCGTCGGCCCCAAAAACAAGAAGCTTCCCAAAGGCTTGTTTTCTTCAGAAATGCCAGCACGAGCTCTAAGTATTGCGCGGGATATGGCACTGATGGCCTCTTCTTGGCCAATAACCCGCCTATTAAGCGTTTTTTCCATCAACTCAAGCTTTTTTGCCTCTTCGGTAATTAAACGCATGACCGGGATTCCAGTCCATCGGGAAACAACCCTAGCCACGTCCTCTTCAGTGACTTCTTCTTTCAAAAAGTGATGGCTTTTTTGCAATTTTATCAATTTTTGTTCAATGGACTTTTGTTCTTTCAAAAGCATTGGAATCTTACCATATTTTATTTCAGCTACTTTTTCCAAATCAGCTTCGCGCTGAGCAATTTCAGTCTGATTGTATAATCCGTCAATTTTCTGCCTGATAACTTTAATTTTATTAATCAATTCTTTTTCGGCAGACCATTTTGCCCGCAATTCTTTAGTTTTTTCTTTTATTTCGGCCAACTCTTTAGCAATGACCCTTAATCGTTTTTCAGAATCTTTTTCCTTTTTTAGAGCCTGTTTTTCAATCTCTAGTTTAGTAATTTCTTCATCGTATTTTTCTAATTCCTGCGGTTCGGATTCAATTTCCAACCTTAAAGCACTACCAGCTTCGTCCATTAAATCTACGGCTTTATCGGGCAAAAAGCGGTCTGAAATATAGCGTGAACTCAATTCAACCGCGGCCTTAATAGCCGAGTCTTTGATTCTCACACCATGGTGCACTTCGTATTTTTCTTTAATACCGCGTAAAATAGCCGTCGCATCTTCAAGTGTAGGCTCTTGCACATAAATCGGCTGAAATCTTCGTTCGAGAGCGAGATCTTTTTCAATATATTTTTGGTACTCTTTTAAAGTGGTGGCTCCAATGGCCCGAAGTTCTCCGCGAGCTAGAGCCGGCTTTAATAAATTAGATGCATCAATAGCTCCCTCGGCCGCTCCCGCACCAACCAGCGTATGTAATTCATCAATAAACAAAATATATTTATCCGGAGTTCGGCTGATTTCTTTTAACAAAGCTTTTATTCTTGTTTCAAATTCTCCGCGGTATTTGGTGCCAGCAATAATTGAGCCCAAATCTAAAGAAATAACTTCTTTATTGCGTAAAAATTCCGGCACATTGCCACGAGCCACTCGTTGGGCAAAACCCTCAACAATGGCGGTTTTTCCTACGCCGGCTTCCCCAATTAACACCGGATTATTTTTAGTCCTGCGGGAAATAATTTGCATTAATCTGCGAATTTCGTTATCTCTGCCAATAATCGGGTCAATTTTTCCGGCAGCGGCCATGTCGGTTAAGTTTCTGGTATATTTTTCAATAACTTGGTATTTGGATTCTGGTTCGGGGTCCGTTACACGTTGACCACCGCGAAGTTGCGCCAACATTTTCAGAACTTCTTGATAATCCAGTCTTTCCAACACCTCTTTGGCCAAGGATTTAACTTCTAAGAGCGCGAGGAATAAATGTTCAACGGAAATAAACTCATCCTGCATATTCATAGATTCTTGACGAGCCCGATCAAGTACTTTGGCCATGTCTTGGGTTAAATAAAATTGGCCAAACGAGGTAGGTGCAGTCATGGCGGGAATTCTGGAAAGTTGCGCCTCCGCCTTCTTTTTTAATACATCAACATCGGCGCCCAATTTTTGCATAATAGTCAAAACCACCGAACCCTCTTGGTTAAGCAATGAAAAAAGCAAATGCAGGGCATCAATTTGCTGTTGGCCTTTTTCTTGTGCCAAAGCTTGAGCCGACATAATGGCATCCTGTGCTTTGTTGGTAAAATTAGCTCCGCCCGGTTGCATCATATTTTTATTATATCACTTATTTGATTTTATTATAGCAAAAAACTAGCAGAGTGCAATAGCGAGTGCTAAGTATTGACATTATAGCTATAATATTATAGCATTTTAACAACGGTAAATAACTCTTACGCTAAAGAGGTGAAAAATGCAGACTGGAGATATTTGTTTTTTGGTGTCGTTAACCATTACAATCGTCTTTGCCACGGCTATGGGGCTCTGCTGGAGAGAAGGTGGAGTTATGCCAATCTTCATGTTCATTATTACCCTCCTCTTTTTTGGGCTAACGACATCGGTTTGGTACCTGGAACTACATGGAGAAGAAGGGTATCACCCTGATGCTAGACTTAAAAAAGGCATATCTTATGAGGTGTTATTCTCTTTCCGGGACAAAAATGGCAAGCTAAAAGGGCTCGTCAGAAACCTTAAAGATGGAAGTGACCACCTTGTACTGTTCGCAAAAGAGAGGCCCAAGCGATTTATAGTTATCGGTGTTTCTGGACAAATAGGGTGGCGAAAAATTGAAGTCAGGGAACTGACAGAAAAAGAAAAGTGACTACGAAAGAAGCTGAGAAAATCAGCTTCAAGCGAGCATCCCAGTGCTCGCTTTTTTTGCAAAAAAAATCCCGCCTCTCTGGAGGCGGGCCTACAATTATTCAGACATAATATTTGCTCTGGCTTCAGCAATCCTAAGGAGTGTCATATCAAGCACTGACTGCAAAGTCAGTTCAGCATCGGTCAGAGCGGTCAACTGTTCAGAAAGAGGAAGATCTGACCTCCCACTCATGATTTGCATCAATTTTGACGCTTGACGATAAGACATTGCACCGCTTAGGAATCTACTCAACAATGAGTCGTCCACAAAAACCCCTTTCTTTTGAGTATTGGATTAACTGAATTATATTCTATCTAAATCCCCCAAAAAGTCAATTTTTAACTCCTCTCTGTTAGCACCACTTCAATGTCCATTTCTTTTTCACCTCGTAATACCTTTAACCTAACCTTGTCATCCGGTCTGTATTTTTGAATTATTTTAGCCAAAGAATTAGCTGAAGTTACCCTCTCCCCATTTAATTCCAATACAATATCTTTTTCTCTGATATCCGCTTTTTGAGCCGGACTATCTTTGGTGGTCGCCGATTCACCATTATCGCCTTTCATCACCAATGCACCATAATCCACCTTCAAATTATATTTTTCTTTGACTTTTTCATCTATGAGCACGTATCTGACCCCCAAAAACGGATAGACAATTTTGTTAGTGGCAGCCACTTGGTTGATGTCGCGCTTGGCAATATTAATGGGAATTGTAAAACCAATTGACTGACTGCCCTGCGCCATAGCCGTATTGACCCCAATCACTTCGCCTTTTAAATTTAAGAGTGGCCCGCCGGAGTTTCCCGGATTAATGGCGGCATCGGTTTGAATAATACCTTCCAAGGTTTCAGAAAAACTGCCAGCTTGATCGGAAGCGTTCACCGTTCTACCTAATCCCGACACCACACCCACTGAAACTGTGTTAGAAAACTGCCCTAATGCGTTGCCAATCGCAATCGCTCCCTGACCAATCTGAACCCCATTTGAATCGCCCAACAATATGGCGGGGAATTTTTCGGCCTGCCCTGAGTCTGTCGAATGGGTGATTTTTATAATCGCCAAATCTTGTACCGGGTCTAGCGCCAACACCTTAGCTTTATACTTTTTACCATCCGACGTAAAAACCGTATAATCTGCTTTTTTGTCCGACACCACGTGTTTATTGGTTAAAACCAATCCATCTTCCGATACAATAAACCCCGACCCCGCACCCACTTCCTGATATTTACTGCCCTTTTGCACCTGCTGTGGAACTAAAATGTCAAAGGGTGAATTTTCGCCAAACGGATTAATTAATTGCTGTTCGTAGACCGGCAAATATTTGGAAATAACAATGCTGACCACCGATGGACTAGCCGATTTAACAGCATTAATAACAGCTTGTTCATACGAAATTTGTGAAACATACTTTTCGGCCGGTTTTGGAGCCAGCGTGAATTGATACTCTACACTGTTTTTCACCCCCTCCATAAAAGTATGATAGCGACTCTTAATATCTTCCAGAGACAAACGACCCATGGCAAACTGTGATGCTACAAAAATAATCAGTACCAGCAAAAAAACCTGCAAAACCTTATGACGCAAGATTTTTGAAAACTTTTTCTGGAATTCATCGCTATTAAAGTCGGGTAAGTTATACATACACTTATTTTATATCATCTAAAATAAAATATCAAAAGAGTCATTCCAAAACCCAAGAAGGCTCCGCATATCACATCCACAAGGTAATGTTTTTTCAAAAATATTCTAGAATAACCTACTAGCCATACAAAAATAGTACCAGATACCATAAGCATAAAAGACGGATAAAGCAAAATGGCACATGTTGCTAGAACAGAAGCTCGGGCAGTGTGGATACTAGGAAAACTATTGGCATTAATTTTTTGGTAAAAATAATTACGAGGAAAAGGTACGGGTCTTTCTTTGTGGTAGAAAAACTTAATACCCCAACAGAATATTTCAACCACTAACATTATGATAAAAAAATACGGGTAAAAAATCAAAGCAATATAGCAAATTGGCGTACCAAAAAAAGTTACGGCCATCCAAAACAACTTAGCTATTTTTATTTTCATTATAATGGTTAAACTTATACTTGAAGATATCGGATTTTACGGGTCCAATAAAAATCATGTGTAATTCACAGAGCAAATATTTGGCACCAGTTTTTACCCAACCATCTTGACGCCATCTCCTATCTGAGACTAAAATTTCTGTTGATCGTATTATCCCCCCTTCCCCATCTTTTTTCATCGCCCGCCGGGCCAAATCATGGTCTTCGGCCAACTGAATGGTTTCATCATAGCCATTTAATTTCTCAAAAAGGTTTTTCTTGACTAAAATTCCCACTGCCGAATGAGGCAACACGGCCTCTAGGGCCACTATCATTTTATTATAAAAAGTATTCATCAAAAAATAAGACAGCTTTTTTTCCGGAAAAGGACGTAAACAAAAACTGGCGATATCTATATTTCTTGCATAAAATTCTTCTAAAGATTTTTTAAAAAAATCATCAGGTAGTATGGTGTCAGCATCAATAAAAAAGAGTAAATCGCCTTTGGCAACTTTAGCGCCATTATTTCTGCCCTTAGCCG
Organism: Candidatus Staskawiczbacteria bacterium; assembly: GCA_023245145.1. Taxonomy (GTDB): domain Bacteria; phylum Patescibacteriota; class Minisyncoccia; order Minisyncoccales; family Staskawiczbacteraceae; genus VGLO01. The sequence continues at coordinate 38,692 of JAHFKW010000001.1, forward strand.
GCAAACCACCCTTGGTAACCACACAACCATATTGATTTGCAATGGCAACCGTTGTATCTTTGGAACCGGCATCTGCCACAATTATCTCGTAGTCAACCAAATCTTGCTTTTTAATAGATTCCAATAAAAAGGGTAAAAATTCTTCTTCGTTAAGCGTGGGAATAATAATACTTAGCATAATAGTAAATTTAAGGTTTATTTTATCACCAAAATAGCTAATCCCAAAATAATCGCCAACACAGAGCATGTTTTCTGGATAATTACTTTCTTAGAAATTTCCTCTTTTAATATACTTGGGGAAAAAAGGGTAAAAAATATGGTAATGACGAATAAAAATATATATTGTATTCCCCTTAAGGAATTAGCAATCGCTAAATACGAGATGGGTACCAAGTAAATCGCCAAACTCTGTAAAATATTGGCGATACCGCCGGCAGTTTGTGTAAAAATAAAAAGTATAGCAGTTTTTTTGTTGACTGTCGCTTTTTTTGAAAAAACCTGAGAGCGCAACGCTGTATCAGTAAGAAATATCAAAGAAAATAAAAAAGTGGATAGTCCGATCCAGAACAATCCCTGCAAAAATGTTTGGTGCAAAAATACAAATTTAGAAAAGAGATATCCCAAAGAAAACAGAAAAGAAGCAGTGATATTTAAGACCAAGAATTCACCGGTTATTTTTGATGTTTTCTCAATGGAAATAATAATACTTCCAAAAAGCAACAACGTAAATGCCAATAAAATCCGCCCACTAATCACTTGACCACCCCAAACCAAACAACTTAATAGTAACACAAAAATTGGTTGCAGGGCTCCTATGGTGGGCATAACACGTGAAACTTCAAACTTTTGAAGAGCGCAAAACATTGCCCAAAGACCCAGCGTCGATACCAGTGAGGTGGCTATAATCCACACCATGGTCATTACGCTTGGCAAACTAAGCGTGGTGAACGGGAGCAAAAAAATAACTAATATATTCATTACCCCTATCCAAAATGTATAGAACTTAGGATTCAAAGCAGCCGAGGCTGATTTGGCAGACAAAATAAGCTTATCTCCAAAAAAAGAAAAACTAAAAAATAGATACGATAGGATAATAATGAAAAGCCAAGATAACATAATTATAATTACATAAATAACTTTTTAGCCTCATCCCAAATTTCCGGATTTTGTTTGCTTTCTTTTAACCAGTACATCCATTCCGCGCCCCAAAGGTAAAAAGTATCCAAGCCTGTAGCCCTGGCATATTGGATATTATTTTTAAACTTTAACAAATTCATAGTTTTTTCTTGTTCAAACAAAGGCACTTCGTGAAAAGATCCGTTTATCCAAGGCTCTGCCTGGAGCTCAACTCCAATTACCTTTTTTGAGAAAAAACTTTGCACTAATTTGGCTTTATACCAATACACAATAGGGGGAATGGGGAAATTAATATAGAAACCAATTTTGTTATTAATATGAAACCATGCCCTTCTATAAGTAGTAAACCCCACAATATCACCCAACTTGGCTGCCTTAAGCCACATTGATTGTTCTCCCGAATCAGAAATAACCACCGGCCTTGTGTTATCAATAGATTTTATCAATGCCACCTCTTTTTTTAAAAAATCTGCATCGTACCAAGGACAAATACCAAAGTTAAAGAACGGTTCATTTTCAGCTTGCCAAGCAACAATAGCACCATTATTCTTATATCTTATAACCACTTCTTTCAAATAATGCAAGATACTGTCTTGTTGTTCTTTTTTTGAAAGCTTCTTGGCCCAGCTTGGCACATGGCACTCCGGCCACCTACCCGTTTTCATTCCTACGACATAAATAATATCAACATTATGTTTTTTGGCCTGTTCTAACTGCCAGTCAATATCATTAAAGTAGTAATCGCCAGATGTCGTTCCTTCAACAAAATCCCATTGAGTGTGTAACTTAATATGTTGAGTGCCTAAATCTTCCAAGATAGCCAGATAGACTTTCTTCCATTCCAGTTTTAAGGCTTCAGTTTGCATTTGAGAAAAATTAACTCCCCAAGTAATATTTTTTTGCTCTGATGGTTTAACTATAAACAGTGCGTATAAAAAAAGCATAAAAAATACAACTAACACTATCAATGTTGTTTTAAAAAATTTAGACATTATGAATGATATTTTCTATATTATACGTTCCCATTTTTTCTATTTCCACAAAACCTTGCATCGCCATTTCCGCTAAATCTCCCGTCTCCAACAAATCATAGAGCCACTCCTGTGTATATCTTGGGTTCTCCTGATCAACCCCGGCACCAACGTGTAAAAGCCAACGCCGGTTAAAATCCTCTTGCGATCCAATCGGTGGTTGAATAATAATGGGAATACCTAAGCCAGCATAAAAAGACAATTCGGAAGGCTTGGTCATCAAAATATCCGTAGTCCGCAACGTTTCATTAAATGCGTCAAAATACTCCTGAATATTTTTCCCTGACAAGACCTTGACGCCATCGTCCAGTCCAAGTTTATGGATCTGATTCAAAAAATATGTTTTTAATTCTTGCCTTACACCAATCGCAACAATAAAACGAACCTGCCTTAATTTAATTTTTTCACGCAAACTGTGGATAATGGCTAACGCAATCTCTTTTTGAGCACCCGCTCCACCTATGGAAAACATCAAAGTCAAAGGGTGATCTGATAAACTAGGCACATGCCCTAAATAACTTTTTATCAAAGGGGAATATAAATTTCGGTACTTACCCATTGGATCAAGATTTACAATACGTCGGCTCAAATCTTTTTTGACAATCTCTTTTTGGTGACCAACATTTTCTTTCGGCAGAGGGTAGCCGGTCAATATGATATTTTCAGTTTTTACGCCATATAACTTTAACCGATCGCGCGTCCACGTATTTGGTACTAAATATGTTATTCTGGTTTTTTTGGCATCTATGGGCACCCAAACCCGAGCAATATCGGCATCGCAAATAACGCAATAAATATCATTTGGATAGTTAAAGTATTCCGCCATAAAAGCGGGCGTAAAAAAAGTACTAATCAATGGCAGAGGGTTTTTAGCCAACCTTTCTATTATGTTTCTGCCCCAACCCTTTTTTATAGAAGAAAAAATAATTTTACCGGAAATATTAGCCTTAGATAAATCTCTTTTGGGATAATAACCCAATATCTTTTGAAATCTATCCAAAAATAAAAAAAGGAATATACCGACCAAAGGAATGCTTCTGAAGCGTGAAATAAATTCATAAGACACTCTGGTGGTATGCCAAAATCTACTATCTTTAGTGGGAATACCGGGATAATTATTGGCATTAATCACACTACCGCCAAAAGCTACACTTCTTAGTGGGTAGGCAGTCCGTTGATGACCATAGCCCATATCAGCGGCAATCACCCACGCTTTTTTATTTACGTTATTTTCCATATACCCATTATAACCTATTTTTAATCTTTTCAGTATTCCCATGTTTTAACAACCCCAAATAGGAACTTATTGTTTGCAAAGAGTTACTTTTCTTTAATCTTTTTAACATCCTTTGCTTAGTTTTAGTGCGAATAACTTTGTGGTCGTTAAAATTCACCCACCCTAAAAAATCTACACCTGAAGAAAAGGTTTTAATGAACAGTTTATCAGGATGCAAAGATAATTTTAATCTACTTTGTAAAAATTCATTGATTAATGGAATTAAGCTTTCTAAATACTGCCTATCTTCTGATAAAAACACAAAATCGTCCGCGTATCTTACATAATGTTTTATGCGTAAAGTATGTTTTACAAACTGATCAAACTCATTCATATAAATGTTGCAAAAAAGCTGGCTGGTGAGATTACCCAGCGGCAGGCCGGTGCACGGCCTGCCGCTGTCAAAACTGCCGATAATGTTAGCCAGCAGGTTTATGATATTGCTATCCGGAATATATTTTTCCAATATTTCCAACAATATACGCTGATCAATAGAATGAAAAAACTTTTTGATGTCGCACTTGAGTACCCAACAGGCATGGGTATGGTTTTTTGAGACTATTCGGGCAAAAGAGTTAAACTGCGAAATGGCTCGGTGAGTACCTTTATTATTCCGACAGGAATATGAATCAAATATAAAACGCTCGTCAAAATAGTCATACAGCACCCGATACACCGCGTGGTGCAACAATCGGTCACGCACGGTGGCTTTATGGATAGTGCGGGGTTTAGGGTCATTGATTTTAAACTCTTGGTAGCCACCGTGTTTATATATTCCGCTTGCTAAATCTTGATGAAGTGCTAGTATGTTATCCATTAGGTTGAATTGAAATTCTTGGACGTCTTTTTTCATTTTCTTTCCAATCAAAAAATCCTGCCAAGCTAGCAATAAATTTTCAATACTAATTAAATATTCATAATTCATATGACAAATTCCTTTAACCCCCCCCCATCCCTTTTGCCTATTTTGCAAAAAGCCAAAGAGGCTTATTTAGTTTGGTATCAATATTACCTGATTGTGCCAAAAACACATAGACATACTTTGGCACAGAAAATTGATGAATTGTTTACCCACTGTATAGAAGCCATAGTGACTGCCAGTTTTCTATCCAAAGAAGAAAAGTTACCCTACGTACGCCAAGCTATTAGAAAAACTGACACCATTAAAATCTTTTTAATGATTCTCTGGGAAACAAAATCTCTCAACGACAAAAAATATATTTATATTTCTTTAAAAGTAAATGAGATTGGTAAGATGCTGGGTGGCTGGCAGGGACAATTAATAAAAAACTCTCCCAAATTAGGAGAGAAAAAATAAGAGAGTTGCGGGGACGGCAAAGGCGAAACCGTTGTTCGCATTCCAGTTGTCATCCGGCCTGTCATAGTAGGCATTGAGCCTCGGACCATCATTGCGGTTCGTGCCAAGCAAGTTAGGGTTGCCGTCGGAATTGTGCAAAATATCACCCATACCACTACCCCTTAAGCGCTTGTGCTTTCAGGGCTGTATCTAATTCGGTAGCTAAACTACCATAATATTTTGCACCAAGTATCTTTATTTTTAGAATCGTCGTATATCCAAATTCGTAAAGCGAATTTTTCTCTACTTTCAACCTTAGTCAAAAGTATTCTCAATATACAAAAATTAGCTTCGGCAGCCTGAAATCGTAATTTCGAGCGTATTCGCCTAACCGAAATTACTATATCATATTTTTTACAAAAAAACTGCCCTCATCTGCTGATGAGGGCCGAACTAAGTTCAAGAAGATCAAGGGCCGACGAGGCCAAAGTCTCAAGAACAAAGTTCTTATTAGATACTTGCGGGGACGGCAAAGGCGAAACCGTAGTACGCATGCCAGTAGTCATCCGGCCTGTCATAGTAGGCATAGAGCCTCGGACCATCATAGCGGTCCGTGCCAAGCAAGCCAGGGCTGCCGTCGGAATCTTCGATGGGCTCATGCATCGTAATGATCCATGTCAAGCCCATCTTGGCAATCTCCTCGTCCGTGAACAGATCGCGGATGAGACAGCCAACTTCGGCTTCTGGCTTTTGCCACTTGCGCGTTTCTTCGGCCTCCTTGCGGATGGCTTTGGTACGACGCTCATCGTTGGTATCCCAGAACTTTCCTGGGATAACGGCGATGTTGTAAACAACACCGCTCGTCGCCCTGAACTTTTTTGAGCGAAGGACACTCTTGGCGTAGCTGGACAGATAGATACCCTTCGCTTCAAAGTGAGCAATCCATTGCTCACCCGTTCTGCCGTTAGACGTGACGGTGAAACGGATGGTACCGTCGGCATCCAGGTGCCACAAGCAAGTCGGCTCTTCTGGAATCTTGCAAAGGCCCAGCAAGAACCTTTGCCGATCTTCTGGATGCTCGATCCACCACTGCAAAACGTTGACCGGGATTTTCGTCACGATCACGTTCAGCGTCTGGATCAAAACCGCGAGAAATTGAAGGATCTGCTCAATCTTAGCCATGGCGTTTTTTCCTTTCGTAGGTGTTCGCCAACTATTGCTTATAATCACGCCAACATGACGCAATCACAGCATACCTTAATCATACACCCTGCAAGCAGGCTTGTCAAGGCCACCCTCTTTTAATACCCAATAAACTGAGATTTTACCTTTTTATTAAAAAGCCAAATAATGATTGCCAGCGTCACATAATATATAAAAATCCATACCCACGATATGCCGTTAATCGATTTGACCGCCCAAGGCTCTCCAAAAATATCCACCACTTTCATAAAATAGAGCATGATAAAGTATGTCGGCAGAGAAAAAATAAACCCCAAACCGAACGAAAAAATCCCCAAAAAAGCGGCTAAGAATCCAAAGATCATCACGGCATCAATAATGGGAATAATCAGTAAATTGGTAATGGGCGCCACCAGCGAAATAGTTTTAAAATAATACATAATTATCGGCAAGGTAAAGAGTTGAGCAGCCAGGGTCACGGAAAGAATACTTAAGAAAAATGAGGCTGTTTGATTATTCCAAAATACCAACAGATAGTCTATGGCCGGCTTACCATAAATAATTCCCAGTGAAGCTAAAAAGGAAAGTTGAAAGCCTACATCGTAAGCTAAAAGCATGGGGTTTTGCAAAAGCATGAGCGTTGCAGTTAACACAATAACACGGGCCGTGGCGTTTTGTCGGCCAAACTTTTGAGCCAATAAGAAAACACTGGCCATAATGGCCGACCGAATGCCTGAAGCAGGAAAAGCAGCGATAACGATATAAAGCCAGATGAAAACAATTGAGATATAAAAAGCCTGACCGCGCCACAATCCAAGCGCCAGCAATGCTGTCATTAAAATAGAACTTAAAATCACCACATTGGAGCCGGAAATAGCGGTAATATGTGTCAGGCCAGTGGCGCGAAACTTTTCTTTTACTTCCTCTGCCATATTGGCTGTCCCACCCAACATAATGCCTTCTATAATAGCACTGTGAGGCGCAGAAAATTGAGTCCAAATGGATTTTTTCAATGTTGTTTTAAAGCTTAGTAATTTTTGGTACAAAGATTCTGACAGCGAAAGTACTTTAGCGTTTGACATTAATTCTATTTTAGGAAAATCCATCACAGAATATATGCCATTTTTCATTAAATAATTTTTGTAATTAAAATCCGCAGTGACAAAAGGAGTTTTTAGTTTGCCAGTTATTTTTATTTGATCCAAGTATTTATATTCGGGATATAGACTCGTTGTTACCAAAACCACACTTTGGGTATTATCAATTTTGACTGATAACTTTTGAGAAGTCTCTCTAATATCCGGCGCGTCAATAATTTTGCCCGTCAAAGTGATCTTATCAGAGTTATCATTTAATATGCTCATTGAATCATTCAAAACGGCAAATTCAGAAACTTGCAGACGCGTGACGGCTAGGATTAAAAATAATAGGCAAAAGCCGATAATCGCCGCTTCTTTTTTTGCCTGCCCCAAGTGAAATCGAAGGGTGAAAAAAGAAGCGGCGATACAAACCACCCCCAGCAACAAAAAAGCCCAAATAAACATTGGGGGGATTTTTAGTAGCGACTGCAAAGCGATGCCGATAATAAATGAAATGCAAAAACAAAAAAGAATTTTTGAAGGCGTCATTACGATTTGGTTGCAATCACCGTTATCTTAATTTCTCCTTTCTTAAGTTCAGTATTCTTAACGGCGCCAAAAATAATCTGGGCTTTGGCTTCTACATGTTGAGTAATAACTTTGGCGGCATCTTGAATTTCCTGCAATGTTACATCAGAACCCGAAGCATTAAATAAGATACCTTTTGAGCCTTTAATAGAAAAATCCAGCAAAGGTGAATTAATAGCCTTGGTGGCGGCTTCAATCGCCCGATGTGGTCCCCTGGCTACCCCCGTGCCAAATAATGCTTGACCGGAATTCTTCATAATAGAAATAACCGATGCAAAATCAATATTAATAATACCGGGAGACAGAATTAAATCCGTAATCCCCTGGACAGCTTCGCGCAGTATATCGTCACAAATTTCAAAAGCGTTGGAAACAGTGGTTTTCTCATCAATAATTTTAAGTAATTTATCATTTGAAATAACCAGTAAAGAGTCTACGTTACTCCGTAATTGTTCCAGACCCTTTTTGGCTACTTCTGCTCGCTGCTGACCCTCAAAAGAAAAAGGCGTAGTTACTACCGCCACCGTCAAAATTCCCAAGCTTTTAGCTATTTGAGCTATCACCGGCGCGGCTCCTGTCCCTGTTCCTCCGCCCAAACCACAAGTAACAAACACCATATCCGAGCCTTTAATAATTTCCGTTATTTCTTTCTTGTTCTCTTCTACAGCCGCCCGACCCTGGGTTATGTCCATACCTGCCCCCAAGCCACGAGTGATATGTTGACCAATCAAGATTTTATGAGGCACTTTGCAAAAATGTAACGCCTGAACATCGGTATTGACAGCTATTAATTCAATGCCTCGTACATCACATCTGGCAATTCTAGCAATTGTATTAGAACCAGATCCACCCACCCCTAGCACTTTTATTTTCGGTGACATTGTTTTGTTTTTACGGTATGAATACTCTAAACATCCTCTTCAATTTCAGGTTCAAATCTTTTAAAAATCCTGTAGAAAACCCCAACATAGCCCCAGTATCAGGACTGTCATAATCTGCACTGCCTAAAATAAGTCCTACCACCGTTGCCAAAGCCGAGTCTTGCTCCAGACCATTAATCCCCTTGGGTACGCCCACTTCTACGGAAAGCTTTAAAACATGCTTAGCTAATTCTTTTATCTTAGGCAATTTGGCACCACCGCCAGTCAAAACTACGCCACCGGGCAGTAATTCGTGCCGGCCGATTTTTTTTAATTCTTTTTGTACCAAATCCATAATTTCAGAAACGCGAGGCTCTATGATATCCACTAAATTCTTTTTAGTAAACGCTATTTCTTCAGAAGCTTCAAATACTTCAATTTTTTGTTTATCTTTTTTATCAACCATCTTTCTTCTTTTTTCACTGCTGGAAACCATACAAGTACCATATTCTTTTTTGATGTTTTCGGCTGTTGCTACATCCGTTTTAAGTCCAATGGCTATATCGTTAGTAATATTAGCCGATCCCAAAGGGAAAATAGCCAAGTGAATCAAGTCTCCTTCGTCAAAAACGGCTAAACTGGTGGTGGAGTGACCAATGTCAATCAGGGCCGCTCCGATTTCTTTTTGCTGACGGGTTAAACAAGCTTGGGCAGCGGCAATCGGCGAAGGAATAACATCATCAATTTGCAATTTGGCATTGAGCACAGCTTGGGTCAAATTAATAAAATATAACTGAAAATAGCACAATAAAACCACCTTGGCTTCAAGCCTTACGCCAGTTAGGCCCAACGGTTGCTTAATACCTTTTTGCTCATCAATAATAAACTCTTTGGGAAAGACATCTAATATTTCTTCGTTGAGAGGAATGTTAATGGATTTGGTAGCTTCCAAAACTCGGTCTATATCTTCCTGGGAAATAATTTTATCGGCGCGCGAAACAGAGATCAATCCGTCCGATGGGGCTACATACAAATGACTTCCGCCAATATTGACGAATACAGCACTAATTTTACGACCGATATCTTTTTGAACACCATCAATTAACAATTGGATATTTTTGGCGGTTTCTTCGGCGTTAACCACTGCTCCACGACGCAATCCAAACGAAGGAATTTGAGCGTACGATAAAACCTGCCATTCATTACCATTTTTTTCAGCTACCAATATCTTAATAGTGCTGGTACCAATATCCAGCCCTGTAACAATTTGATTTTTGGCCATTTATTTTTTAACTACTTTTAAAAAATATGCTTCCTGTTTGACAAACATTTTTTCCTCATCTATTTTTGAAATTTCGTGGTCATAACCCAGCACATGTAATAATCCGTGAATGAGCATGTATGCCATTTCTTTTTTTAAACTCCGGTTTGAATCTTGCGTTTTTTCTTTGATGTATTCCGGGCACAAAATCACTTCCGAACACTCATCTTTAAAATCAGATATTTTCTCAAAACTCAATACATCGGTGGGTTGGTCTTTGTGACGATACTGTTTATTGAGTTTTTGAATTTCAGCAGAATTAACAAAAGCCACAGACACATTTTCCTTTAATCTATTTTCGCCTTTTAAAACTTTTTTTGCAACCCCCAAAAAGAAGGCTTTATCCACAGCGAAATTGGTTAGGTTGTTGATTTCAATCATGATGCTCTATTTTACAACATATTTCAAAATTAAACAAAATCGGCGCTCCGATGTACATCGGAGCGCCGATTAAAAAATACTTTCTAGAGTCCCAATTGGCTGGTATACACACGGAAAATATACGGCAACGCGACCAAGGCTATCAGCAGTGGCGCCACAAACGTCACCAGTGTCACAATCAGCGTCCACAAAAAATACTTTCGGGTTTTTTCCACCGATTTATAAATCGCATCTAACTTTTTCTGCAAATCTTCTTCCATTATTTTAATAATTCTTTGACCATCTCGCTTACCACCTTTCCATCCGCCTTGCCTTTTATTTTTGGATTTAATTCGGCCATCACTTTGCCCATGCTTTGCCCCGCGGAGCCAGCAGGCGAAGTGGGGTCCTTCATTACTTTATCAATAGCTTCTGTAACTAGTACTTTAATCTCCTCAACCGACAACTGCTCGGGCAAATATTTTTGCAAAATGGCAATCTCATTTTTTTCAGACTCGGCTAATTCTGGTCGGCCACCTTGCAAATACAACGCAATCGCATCCCTCCTTTTTTTAATTTCACTGCTTAATACGCTGATTATTTCATCATCACCTAATTCAGATTCAGCCAACAAAGCTTCCTCCGTTTTGGCCGGATCATCTTTTGAAATTTTGTAGCGCTTTTCCGTTTGCTTAGCCTGAACCGACGCCATTACCCCACGCAAAACCGTAGAAGTAAGCTGATCCTTAGCCTTCATCGCCACCACCACATCACTTTTGATTTGTTGTTTTAAAGACATTTTATCTAATTTCTAATGATTGAAAATTTAATGAAAATTGAAAATTTTAATAACGCCCCATTTTTACCTTCGGCTTATCTAATTTATCTTGCTTGATTTTTTCGGCCTTCAAAATAACCCTCCGCACGGCTGATCTCTTCTTGGCTAACTCTGACTTCGCTTTTTTGTAAAACTGTTTTCCGCGTACTTCCATCAAAATACCACTGCCCCTGACCGTTTTGGTAAAACGATGCACTAAATTTTGCGAACTCTCTTTTTCTTTTTTATTTACCTGAAGCATAATTGTAATTTGTGATTTTTTATTTGTTTATTTTCGACTTCATCTCTTCCACGACCTTGTCTAATTTAATTTCTTTTTGAACACCGCTATCCATATCACGAAGTGTAATAAAATCTTCCAGTGCTTCTTTTTGTCCAAAAATTAACACCCACCGAATCCCCATTTTATTGGCCATACCCAATTGACTACGCAATGAATCCTTGGAAAAAGATTCGGCCACCGGAATTTTCGCTGATCTGAATTCTTCAAACAATTTTAAACTTTTTCTTTTGGCCAATTGACCCAATTGCGCCAAAAATATTTGTGCTCCTCCTTCTTTTTTCTTGTCCACCTTCACTTCTTTTTCCGCCATCAACTCCATAATCCTGGAAATCCCAATCCCCACCCCACAGGCCGGGGTATCTTTACCCCCCAATAATTTAACCAAACCATCGTATCTTCCCCCCGAAGCCAAGGCACCATACTGCATCCCCACCTCACTTTTTTCTGAAATTTCAAAAACGGTTTTAGTGTAATAATCCAACCCACGAACCAAATAAGGATTTATGGTGTAAGGTAATTCCAATTCATCCAAAAATTCCAGTACTTGCTTAAAATGGGCGTGACACTGTTCACATAAATGATCTACAATTTGCGGTGCGCCGGCTTTAACTTGCTGACATTTTTCTTCTTTACAATCCAAGAGACGCAGCGGATTTTCTTTTAATCTTCGCTGACAATCAGAGCATAAAGAAGATCTTCGGGTTTTGAAATATCCGGTTAAAATCTTTTTAAAATACGGACGGCATTCAGAATCTCCGATACTATTTACCTCAATGCTGATATTTTTAAAACTCAAATCTTTCAAAATATCATAACTCATCTGAATAATCTGTCCGTCCACCGAAGCATTTTTCTCTCCCAACACCTCAATACTGGCCTGCCAAAACTGTCGGTATCTGCCTTTTTGTGGCCGATCGTGCCTAAAACACGGTCCCGAGGCCCATAATTTTACGGGTTGTGGCAAAGTAAACATGCCGTGCTCGATATAGCTTCTGACAATTCCGGGAGTGTGTTCAGGACGCAAAGCCACCAAATCCTGACCCTTGGTTCTAAAAGCGTACATTTCTTTTTCTACGACATCGGAAGTTAATCCAGCACTTTTGGAAAACACTTCTGCCGTTTCCAAAATTGGCGTTTCAATTTTTTGGAAGCTGTAATAATTAGCAATGCCTTCCACCGATTTTTGCACCTTCTTAAAATAGGCCTGATTTTCGGGCAAAATATCGTGCATGCCAGCTAATGTTTGTAATTTTAATTTTTGAGTCATATATATTAGTAAGCTGGATCAAGGATTAAAGAAACATGTGAAACGGGAAAAAGTCTGAAAACGGCTCGGCCAATAATGTCATTTTTGGGCAAAATTCCCCAGCGACGTGAATCGTAAGAATATGGTCGATTGTCTCCCATTACAAAATAATCATCTTTGGCTAAGGTCAAATGCACACTACCGTCAGTAAAAAACCCGGGTAAATACTTTTTTTCATCCAGCACTATATTTTTTCCATCTTTGGAAACGGTAATTTTCCCATCGGTAATATCCAATGTTTCTCCGGGCAGACCAATCACCCTTTTAATAAATCGCTGGGTTACATCCAAAGGATATTTAAAAACCACCACATCTCCCCTGGCAGGACTGGAAAATCGGTAAGAAAATTCGTCAACAATTAGGTAGTCCCCGGAGTGAAAATTGGGCACCATGCTGTCACCCTTGACAATAAACGGCTGAAACAAGAAATACCGAATAGGCAGTACAATTACCGCTGCAACAATAAGGATTTTTAGAATTTCCCAAACCAAAAGAGCATACTTTTTAAATACGCTTTGGTTTTTTGGGACTATTACGGGAGTATTTTCATCCATAATAGCTTATTTCTAGCATACTTTTTAGATAAATGCAAGAGGTAAAAAATAAGAAAGGGTCGCGCCATAGCCGTGACGCGACCCTTATTTGGTGGGCCGTTGAAATGAATGAAGAGATGTGTTAAGCGACCAAGGATTCATCGCGCCGTAGCTGCGGGCGACTTGTCCGGCGACGGTGACCCTTTCTCAATAGATTCAGAACCACATGGTCGTGGGTTGCCAGGCCAGTAAAGGCTTTTTGGAAAGCCAAACGGACTGGCTTGGCCTTGTGGACCAAAGGACAATTCTTTTTCGCCGCCTCCTTTCTGATGAAATCTGCCTCGTGTGGCTTGAAATCTTCCACCTTCGAAATGACCCTTCTCGACATGTCTCACTCCCGAAAATCCTTGTTTGAGAAATGCGGAAAGAACACAATGCCTCTTCTCTGTTCTAAATTTCAAAGATCAGTAATACGCCACCTTGGCTAGAGAAGGTCAACTTACTGCTGACCTAGATAGTGGGACTAAGCCCTAATCACCTTTTCCTTTCTGCGTTGGGATTAACCAATGTACCCACCAACGCTTGGCGAACTTTTTCAATTATATCTCTTTCAAAATCCGTGTCAATAGTTTAGAATGTGGATATATGATAATTATTGTCGGCCTGGGCAACCCGGGCGAAAAATTCAACCACACCCCTCACAATGCCGGTTTTGAAGCTTTGGATTTTTTCATGCAAAAAAATAATTTCCCGAACTTTGAATTTTCAAAAAAGTATAATTCTCTTATTTCTGAAAGTAACGATGTGATATTGGTAAAACCACAAACATTTATGAATGAAAGCGGACAGGCAGTTTCAAGTTTCAAAATTTCCCGCTCAGCGGGACAAGTTTCAAGTTTAATCGTTGTTCACGATGACATTGATGTAGCCTTGGGAAAACTAAAAATTTCAAAGGACAGTGGCGCGGGTGGCCACAAAGGAGTCCAATCAATTATTGATCATTTGGGAACCAAAGATTTTACCAGAATAAAAATTGGCGTTGAGACTGACCCAACCCAAAAAGCCGAAGATGTAGTTTTAAAAAAGTTTTCCGCCCAAGAATATGAAATCTTACAAAGCACATTTCCATCTATCGCAGAAGCCCTAGAAAAAACCATGGATGAATCAACCCCATAATATCAACCAATTGTTAATTGTCTCCGTCACCCCCTACTTTTTGGAGAAGCAGGTTTTTTGGTTTCAGGAACATCTGCAAGAAATTTTAGACTCAACCAAAACCCAGCAGTTTTTTCAAGACAATGTCATATTTTTAAAAGCAGGGCAAAAGGTAGAATTTATGCAAATCTTAAGAAAATTGGATGAAATGGGCTACGAAAAGGTGTTTAAGGTTGAAAATCCAGGCGAATTTTCGCAAAAAGGCGGGGTATTGGAAATATTCCCCATTAATATGTTCAACGCCGTGCGCTTGGATTTTTTGGGAAACACCTTGGAAGTAATTCAGTCGCTAGATATTAAAATAGAAGATGAAAAGAAATCTCGCGAACTATTAACCAAAAAACTAAAATCCCAAAAACTATTTTCTGATTTAAAAAATTTAAAACCCGGCGATTATTTGGTTCATTTAGACCATGGCGTAGCAAAGTTCACCGGCATAGAAAAAGTTGTAATCGCCAACGAGAAAACAAATATAAAAACAGAAGAAGAATACTATGTGCTTGAATATGCCCAAAATGACAAACTGTTTGTACCGTTTGGCTTAGAGAGAAAACTATCGCGCTATGTTGGTTTTGCTGACCCTGCCATTTCACGCTTAGCTTCAGCTATCTGGCAAATTACTAAACGAAAAATCAGAGAGGACGTTGAAAAACTAGCTAAAGAACTTTTAGCATTATACAGCCAAAAAGAAATGGTCATCCGAGCGCCATATGCAAATGACACAGAGCTAGAAAAACAAATACTTGCGGGGTTTGCATATCAAGAAACCCCCGATCAACTACAGGCCATGGAAGACATAAAAAAAGATTTGGCCTTAGAAAAACCCATGGACCGCATTATTTGCGGAGATGTGGGATTTGGTAAAACTGAAATTGCCATCCGCACAGCATTTTTGGCACTTATTAGCGGACGCCAGTGTGCCGTTATTTGCCCTACCACTATTTTAGCCTCACAACACTACGAAAACTTTAAAAAGCGTTTTGAAAAACTCCCATGCAAAGTGGCTTTGCTTTCTCGATTACAAACCGTCACCGAACAAAAAAAGATACTGCAAGAAATAAAAGAAGGAAAGATTGATATTATTATCGGAACGCACCGCGTTTTATCAAACGATATTGAATTTAAAAACTTACAATTACTTATTATTGATGATGAACAACGGTTTGGCGTCAAACAAAAAGAAAAATTGCGCCAAAAAAATCCCTCGCTGGACTTATTAAGCTTGTCAGCCACTCCCATTCCCCGCACTATTTACTTGGCACTTTCCAGTTTTAAGAATATTAGTTTAATGCAAACAGCCCCACAGGGCAGAAGTGCTATTCATACAAACATTCAACCCTATAATAAAAACCGCATTAAGGAAGCGATAGAAACCGAACTGGCGCGCAAAGGCCAAGTATATTTTTTACATAACAGGATTGAAACCATAGAAAAAACAAAAACTGGTTTGGCAAAACTAATACCTGACGTTACTATTGGTGCCATTCATGGCCGAATGAATGAAAAAGAAGTCATGAAAATAATGGCAGACTTTACCGCCGGTAACATTAACATACTTGTTGCCACTACTATTATTGAAAACGGCATAGACTTACCCAATGTAAACACGATTATTATAGAAGACGCCAGTCGCCTTGGACTTTCACAAGCTTATCAAATTCGTGGACGTGTAGGCAGAAGCCATATCAAAAGTTTCGCCTATTTGTTTTACCCTAAAAAGTTAACGCCTATTGCGCGCGAACGACTAAATGCCCTTAGCCAAGCCAAAGAACTTGGTGCAGGCTACCAAATTGCATTACGTGATATGGAAATTCGTGGCGCCGGAAATATTTTGGGACGGGAACAATCGGGCAGTATCAATAAAATTGGTTTGAATTTGTATTGCCAAATGCTGGCCGAGTCGGTTGAGAAAATGAGAGGATAGAAGATTTGTGATATAATTGAGAATGGAAAGCGAAATTAAAACCGTAAAAATAACCGACAAACAGTACCCGGCGTTACTCAAAAAGATTACCGGTGCGCCGAAATTATTATATTATCGTGGAGTCTTACCCACCAACAAAGAGAAATGTTTTGCGGTAGTAGGAACCCGCCGGCCATCAGATTACGGACAACAAGCTACTCTGCAAATTACCAAAGAATTATTAGACGCACGCGTAATTATTGTTTCAGGTATGGCACCGGGCATTGATACCTTTGCCCATCAAGCCTGTGTGGAGCGCGGCTCACGCACCATTGCCGTTTTGGGCACAGGTTTAGATGAAAAGAGCATCTATCCAAAAACAAATTTGGAACTGTCACGACAAATCATCAAACACGGCGGTTGCTTAATTTCAGAATATCCGCCCGGTACCCGCGCCACCAAATTTACCTTTCCGGCCAGAAACAGAATTGTTTCGGCTTTATCCCTTGGAGTATTAGTCATTGAAGCCAAAGAAAAGTCGGGTTCGCTTATTACCGCCAACCTCGCCATTCAACAAAAAAAGAAGCTGTTTGCCGTTCCTGGCTCCATTTACACTTTAAATTCCAAAGGCCCCAACCAATTAATTAAAGCCGGTGCCACGCTGGTAGAAAGCGCTCAAGACATTTTTGACGTGCTAGATATTGATCCAAAAAAAGTTTTGCTAAAAGCACCTGCCGCGGAAAATGCACAAGAAGAACTCATTTTTGACGCTCTGCAAGAAGAAAGTTTATACATTGATGCCATCATCAAAAAAACCAACTTGTCAGCACCCATTGTCGGCTCCACCCTTGCCTTAATGGAAATTTCAGGTAAGATACGAAACTTAGGAGGGAATACGTATTCACTAAATTAAAGTCATAAAGCCATGATTGAAGTTGAGAAAAAATTCGTTCTAACTGCAGAGCAAGAAAAAGCACTTATTGAAGGCGCCGAGTTTTTGGGTGAAAAAAAGTTCACCGATATCTACTATGATGATGCAAAGTTTTCTTTAACAACCAATGATATTTGGCTACGAGCAAGAGATGATCGATTTGAACTAAAGATACCAACGGATAGGTTGGCCGAAAAAAGAATTACAGATCAGTATAGAGAATTGAATACAGATAGTGATATATTAGAATACTTTAAAGCAGGACCCGATGAAGTTCTAGTGGATTTTTTACACAAGAAGGGATATGAACCGTTTTGCAAGTTAATAACAACGAGAAGAAAGTATAAAAAGGATGGATTTTCCATAGATTTAGACAGTGTTGATTTTGGTTATACTATTGCCGAAGTAGAGTATATAGTAGAAAACGAAGAAAAACTAAAAGAAGTTGAAGATAGCATCATGATGTTTGCAAAGAAATATAATATAATTTCAGCAGGTGTTCGTTATGGAAAATTGATTGAGTATCTAAAAAGAAACAATCCAAAACATTTTCAAGCAATCGTGCAATCGTGGAAGTAAAAATAACTTAAAAAATCCATCAATAAAGATGAATTTCTTAATGCAAAGGCCGGTGGAGTTGCACATAACGAAAATAACACCTCCATTGCTGAAGATGTTATTTTCGGTCCCTTGCGGGATGTGATTCACTAGCTGATACCTGCTTCCATTATAGCAAATCAAAAGCCCTTGTCAATAGCGCGCATTAATAGCATAATTAGCAATTAATTAGCTTAAAAACTATGGCAGAAACACCATTACAACAACCAGACAATTTGAAAGCTCCCGAAACAGAAATTGTGCCAACAAAGTTAGTTACTGCAGAAAATGAAAAGGGAGAAAAGTCTGTCCTAGAATCCATTCTTGCTCGAACTCCATCAAAAGAAGAAACCCACCACATAGACGCTCTTATAGAAAATACTAAATTTTTACACTTTGATACTGCATACAGTACTTTTTGGACAAAAAGAAATCTCGATCCCATTAAGGAAAAACTCAATAATAGTTTACTCTTGGATCTGGGAGGAGGCAGTGGTGAATTAAGAAAAACGCTTGAGAACATGGAAATTAACGCGAAGCACTATATAAATGTTGATAACTTTCGCGGTTATTTTAAATCAGCAACAGACCAATTAGTTATAAACAAAAAAACTTTTCGCATACAAAAAGTACCCACAGAAAGGTGCGACGCCATTAATGTTGATGCAGATATGTTAGAATTTTTACTTTATACCCAAAGTGAATCCATTGATAACATATCAATTAATGGTATCGATGAAGACATTGTCGATAATCACGAGTATCTTGAAGAGGTGACTAAGCAAGTATTAAGAGTTTTAAAACCTGGAGGTATTGTGTTTGGCATACAGGGAAGTCCTCTAAATATAATAACGTTAAAACACAGCAAAGAGATTAATACTATATTAGATAGTGTCTATGGGAGTATGATTTTCCAAAAGAAAGTAAAAGAATAAAAAACTATGACCGATTTAGTAATCGTAGAAAGCCCGACCAAGGCTAAAACTATTCAAAAGTTTTTGGGTGGCAAAAAGTATAAAATTTTGTCGTCTTTTGGACACGTGCGAGATTTGCCAAAGTCCAAATTGGGCGTGGATGTGGACAAAGATTTTGAGCCGCAATATGTCATTCCCACCAAGGCAAAAAAGGTTATTGCTGAATTAAAAAAGGCTTCCAAAGCCGCCGAAAACACTATTTTAGCCACTGACCAAGACCGCGAAGGAGAAAGTATTTCTTGGCACTTAATGGAGGCCCTGAAGCTGGAAAATCCACAGCGAATTGTGTTTCACGAAATTACCAAAACGGCTATTGATGAAGCGCTGGCCCACCCCGGAAAAATTGATATGAATTTGGTCAACGCCCAGCAGGCGCGCCGAGTTTTGGATAGATTGGTGGGCTATAAATTATCTCCGTTTTTGTGGAAGAAAGTGTCCAAAGGGCTTTCGGCTGGACGAGTACAATCAGTGGCCGTAAAACTGGTGGTTGAAAAAGAAGAAGAAATTAAAAAGTTTGTGGCAGTTGAATATTGGGAAGTGTTGGCTACGTTAAGGAAATCCGCCTCCGCCAAAGGCTCTGGCGAGACAAAGGAATTTACCGCTCAATTAAAACAAGAGATAAAAACCAAACAAGAAAGTGACGATATTTTAAAAAATTTAGAGGGCGCAGAATACGTGGTAACCAAAGTTGAAAAAAAGGAAACTAAAAAAAATCCCCTTCCCCCATTTACTACCAGCACTCTTCAGCAAGCTTCTGCCAACAAATTTGGTTATTCGGCTAAAATGACTATGGCGCTGGCACAAAAACTCTATGAAGAAGGACATATCACCTACCACCGCACTGACTCACTAAATTTATCGCAATCATCTTTGGATGCTGCCAAAAAGTTTATTGCTGAATCTTTTGGAGAAAAATACTCTAATACAAAAATCTACAAAGCCGGAAAAGGCGCCCAAGAAGCTCACGAAGCCATTAGGCCAACCCATGCCGAACATACACCAGAATCACTAAAAGCTGAATTAGATGGGCCACGATGGAAAGTCTATAATTTAATTTGGCAACGGTTTCTGGCCAGCCAAATGATGCCGGCACTCTTTGATTCTACTGCTGTAGACATTAATGCTTCAAGCTCCAAGCTTCAAGCTTCAAGTTACACCTTCGGCGCCAACGGGCAAATTTTAAAGTTTGATGGTTTTTTAAAAGTCTACCCGATGAAGTTTTCTGAAACCGAAATGCCAGAATTAATTGAAAAAGAAAATGTAGACTTGGTAAAAATTGAACCAAGCCAGCACTTTACCGAACCACCAGCTCGCTACAACGAAGCCGGTTTAATTAAAGCGTTAGAAAAACATGGCATTGGCCGGCCATCAACTTATGCTCCAACCCTAAGCACTGTGCAAGCCAGAAATTACATTGCCAAAAATGAGCAAAAACGATTCTACCCAACTGAAATGGGGCTAATTGTAAATAAAGTCTTGGTGGAAAACTTTCCGCAAATTGTGGACATTGATTTTACCGCTAAGATGGAAAAAGAATTGGACGAAATTGCCGAAGGCAAGGATACCTGGCGCAAAACCATCAAAGATTTTTATGGTCCATTTGAAAAAAATCTGAAAGAAAAATATGAAGAAGTAAAAAAAGCTAACACCGATATTGCCACCGATAAAATTTGCCCCAAGTGCCAAAAACCCATGATTGAAAAATTAGGCAGGTTCGGCCGGTTTTACGCTTGTACCGGTTTTCCGGAATGTAAACACACCGAATCTTTGGTAAAAGTTGAGGGTAGCGCCAAACCTATTACTTTAGACATTATCTGCCCGAAATGTAACAAGGGCCACATGGCGGCCAAGCGAACCAAGCGTGGTAAAATCTTTTACGGCTGTGACCAATATCCCGCTTGCGACATGGCCACCTGGGAAAAACCGATCAACGAATTCTGCCCCAAATGTCTGTCTACGCCAGATGTCTCGAAGGGACACAAATCTATTTTAACGCAAAACTTCAAAGGGTTAATTAAGTGTTCAAACAAGGAGTGTGGGTTTAAGAAGGAATAAAAAAGTCCCGAGCACGATTGCCCGAGACTCTAAAAAATCATTTACCGAAAAGTATTTGTCGAAACCTTTCCTTTTCAGCTTCGGTCATCTCATATGCCTTTTCAATCTTCTCCATTGTAAACTTTGCTTTAACGATAGCAGGAAGAAGAGCATGACCCCTTTCTATTTTAGAAATAACTTCTTGGATAAGACCCGATGCCTTTGACACATCTTGCTGTGTTTGATTTCTCCCTTGTCTTAGTTCCACCAAGAAATCCCCCAACTCTACAACTGTCGCAATGTAATCCGAAGTCTTCAGGCGCACTTTCATTTTTATACCCCAGAACAAGAACTGTTGACTATTTCACGAAGTAAAGAAACCCTACCATTTTTACACAAAAAAGTCCAGTGCCAATTGAAAAATAGGGCAAAATATGGCAGAATGAAAAAGTCCAGCCTGGGTGGCGTAACAGCAGCCGCGATGGACTCAAAATCCATTGTCTTTACAGACGTGTGGGTGCAATTCCCACCCCAGGCACCGGTGTAGACACAATACGTTCTTTTTCAAGGAAAGTGAGATTTCTGATGATGTACGGACTGAAAGACATCGAACAATTCTTTTTCGATGCAATGAGAATTGGCTATGCGGCCAACCCCAAAGAAACGACCCTGATAGACCTGCCAGGGTCGAAGGTCATCATCATCCAGGACAGAGGCTTCAAAATGGTTGACCTCTGGTTCGTCGGCGGTAACGACAAAAGCGCTGGCAGTACAATGATTTTCGCAGACAACAGGCTCGTTTGGAAAATGGATTACCGTGGGCAATACCAAAAGGAGGAAATCGATTTTCTGAAGTCAGCCCTGCGCGCAGAATACAACAAAGACTATGTTCAAAGCGCGGCACCGGAATTCTTCCGAGGCTGTCGCGGACCTCTGTTATTTCTGGGAAGCAACGGATTGGCCTACACCAACAATGTCAAGCAAGGAAGCACCTTTTACCAATTCGAGGGCCGTGAAGAGATTGTCTCCAGAACAGCCGGTCTGGTGGTGGGGCATCACGATTACGAGGGCATTCTACTACAATAGAGTGGATCGCACAGGATCAGGAGCCGCGTCGCAAGACACGGCTTTTTTTATTTCGGCAACGGGAACTTCTTGCAAAGTTTTTTCACTTCTTGAGCTATTTTGGGTGCGACACTATGATTTGAAATTACCTCATTAATCCAGCCTGCAATCTGGCGCATTTGCGGCTCCTTCATACCACGAGTGGTAATCGCCGCCGTTCCCATTCTTAACCCCGAAGGTTTAAATGGCCCAGCCGGATCAAACGGAATACTGTTTTTATTGATAGAAATTCCCGCACTTTCCAGCAAGTCTTGGGCTTCTGCCCCAGTAATACTTTTGCCTGCCTGCCGATGAGGCAGATTGCGTAAATCAATAACCATCAAATGATTTTCCGTCCCTCCGCTCACCAAATTAAAACCATACTTTTTTAATTCTTCCGCCAACGTTTTGGCATTTTTTACAATTTGTTTAGCGTATTTTTTAAACGCTGGCGTGCTAGCTTCTTTCAAACAAACGGCAATGGCAGCGATAGCATTTTCATGGGGTCCGCCCTGTAATCCCGGAAACACCGCCTTATCAATTTTCTTGGGCAATTCAGCATCTTTTTTTAATCCTTTAGCTGTCACCATAATCATTGCTCCTCGTGGTCCGCGTAAAGTTTTGTGAGTAGTAGTGGTAACAATATGTACAAACGGCACTGGACTTGGGTGCGCCCCACCCGCCACCAAACCAGCAATGTGCGCAATATCGGCAACCAAATATGCTCCTACGGAATCGGCTATTTCACCCAATTTTTCCCAGTCAAAAATTCTGGGATAGGCCGTCGCCCCTACCCACATAAGCTTTGGTTTATGCTCGCGAGCCATTTTTTCAACGGCATCATAGTTGAGCAAATGCGTTTTTTCATCCACACCATATTGCACCGCATTAAAAAACTTTCCGCCAAAACTGACTTTGGTTCCGTGCGTCAAATGCCCGCCCATGGGCAACGCCAAGCCCATGACAGGATCGCCCGGAGCACAGGTTGCCACATACACCGCGGCGTTAGCGGGGCTACCCGAATGTGGCTGTACATTAACGTGTTCAACCCCAAAAAGCTTTTTTGCCCGATCAATGCAAAGTTGCTCCACCTTATCAATAAACTGGTTTCCACCGTAGTAGCGTTTCCCAGGATACCCCTCGGCATATTTATCAGTTAGATGAGAACCCAAAGCCTCGCGCACTGCCGGCGAGCAATGATTTTCAGAGGCAATCATTTGTAGTGTTGTTTTCTGGCGATTCGTTTCCAAGTCTATTAACTTTGCAATTTGCACGTCTTGTTTTTGTAATTTCATAGATTTTTACTCCTTATTTTTTAAAAAGTCAGAGAATTTTTGGATATCAGAAGGATTGCCAAAATCCATCCAGTAGTTTTTTGTTGTTACTATTTTCACTTTTTTATCCTTGGCAAGCAGTGAAAGCACGTCGGTAATTTCATATTCACCACGCACCGACTTGCCAATCAAGGGTAATTTCTCAAACACTTCCGGCGTAAATTTATACAAACTAGTATTGACCAAATTTCCCACAAACATTTTTGGCTTTTCAATAATTTCTTTTAAAAATTCTTTGTCTTCCAGCAACACCCCAAACTTTTCTGGATGTTCTTCTACTCGCCCGGCCACATAACAAAAACCATCATCTTTATTCATGGCTTTTAAATCCTCCACCGTATAAAAATTGTCCCCCACCAAAGAGATAAAGTTTTCGCCCTTCACCTGTTCTTTAACGCATTTGAGCGGGCAAGCGGTGCCATAGTCTCCCTGCTCTTTTGGCCCCAATAGTTCAAATTGACTAACCAGAGAAATGTTCTGCGACGTACCACCAAAAGTGTAGCTGGCCACAAATGTTTGCATGGCTTCTTGCTTGTATCCCACCACTAAAATAACCTCCTGATATCCAGCGGTAAAAATATTATCCAACAAATACGCCAAAAACGGCTTATGTTCTACCTCGATAAGATGTTTTGGCTTGTCTTTTGAAAGTTCCAGCATACGAGTGCCATGCCCCGCCGCCGAAACCACCACTTTTTTGATCATACAATTAAACTAATTTGTTTATCTTTGGCAACCATTTTCAAAGCGTGATATTTTGTCACGGTTTCATTTCCGCCTTCATTTTCAACTGTCCGATTTTTTCGGACACTTCAAAACCTTCTTGTTTTAGTTTCCTTTTTAGATCATCCCAATATTTGCGCGGACGTTCATTTTGAGCCAAAATACTAACCACATCAATAATCGAGAAAAACCATTTCTCTTTTTTTGCATCCCAAACTCTGCGCACCGGCACATCCTCAAAGTTAACGATTAAACTTTCTGAATTTTTGGTCATACCACAATATTAATTAATTTATCCTTCACGAAAATGATTTTGCGAACTTGCTTTCCCTCCAGCCACAGTTTTATTTTTGGCGCATGCAAAACGAGGCCTTCCACTTGGCTTTGATCCAATCCTGCCTTCATTTCCATTTTATCGCGCACTTTACCGTTGACCGAAACTATCATCATCACCGTTGTTTCCTTTACTTCTTCATACTCTGGCCATGTTTTTTCTTTGAGCCCCAATTCGGCTGTCAAGTGCGGTGCAAAAGGCGAAAGAATCGCTAAAAACTTCTGCAAATCTTTTTTATCTAAGCCAATTTCGGACGCCTGCCACTCATTAACAAAACTCATCATGGCACTTATTGCCGTATTAAACTTCATGGCCTCAATATCTTCGCTAACTTTCTTAATCGTTTTGTTTAATTCATTCACTAATTTGGGATTTGTTTCGGATTTCGGATTTCGTGCTTCGGGTTTTAGAGAAAGTGTATATACTTTTTCCAAGAATCTTCTTGCGCCAACAATTCCCTTGGCATCCCATGGAATCATCTGCTCAAACGGCCCCATAAACATTTCATACACACGAAGCGTATCGGCGCCGTATTCTTTGACGATATCATCTGGATTTATAACATTACCCTTACTTTTTGACATTTTCACTCCGCCTTCGGCTAAAATAATGCCATGTGAAGTTCTTTTTTTGTATGGTTCGTTCCCAATTTCTTTTGGCACCGCGTCAATATCCCACAAAAACTTAAAGATAAATCGCGAATAAAGTAAATGCAGCGTAGTGTGCTCCATGCCACCATTATACCAATCCACCGGCATCCAGTATTTCAGATTTTTTTCGCTGGAAAATTCTTTATTATTCTTTGGATCTGCATAGCGCATAAAATACCAGTTGGAACCCGCCCAGTTTGGCATAGTGTCAGTTTCACGTTTGGCCACGCCGTCGCATTTTGGACATTTTGTGTTTACAAACTTTTCAATGGCACTCAAAGGTGACTCGCCATCATCTGTTGGCTGGTATTTGGCAACTTTTGGCAATTCAACTGGTAAATCTTTTTCAGGCACCGTTTGCCAACCACATTTTGGACAGTCAATCATCGGAATTGGCTCGCCCCAATAATGCTGGCGTGAAAAAATCCAGTCGCGCAGTTTATAATTTACCACTTTTGTACCCCAGCCTTTTTCAACTATATGATCCATGATAATTTTTGTCGCTTCATGAATATCTTTGCCATCTAAGAATCCACTGTTGATCATAGCTCCCTTTTCTTCCTGAACCTGTCTTACATCGGTAATTTCTGAAGTATCTCCATCTGGACCCACTACCACTCTGATAATTTCCAGTCCCATGGCTTTGGCAAATTCAAAGTCACGGAGATCATGACCGGGTACACCAACCACGCAGCCAGTTCCGAATTGACCCAGTACAAAATCTCCCACGTAAATGGGCATTTTTTTACCGTTTAAATTGTTGATGGCACTCCACCCCGTTGGTACACCGGTTTTTTTCTTCCCCTCGGCAGTTCTGTCGATTTCAGGCTTTGCTAGAGATTCTTTCACATACGCTTTTACTTTTTCTTTTTCGGGAAACAACTCTACATTTTCTTTGACAAATTTACTGTCTGGAGCAACCACTAGAAATGTGGCACCAAAATTAGTATCAGGCCTTGTTGTAAAAACAGAAATAAATTTTTTGCTATTTTCAATTTGATAATCAATGTTAATGCCTTCAGATCGGCCTATCCAATTAATCTGTTGGTCTTTGACGCGAGCCGGATAATCCACATTTTTTAAATCTTCAATCAACCTGTCGGCATATTTGGTAATCTTTATTAACCATTGTGATTTTTCTTTTTTTTCAACTTTGGTGCCGCACCGCTCGCAATTTCCATTTATCACTTCTTCGTTGGCCAAGCCAGTTTTACAGCTTGGACACCAATTAATAGCCATTTTTTCTTTGTAGGCCAGGCCATTTTCAAATAATTTTATAAAAATCCATTGCGTCCATTTGTAGTATTTTGGATCAGTGGTATTTATTTCTCTTGACCAATCAAAAGAAAGTCCCAGCAAATTCATCTGCCTTTTAAAATTTTTGGTGTTTTTGGCCGTAGCCACCGTTGGATGGACACCGGTTTTAATGGCATAGTTTTCCGTAGGTAAACCAAATGCGTCCCAGCCCATAGGATAAAGCACATTAAAGCCCTCCATTCGCCTTTTTCGCGCAATAATATCCAAACCAATATATGGCCGGCAATGACCCACGTGAAGCCCGTCTCCAGAAGGATATGGAAATTCATCCAACAGGTAAAATTTTGGCTTCTTAGAAGTATTTTTAGCAACAAAATCGCCTGAAGAGTACCACTCCTTCTGCCACTTCTTTTCAATTTTTTGAGGATTATACTTTTGCATAATAGTTGAGTAATTCTATCATATTTTAAACAAATTTCTAGCGTTTTCAGTGGTTTTTTGAGCGACTTCTTGGGCGCTGATACTTTTTAACTTGGCGATTTTTTCAATAGTATAT
Source organism: Candidatus Staskawiczbacteria bacterium (assembly GCA_023245145.1). Lineage (GTDB taxonomy): Bacteria > Patescibacteriota > Minisyncoccia > Minisyncoccales > Staskawiczbacteraceae > VGLO01. The sequence continues at coordinate 65,395 of JAHFKW010000001.1, forward strand.
TTCATAAATATTGGCTCGTTTCTTGGGCCGTAGGACCCAGCCTTCGCTAAAGCTACGGCGGGCAAGGGTGTTAAAAACGGACAATCGGTTTCCAGTAGCAACTTTTCCAAAGGTGCGTTTTTTATTACCTCATCTATATTAAATTTAAAAATAATTCCATTAATGCCTAAATAAAAGCCCATATCCATATACTTTTGAGCCTGCTCCCATGTACCCGTAAAACAATGCACCACGCCACGTAAATTTGAATTTTGAAATTTGAAATTTGAAATAATTTGTATCACTTCATCGTGTGCCATACGACAATGCAAAATAACTGGTAAGTCTAATTCTTGCGCCAAATCAAGCTGTTGAATAAAAACCTGTTTTTGTTTTACCGGATCAAACGGTTTACGGAAAAAATCCAAGCCGATTTCACCAACAGCTATTACTTTCTTTGATTTAGCTAATTCCCTGTATTGCTGTACGTCAAACGGCTCATCGGCGTCCGTGGGATGCAAACCAATCGCTGCGAAAAAACCTGCCTGTTTTTCTGCCAGCTCAACCGCCTTTTTTGATGAATCCAAAGAACAGCCCACATTAATACACTGAATATTTTCAGCTAGTGTCCTTTTGATGACTTCATCGCGATCATCATCAAATGCATCAAATTGTAAGTGACTGTGAGTATCAATAATCATAGAATTATCGTACATGAAAAGAGCCGGGGAATCAATGAGATTCCTCGGCTCGGTTTGTATTTGATTGCCTCGTCTATTTGACGGGCTTGGGCACAGCGCTGTTGGGGGCGGGTTCTGTTCCAGCAGGGGGTTTGCCATGGATGGCCTCGTACACCTCTTGACGGTGTACCGGCACCTCTTTGGGTGCCACGATGCCGAGGCGAATCTTGTCGCCCCTGATCTCAACGACGGTTACGGTGATGTCGTTGTTGATCACAATGCTTTCGTTCTTTTTACGAGACAATACCAACATGGCAGAATCCTCCAAAAGGTGGGTGTTGCCAAGCCATCCCCTGGTTTGGCGAAGTGAAAGAACGGGCGAATTGCTTATCTTATAGCATTTCTATTTCCCTACGTCAAGACGCGGGAACAATTGTGCTGATTTTTCTTGTCTCGCCGAAGCCTTGGCGAAGGTGGATGGTTCAACCGCCACTTTTATCTTTTCTGCAGTTTCGGGCATAAAAGGCATTAGCAACCCATAAATTTCTTCCAGTGCAAAAAGTATGTCAGAAATTACTTGTGGCGCCGCGGGCGTTCCCGACCATGGCTTTTCTTCGTTAATATATTTGTCGCAAAAAGAAATCAATTCCCAAATGGATTTGAGTGACTCATTAAATTTAAATTCTTCTAAGTATTTTTGGCACTCTTTTTGTGTTTCCTTGATTTTCGCCTTCAGATTTTTATTTACAACTTGATAACTTGATAACTTGATAACTTTCAACTTCATCGCCAACGTGACAGTTCTAGCTAGCAAGTTCCCTATCCCTCCGGCTAAGTCAGCATTATATCGCTGTTCAAACTTTTCTATAGTAAAATCACCGTCTTCCGTGGGAGTAATTTCACGCAGTAAAAAATACCTGACTGCGTCGGCTCCGTATTTCTTTACCAATTCAAAAGGATCTACCACATTGCCCAAAGATTTGGACATTTTCTGTCCGCCCACAGTTATAAAACCATGAATAAAAATCTGGGTTGAATTAGGCAAACCGGCTGACATAAGCATCGCTTGCCACATGCTGGATTGTTGGCGTAAATTATCTTTGCCAGCCATTTGCATGCCCGGCCAGAATGCTTTAAACTGCTTGGCATTTTCCGGCCAACCCAGAGCAGAAATATAGCTCACCAATGCGTCTGTCCAAACATACATAACGTGCCTTTCATCTCCCGGCACATCAATTCCCCAGGGCATTTTTTCTTTTAAACGAGAAATGCTAAAATCTTGCAGACCTCTTTTGGTAAATTCTTTTATTTCATTCAATCTTCCTTCGGGTACAACAAAGCTTGGATTTTTTTCATAAAAGTCTAAAAGTAGTTTTTGATACTTTGAATATCTGAAAAAATAATTTTCTTCTTCAATTAATTCTATTTCTAAATTCGGGTGAATCGGACATATTCCATTTTCCAATTCCGAATCCATTTTTTCCAACTCGCAACCCACGCAGTATTTTACTTTGTAATTTTTTTTGTAAATATCCCCATTTTTTTCGCAAAGCTTCCAAAATTCCTGCGCCGCTTTTTTATGATTATCGTCGGTTGTACGAATAAAATTACTGTAGCTTAAATTCAGCGCTGACTTTAAATCATTAAATTTAGGGGCATACATATCACAGTAAACTTTTGGATCCATTTTCGCCTCCAGAGCCTTACGATAAATTTTAATACCATGCTCATCACTTCCCGTGTTAAAAAATACTTCAAATCCCTGCTGGCGTTTGACTCTAGCAATTACATCCGCCTGTATAAGTTCCATGGCAAAACCAATATGCGGATCAGCATTTACATAGGGCAACGTAGTGGTGATATAAAAACTTTTAGCTTTCATACGTAACCTCTTCTTGCTTCTTTTTCTCCAAAAATTCGCGGGAAAATTCATAGATAATGCCAAACACTGGCACCGCAAAAATCATACCCAAAAAGCCAAACACATGTTCACCCACCAAAAGGGCGATTAACACCAGTACCGCCGGTAAAGCAATAACTTTTTTCATCAATATGGGTGTAAAAATTTTAATTTCAATTTCGTGGATAATAAATAAAACAACTACGACATACACTGCCGTCAGCCAAGAATCCGACGCCCCCACAAAAACTCCCGACAAAATTACTGTAATCAACGGCCCAATATATGGGACAAAATTTAATACTCCGGCAATCAAAGCTAAAATGAAAGCATATTTTACCCCTAACAAAAACAGCATCGCAAAAGAAACCACTCCCACCAAAAAACAGGCAACAATTCTGGCTCCAAACCAGCCCGCCACCTTGCTTTGAGCCCGACCAAAAAGCACCAGGGCCTGATTTTCGTATCTTTTGGGTAACAGTAATTTTAAGACGGTTTCAGTTCCCCGTTTCTCCAAAGAAATGTAAAAAGCCAAAGTTAAAATCATGAAGGTTGAATACACTCCTCCAAAAAAAGTTACCACAGCCTTAAAAATACTACCCGAACTATCTTTTAAACCGGCTGCCAAGCCCGCCGTGAAATCTTCAAAGTTTTTTGCCACCTCAAAACCAAATTCTTTCAAAATGGGATTGAACTTTTCAAAATACCCAGGGATGTTTTGAGCTAGCTGGTTGAGTTCAAATAGAAACGTTGGCGCGGCAAGATATAACAAGAGCCCCAAAGCTCCGAAAATAGATAAGTATACCAATGAGGTAGCCAAAATCTTAGGCAATCTTAATCGCGTTAAAAAAACAATTCCCGGTTCAAATAAAATAGAAATAATTAATGCAAAAAAGAACCAAATAACAATTTCTCGAGATAAATACAAAAGCACTAATAAAAAACTTACGGCCAAAACTTTGCCAATCGCCTCCCAGGAAATGTCCAATGTTTGTTTATCTATCATGTTTAAAAAGTTAACAATTTTTCAAATACCTCTTTCTCTTTATCTAAAAATGGACCAATGACCGAAAGATTTAACTTTTCATTCTTAAAAATATCTTGGGCTACCTTCTTTATATCAGAAGCTGTAACTTTATCAATCATGTCTAGCTTTTGCTCCGGCGTCATCACCTCTTGGCGCATTACTTCTTGGGTGGCATAGAAAGAAGCTTGAGTGTCAGTGCCGTCCAGCGAAAGCGAAGTCGAACCACGCACATAGTCTTTGGCTTTTTGTAATTCTTCAGCCGAAACCTCGTTGTTGCACAAATCTTTGTATTCAGCTAGCACTAAACCAATAGCTTTTTCCAAGCTGTCATTTTTAATGCCTGATTGCGTCACCAAATATCCCGTGTCGGTAGCACTATCAACGCTGGTATGAATGTAATAACCCAGCCCATTTCTTTCTCTGACAGAAATAAACAAGCGCGAACTCATGTTACCCCCAAGCATGATTGCAATTAACTGTAATGCGTAACGACGCGGATCGTACATGTCATACGCCCTCGCGCCCAGGCAAAAATGGGTTTGGTCAGTTTTTTTGTAGTGTAAAAAGACGCCTGGCCTTGACTGCGATTCTTTTACCGGCAATTTTTCAGGAGCTTTTCTCACTTGAATATTAGCAAAATATTCGCCCATCTTTTTTTCAATGTCTTTTTCATCAATATCCCCCGCCACGCACAAAACCGTGTTGTCGTTGGAATAATGGCTGTGAAAATAATCCATTAATTTTTGGCGATTGTAAGCGGCAATAGTTTCTTTTTCTCCCACAATCCTCCAACCGGCAGGCGTATCGCCATACAAAAGCTCTTCAAACAATTCCGAAACATAACTGGTGGGCGTATCTAAATACATATTCAATTCTTCCGTCACTACGCCTTTTTCCCTTTCTAATTCTTCAGCATCAAATTTAGAATTTAAAAAAATATCCGAAATCCAATCTAAGGCCGTGTCAGCATGCTTTTTATCTACTTTCGCCCAGTAACCCGTCACTTCTTTTGAGGTGAAAGCATTGTACTGTCCACCAATTTTATCTAAAGTTTCAGAAATTGCCAAAGTGTTGGGCCTTTTTTGGGTACCCTTAAAAAACATGTGCTCTAAAAAGTGCGAAATGCCGTTAATATCTTTGGTTTCGTATTTTGAGCCCGTGCCTACGAGCAGCAAAACCGTCACGCTATTGGCATTTTTCATCGGCACGGTTAAGATGCGCAAGCCATTTGATAAGGTAGATTTTTTAAACATGATCTTTTAAAAATTGTATTAAATCTTTTATTTTTATTCTTTCCTGTTTCATGGTGTCGCGATCGCGCACCGTTACGCTATCGTCTTTCTCTAACGTATCGAAATCCACTGTCACGCAGTACGGCGTGCCGATTTCATCTTGGCTAAAATATCTTTTGCCAATGTTACCGCGGTCATCCCAAGCTACCATCATGTCTTTTTTCAAATCATCATAAATTTCACGGGCTTTGGCCACCAATTCCGGCTTGTTTTTAAGTAACGGAAACACTGCCACTTTGTAGGGCGCCAGCTGAGGTTTTAGCTTCAAAACCACCCTTTCTGCCTCTTCTTGATAGGAATCGCACAAAACGGCTAAAACAGACCTGTCCACCCCAAAGGTTGGCTCAATAACATGTGGGTAAAAAGCTTCACCGCCTTCTTCTTTATATGGTGCGCCATCCTTGTAGTGATTCTTTAAATCAAAGTCAGTTCTGTATGCTAGACCATATAATTCTTTTTTACCAAAGGGAAATTCATATTCAAAATCAATGGTTCGCTTTGAATAGTGTGCCAATTCATCTTTGGCAACTTCTAATTCGTGCACTTCTTTTAATCCCAAAACCTCTTTCATCCAAATTTGCATTTCGCTTCTCCAATACTCAAAAGAAGTTTCCCAATTTTTTTCTTCAATAAAATACTCAATCTCCATTTGCTCAAATTCGCGCGTGCGGAAAATAAAATTTCCCGGGGTAATTTCATTTCTAAACGCTTTTCCAATTTGCGCAATACCAAATGGAACTTTTTTACGCGAAGTTTCAAGGACATTTTTAAAATCCACAAACATAGCTTGGGCTGTTTCGGGGCGGAAATAAACAATAGAATCTTTATCTTCAACTGGGCCTAAAAACGTTTTTAGCATTAGGTTGAATTGTTTTGCTTCAGTAAAATCCTTTTCGCCACATTTTATGCATCTTTTTCCTGGTATCAAGTCATCCCTGTACCTAGTGTTACACTTTTTACATTCAATCACTAGATCAGTAAATTCATTTAAATGCCCACTTGCTTCCCATACTTTTGGGTTCATAATTAAAGCCGCGTCAATGCCAACCATATCGTCTCGCTGTTGGACAAAACGCTTCCACCAAAGATTTTTGATGTTATTTTTTAACTCAACTCCTAATGGGCCATAGTCCCATGAATTAGCCAAGCCGCCATAAATTTCGCTGCCCGGAAACACAAAACCCCGCCTTTTGCATAGCGAAATAATTTTTTCCATTAGATCGTTTTCTTTTTTCATTGCCTTATCTTACTGTAAAATCGGTAAAATATCCACTGGCGAAGTTTCAATGGGCGCTGGCGGCTCAACAACAAACACATCATCAACAGTTTCCTTAATCACCACGAATGTACCGTCAACCCATTTCCCTAAGCGTGCTACAAAATGCAGATTATCCGGAGCGTCAGAATTAATAATTCCCATAATATTTATTTTTCCACCTTGACCCAACATAAGTGTCGGCAATTTATACTCATTACTATCCAACGAAGCTGGATTTGAAGACTTAAAGGTAAATCCTTCTATTTTATCCAGTTTAATACTTATATTTTCCAATGGATAATCCACGCTTGAAGCGTATTGGAGTGAGTACGTCATTGTTTGACCTTTAATAGGCGTAAGTGGCATATCATACACCAGCGCCGTGGCAACCGCATTAATGGTAGTCTTAATATCGGCATCGCTTTCATACCTAACTGACAAATTATGGGGATTATATGTCAAACTAGCTTTAGCTGTTTTTACGTCGCCCTCCTTACCCAAAAGCCTTACTTTGAAACTCAAAGCATTTTCTTCTCCCGGACTGATATCTTTCACTTTTTGGGTAAAGCGTAATGTATTATCTTCCGTCAGAGAATTATCAGGCAACGTAAATACCAACTTGGGATTTTCCATTACAAAATTTCCGATGTTTTTATACGTCACCGTGTATTCAATTTCATCTCCCATACCAGCTTGAATCGGACCAGTAATTTTTATGCTTAACGCGTCAGTTGAAAACATCGTATTTTTATAAATAAAAAGTGCGGCGACGGTAATCAGCAGTATTACCAATAGCACAGTAGCCATAATTAAATTTTTATTTATTTTCATGTGATGTGTTCCAATAAATAGCGACGATAATTTTCTGAAACAGTTACCAAAGACTTTTGTGCTTCTTTTTTAAATGACAAAGTTATTAAATCTTCCCACTCTTTTTTTATAATCATGGTAATAATATGAGCTGTTTTTGAGGGCATATTTGAAAATTCCGGAGCGTATCCTAACAGTGCAACAAAATTCCAAAAAAAATAGTAATACATTAATTGACGAGGCTCCAACCTGTCTAACTTTTCAAAAGTTTCGATGATAAGTTGCAATATTTTTTCATCCCTTTCTTCACCTTTGATAAAATCGTCCAGTAAATTACTAATCTGGCCAGCCATGACAGATTTTTCAGGTGAATCTGTAATACTGTTAAATTTTTGAGTAATCACTGCGTCCGTTAACGTTTTTTTATTCTTGCCTTGAATAAATTCAATGTCGGAAATATGAAAAAGATCTATTCCACCGCGCAATTTTGAATTGATTTTTCTGATTGCCTTACCAAAAACTTCCAGGCGACCAAACTCTCTTGTAAAAATAGAAAAAAACCGGTCCGCCTCCGCCCTATCTTCTTTTTTAAAAATAAACCCGCGAGTTTTATAATGAACGGCCATTAATACTTCATTCTTTTTAGCTTTTCCACAAGTTTCTGTTTTTGCTCCTCTTCTATTCTAACCTCTTTGCCTTTCTTTTCTTTTCTCTCTGAATTTTTAAACCACTTTTTCACATTTTCACCCCATACCCTCTTTTTCCCTTCTTTGGGCAACTCTTCTATAACTTCCACACGCTGGCCTTGATTAAGATGGATGTGTGAATCATAGGCCTTTTTAGCTAATCTCCTTAATTCAGTCAGCTTCACCCCCTCTTTTTTATCAAATAAACTCTTCTCCTCATTTACTACTTCAACCTCAACTTTTGGATTCGGCTCGGCTTCCGTTTTTTTATGTCCAATTAGTAATTCGTGCAGAAAACTTCTCGCTTCTGGCCGTGGCGTTTGACCGGGCATATCAGTTTTAAACTTTTCGGGTAATGAATGATTTGGATTTTTAAACTGGTCCATAGTATTACGTTATATTATTTTTATAACTCTCCAAAATAGCAATTTTATCTTCCAAAACTGACCGTTCATACATATCGCGATGACCACTACGTTCTAAAAGTTTTTTTTCGTACGTAAGTGTTTTTAGTTTTTTATCAAGATAGGCCAAAGAAGGGCTAGTACTGCCAAATTCACGCTCAACTTCATAGATAAAATCTCGTCTGTCTCGCAATGTCTCAACATGTTTTCTTATCCCAAACCCGCCTCGACTAGTATCGTGCCAGCGCATAACATGATCCCTAAAATTAACCTTGGTCGGTTTTGATTTACTCCATCCAAATATTCCCATAAGACATTACACTTTTTTAATAATAATATTTTTTTCACCCATACTAATATTCATTTCTATCGCCCGCATTTCGCGAAGCAACACTTCTTTATTTTTTTTCAAAAGCTGACCAAGCATTTCATCAGCAGAAATTTCAACCATAATTTTATCTTCCGGTTTTAGGACCGCTTCTTTTCTTAATGCCTGCACGTCGCGCAACATATCACGAAGCATCCCCTCGTCTTTTAATTCCTGTGTCAGGGTGACGTCCAACTCAACCTCCTCTTTAATTGTAGCATCAAATATGATTTCCTTCACATTTACTTCGTCTTTGATCAAATCCATTAATTCTTCGTTGAGGACTTTATAACTTGATGAACTTTTTACTTTTAATTTCGAGAGTGGTTGACGAACTTTTATCGCCTTGGCATTTCTTTGGGCCAGCGCCAGCGTCACAATGTTTCGCACTTCATCCATTTTTTGCTCCAAATCCAAATCCGTCTGACCAGCATTTTTGGGCCAATCACAAAGGTGGACTGATTCGGACATATCATCCGTTTTTAAAGACTGGTACATTTCTTCGGCAAAAAACGGCATCACAGGCGCCAAAATTTTAGCAGAAGTTAAGAGCAAGTAATACAGCGTCCCGATGGCTTCTTTTCTGTCAGTGCTTTCTTCGTGAAAACGCTTTCTAGACCTCCTGACATACCACAGTGACAAATCATTGATGAAAAAATCTTCCATGACAATCACGGCCTTGGCTATATCATATTTATCCAAACTAAATTCAACCAACGCCACCAAATGCTCCATTTTTGAAACAATCCATTGATCGAGCGCCGATTTTGGCGCGCCAAAATCGGCGCCAACCAAAAACTCTTCTTTTTTTACATACGTCGTAAAAAACGTGTACACATTTTGCAGAACCAACAATTTTCTTTTGGTTTCCTCAATCAGTAAATACCCAAACCGCATATTTTCCGCCGGATTGGCTTTAGCATATAGCCAGCGCATCGGATCAGCTCCCACCTTCTCAACTGCTTCGTCAAACCAAATGGCGTTACCTTTGGATTTGTGCATTTCTTCACCTTTTTCATCCATCACCGACGCATATCCAAAAACTGTTTTCATGGGCCCGGTATCTTCCAAAACAGCCGACATTACCAATAAAGAATAAAACCAATTTTTAAATTGCCCAGGAAAAGATTCGGTTACCACCTCGACCGGAAACCACTTCTTCCAATACTTTTTATCCGAAAAATATTTCATCGTGGAAAACGGCACAATACCGGCATCCAACCACGGACTTCCCACATCACGAATTCTGGAAACTGGTTTTTTACATTTCTTACATTTAATTTTTACCGCGTCAATAAAAGGCCGATGGGGCGATTTTCCGTCAAAATCTGACCCGCCTTCCACCGCCCGCTTTTTTAATTCTTCCAGACTGCCAATCACCTCAAAGTTTTTACATTCCAGGCATTCATAAATCGGCAAAGCCAACCCCCAATATCTTTTTTTGGAAATTAACCAATCGTGCATGTTTTTTATCCAATCCAATTCTCTTTCTTTTCCAAAAGCCGGAATCCAATTAATTGCTTTTACAATCTTTTCCAAGGGTTTGCGTAATTTTTCCATGGAAATATACCACTCATCCACCACCCGCCAAACCAATTCCGTTTTACATCTCCAACAAGTTGGATATCGGTGCTGGTAGGGTAAAATCTGAAAAACCGCCTGTTTGGTTTTCAAAAATTCTAAAATAATTTCGGGATGTTTTTTGGCGTTTTTTCCGGAAAATTCCCCTAGACCATCCAAATAGGTTGCTTCTTCATCAATAACCTCAATTAATGGCAACCCCAGTTTTTTACCCAATGCAAAATCTTCCTGCCCAGCGGAAACCGCCGTGTGCACCAGGCCAGTACCAGAATCGGTAGTGATTGGCATAATTCTATCATCCGTGGCAACAACTATATGAAATGTTTTTGGATTTTTTCCGGCCACTTCCCTCACTCGTGGTAAATCATCAAACGCCCATGTATATGTTAGTCCCACTAATTCTTTTCCTTTAACTACTTTCAAAGTTTTTATTTTTTTGCTCCCAAAACTTTTCGCCACCAAATTCAACCAAAGAATATTCCAATTTTTCATCCACCGCCACGGCAATGTTGGCTGGCAGAGTCCAAGGCGTGGTGGTCCATACCAATAAAAATTCGCCCTTGCGCCCTACTATCGGCAACTTAGCATACACCGAATCGTGCACAATTTCTTTGTATTCTTCGGTTAAAATTTCGTGTTGGCTAATGGCCGTACCACATCTTGGGCACCATGGCACACTGTCATGCCCTTTGTATAAATATCCTTTCTCCCAGCATTTCTTCAAAAAGTGCCAAATGGCGTAATTATTTTCATCGGACATCGTAAAATAGGAATTTTCCCAATCCATCCATTGACCGAGGCGCACCGATTGAGCCGTTTGAATCGCCGAATACTTCCTCACTCGCTCTTTACATTTTTCAATAAATTTATCAATTCCATATGTCTCAATATCTTTTTTATTCCTAAATCCTAGTTCTTTTTCCACTTCCACTTCCACGTGAAGTCCCTGACAGTCAAAACCATTTTGATAGCGCTCATCAAACCCCTGCATCGCAAAATAGCGCTGTAGTAAATCTTTATACGTTCTGCCCCAAGCGTGGTGCACGCCCATGGGATTGTTAGCAGTAATCGGGCCATCCAAAAAACTCCACCGCTTTTTACTTTTGGCGTTTTTATCGCGCAGTTTTTGGAATATTTTTTTCTCCTCCCAAAATTTCAGTATTTTATTTTCTGTCTCTGCAAAATTATATGGCATAGATTTACAGCAAAAGATTCGTTACTATTTTTACTATTTTATCCTTTTCTTGCCTGTCGCTTATGGCAATTAAGAGTGCCAATGCTACCAAGGCATTATCATTAACTTTCTTTTCTCCGTTTTCTCTATATAAATAGTTATTTTTATCCAAGAAGTAAACAAATAAAAACGAAGCCATTCTTTTATTACCATCCACAAACGGATGATCCTTAATAATAAAATACAGCAAATGCGCCGCCTTTTCTTCTATTGAACCATACAATTCCTTTTTATCAAAAGTTTGATAAATACTTCCCATTAAACCTTTTAACTTTTCCCCATTTTCTGTACCAAAAAATTCACTAGCCTCTTTTTTGGCGGTTAATTCACTTTTAATTTCACTAATAATTTCACGCACTTTTTCATAGCCCAAAATAAACTTCCCCTTACCATTTTTAACCAAAGTAACTTTCTCTTTGTCGTACTGTTCAAGCAAAGTTAACGTTTTTGAATAATCGGCCAGTAAATTCAAAATTTCTTGCTCTTGCCCTGCCAGTAATTCATGCCCGGATTTATTGCGCAAAAAATCAACCGCTATTTGTAGCTCCTTGAATCTATTTTGCGTCTCACTTAATCTTTTTTCATTAATAATGTACCCTTTTACCAAATAGTCTTTGAGCGTTTTGGTAGCCCACACTCTAAACTGAGTAGCACGCTTTGAATTGACCCTATATCCCACAGAAATTACTGCATCTAAACTGTAAAACTTCACTGGTTTATCCGAATTTGCAATGTTCCATTTTGGAACATTGCTTTTTTCGTCTAATTCGCCTGATTTAAAGATATTATTTAAGTGCTTAGTTATTGCCGGAATTTTTGTCCCAAATAAAACAGCCATCTGTTTTTGGGTCAACCAAACAGTATCTTGATCCAAACTTACATCAATATTTATTTTCTTGTCAGCACTTTGGTAAATCAGTATTTCCCCTTTTTTAATTTCTTCTTTTTTCATATTAGTATCGATACCTCACATTTTCTCTGGCGCTTCAATACCCAACAGCCAGAGTCCATTTTTCATAATTATACTAAATGCCTGGGTCAGCGCCACGCGATACGGTGAATCAGCAATAGTATGATGTGCATAGTAATTATTAAACTCTCGCGCCAGTTCGGTCAAATATAATACGATATAATGAGGCTCATATTCATCCGTAGCCTTGGCAACTATCTTTGGAAAATGGGTTAATAATTTTTCCAATGAACCAATTTCTGGCGCACCAGCAAGCAATGGCTTCACAGTTGCTTTGCGTAACACCGACGTTGCCCTGGCATATGAATACTGCAAATACGGCCCGGAATCCCCCTCAAACGAAATAGATTTTTCAAAATCATAAATAATGTCAGAACCAATAGACTGCTTTAAAATGGAATATTTTATGGCACCAATGGCAATTTGTTCATCCACGTTTTTGTCCAGCGCGCGGTCTTTGGTTTTTTCCACTACCAACTCTTTCACTTTTTCAATCAAGGATTCGGCTGTCATGGCCGTGCCACTTCTGGAAGACATTTTTCCTTCTGGTAAACGCATATTACCATGCCCAATGTGTTTTGTTTTTGCTTCCAGTTCCGGAAGCATTTCTTTCATGGCACACAGCAACACTTTAAAATACTCATTAATATCATTGCCAGTGATAATGACCGACTTGTCGTACTTATATTTTCCATACTTAATTTTCGCCAGTCCCAATTCTTTGGCTTCGTATGTCGGTAATCCTTCTGAATTAATAAACACGCGTGTATGAAGTCCAAACTTTTCACCCTTAAAAATAATCGCCCCGTTTTCACCTGTTTGGAAGACACCATTTTTTAATCCTTCTTGAACTATTTTTTTTGCCAAATCAACCGCCTCACTTTCAAAAATTAAATAATCAAAATGGGTACCCAGTTTTTTATAGATGGCATCAAAATATTTTAAACTCCATTTTTTCCCTTCGTCATACAGCTTATTAACCGCCTTGTCAGACCTTTCAAAAATCTTTTTATTGAGCATTACGATTTCTTTCTTGTTGGCCTCACTTTCTTCGTAAGATTTTGTACCAAACACATACGCGTCCTGCCAGGAATACAAAGAATTTCTCATTTTGCCATACACCGCTTTGGCAATACCAAGACCAACGTCGCTTTGCCAAGTGGTTCTTTTTACTTTTGCACCGCCAAATTCAATTAAACGGCTAATTGATTCCCCAATCGCATTGCTCATCAAATGCCCAATGTGGAATTCTTTTAAAATATTGGGGTCGGTGTACTCAATAATTATTTTTTTGTTTTTTAAACTGACATTCTTACCAAAGTTTTTATTTATCTTTTTTAACTCACCCACAAAAAATTCTCGCGACAAATAAAAATTAATGAAGCCGGGGCCAGCCACTTCTATCTTTTCTATATTTTTTTGCTCTCCGATTTTAGCCACAATTTCTTGGGCAACCTCAATCGGATTTTTTCCCAACTTTTTTGAAAGCGCCAAAGCCACATTGGAAGAATAATCTCCGTGCGTTTTTTCTTTAGGCACCTCAACCAAAGCCTCGGAAGCCTCAGCTCCCATTTTTTCCAGCGCCTTTTGAATTATTTTTTTAACCTCCTCTTTGACCATATTTAAATAATTCTAGCCTATTTTCCCCAAAATTTAAAGGTTTTATGCAAAAAAAAGAGCCCAGCGAAAACATGTGTTTCGCTGGGGCTGGAGATTGGCGCCTAGTGCGTAATGGTATTGGGCGGGTATCGAGAACTTCTTGGCGGTTCTGCCTTGCGTGGTTCAAGAAGTTTGGCAAAGGTTTTGACGTGGTGAAAGGTAGTGAAATACAAATCCCTATCTCTCCATTTCATGTAGCCTTCGGCCTCCAGGTGCTCGATTGCCTTGATTCGACTCTCGAACTCGGTTGACCAAGGATCAACTGGGTAGTCCTCAAGATCCAATACTGAATCCTGATGCCAGTAAATCACGATAATAGCCATGATGAAATCCTCGAAAGAACAAAATTGTCACAAGTTTTGATTATCATATCAAGATTGCAATGTCAATGATTTCGCGGTACTATTCATCAATGCAAATCTATTCTGAAAACCCTCCTTCGCTAAAGCTTCGGCAGGGCACAGCAAAAAAGTCACAACATGACACAAATTTACTCAGAAAATAAGAAGGCATTGTATGACTATGAAATCCTGGAAAAGTACGAAGCCGGGCTGGTTTTGATTGGGCAAGAAGTAAAGTCTATAAGGGGCGGGAAAATGCAGTTGGCAGGAAGTTATGTAATAATTGGCGCCGGGCACAATGCTGCGCCCGGCAGCTCACAGCTTGTGGGCGCAAAAATCCCGGCCTATCAGCCCTTAAACGCTCCGCAGGGCTATAATCCCGAAAAAATACGTAAGCTCTTGTTAAGCAAAAAAGAGCTGAATTATTTGGCCGGAAAAGTAAATGAACGCGGATTTTCCTTAATCCCCTTGAAAGTTTATGATAATAATGGTAGGATTAAACTCGAATTTGGACTGGCCAAAGGAAAGAAGGCTTTCAACAAAAAAGAGAAGATAAAAAAGCGAGATGTTGAGCGTGATATCCAAAGGCAACTAAGTTCTTAAGGGAGTGATTGTTTCGACAAGCATTCAGCTTAAAATAAGCAAATCCAGTATTCTGGAACCTGGTAAAACTTCTAGAAAACCATAATTGCAAAAAATGTATTCGCCAACTTGTTTGGCAGTCAGCAACCAGCTTTAGCTTACGCTTAGCCGGCATCATTACTATCAACTCCTGATAGGTAGATAATGGTGTTATATTATCAGGATAGATTATGTTGTTCCCTTCAATATAATTAAAACCTAAAGGGATTAAGATGTTGCTCTTTTGCCTGGCTTTTAAGGCAACATTCTAAAAATAAAACAGGATATATTTGTAGAATTATTTTAGGAACGTGTTTGGACGCGATTTCAATATCGCCACTTCCACCATATTAAAGTTATCAAGTTTCAAGTTATCAAGTTTCAAGTCCGAACTTTATAACTTTATAACTTTATAACTTTTAACTTCGATCGATAAAGTTTTAATCAACAATTTCATCAAGGCTCGCGAGGTGCGGGTAATCAGCGAAACCGGAGAACAGCTTGGCGTCATGAATATTTTTACCGCCATTGATTTGGCCAAATCCAAGAGTTTGGATTTAATTCAGGTGACAGAAAAAGTCCAGCCACCGGTCTGTAAAATTGGAAATTACGGCAAGTATTTATACTCTGTCCAAAAGAAAGAACGAAAGATTAAAGCGGGCACTAAGGAATCCAAATTAAAAGAAATTCAGCTGACATTTAACATTTCCTCCCACGATATCGCGACGCGCGCCAATCAAGCGGAAAAATTTTTGAAAGAGGGAGATAAAATAAAAGTGAATTTATTCTTGAAAGGAAGAGAGAAAGCGATGGCGGAATTTGGAAAAAAGAAAGTGGAAATATTTTTAGAGGAAATTAATAAATTAGTACCGGTAAAAGTGGAGCGAGAATTAAAAAAAGAAATGAAAGGTTTTTCATTAATCATTTCAAAACAATAGCCATGAACAAAACAAAAAAAGCCTTAACCAAACGATTTAAAATTACCAGCACAGGTAAAATCCTGAGGCGAGCTTCGGGTCAAAACCATTATCGCGCCAAAAAAACCGGCGAAGCTCGAAGAAAGGGCAGAAAGTGGCTGGCTATTTCCAAGTCAGAAACCAAAAGAATTAAAAGATACCTACAGGTGTAGTTATCAAGTTTCAAGTTATCAAGTTTCAAGTTTAAACTTTATAACTTTCAACTTTATAACTTTATAACTTCGTTATGACAAGAGTTAAAAAAGGAGCCTCAGCCCATAAGCACAGAAAACACTTACTCAAACATGCTAAGGGTTTTAAATATGGCCGAAAATCAAAATACAAGTTGGCCAAAGACGCGTTAAGGCATGCTTGGACATATTCATACCGAGACAGAAAGGTAAAAAAACGAGATTTCCGCCAACTATGGCAATTACAAATTAACGGAGCCGTACGACCAATGGGAATCAATTACAGCCGATTTATCAACGGATTAAAAAAGAAAGGCATTGAGTTGGATAGAAAAATATTGGCGGAGTTGATTCAAGCCCAGCCCGAAGTATTCAAGCAAATTGTGGAGGAGGCAAGAGCAGCGAAATAAGTAGCAACAAAAAATTCGCTCATTTGAGCGAATTTTTTGTTGCAAGGAAATCGTGAGCCTCGGTGAACACTTTCTTCGCATCCTTGGGTAACTTTTTTATTGCATCTTCAAACAAAAACCAACCAAAGCCCTTATGCTCATCTGAAATTTTTACTTCTTCTGTTTTGGTCTCTGCCAAATACAGAGTCACAATTTTCATCGTCCAGGGCGCTTTTTTCTTTTCTTCCGGCGGCAAATTCCACGTTCGCTTAAACACAAATTTAGTGTAACCCTTAAAGCCTGGCACAAACTGCAAATCTTTCAGACCGGTCTCCTCTTCAATTTCGCGTCGTGCCACCTCTTGCTCGCTCTCTCCCTCTTCTGCATGCCCCCGCGCAAACTCCCAATGCCCGCCATGATAATGCAAAAGCAGGTAGTACACCGCCCCATTTTTTAGTTTAAATATAATTGCTCCGGCGGAGCGTTCCTGTGGCACCCCAGTAGAAGAATTTTGACCAATTAAATTCCTTAATTCTGGCCAATAATTCTTAATTATTTTATTTATCCATAGACCTTGTTAATTTTTCGACTCCGCAGGAATTTAATTGAACACCATAGTCAAAATTCTCTACGGGGTAGCCCTGTACAGAGCTTTGCTCTTGTACGGGGCATATTCCTTATTTTTCCAATTTCTCAGCCATAAAATCTCTTAATCTTATTTTTAAAAATCTTCCTCCTTGGGTAGTTTTAAGATACATTTCTCGTCTTTTCGCATCCATCTCATTTTTGCAGGCTTCCATGTAAATATACTCAAATGGTGTTCTCGATTTTGTTGAAAGATTCATTTTGGCATTATGCTGTTTTATTCTCTCCGTAGGATTAGTAGTATATCCTATGTAAAAACCTTTATCTTTTAAACTTTGCAACACATATACATAGCACCAATTCAAAATTTTCATAACTAAATTTTTTATTATATCACTTTAAGACTTATATTTTCTCCTTACTATTAACATAATGGCAAACAAACCGTTTCCAATCGCCCATGCTACTGGCCAAAGAACCGTCAAAATAGTGTATTGTTCAATGGCGAGCAATACCAGCAAAAACCGTACTGCGTTTGTTGCGTACAAAGACAGTGTTTCAGTATGTGGCTGATTCCATGATTTGCGTACCGTAGGGAAAAACGCAAGCATATCAGCGGCTACCGCCAGAAAGATAGCCACAATAGGCTGATTGGCAAACAACCAGAAACCAATTGCCGTTAGCGATAAAATTGCCGTAACCGTGTCTGTAGTAGTGATATCTTTTTTACCTTGCCTAAAGCTCAATACAACAACCCCAAGACAAAGCAATCCGACGGCAGCTGTCATCCATGCAGCAGGACCCGCGCCACCCTTAATTTGTAGAGCAAGAATTAAAATAGTTAAAAAACCCCAAAGCGACCAACTATAGATATGGGGATGCGTCTTACCTTTTAAAATATCTTTATAATAGGGAATATAGGCGACAAATGCCATAACCACAGCAATTGCACCAATAATTTCTTTTACATACATAAATTCACAAAATATTATTTCAAACTTTTTAATAACTCTTCCACTGACAACGTATTTATAATATCATCTTTTGTCGCCCAACCTCTTCGTGCCTGACTAACGCCATACTCTATGTAATGCATTTGTTCTTTTTGGTGAGTGTCGGTGTTAATAATCATCTTTACGCCTTCATTTTTGGCGCGACGAATGTATAAATCTCTCAAATCTAAACGTGAAGATGAATTAATTTCCAAAATCGTACCAGTTTCTTTGGCAACTTTCAAAATGGCATCAAAATCGTGCTGATATTCGTCGCGTTGGCCCACAATTCTGCCCGTCGGATGGGCAATAATATCCACATGCGGATTTTTCATGGCCTTAATAATTCTAGCGGTCATTTCCGGTTTTTCCATCTTCAAAAGAGAATGTACACCGGCAATTACATAGTCCAACTTTTCCAGCACTTCGTCTTTTACATCAATGGACCCGTCTTTACGAATGTTGGCCTCACAACCATGGAAAATTTGAAATTTGAAATTAGAAATTTGAAATTTCTTGTTGAGTTTTTTTATATATTCATTTTGTGCCAGTAACTCCTTTTCATTTAAGCTTTTTTCCACATTCAAATCATTAGTGTGGTCCGAAATGCCAATATATTCATATCCCATTGACATGGCCTTTTTCGCTAATACTTCAATTGAGTCCTTCTCGCCATCCGGCTCACCAAAGTTAGAATGCACATGCAAGTCGCCCTTAATATCTTTTAGTTCTACTAACTTTGGCAGTTTATCATCTAGCGACAGTTCAATTTCGCCCGTATTTTCACGCATTTCCGGCGGTACCCAGGCCATGCCTAAAGCCTTATACACATCTTTCTCAGTTTTACTTGGCAACTGTTTGGCACCCCGAAAAATTCCCCACTCACTCAATTTAAGCCCTTTTTCTATAGCAATCTTCCGGGTGACAATGTTATGATCCTGCGAACCCGTAAAATATTGCAGAGCCGAGCCATAGCTTTTGGCCGGCACTACCCGTAAATCCATGTCAAAACCCTGCTCCATGTGCACGCTGGATTTGGTCGCCCCCTGCCCCCAAATTTTTTTGACTCCTGGAAGCTTCACAAAAAACTCCATGACTTTTTTTGGATTGCGGGAAACCACTAAAAAATCTATATCGCCAATCGTCTCTTTTCTTCTTCGCAAAGACCCCGCCAAACTTATTTTCTCAACTTCTTTTAGCTTTTCCAATTTTACCAACACCTCTCTGGCAATTGGCAGTGCTTCTCCCAAAATTGTCCGCCCGTGGCTCGTTTTTAAAAACTCAATTCCCTGTAAAATATTTTTCTCGGTCGTTTCCCCGAATCCATCCAAATCTGCCACCAAGTGTTTTTTGGTCACACGCTCCAAGCTCTTTAAATCTTTCACCCCTAATTTTTCGTACAGCACTTTCACTTTTTTAGGACCCAAACCCTCCACGCCCAAAAGTTCGTCCCATTTAACCGGCAATTTCTTTTTCATTTCTTCATAAAACGCCACTTTGCCGGTTTTAACAAATTCTTCAATGTGGTCAGACATGGCCTTGCCAATGCCCGGAATTTCTTCCAGGGCTTTTCTGCCACCCGTCATATAAATTGTCTTAACATCTTCAGGCAAGGCTTGTAAAGAAACAGCCGCTTTTTCATAAGCGTAGGGCTTAAACGCCACCCCATCTATCCGTAAATTTCGGGCAATGTCATTAAAAATTTTAGCAATTTCTAAATTAATCATGTACTCATTGTATCAAAAAAACCTGTCTACCGACAGGCAAACCGCCCTTTTGGCGATTTTTTAACTAATCTCGTAATTTATTTTTTTTATCTTATACTTCTTTTTTTCCGGCGCGCCAACTACAATTTCTTCTCCCACCTTCTTACCCAACAAAGCCGCTCCCACCGGCGATTCATTGCTGATTTTTCCCGCTACCGGATCAGCTTCAAGCGTACCCACAATCATAAACCGATCTTTCTCTCCGCGATGTTCAAGATGTACCGTCGCTCCCACGTCCACAAAAACCATTTTTTCTTTTGATGGTTTTCTTATCAATTGATGATTTTTAAAAATATTTTCCAATTCGCTGATTCTACCTCTCAATGCATCCATATTCTCTTGAAAGCTAACAAATTCAGGGTTCATATCATCCGATTCAAGCATGTGGGGCGCCTCTTGACCAACTGTTTTTTGATTTTCCTGCAACACCAAATCGGCGTGCTCTTTCTTCAATTCCTGTAATTTAGCCCTAGTTACATGATATATTTTACCTTCTTCCATAGATACAATAATTATGCCTTCATTCTATTCTTTTCTATCAGAATGTCAAACTTTATACACCTGGTATCCCTCGCGCGAAATTTCTTTGACTTTCAGTCCAATGTTTTGCCCTTTTTTAGCTTTTTTAATTTCCGCATGATCAAACTGCATAGATTTTACTATTTGATTAAAATCCGTCGCCTCTCCCCCCATAATCCTAATCTCATCACCCTCATTAAGTGGCGCAGACAGTTTAACAATCGCCACTTTAATGCCACCAAAATAATGTGCCACTTTTCCCACCAGTTTGCCCGGTTTTTTAACAATTAACTCTTTGGCTATTTTATTTTTTGTAATTTTCTTTTTCATGTTTTTATTTTTATTGTAACAAAAAACCGGCTTTTCAGCCAGCTTTTCAATATAAAATTTTACACCCTTGAAAATCTCGTAAACCCCGAACACGCCACGATTTCAATACCCTGTTTCTGTAATTCATCCATTAGTAAATTCATTCCCAATGAATCAGAGGACATGTGTCCGGCAATCACAATGTTAATGTGAGCTGCTTCAGCTTCTTTGCGGTGCTCTTCTGATGTGTGCATGGCAATAACCGTCCCAATTCCCGCTTGCGACATTTTTTCATACAGCTTGGGTGAGCCTTCTGTACCTCCGGTAAACTCCGAAACCGCAATTTTTCCGGCGTGAGCATCGGGCGAACCAACAAACAATTTCGGCCCTACTCCAATTTTCATAGCTTCTTTATATTCAGGCAACTCTTTTAAGATTTTTAAAACATCGCCAACATATTCTGGTTTTTTTTCATCAATAATATTCTTCACAAAGCGAGCAGCCATGTTATCGGCTGAAGTGTGGGCTCCCATAAAATTAACTCCCAAAAGACGCGCCATATCAATCGCCCGCTGGTGATTAATAGCGTTAACCCCTCGAGCCACTTCTGAAATTCTTACTTTCATCAAACTTTCGGCAATATTAATCGGCACACCGTATTGAGCGAGCACATCCGCTTGTAAATGCATCACATCAGCTAACTGTGCCAACCCCTTGCCTTCTGGGTGATGGGCAATCACCAAATCAATGCCATCCAATTGCTTAGCCAACAAAATTTCAGCTGGCTCAATATCAATCCCCACCAAGACGCGTTTAATTTCTTTATCTTCAGCCACATTAAATACACCCGAATCCATGTAGGGGTTTACCAGAGCCTCTTGATCGAATTCATATTTTTGCTCAACAGATAAAGCGTCAAAAGTCTTCTTTTTTCTATCTAAGAGCTTTTGCACACCTTCGCGACCACGGAAATCATTTTCAATCCCCGTTTGAGTAAATAGATTGTGAATGTCTTGAATTTTCATTATGCCTTAACAGAGCTATATCTTTTGCCTCGGCTCTTGCGCCATTTTTTGTTGTTGCGGGCATTATGCCTGGTTGTGTTTCTTTTCATGCTTTTTATATAACTCGTTGATTAATTCTTTTTGTTTAGCCACATCCAAAAACTCCCGACGGATGCGGGCCTTTTCGGTTCTGATAAACTTCTTATCAGATTTTCTTATTACATTGTTTTTGGACATAGCAGTACTTTAACCCAAAATACTCCAAAAAGCAAGTGTCTTTCAAAAAAATGCCGGTTTCCACTTCGAGGAAACCGGCCAACTCACTTTGCAAACTCCGCGAGCGCAGTTTGTTCGTCTTTTTGGATGTCGAACAGTCTGTTGAGCTTGGTGATTTCGAACACCTCGTAGATATCATCGTTGATGGAGCACATGACCAATTTACCTCCCCCCTTGTCTTGGACTTTTTTGTTTAGAACAACCAACTTGTTAAGGAAAGCTGCGTTCATGAACTCAACGCTACCAAAGTTAAGCAGGATCTTTTTGCGATCGTACTGATCGACGAGACTGAACAGGTCTTCGCCGATCTCTGTGATGGTCTCCTTATCCAGGATTTTTTTGTTGAGGAAGCTGACGATGGTGATTTCGCCGTTATCCTCAACTTTGAAACGACTTTTACGGGCCATTGTGAACATAACTTCCTCCAAGTTTCTGGTGAGTGGGTTTGCAACACAAAGAACAACTATCACAACCACACTACTCTTTTTTTTCTAACTTTGCAATCTCCTCCCTCACAATCTCCCTATCATCCCACGGAATTTTTTTGCCATCGGCCAAGCACATTAACGGTTCGGCGCCTTTGCCCGTAATAATTACCGCATCAGTTGGCGTGGCCAGTTTGAGGGCTTTTTTGATAGCTTCTTTTCTGTCCAATATTAAATGAAATTCATCTTTTTTACCCTCCACGCCTTCGGCCACTTGCTCTATAATTTCCCACGGATCTTCGTCATAAGGGTCTTCATTGGTAATAATAATTTCCCGACAATTTTGACTGGCAAGGCGACCCAGCACTGACCGTTTCCATTTATCCCGCCCACCACCACAA
Source organism: Candidatus Staskawiczbacteria bacterium (assembly GCA_023245145.1). Lineage (GTDB taxonomy): Bacteria > Patescibacteriota > Minisyncoccia > Minisyncoccales > Staskawiczbacteraceae > VGLO01. The sequence continues at coordinate 88,017 of JAHFKW010000001.1, forward strand.
GCACCCAAAACACACACCAAACTTTTATTATTTGAAAAACTTTTCACTGCGGTATACGAAGCTTCAAGCTGGTCGGGAGTAAATGCATAATCAACCACGACTATCGGATCTTTGGAAATCACCTCCAGTCGGCCAGGCATACCCTTTACCTCTTCTAAAACTTTTACACACACGTCTTTCGGCACGCCATAGTGAGTGGCTACAGCCATGGCCGCCGCCGCGTTCATCTGGTTAAATTCTCCCAAAAGTTGTAAGTTAATGTGTTCTATGTTGTTACCAAACGTAATAACTTTTTTGGCGGGAATATCCAAAAAATATTGGGCGTTTTTATCTTCAGTATTCACCACGTGGGCGTTTTTAGTGACCTCAAATAGTTTTAGTTTTTCGTTGCGATAATTCTCAAATCCTCCATGGGAATCCAGGTGCTCGGGAGTTAAATTTAAAAACACTGCCATGTCAAAGTTAATAAACCGATGACGGTGCTGTTTAATGCCCTCTGAAGCAATTTCCAAAACTGCATAATTACAACCCGCGTCCACCGCTTGCCTTAAAAACTTTTGAATGATAAACCGACCGGGCGTAGTCATTTTTAATTTATTTTGCCACTCATCTTTGCCAATTTTAAAACGAATAGAAGAAATAGAGGCCACTTTGGCGCCATAAGCTTCCAAAATCCGAGTAATAAATTCGACGGTCGTCGACTTGCCACTCGTTCCCGTTACCCCAATGACGATTAATTTTCTTGAAGGAAAACCAAAAATCACCGACCCAATCAAAGGCATAGAATAGTGGTAAGCATCCAGTAAAACATTTGGCGTTATTTTTTTCAGTAATTTCTTAACATTCATATTTTCAAATTACCATAATTTTCCAACAAAAAAAAGCTGATTCCCGGTCAGAATCAGCTTGAGTGCCACATAACCAACCGCTTTACGGTTTAGCGCCACAGTAATCAATGTACTGGCGAAAAGCATTTTCCACTGCACTAACTCCGGCACTATATAAATCGAGCCCTACCCCCTCTGATATACGAGGTTCAATACAGTGCAAAACCTTAACCAATACACAAACGTATTGTTGCACATTTTGTTCTTGAAAAGACGAGATAGTGGCGTCTCGAATACATGGAAACGCTGGAAGCAGGCCTTTTTTAACGGCCCCGAACAAGCAATGTACAAAACTGAGAGACGGCAAGGTGAGACCTGGAACCGAAATCTTAATTCTTTTTTTCTTTTTTCGGCCGGCAATTTTCAACTCTACCGTCATTGAAAACCGAGACCGGCAAGTAATCCTGCTACCACGCACATGACTAGTGGCGGTAGTAACAGAAAAATTCACCTCTTTAATCTCAAAACAAAACAGTTGTGATTTCATCGCCTATTCCTTTCGCAATAGAGAAAAGAGCTGTCGCAAATAACATTATTATAGCATTATGCAAAAGTAAAGGAGAGACATCTCTTGATTCAATACCCATAAATCTACAAGCTTGGGAAAAGCCAGACAAGGCCTCCACATCTTCTCTACTACATTTTCTCTACTAAAAATATCTTGACGTACCTGTCTAAAGCATAAAACTGCAGTAATTTTTCCGTTTTTTCAGAAATATCATAAGGACAAACCCAAACACTTTGCTGGAAAATTTTATAACCCAAATTACGCAACGTGCTTCTAAGTAATTCCCTGGCTTTTGGATGTTTTTGGGGAACGTCAAAAATAACCATAATCCATTTACCGTCCTTTCTTTTGCTCTTTCCCTCCATTGTAAAGCTCGCTTTCAAAACTTTCGACATGCCACTTTTAGTAATCATGACCGTTTGATTGCCCTGCAGGCTAGCAACTTTTATAATGTTATTGCTTTTCAAATAATATACCAATTTGTCGAATTTTCTCTTACCCATATCGTGACGATACTTGGCAAAAATAGGATTTACGCCACCGGTCATAATACTTGCCTTACGATATTTATTACTAGATAAAAAATTAACCACATCGTCAGCTTTTTCAATGTATTTATATAAATCCCACATAAATTGGTCAGTAATAGGCAGTCTCATGTTTGGCAATTATGTATTATTCCTTATGTATTACTTTCTTTGTATTATATAATACATCATATCATAACTGTCTGGGTTTTCCCAAGCTTGGTTTTTTACAGACAAGTTTATTTCTTCTGTTTGCGCGATAAAATGTACCATAATTTTTCAAAAAAAAGCTGACGTGGGCGATACGTCAGCTATAAAGGTTCGTGAAGAGAGCGTGTACCGGTTGACTCTACAATCACCAACGCAGATTCTTTCATCATCAGGCGAGGGTGCCGGTAGGGATGACAATGCTTATTGGTCCATTCCAGTTGCATGTCCCTCAACAAGAGAATGTTCCCGTTGGGCATACGCAACGCCACGTTCTGAAACAAATTGTGCTTTTTGTCGCACAGCAACGAGAATTGGAATCGGTAGTAACAACCACCATAGTACAACTCTACGATCTCGTCTTCATACGCCGGACGCGAACAGCAATACACCCCCTCGTAGGTGTATTTACGCTGATACTCATTCCTTTGATGATCTAAAGGGCCAACCATAGCGAATCTCCTTTCGTGTAGGTAAGAAAAACTTCACTCACTATAAACTAACGACCCAAATTCTTCAATGCCAACTTAATGCGCTCTTCCGTACTTTTGATTTTTGGGTCAACAGTTTTGAGTGCTTCTTTGGCTTGCTGATGCGAAAATCCCAGCTGAACCAACGCGTCTTCGGCATCGCTCCCACCCTTCAACTTTGCGCCATCTAACATTTTAATTTTCCCCGTTAATTCCAAAATAATCGTCATGGCCTTTTTGGCGCCAATGCCGGGAATTTCGCCAAAGATTTTTACATCCCCTGCCAAAATCTTGTCTTTTATTTTTTCTAAAGGCCCTAAGGCCGAAATTTCCAGCGCCGCCTTGGGCCCCACGCCGTGAATGTCTAGCAAAGTTTCAAAAAATTCCAGCTCGTCATAGCTTTTAAATCCATACAAATCCGATGCGTCTTCTTTGACATTATGAAAACAGAAGAGCTTTAAATTTTCACTTATTTCTGGTAAGGTTAAGGCCGTTTTACGGGAAACAAAAACCTTGTAACCAATATTACTGTTTTCCAAAATAACAAACTTGTCTTTCTTCAATAGAATGTTACCGTTAATATAGTTAATCATGGCTTCATACTAACATGAATTTCCAATTAGAATCAAAGTTCAAGCCCACCGGCGACCAGCCGACCGCCATCAGGGCACTGACGGAAAACCTCAAAAAAGGTGAAAAACACCAAGTGCTTTTGGGCGTCACAGGTTCTGGTAAAACTTTTACCATGGCTAATGTTATTCAAAAAATTCAAAAACCCACATTGATTATCTCCCCCAACAAAACTTTGGCCGCACAGCTTTACCAAGAAATGAAAGAATTTTTCCCCCACAACGGTGTGCACTATTTTGTGTCTTACTATGATTACTACCAACCCGAAGCCTATATCCCCCAAACCAACACCTACATTGAAAAAGATGCCAAAATTAATGAAGAAATTGACAGATTAAGACACTCCGCCGTCCAAGATGTGCTTTCCAGAAAAGACGTGATAGTAGTCGCATCGGTGTCTTGCATTTACAACATTGGCGCGCCCGAAAATTATCAAAATGTTTCTTTCACTATTAAAACCGGCCAAAAAATTACTCGTAAAGATTTTATCGGTCACCTGATAGCCATGCAGTATAAAAGAAATGACATTGAATTTAAACCGGCCACGTTCCGGGTGCGCGGAGATGTGATTGAAATTAATTTGGTAACCGGTGAAAAAACTCTACGTGTAGAATTTGGCGCCGAAAAAATTAAACGAATTTTTTCGGCGCAGGCAGGCGTTAGTCCGCGATTCATGCTTCATGCTTCAAGTTTCATGTTATTTCCTGCCACCTTCTGGACCGCCCCCCAAGACACCTTGCCTCTGGCCATTTCTAACATCCGACTGGAGCTACAAGAAAGACTAAAGGAATTAAAAAAACAAAAAAAGTTAGTAGAGGCAGAGCGCCTGGAAGAAAAAACCAATTACGACCTAGAAATGCTCCAAGAAACCGGTTTTTGCCAAGGCATTGAAAATTATTCCAGCCAGCTGGAGTTTCGCAAACCAGGTAGCCCGCCATTTTCTTTAGTTGATTATTTTGGTCACGCCAGTCCCGAAGGCTTTCTTATGTTTGTTGACGAGAGCCACATTGCCCTGCCACAAATCCGCGCCATGTCAGTGGGAGATAAATCCCGAAAAGAAACTTTAATTAATTATGGCTGGAGACTACCCAGTGCCATTGATAATCGACCACTCAAATGGGAAGAATTTGTGGAGCGCCAACCCCAAAGTGTGTATGTTTCCGCTACGCCCGCAGTGTATGAACAAGACAAGAGTGGCAAGCAAATTATAGAACAAATTATCCGCCCCACGGGACTTTTAGAGCCTTCCATTGAAATTCACCCAGCCTCCGCCAAGGCTTCGGCGGGCAAAGAAAAACCTTACAACCAAATTAAAGATGTGATGGAAGAAATTAAAAAAGAAGTAAACAAAGGCCACCGAGTTTTGGCAGTAACGCTGACCAAACGCTTAGCCGAAGAAATTGCCGATTATTTGGTGGACCATGGAATTAAGGCTCAATTTTTGCATTCGGAAATAAAAACCATGGAACGACCCAAAGTCTTAAACGATTTTAGGCGCGGAAAATTTGATGTGCTAGTGGGAATTAATTTACTTAGAGAGGGTTTGGATTTACCGGAAGTTTCATTGGTAGCTATTCTTGATGCCGACAAAGAAGGTTTTCTACGCAACGCCACCACCCTCATTCAAACCATGGGCCGAGCAGCGAGGCACGTGCATGGCCGAATTATCCTATACGCCGATAAAACCACTCTGTCTATGCGAGTGGCGATTAGTGAAATAAACCGCCGAAGAAAAATTCAAGAAGCTTACAATAAAAAACATAGCTTAACACCCCAAGCCATTGTTAAAGATATTCGCGATTGGGGATTTTCCAAGCCAGAGGATGTAACAAGCGAATTTGCGTTAGTACACGACAAAAAGTTATTAGAAAAAGAAATGAAAATTGCCGCCAAGAATATGGATTTTGAGAGGGCAGCGGAAATAAGGGATTTACTAGGGAAGTTAAATTAAGTATTACTTTCTTTTACGAATTTCTTTCAGATTTTCTGCAAACGCCCTTATTGGTTTTGCGCCCCTATAATTGCTAGCCTTATCCTGGGCCATTTTAATTTCTAAATCCTTGGCCATTAACTCACCCACTCTTTGAATTACGGCGGAGCTCAACTCTTGATCTTTCATATTTATTCCAGTATACAACCTGCTAAATTTCAGTTCTCCAAGCACCAAATCATCTAAGCTTACATCCTTTTTACCAACATTTTTATGAATTCTTATCACGCCACGATGAACTTTTTCTAAAAGAGCCTCATTTTGCTCTTGTATGTATGGAACCCATTGGCCATATCCCTTAGCTTTCAGTAACTCAAAGAGAGACTCGAAATCTTTAGATTCCAATATCCTTTTTTCAAAATCATCTCTTTCTACTTCCCAAGCTAAAGCCTCAAACTCCGAAGTCTTACCAATCTCTTTATCTAGATTTTCGCCTTCTGACATATGTTTATCAATTAGTTATTTTTTACTGTTTTTGAACTCTTCCCTCTGTTTCTCGATAGCCCCTTCCAACTGCTCTCTTGAGGCTAAATCTTTATACAATCCCAACATACCATAAGTCTGCAACTGAGCAAGTTTGGGCATATTATTTAGTATGTTTATGACTTCCTCTGTGGAATCTTCAAAATTAAATTGTTTCTTAAAAACATTCCCCCAGGGAGCTATTTCTGGCCTAGTTACAGGCTCAACACCTTCGTTTTTTAGTTTTTTGATTTTTGCGTCTCTATTCCTCTTTTCGATCAGTGATTCTCCACCAACTCCAGCCAAGAACAGCTGAGCTCCTAATCTATCAATTTCTGCTTCTAGCTTTTTCTTTTCCGACTCGTCGGTTGTGCTTGCGAGCATAGCCTCTTTCATTTCTATCTCTCCCCTTAGTAACTCACGCTCCTTTCTTTCTAATTTTTTAACTTCGCTATTCTTGATAGCTCTTTTTGAGCCCTTATCTGGATTGAAGCCGAGACCACTAGGCATCTTTGCTAGTTCTTTCCTTGCTCTACCTAAATCTTCTCTTACCACTTCTAGTGGTGTTTTTACTTTGGACTTCTTTTTTTCATTCACCTCCTTTTTAATCCCTTTGGCCTCCAAAAATCCCTCAACCAAAGTTGGCCATTCATCAGCAGAATTACACTCGTTGCTTAAAAGCATTCTGGTTTTGTTAATAGCACCTTTTTCATCCCAGCCTTTTTTCTGGAAAAATTCTATTAAGTTATACATAGCGATTACACTCTTTTCCACTTTTACCCGGTATTCATTCACCAAGATCTCTTTGGCAATTTTAGAATGAACATCTGCTGCTGCCGAAGCCAGCGCACCTCTTACAAAGTTGTATAAACTTTCTGGATCAAAGAATAGTTTTACTTTCACTCTCAAAGATTCTAAGCTATTAGAAGCTGCCATCGCGATAAATTCATCAGCGAATCTTATTAGAGCTTCTTCCTTTTTGGCAGTAAAATATTTCTTTGCACCCTCTTCATTCTCATTCTGGTTCTCGGCATATTCATTAAGTAACTCTTGGGCCTTTAATTTTTTAGATCGACTCCTATCACCAAATTGCAAATGAGAATTTTCGTGCTTTGCTGTTAGTTTGCCACTCTGATCTTTCTTCCCCTTTCTGACTTCTTGGTTTTTATTCACCATCATCCATGAAAATCCACCAGTAAATCCTTTGCCTCCCAGAACTTTTTTACCTACTTTTTTGGTAATTTTATTTGCCAGGTCGGTATCATCAACTTCTACTGCCAGCCCCCATGGCCCAACGCTTATTTTAACTTTTTTAGCTTCGTCTTCGGTAAAATCATTTCGTTCACTTATAGTATTAAGCAGCTCCACATTATTTTCTCGTGGTTTCTCAAAAACTACCATAGCTTTTTCTTTCTCTATTTTATATCTTCCTATATGTTTCAAAAGAATGCTCTTTTGATCTTCATCAAAAGCATAAGTCTTATCAAACTGTTTTATTACCTGTTCTAATTTATTAATAATATCATTGAGATTGCTAGTTGCATAATGCTCTATCATTTCATTGACCATGCCACGGCAATCGGCCAAAGCTTCTTGGCGGATGGCTTTCTTTTCTGGTACCAGAGCCCCTTCAAGTTGCTCGGGAGAGTTTTTTTCTATTATCTCTTTAAACTTTTCGTTCCAAGAAACTCTTACTTCTTTTGCGGGCTCAGCTTCTGGTTTTTTTGTGGCAGGAACCGTTTCCACTGTCCTTTTTACATGCCGTTTTCCTGTTGGGCCGGTAAACTTTTTTGAGGCTTCATCGATCTTTTCAGCCCATCGAGGCATTTCTCTTTCGTCATGTTCATATCGTGCATTTAATTCTTTTATGGCATGTGGCAAGGCCAATCCCACGCTTAATACACTCGTGAGAACAGGAGCTCGTCGAGCACACCACTTAAGCGCGCCGGAAACCGCTTTTAGTCCAGTCCATTTCATTGCAAAATCAGTGGTTTTCTTCCACCATGATGGACTAACCTTCTCTTCAAGTCGGTCAATTTGGCCCAATAAACGGTCTACACTTGTTTGGTCTTCCTCTGCCTGGGCTTTTTTCACAGATACGTTAAGCTTCTTTATTCTATCTTCGTAGTCTTCTGGGCTGTTCAAATAATCTTCCTTGGCCCAGCGCACACTACGTTCAATTACTTCTATTTTGTAATCTAAAGCCTCTATTTGAGCCTCATAACTTTTAATCAGCTTTTTAGTAGCCTTACCCGACCCCCTTTCTTCTGCTGATGCCAACAATCTTTCATATCGCTCTCTATCTGCTAGTAAATTTTGATATTGCCTAACATCATCTGGCAAATAGTTTTCTACATCTGCTTCTTCTTGTGTTCTTGCAAATGTTTCCTCTAAAGATCTTTTCGCAACTTTCGATCCACTAGTCAGCGCATCCTCGGGCTTTTCCGCTAACTTGCTTTTTAGCTCATCTATTTCTTTTTGTTCTTTCTCTAGGTCTTTTTCCATCCGCTCGAAATCAAACGTCATTGGAATTTCTGCCACTTTACCTGGCCCAGCTCCTACAGCCGGAGCTGCGACAACAACCTCAGGTTTACTTGCCAACTTTTTCATGTCCATAATCGGCGGGTTTTCAACCACTGTCACCTGTGTTATAGAATTAGGATCTAGCACCAACTTGGTATCAATTTTTGCTGAATCTTCTTTAATTAAGTTCCTTTTTCTATATTCTTCTAAAAGTAAATTATGTAACTTGGTATGCCACCCACTATAATCGGGGTACCTTGCCCAACTATTTTCAAATTCTTTATCAAAATCTTCTAAGCTTATCGCAGGGTGCTTGTCTAAAGAGAAAGTTGATCCTGAATCTAGCATCATATCTATAAGATTAGACACGTCCTGTCTTACATCAGCTTCCTCTTTAACTGACTCACCAGTACCTTTGTCAATAATCACCTCTCCTGTATCGGGGTCTCTTTTTTCACCTACAATTATTAATTTAGCCTCTTCAAAATCTGAGACTGCTTTTGCTAAATCAGATAAACTTTCCGCATGATAAACACTTCTCGCATCCTTGTCTTTAATAAGGTCATAGGCACTATGCACTTCTTGAAGTTTTATAGCAGCTTGGACATCCCCCGTATTTCTATCAGGAGCGTATTGTCCCTTCAAATTTCTAGCCGCTTTGTCTATCTCGTCCTGCGAAGCACGATTAGGAACTCCCAGTATTTCGTAGGGGTTTCCAGACTGTGCTCTTTCTTGGGGTATTGGTAATTGATCGAGTTTTGGACCATTATCAGACATAGATATAAATTTAATAATAGATATTATTTAATCTTATCATTTTACTATTATAAATAGCAATATGCCCAAATAAAATTACATACAAAAAGGCGCTGCAACACTTCACAACAAGTGAAGGTGCAACGCCTTGATTCGCTAGACAGACCCGACAACAGAAAGAACTGGGCTATAGGTTTAGTATTGGGCTAATCTGAATTGCCGACGCGAACTTCTTGTTCGCGATTAGCAGCTTTGACCGCCCGGCGGATCAGGTGCCAAAAGGTTTGGAGCTTGCCAAGGTACTCCTCGGCAAGTTCCTCCGACAGACCCATGTCCCGCCTGATGGCCTTGACGACCTTCGGGAAACTTTCGCCACGCCCGGGAACGTAGCGAGCATTGACCTCTCCCAAGGTCAAACGCATCTTCTTTCCCAGAGCATAGTCACGCCACCTGGTGAAGGGTGCGCCTCCCACGCCATCGATGAGCGAAACCTTGCCACCGACACTTTCGACGAGGACCTGCCCACCGAACCGCCAGTGGGTCGTTTCCTTACTGTCGTTGTCCTTGCGACGGACCACCTCCTTGTCAACATTCAGGTAACATCTTCCTGGAACACCGTCACGCAACTGATCAAGCGTGATGGTCCCCTGGGCTTGAAGCTCCCTTGAACGACGATTCCATTCGTCTTGCATTCTTTGACTAAAAGCGGCAGCGATTCGCCGGATTTCGTCATCCTCACTGCGCTCCATTGTCGCGCAGTTGATGCACTTGAGGTGCTCATATCCGATGAGAATCGCCTCCGGGTCATCACTCTTGGCGTGCTCCATCAAGCCCCGCGACCGCAATTGGTAAGCGGCGCGATGGTAGTCCTCCAGTGACCGGCAGGTCTTTTGGAGAAAAAACTTGATGAGGGTCGCCGCGATGGCGGTGCGAAAGATGGGGTCGGACTCGGCGTAGCATTCCTTCAAGAACGCATAAACCTTGTCAGTCTCCGTCTTTAACTCCTTCATCAAGAGCCGACGCTCATCGGGTGTACCCAGGCGATCCATCTCCTCTTCCACGTCCCGTTCCCACCCGAGGGCTTTGAGGAGATTCACCTTGAGCTGTTTGATCTTGGCAAGCTGTTGTTCAACAACCGCCCGAGTCTGGTCCATACCCCTGACCTCAACCTTTTGGGGCGAGGTCAAGTCCAACGTGGCAGCATTCTGCCGGAGCCTTTCGGGCGCCGGAAGAAGCTTGGGCATGGGGGTGACACGTAATCTCTTCATCATTTTTTCGAACTCACTCTGCATGTTTTGCTCCCTCCCAGAGCTAAGGTCCGTGTAGCGAATTGGTATAAGGTTCTAATATCTATTCTAGCACTAACAAAGAAGCTTGTCAAGAGTTGTAAATTCTATGAGTATTTGTTAGAGTGCTTGCATATGCCAATTACTAAGTCCGCCAAAAAGGCGATTCGTCAAACCAAAAGGCGAAGAGTCCATAATCTGCTTTACATTAATAAAATTAAAAACGTCGTTAAGGATGTGAGGACTTTTGTTTTGCAAAAAAAAATGGCTGAAGCAAAAGAGTTGTTGCCAAAAGTTTATCAAATTTTAGACAAAGCCGCTAAAGTGGGAATCATCAAAAAAAATAACGCCGACCGCAGAAAATCCAGAATTACCAAGATGATTGATAGGGCCTCTAAATAAATTTATATATTTCAATAGGCGCGCCCCGCGGGGCGCGCCTATTGTATTATTACTCAATATCATCCTTACCCTCATCATCCGAAATTGAATCTCTAAGTTTTCGTGCTTCTTCTAACTCTTGTTGCCTCCTAAGCCTATCGGCTCTAAGTCTTTCATTAAGTTTCTTCATCCTCTTACTTTCTTGTTCTTGGGTTAGCTGTTTGGCCTCTCTGAACCTTAATTCTGCTATTTTCATTATTAATGTATAAGACTCATCTTGGCTCATGTAGCTATCCATTTCTGCTTGTAAATCCTCTGTTCTTAATGCTTCCAACCCAGCGACAGAACTCCTATCCATACTGCCAGCGTTCTCTTCATAATAAAAAACTTGTTTAATCTTATCTACTATTTTCCCCATAAGATATTTCCCATCATAACCCCTTTGCTCCAGCGTTGTTGTGATAACTTCATATAACTGCTCTGTGGTAGACGCAGCCTCTATTTTTGTTTCAAACGGGGTTTTAACTCTTGTCTTCTCAGCATCAATTTTTGGTTCTTCATCTTTTAAACTCATATTTTTATTATTAATGTTATTGGCGTAATTATAGATTAGATTTGCGCCACCAGCAAGTCCAGTGCCGTCTCTGCTTCCACTTTTCCCGTTTTGATATCACTATCAATTTGAAAAATCCGACGATAGATTTTTTTCAATTCTTCAAAAGAAAATTGACTGCACATAAAATAATTCTTCTTAACTACAAATGGATGCAATCCGCTTTTTTTTTCAATGGATGCGTACATTAATCCCTTTTCTGCCAGCTCTTTGACCATCAGTAAATTCCTAAACTGCCAACCAATCATAGAAAGTAAATACAAGGGTGCTTCACCGCCATCTAAGTGTTTTTTGAGCAACAACAATGCCTGTTTTTTATTCTTCGTGGCCAACGCGTCAATGGTTTTAAAAATATCATTTTCAACGTTCGGCCGTACTAATGCTTCCACATCATCTTTTCTAATACTTCGACCCTGCTTAGCACTAACGTCACCCGCCGTAAAATTCGCCAGTTTTTTTAATTCGCCGGATAATCTCCATAAATCCGCTCCCACATAGCTTATCAGTAAATCCATGGCATCCAGATTAATTTTCCCCCGTAACTTTTCCAATTCTTTTTGAGTCCAAGCTTTTAACTGTCTGCCATCCAGCAAAGCAAACTCCTGACACTTACATTCTTTTAATAAACTTTTAAACAATTTCAGACGCTTATCACATTCCCCATCTTCATACACCACCACCACATCTTGCATATTTTCTAAACTTTTTATTTCTTCATAAAATTCTTCTTGAAATTTTTTAGCCTGCCCTGAACCTGCCTGCCCTGAGGCATTCGAATGGGTCGAAGAGCCCGCAAACACGTTTTTTAAAATCACTAACTTTTTTTCGGCAAACATGGATGAAATTTTAAATTGGTCATAAAAGTCAGAAAAGTTCACTTTCAAAGCATCCACATACATCAAACTCAACCCACTTTTCCCGGAAGACTTATAGTGACTGATGACTTCTTCTAATTTTTGCCTAGACCTATATGAATCTTGTCCGTATAAAAATATAATCATAAATTTTGACATTTTGGGCAATAAAAAGAATTTCGCTGTCCAATTTTTAAAGCCTTAATTAAGGTTTTGCACTTAAAGCACTTTTCGCCTTTTCTTTGATAGACTCTTTTTGAACCTTCAAATTTACCTTTTTCTCCGTTCACATTCCGATAATCCGAAAAACTATCGCCACCAAAATTAATTCCCAATTGTAGTACTTTTTTAATGGCCACGTAGAGTGCTTTCAATTCTGCCAGGCTCAAATGCGAAACATCCTTGGCCGGATGGATTTTGGCCCACCATAAAGCTTCTGAAGCATAAATATTCCCCACGCCGGCAATAAATTGTGGTCGCATAATCACTTCTTTTACTTTGCCCTTTTTCACCACAAATAATTCTTCAAAGTTTTTAAACGTAAAACTTTTTTCCAATGGCTCCGGCCCCAGACCCTCAAATTCTGCCAGCAAATCCTTGGTCAAAACCAACTCTATCTTGGCAAACTTCCTAACATCCGACAAGGCAATCATCTGACTATTATTTAAGAAAAATATAATATGCAAATATCCGTTTATCTTTTCATCCAGTGGCCCGGCATTTTTTGCCACCCATGTTCCATGTTTCATGCTCCATGCTCCACAAAGCAGATGCCCCGTCATTTTCATGTGAATTAAAAGAGAATATCCACCAGACAATTCAAACACCACATTTTTAGCTCTGCGCCAAACCCGAATAATTTTTTTGTTTTTTAGTAACTTTTTAAATAAATCAAATCCGCCAGCTGACGGAGTCGGTTTTTTAACTACCTTTTTATGATCGCTCCACACATCAACAAAGGTCCTGCCCAAAACCTTCTCCTGTAAACCATTCACTGTTGTCTGGACTTCAGGTAGTTCGGGCATACGTGGAAATTTTATCAATTAATGTATGAAATCCCAATTCTAAAAAGATGCTGGTTATTTTTTGCCGATCAAAATTACCAAATTTACAATCTTCCAACTTAAAATTAATATTCACGTTTTTATCGGTTAAAACCAATTTCAATGACAAAAAAGCCTTATCTTTATCATTCTTTAAAGCCTCTTTTATTTTTGGCTTCACAACCAACGTGTCGGTGGCTAACTCTAAATAGATATTTTCAATGCTACCGTAATTTTGAATTAATTGAGCGGCGATAGTCTTGCCGATACCCAAAACCCCCGGAATATTATCCGAGCTATCACCGGTTAATGCTTTAAAGTCGTTCATTTGACTGGGAGACACGCCAAATCTTTCTTTCACGCGCCCTTCATCATATATGACGCTTTCTTTAATGCCCTTGCCCATTGTATAGACTTTTACTTTTTCGTCCACTAATTGCAGATTATCCAAATCTCCGCTTACAATAAAAACATCTGCATCTGATTTGGCTTTTTGTGAAATAGTTGCCACCAAATCATCGGCTTCAAAGCCTTCTTTTTCAAAAACCGGCACACAAAAAGCTTCCAACACTTTTTTCATTATGGGTATTTGAGAAGCAATACCTTCTGGCATGGGAGCTCGATGGGCTTTATATCCATCAAATTGTTCATGGCGAAACGTCGGTTTTTTGGTGTCAAAACAAGCTACCAAATAATTGGCATCTACATCTTTAATGGCTTTAAATAAAATCAATAAAAAACCGTAGACCGCATTAGTCATTTGCCCGTTTTTGTTGGTCAACGGCGGTAGAGCGTGAAAGGCTCTATATAATAGAGAGTGACCATCAATAATGATTAATTTTTTATCTGACATATTTGCATTGTAGCATTTTTTTGCAAACAAAAAAGACCTTGTAGCACGTACTACAAGGCCCCGCGATATTGGGTGTAATTAAACCGCAAAAACTCTTTTTTGTGGAATACCCTTGGCACAGACTATTGACCACGCCTCCTCACTGGGCATGCTCGTTTTCACGAACACTGTTGGCATCCTTGTGCAACTCGAAAGAGAAATGCCTGCCATTCCTCCAAGAGCATTCATGACTATAGCAATATGATTCATGTCATCGCATTCAATCCCAATCGTCGTAAGCACAGAATATTCCTCCAAAAAAAGAATGAGCGAATCGTTATTTATGGTAACTATATTACAAATTTAAGCCTATGTCAATAGAGCGTTTATTCTCTTCCAAATGCCCAAAATTTATATTAACAGCATGCTTGGGTATTAAATCTGAAATTTTTTCCGGCCATTCAATAGCTACGATATTTTGTGGATCAGCAATTATTTCCTTAAAACCTAAATATAAAATATCTTCCGGATTTTCCAGGCGATAACAATCAAAGTGGTAAAAAAACCGAAAATTGCGAGATGTCGGAGATCTCGCAATGCTAAACTTTTTCATAATCACAAACGTGGGACTGTTCACCGTTTCATCAATACCTAGTCCGCGGGCGAAACCTTGTAAAAATGTGGTTTTACCGGCGCCCAGGTCACCGCTTAAAGCCAAAACCACGGCTGAACCAGCCGTTTTTTGCCGCAAAATTTGCTTTGCAAATTTTGCGGCCATCTTTTGAGTTTCTTGTGCATTACGTGTAATTGACATTTAAAGTGTAATAGATTAATTTGAATTCATGAATGATGAAGTTAAAAAACTGATTAGTGGTGCTAAAAATATTTGCCTAATTACTAACGAAGAGCCAGAAGGCTTAGCCGCTTTATTGGCTCTTTTTTATACTTTAAAGGATTTAGGCAAACATGTAAACATTATCCCCTCAACATTTCCCGAAAAAATGCACTTCTTAATACCCTCACTCGATTTTATCGGTCAACCTCAAAATTTTGTCGTTTCCATCCCACGCACCACCGCCGATATTTCCCAAATTTACTATGAAAAAAATGAAGACCACTTAAAAATACATTTGACTGTCGGCAATGGCCATCTTACAAAAGAAAATATATCTTTTTATGCTGAAAATGTAAAACCGGACCTAGTCATTACTCTTGGTATTCAGGATTTTAAAAAGCAATTAGCGGTTCGCTTAGATGCTTTCGGATTTTTACTTGATACACCGATTTTAAACATAGATAATAAAGTGGAAAATATAAAATTTGGGATAGTTAATTTTATTGGCTCTAAAAGTCTTTGTGAGATAGTATTAGATATACTGCAGTATATCGACGAAAACTTAATAACTAAAAATTCAGCTAACTGTATTCTGGCGGGCATTGTCATGCACTACCAACACTTTAAAAATCCCGAAACAAATTCGCAGACCTTTCAAACCATTTCCGAGTTAATAAAAAAGGGCGCAGATTATCACAACATTATTAAATCATTATCATAGTATGTCAGAAGAAAATAGCATATTGGGCTTAGTTACCATTGCGCCTGAAATTATTGAGGGCATGAACAAAGATGTTAAAAGCATAACCGATTTTAAGGAAATTATAGAAGTCTATATTGCCCAAAACACCACCGAGCTTTTAGATGTCCTGCTCTATGGCGCCATTCATCTTGGAGCTTCCGATATTCATTTTGAACCACAAGAAGATAAGGTGAGATTAAGAATTAGACTGGATGGTAATTTGCAAGACATCGCCTTTTTTAAAAAAGATATTTACCACAATATTTTAAACCGTCTAAAGCTTATCTCCAAAATTAAACTCAATATCACCGACAAACCCCAAGACGGCCGATTTACTATTGAGACAGCCGAAGCCTTAATCGAAATGAGAACATCCAGCTTGCCTTCTGAATATGGAGAATCGGTGGTAATGAGAATTTTAGATGCCAAAAACTTAAAAAATATAGAGTCGCTCGGATTGCGTAAAGATATATATGATATTTTTGTAAAAGAAATAAAGAGACCCAATGGCATGATTGTGGTAACGGGTCCCACGGGATCGGGAAAGACCACCACTTTATACGCCTTTTTAATGAAAATTCAAAATCCAGAAATTAAAATTATCACCATTGAAGACCCCATAGAATACCATATTAAAGGCATTTCTCAAACTCAAGCTTCGCCGGAAAAAGGCTATGGTTTTGCGGAAGGATTAAAATCAATTGTTCGTCAAGATCCCGATGTGATTTTGGTTGGCGAAATCAGAGATTTGGAAACCGCCAAAATTGCCCTTCAGGCCTCACTCACTGGGCACTTGGTACTTTCCACTCTGCACACCAATGACTCGGCTGGCACTGTGCCAAGGTTAATTGATTTGGGAGCTGGAGCGTCATCCGTTGCCCCTGCCTTAAAAATGGTTATTGCCCAGCGCCTAGTCAGAAAGGTGTGTCGAGAATGTTCAAAGTTAACTCAACCATCAGCCGAGCAATTAAAAGAAATCAAAACGGGATTAAAAAACTTGTCTAAAGAAGTCCAAATTCCAGATTTAGATAAAATCCAAATTGCCAAGATTTCAGAAAAAGGCTGTACGGTGTGCAGTTTTACTGGCTACAAAGGCAGAACGGGACTGTATGAAGTATTTTTGGTTGACTCCGAAATGGAAAAATTTATTTTGTCCAACCCACCCGTTTCAGACATCAAAGAATTAGCCATTAAAAATGGCATGGTAACTATTTGGCAATCCGGATTAATTGAAGTAGCGCTAGGCATCACCACCTTAGAAGAAGTTAAAAAAGTCGTCGGCGAAGACGAATAAAAAACAGCTCTGGAGTTGGAGGAGCATGCTATCTGGGATAGCAGTAAAGGTTTTCCTGAGGAATAATCGAGCCGGAGCCAGATTATCCATTACTAAGGAAAGCCCATATAAGACCTCCAACTCCACAGCTGTTTTTTAAGCTAATTTACCCAATATCTTAATCTTAGCATAAACAAGTACTTATGTCAATACCTAATGACGATTTATTAGATTCAGCCTTAAGACCCAAAACCTGGTCGGATTATGTTGGTCAAGAAAAAATCAAGGAAAATATTAGAGTAATTCTCACTGCCGCCAAGCAACGAAGCCAATCCCCCGACCATTTGTTACTCTATGGAAATTCGGGATTGGGTAAAACCACTCTAGCTTATCTGGTAGCTCTAGAAATGGGCAAAAAAATCAGGGTTACAACGGGCCCAGCCATAGAACGAGCCGGCGACTTGGCAGCCATTTTAACTAACCTGCAAGAAGGCGATATATTGTTTTTAGATGAAATCCATAGGATTCATAAAACCGTAGAGGAGTACATTTATCCAGCCATGGAAGAATATAAGCTAAACCTGATTTTGGGTAAAGGGCCCATGGCGCGCACCATGGAATTAAAACTACCCCATTTTACCTTGATAGGAGCGACTACCAGACCCGGACTTTTATCGGCCCCTCTGCGTAACCGCTTTGGCGCAACTTTTCAATTGAATTTTTATAAACCCGAAGATATTGAAAAAATCATTGATCGCTCTGCTCGGCTCTTACAAATACCCATAGACCCTGAAGCGATAAAAATCATTGCCAAACGCTCCAGATTCACTCCGCGAGTAGCCAACCGGCTTTTAAAAAGAGCTCGAGATTTTGGCCAAGTGCAAAATCATAACATTATCACCAAAGAAATTGCCGAACACGCACTATCTTCGCTGGAAGTTGATTCCATGGGACTTGAGCCGGGCGATATTAAAATTTTAACAGCTCTAATTGAAAAATTTGATGGCGGGCCGGTGGGATTGCAATCGCTAGCGGCGGCGGCCATGGAAGAAGAGGGTACTATCTTAGATATGTACGAACCCTATTTATTACAGTGTGGATTTATTGAGCGAACACAGAGGGGCAGAGTTGCATCAAAACTAGCCTATGAACATCTAGGCTTAAAATACCCCAAAACTCAGCGTATTATCTAGCTATCGGAAGAGTAAAGCTAAAAACAGAACCTCGATTTTCTCCCTCGCTTTCATACGATAGCTTCCCTTTATTATTTTCAATTAAATTTTTACAGATATAAAGCCCCAAACCCGATCCATCTGGGCGGGATAATAATGCTTTTTTAGCGCGATAAAACTTTTGCCCCATTTTTTCTTTATCCTCAATCAAGAAACCGATGCCCGTATCCCTGATATTAACTTTTACATATCCATCTATTAATTCATAACTTATAATTATACTTCCCTGTTGAGTATAAGAAATGGCGTTGTCCAAAAGATTGTATATTACATTGTTAATTTGTTTGGCGTCACATAGTACAGGCGGTATAACAAAATCAGAAGGCTGAATGGAAACAATAATATCTTTTTTGGTAGTAGCAATTGTTTTTTGTTTATCTAAAACCACCTGTTCTACTATCATGGCGATATTGTTTTTTTGGACATCAATCCTTGTTTGACCTTCTGATTTCATGGTATTCCAAAAATCTTCCACCACCTGATTCATTCTGGTTAATCCACCGCCCCAATATTCCATACCTTCTTTGGGTGTTAAGGTATTATCTTTAACCATAGCATAAGCATTTTTCATAATGGAAAGCGGGGTATTTAGTTGGTGGTTCGCCACAGCAATAAATTCTGTTTTACCTCTATCGATTTCAATAATCATTCTGGCGATAAAAAATGCGACGAATACTACAAAGCCTCCTAAAATAAGGCTGATAATAGCGGTCGTGAGTAATAAAATATTTTTAATGGCGCGAGCACCGTCGCCCAACACGGCGGAAAAAAGTTTTTCAAAGCGCGTCAACTCATTATCCTGCTCATTAAGTCTTTTTACCAGAGCATTGATTTGACCTGCCCGAATCGTTTTTTGTATTGAATCGTTTTGATCGTAGGCCTTAGAAACAACATCGTGCATTTCCCTGCCAAGAGCCACAAATGATGTAACTAATGTATCGTCTCCAAAAACCCACAATTGAATGGCCCTTTGCATATACACCACGTTTTTAAAGTTACGATACAAAAAATATGAATCATTCACATCATCGGGATGAATTCCGACCTTAATCCAAGTATTTTTAATAAATTCAAAATCGGGATTCTTTTTTTCCAACTCAAGTCGAACAGCTTTATAATCTAACGGCACCTGCATTAAATTCAGAAAGTTTTGATAATCGCTTTCTTGGGAAGTAATAGAATACTCCAAAAGACTGTTGGTGGCCGCTTTTTGAGCTTTAGACCAAAGCCCCTCACCAGCCACATACGAACGAATACCCGAAGTAATTTTCATACCAAGCCAAAAATTTCCGAATTCAAATAAGAGAGTTAATACGATCAGTAAAATAATAATAGAAAGTTTTTTACCTAAAGACAGGCCTCTTAGCCATTGAGTAAAAATATTTTTATTATGATATTGTTTTTGAGAGGTAATCATGACGAGAACGATTTATGATATTATAATACCATACTTGTAATATTATTTTAATAGAAGTGTATTTTTTGGTACAATAAAAATATGTATAAAGTATTTTACGCATTATTGTTATTACTATTTTTCCCGGCCTTAGTTTACGCAACCGATGGTATTGAAATTAATACCGCTTCACTTGGACAATTGGATGCGCTGGCGGGCGTAGGGCCGGTTATTGCCCAGCGTATCATTGATGCCCGTCCCTACGCCTCTTTAAATGATTTACTGCGAGTGAAGGGTATTGGAGAAAAAACGCTCCAAAAAATAAAAGACCAGGGACTGGCTTATGTTACAGTTTTATCAGTAACAGAAGCAACGAATCCTTCGCTACCAACACCAGCACCCTCAAAAACAGCCCCCAAGGCCTTGCCAAAAACCGAAAAATCAGCTAAGAAAACAATTGTAACACCCTCTGCGGTGTCTTTACCCATCAAGCAAGCCGTAGAGCAAAATAATGCCCAAAATCCCAAGCTATTGTTTTTAATCGTCGCGGGGATTATCATTATTTCCAGTGCAATATTTTTTATTATTAAATTCACACTATCCAAAATCCATGAGCGGTCATAGTCACGCCAAAACCGTCGCGGCCACCAAAAACGCCAACGACGCCAAAAAGGGAAAAATCTTCTCAAAGATGGGCAGAGTTATTACCATTGCGGTTAAAGAAAAAGGTGCCGATATTTCTATTAATTCCAGCCTCAAAGCGCTCATTGAAAAAGCCAAAGAGTTTAATATGCCTAAAGAAAATATTGAGAGAGCTATCAAAAAAGGTACCGGCGAGTTGGCGGGAGAGTCTTTGGAAAACGTTTCATTTGAAGCACTTGGTCCCGGTGGTGTGGCTATTATTATGGAAGGAATCACCGACAATACCAACCGAACACTAGGTGAAATCAAAGGTATTTTAAGTCAATACAACGGAAAAATGGCCGGCGAAGGAGCGGTTCGCTGGATGTTTGAAAGAAAGGGGCTGATTGAAATTGATGTCGTGGGCAAAAAATCGGAAGATTTGGAGCTTTTAGCCATTGAGGCCGGCGCGGATGATATTCAACTACAAGAAGCCATTGGTTTTATTTACACCCAGCCGGAAGATTTGGAGAAAGTGAAAAAAATATTGGAAGAAAAACTGATTAAAGTAAATACTGCGTCGTTGGGTTGGTTTGCCAAAGAAGAAATTGAGATAGACGAAAAAGAGAAAGAGCGTCTGCAGAAGTTATTTGACGCCCTAGACGAAAACGACGCCGTACAAAATATTTACTCAAATCTTAAAAACTAAATGATTATTTTGGGAATTGACCCGGGACTGGCTACGGTTGGCTACGCCGTTTTAAAAACCATAATTCCAGCCAATAAAAAACAAGACCGAAACGAAAAACCTAAAGTGCTGGATTTTGGCTGTATTACCACCAGCGCCGCGTGGACTCCAGGCGAAAGATTAGTAAAAATTAATAAAGAAATATTAAGTTTAATTGAAATCCACGATCCCGATATTATTTCAGTTGAAAGTTTGTTCTTTTTCAAAAATGTAAAAACTGCCATGCCCGTCAGCCAGGCCAAGGGCGTGATTTTATTTACGGCCGCCAAAAAGAATATTGCAATCGTAGAATTTACACCCCTGCAGGTAAAAATGACTATGACAGGACATGGTCGAGCTGAAAAATCACAAGTCCAAGCCATGACCAAGCAATTATTAGATTTAAGTGCTTTTGACAATAAACACAAAGACAGAAAGAAAGACGATGCGGCGGACGCTTTGGGTGTTGCGCTCTGTGCCGTTTTACATCACAAACACAGCCTGTGAAAAACTGCTATTGACAATAGTCTGTGAAAAAATATAATGGTAAAGGTATATAATTAATTTACAATTTGAAATTTACAATTTAAAATCAATCTGAAATATTCAATATTCAATGATTGACTTTAAATTTATAATTTCAAATTTCAAATTCAAAAATGGAAGATGATATTTTAAATGTGTTAAGTCAATCGGATGATTTTGATGATGATGCCACCTTAGATGACGACGAAGAAGAGAAAGAAGAAGACGGAGAACTGGAGGAAGAAGAGACGACTGACGACACAGATGAAGACGACCCCATGGAAACAGAGTAGTTTATACATAGTAATATATAAAAACAATACCCCTTTTGGGGTTTTTGTTTCAGAGCTTTTAAGGTATCATTAAATAGTCAATATCTATGTATTGGATACATTTTATAAAAAACAATAAGATTAAAATACTTTTAGGATTAATGAAGTATACCGCCTTCGCCTTCGTGGCTGGGTGCGCAATACTGTTACTGCTATTTTTTTATTACACTTGGGATTTACCAAGACCCGAAAAATTCACCGAAACACCTTTTATTCAGTCCACTAAAATTTATGACCGAACAGGAAAAGTCCTGCTTTATGATATTTATGATGAAGAAAAAAGACAAATTATTTCGTTTGATAAGATTTCAGATAATTTAAAACATTCGGTGCTAACTTCTGAAGATGCTCGATTTTATCAGCACGGCGGTATAGATTTTGAATCTTTGCTACGATCATTTTTGGTGGCCTTTAAGCTACAACCTATCGGCCACGGAGCCTCAACCATCACTCAACAACTCATTAAGTCGGTGTATTTAAATAATCAACAAACCATTGGCCGAAAAATACGCGAAATCGTACTAAGTATTGAATTGGAAAGACGCTATTCTAAAGACCAAATTCTGGAATGGTATTTAAATGAAATACCTTTTGGACAAAATGCCTACGGAGCCGAAGCCGCCGCTCAAACATACTTTAACAAACCTGCTAGTGATTTGTCTTTGGCTCAAGCTGCTACACTTACGGCCTTAATCCCCGCGCCCAGCTATTATTCGCCTTATGGCTCTCATAAAGATCAGCTCCTGCAACGTAAAGATTATATTTTAGGCAGAATGAAAGATCTTGGCTATATTAATACAGAGCAACTGGCTATCGCCCGCCAAGAACCAATTATTTTCCCCGATAAAATTGGCAATATTAAGGCACCGCATTTTGTTATGTACATAAAACAATATTTGGAAGAAAAATATGGTACCGAATATTTACAACAAAAAGGTTTAAAAGTATACACTACCTTGGATTGGGATTTACAAGAATACGCAGAGAAAGTTATTAAAGACGCTGATACAAAAAATAAAAAACAAAATGCCAACAATTCAGCTGTAGTGGTGATTAACCCAAAAACCGGAGAAATCTTAACCCTCATCGGTTCTAAGGATTATTTTGCCAAGTCATATCCGGAAGGCTGTGATACTAAAACCAGTGGTAAATGTTTATTTGATCCAAAATATGATGTAGCCACCATTGGTCAGCGTCAACCCGGCTCATCTTTTAAGCCTTTTGTGTATGCCACAGCTTTTAAAAAAGGTTATACGCCATCTACACAATTATGGGATGTAAAAACAGAATTTAACATCAATTGTGACCCAAGTGGCACCCAAACAGTAAGTACTAGTGACGACTCAAAATGTTATAGCCCACAAGACTATGATGGACTCTATCGTGGCCCTACTTCTATTAGAAACGCTCTCACCCAATCGCTCAACATACCCGCTGTCCAGACCCTCTATTTGGCCGGCCTTAACGATTCACTACAAACTGCGCATAATATGGGTATTAGCACATTAAACGAGCCTGAACGCTATGGTTTGGCTCTGGTGCTAGGTGGAGGAGAGGTAACACTTTTAGATATGACATCGGCCTATGGTGTATTTGCAACAGAGGGGCAACGCACTCCGCCAGTCAGTATTTTAAAAATAGAAGACAGTGCAGGAAATATTATTGAAGAAAATAACAAACAAGCTACGCAAGTCTTAGATACACAGGTGGCACGACAAATTAACGATGTATTAAGTGACAATGTTGCCCGCACACCAATTTTTGGTCCCAATTCTCCATTATATTTTCCGGGCTACCAAGTCGCGGCTAAAACCGGTACCACGGAAAACTTTAGAGATGGTTGGACGATGGGATACACCACATTTGTAGCAGTGGGAGTTTGGGTGGGAAATAATAACAATACTTCAACCCTGGACTCGGGAGTGGGATTGGCCGCCCCAATGTGGAACAAAATCATGGCTAAGTTATTAGCTTCACGCCCCGCAGAATTCTTTACCAAACCAAATCCTATTGAAAATATTAATCCAATATTATTGGGGCAATTTCCAATCAATGAGCCTCCTCACAGTATTTTACATTACATAGACAAAAATAACCCCTTAGGACCTCCTCCACAAAATCCATCCACTGACCCCATGTACACCTTTTGGGAAAGCTCAATACAAAACTGGATAAATATCAAAAACACTCCAACTACGCCCTAGTTAAATTGATTTAATGGGCATAACTACATACAAATAACTAGCATCTCCCACTGGTCTTAATAAACAGGGTCCCTCCTCCTTACTAATATCAAACATAATTTCAGAGCCTTTGATATTTTGTAAGCCGTCCATTAAATATTTATAGTTAAAAGAAACCTCAATAACTTCTCCTTGAATATTAGCGGCTACATTTGACTGGTGGTGTCCGACATCTGAACTCTTAGCAGAAATTTGGACCTCTTTTTTCTCTGGATTAACCAAAACCTTAACTTCATTTACCTTACCGGAAAAAAATGAAGCTGTTTTTATTTGATTTAAAAATTCATCTCGCTTAATCACTACCTGGGTTTTAAATTTAGTGGGTATAATTTCAGTATAATTAGGATATTCCCCCTCAATTAATCTGGAAGTAATTTGTATTTCCGGGCGATCAACTTCTTTAAAAGTAAGTTCAAAAAGAGCTTGGTTTTGAGACATACCTATTTTAAGTAAACCCTGCCTACCCTCAAGTATATTCATAATTTCCCGAGCAGGTTTTTGGGGTAAAATAAAGGAATATTCTTTTTTGATAGTTTTTTCTAATCGGATGTTTTTTTCTGCCAACCGAAAACTATCAGTCGCGGCCATTTTAATATTATTTTTAGAAAAAGAAAAATAGATACCTGAAATTTCGGGCCTAGATTGTGATGGTGCTGGAACATCTATAACCTGATTTAATCCTTGGCAAAACTTTATTACATCCACCTCTAAATATTCTTCACTTTTAATTTCCGGAATAATGGGAAAATCATCAGGATTACAACCCTGAATTTGGGTGGTAATATTTTTACATTCAATACTAAGGTTTTGATTTTTCTCTTCAATAGTAATTTTTTCATTGGGAAGTGAAGATGTAAAATTGGAAAGTAATTTTGCCGGCACCGCCACTTTTCCTTTTTTAATAATTTTAGTTAAAATCCATAATTTTATAGCTGTTTCAAGGTCGGTTGAAATTAATATCAAATAACTATCTTCGGTATTTATATATACATTATTTAAAATAGGTAGTGATGTATTTCTTCCTACAATTCTTTCTACTATCGATAATCCGTTTTTTAAATTTTCTTTTATAATTTCAATTTTCATAATACGATCGTTATAATAGTTAGTTAAAATTTATTATTTAATTTATTATTGTTATTAGTGAGGGGTTTTTAATGATTTTTAAATAATATTATATGGCGAGATAAATACAAATATTAAATTAATAAATTGTGGATAAAATGTTTTAAATTATAGGAATTATATATATTTTAAAATGGGGATATTTCTCAATGTTATTTTGCACACTTATTATTAAACCGATTATCCACTATATATTCTCTGTTTAATAATGTTTAATTCTTCGGTTAGTTTACTATTTTCTTCACTTTCTTGGAGTATTTTTTTATAAGCATAAATAACGGTAGTGTGGTCCTTACCTCCAAATTTACGAGCAATAGCTGGGAAGGAATATTTTAATTCCTTTCTAAGTAAAAACATGGCTACTTGGCGAGGTTTAACAATTTCTTTGCGCCTAGTCGTATCAAAAAGGTTTTTTTCTTCTAGGTTATAAAATTTAGACACCATTTCAATGATTTTTTTGTAATTTGCCACGTCAAAAGGCGAGAAAATAAATCCTTTTAACAATCGCTTGGCGGTTTCCAAATTGGGGATATTATTATTGGTTTTATAATAAATTAATAGACTATTGAGAGCACCTTCCAATTCTCGAACATTCTTTTTTACATTTGAGGCGATGTATTCTAAAATATCTTCGGGGAGCTTTAGGTTTTTTTCTTGGAGTTTGGTTTTTAAAATAGCTAAACGAGTTTCATAATCAGGTAAACTAACATCAATAGTCATACCTCCTCCAAGGCGAGATCTTAGCCTCTCTTCTAATTCAGGGATGGCATTGGGCGGTCTGTCGGAAGATAATATGATTTGTTTGTTTTTTTCGTACAGAGAATTAAATACATGGAAAAATTCTTCTTGGCTTTTATTTTTACCGGCGATGAATTGAATATCGTCAATAATTAATACATCTATATGGGCTAAACTAGCCTTAAATGCCTCCATAGTATTACTGCGAATAGCGGTAACTATGGCAGAAACTAATTTTTCCGAAGCCATGTATTTTACTTTCTTTTTTCTGGAATCATCAGCTATTTTATTACCCACGGCCTGAATTAAATGAGTTTTACCAAGACCCACTCCTCCATAAATAAAAAGAGGATTATAGGCATGCCCCGGGTTTTCCGAAACTGCCAAGCCCGCCGCATAGGCCAATTCATTAAAAGAACCAACTACAAAATTTTCAAATGTATATTTGGGATTTAAACTAGTATCCTTATTAATTTTAAATTCATCAAATTTTAACTGTTCTATGTCGTTTTTTTCACTTTCCAGACTGTTTTCCAGTCGACTAACTTTAAATGATTGAGGACTGATGGTGAACTCAAGATCTTTGATGGTATGGTCCATGTTGTGCATGGTTTTTAGTAATAGTTTGTAGTATTTATTACTTAACCATTCTTTAGAAAAAGCATTAGGAACAGAAATAACCACTCTTTCATTGTCTTTAAGGGTAATATCGGTGTTTTGAAACCACGTTGCAAAATTAGCTTTTGATATATGTAGTTGCATTTGAGCTAATACTGCTCGCCAGAGTTCATTGTTCTCCATGAAAATAGTTTAAATTAATTATAGTGTATCTTTTCTTTTTATATAAAACTTGTCAAATGAGAACAAAACTAAGCAAAATGTGTATAAACTGTGTATAAGTTGTGTTATCTGTTTATAGCTAGGTGCACAATGACTTGTAATCCACAGTTTTTTAGATTATAATAATCATATCTATTTATATAATAAATTAAATAACAATACAAACACATGAGTTTTACTTATAATCCAAAAAAGAAAAAAAGAGCCAGGACCCATGGTTTTTTAAAACGTGCCCAAACTAAAAAGGGCAGGCAGGTTATTGCCAGGCGTCGAGCCAAGGGTAGAAAAAAGCTAAGCGTGTAATTATGTTGCCACGAATAAACCGCATAACTAAAAAAAACGATTTTGATGCGGTATTTAAGGGTGGCAGAACTATTCGGGCTGATTTTTTGATAGTGAAATTATTAAAGAATGATTTATCGGTCAGTCGCCTTGGATTTGTGATTAGTAAAAAGATTTCAACTAAAGCGGTGGTGCGCAATAAGATAAAAAGACGTTTGCGGTCCTTGTTTAACAAAGAGTTGTATCGTATTACCTTGCCACAAGATATAATAGTGGTAACATTACCCGGTATTGAGAAGTTGGATTTTGCCAGAACCGAAGTCGCCGTTAAAAAAATATTTAAGAATAATCCATAAAAAATGTTTGCATTTATTGTTCATTTTTTTAATTCTTTTTTATACTACCCTCTCTTTAACTTTTTAATTGTTATTTATAATTACCTGCCGGGCCATGATTTTGGACTGGCGATTATTGTTTTAACGGTTATTATTAGGCTTGTTTTGTATCCACTTTCTTTAAAAGCCTTTCAGTCGCAAAGAGCCATTCAAAAGTTACAGCCCCTCATATCAGAACTGCAAACAAAATACAAAAATGACAAAGAAAAGCAGGCCAAAGAAACTCTTGAGCTTTATCGCAAAGAAAATATCAACCCATTTAGCGGTTTGGCATTGGCGCTGGTACAGTTGCCTATCTTAATAGCTCTTTATCAGGTATTTTGGCATGGCTTACAATCAGACGCATTGAATGGTTTGTACACTTTTATTAAAAACCCCGGAGCCATTAATCCGTTTTTTTTGCATTTATTAGACCTATCTAAGCCCAATATCCTATTTGCAGTACTGGCCGGTATTCTGCAATTTTTCCAAACTAAAATGTTAATGCCTGCTCCAATACAAGGTCAGGCCAAAACCAATGACTTGGCTTCTATGATGCAAAAACAAATGGTGTACTTGTTCCCCATCTTAACAGTGGTTATTTTATTTAAATTACCATCGGCACTGGGACTGTACTGGATTGCCAGCGGATTGTTTTCCATTACTCAACAATACTTTATTTTAAAAAAACATGATGAACCAAAGTGAGCTGGATAGGATTAAAATATTGGTTGAAGAATTTTTAAAAAAAATAACAATCACTGGCGATGTTCGAGTGTCACAGTTTTTAGGTGAGGGTAGTAGAGTTGCCGAAAACGTAGAGGTGGATATTACTTTAGAAGAACCCCAATTTTTAATTGGCCAAAACGGAGAGACGCTTTCTGATATGGGGCGTCTTTTGAGTATTATGTTAAGCCGAGCACTAGCTAAGAGTATTTATTTAAAATTAGATATTAACGATTACAAAAAGAAAAAAACAGATTACATAAAAAATCTGGCTCAAAGCCTGGCCGACGAAGTGGCGTTCACTAAAGAAAAAAAGGCTTTGCCACCCATGTCTTCCTACGAAAGAATGGTTGTCCATTCAGAATTATCTCAAAGACAGGATGTTAAAACCGAGAGCCAGGGAGAAGCACAAGCAAGACACGTAGTGATTCTTCCTCAATAATTAGGGGCAAATTTCATCAGCCTTACCGGGCATGGGGATGATATACATATCATAAACCTTTCTACTATTATTAAAAATCCATCTATTGGCAGTGTTTGCCTGTCCAAAGTTATTTTGTTGGCAAGTGTATTGTTGACAGACCTCTTTTTCCCAATTAGTTTCATTGCCTCCGTACAAAATAACGCGATAAGAGCCAGCTTCTCTTTCAATTGATTTTAAACAGGTGTCACTATCAGAGCACTCATCTTCTCCAGGAATTGCATTTTGGGGGTTTGGGTTGCCCTGTTCTTTTATCCATTTATTAACGTTTCCATAATAATTTGCGGGTAAATGATAAGCGCGACCACCTGGTTCAAAATCTCCAGCATCTATTTTTGTAAAGAGATTTTCACTATAAAAACTTATTGATCCCTTAATAGGGGTTGGTGTATGTTTAAATACGTCTGCATAGCGCGTATTAAATGGTTCGCCACTTCCAGCAACATCAATATTGTGTTTGGTTTCACTAATAATATTATTTCCCGTCGGTAAGTCTTTATTAAAATAGGGGTAACTACATTCTTGTATTGGCAGGTCGCTGACGGATTCATTTAAAACAACCCCATACTGTTTTTCTTGGCTATTTACAATACGCATAGAAACTGGATATTCATCATCACTACCCATTTGAGATGATACTTGAAAAGGTTCTATGCTCCCCGGATCAGTATAAACATCAGAGCTAATGCCCATGGGGTTGATCCCTAATTGAGTTTGAGCCACTGGTTTTAAATAAAAGTATACTCCCGGCTCTTCGTAGGCCCATTTGTAAGATTTTGCACCTTGTAGTGACAGAACATTTGTGGGGCTCTCGTTGCATGGCAGAGAGAAAGTATTAACATAGGGTCCGCCATTTAGATCTGCATCTATTGTAAAACCGGTTGATCTATATACCCAAACTAAAAGATTGGCGCCCTTATTGCCATTAGCGGGTGGCGTACATTTATATCTGATTTGGTAGTAGGCTCCATCGCTAATAAATATTCTTTCTAATTGATTGTAGGTACGACGGCCAGGTAGCGGAGCTTCCATATTTGAAACACTTTTAGGGGCCTCATAGTCACTCTTAAAAAAAGTGTTGTAGTTTAATATTGGTCCAAGTGGGGGGGGTATATTAAATATTTCACTACTATTATCCCACTTAAATTTAGTATATATAGTGTCAAGAAAAACCTTACCTCCTCCTTGTTGCGGTAGAGCCGTAAGATTTAAACTAGTTAGTTGGGGGTTGATGTTTTGCAGAATAATAAAAGAAGCAAAAAGGAGTGCAATGCCAAGTACCGACCCGGTAAATCGCTCTTTGGCTTCTCCCAAAGCCTGGGGACTGCCTCCGTAGGCCAATATTTGTACGCCAGAAATAACCAAAGATATAATTGCCACAATGCCCGAAAGCGCCACTGCCAGAGCAAAAAAATATTCTATATATTGAATAAAGGTTGAACTTGAAGTAATGGAGTATCCGCCAATGTTTGGGTATGTCACCTCAAGCGCTAGTACAGGTGCAGTGGCAGGCAAAAGAACGGCTAGGCCGATAAAAAATAATGCTAAATAAATATATCGTTTGCGCATGGGTTTATTATACTATTTTTTTAGCTCGCGTAAAACAAACCGCACATTAGGAAAAGTGAATAACACCACATAGTCTCCAATCCACGGGATGCCCTGCAAAATATAGCTATATGGTAGTTTCTTGATGATTTTTTTTAATGCATCCTCTTTTGATGTTCCCAGTGCTTTTAAGCTTTTCTTTGGGTCTCGTATTTTGGAATTTTTGCTAGTTGGTCTTTCTGTCCAATGGTCCGGGGCGGTGCTTTTTGTATCTCCAACTCCTTCCTCCTCTCTTTTTATTTGTTCGCGTATGCCTCTTTTTCTAAAGTATGCCCAACCGCCAATAATCAGCCAAGAAGCCCAGGCGGCAGTTCCGTAATCGCTAAACCCCCACCAAGCCCCTAGCAGTGCAATAATAGCCATAAGAATATCAAACATAAATCCAATGGGTAGCATTAAAACTGCTTCCACGCCCATAAAATTAACATCTTTAAACATTGGCCATTCGCCTTCTGGCTTCTTTAATTTTTTCCACTTCACCCGGGGCGGTGGTAATAATTTGATCTTCGGTGTAGCTGGCTTTTACACTCATAAACACATGCTTTTTACCCGCAAAAAATAATCCTTCTCCCACCGATGCCTCCAAGAGCAAACCTTTTTCTTGTTCGGTTAAGTCAAATGTTTTTTGTAGCACCTCCATGGCCGCCGGAGATTGTTTAAGTAATAGTTGCAGTGAAGAGTTGGTGATGATGGCCTTGCCATAAGAGGATCTCATAAAATCTTCCACATCTTGAGTAATAGTGGTTACGCCCAGCCAATATTTTCGGCCTCGCTTTATCAAGCCAAACAAAAACGAAGCCCCATCTTCCGATTGCATCAGCCACCAAGCTTCGTCCACCACTAAAATTCTCTTTTTGACCTTTGTCCTGACAATATTCCAGACATATCGCATTACAATAAACAAAGCAATGGGCTTGAGTGACTCTTCCATGTCGCGAATACCAAAAACAATAAAACTTTTATTGACAGTAATATTGGATTTCTGGTTGAAAAATCCGGCAAAGGTGCCTTGGGTGAATTTTTTTAAACGACGAGCCAGCGATTCGGCTCCAGTCATGTTTTCTAAGATTTGGGCAAAGTCCGACATAATCGGTATATTTTCTTGCCAGTTAGCAGGATCGGAAGTTGGCGTAATATCACGGATAGCATAGGTTTCTGTTAGGGCTTGGTCTAAAATACTATCTTCTTCCGGGCTGACTCCGCCCAACATAATTCTTAATAAACCCACCAAGTTAATGATGTTTGACCGCAGAACATCTTCGGGGTTTTCGTCGGGTCCGGGAACGGGTAGGTCAAAGGGGTTAACGTGATTATCAGAAGAAAGTGATATGTTGAAAAAATCCCCTCCCACGCTGTTGGCTAAAAATTCATATTCATTTTCAGGGTCAATCACAATCACTTCAACTCCCCACATTAAGTAGCGTAAAATTTCCAGTTTAATGGCGTAACTTTTTCCCGAACCCGATTTGGCAAACACCACCATGTTGGAATTTTCTAAGGTAAATCGGTCAAACAACACCAATGAATTATTATGGCCATTGATGCCGTATAAAATACCCTCGTTACTGCTTAAATCAAATGAGATAAATGGAAAAGTGGTGCTTAGTGGTTCAGTGTCCATGGGTACGTGAACATTCAGTAAATCCAGACCGTAGGGGCTGGTGGAAATAAAGCCCTCTCGCTGTTTAAATAGCGATGGTTTTATGTAAATTAATCTGGATTCAAAAATGGAACGCAGAGTGGTTTCGGTTTCTTTCATGGCTTCGGCGGTTTTTTGGTAAACGGTGATGTATAAGCCAAACCGGAACATTTTCTCTTGCGCCGTGATAATTTTGTCTCGCAGGTTCTCAATATCTTGGTAACCGGTTTCCAATGCCGGGTCGCGAATAAGCCCTTTTTCTTGGCGTTCTATTAATTCAGAAGAAACTTGGGTAATTTTTGAGCGTAATTTTTTTAAAATCAGGGCGTTGTCAACCGGGTGCACAAAAAATGAAATATCCATAGGGACATTCAAATTGATAGCCGGAGAAAGCCAGCCGGTGTTTAAATATCTTGGGTAAGAAAATATGAAAAAAGATTTGGCAATTTTGTCTCCCAATTTAATGTTGTCTTGAGTAATGCCAATATAGGGCGGGGCAATAATATCTTTAATGTCCAGCGTTTCTTCTTGGAAAGTATTGCCTTCTTGCAATAATGGATCTTTCTTTTTAAAAAAATTAAACATACCGTTACATTTATTATTTTAGTAATTCTGGTAAAATTTCCGGATAATACCCCTGCTCCGCTTCTGATGGATGGTGCAATGACCAGTATAGTTCAATTAGTTCAGGCGTGGTTAAAGGAATAACATCAAGGCCACAGCGCTTTAGCCCCATGGCTAAAAATTCCAGGCGTTGCCAGAGCTGGTTTTTACATTTTTCAAAATCTTCATCACCGATCGGCTGATTTTTACCCATCAATCCCTTGCCTACCCCCAAAATTTCGGTGAGCGTATAGGGTACTACCACATAAAAACTTTTAGTCATGACCGAGTCGCCCGCCACCAAATTTTTAATAAAATCATGGTAAGAGGCAGTTTGGGTTTTTAATAGTTCGTTGGTTTGATTTTCTTCCAACTTTTTAATGGTGTCCAAATACGGGGTAATGTTAATATTGCGTGATTGAATAATAATCTGGCAGGAAAAATCCAGTGAGTTTAAAAAACTTTGGAAGGCGTAAATAATGCTAGACTGCTCCTCGGAAGATTTTAGGGCAAAGTTTAAAGAAGACACCATTAAAACTCCGCGGATTCCGCCGTTTTTTAAAACCACAACTCCTTCGCGAATATTTTTTATTTCTAAAAATTCTTGGGTAGCACTGTCCATAGTTGTTAATTTATAATTATTAATTTCTAATTTCTATTAAATTTCTAATGATTGAATATTTAATGAAAATTTAAAATTATAAATTGAAAATTGGTAGGAATTACTTTTTGGTATCCACTAGTTTTTGTATTCCTCTTAATTTGCTAGGTTGCATAGCAAGCGTCATGGGCTTTACTGTCTGCTCTTCTTTTTCTGGAATTGGCACCTGGCTTTTTTCTTTAAATGAGTAATTAAATTCCTTTTTCTTCCAGGTGTAGGTTTTGGTGCGTAAGGCAAATCCAGCCATATTGAGTGCAAATGTTAATGCCGAATAATTACCAATTTTCAAAAATGCGATTATTCCGGACAACATTGCCACGAAAATTACGCTGGCAATAAAAAGAGGCGTCCATGGAATAGTCCAATACAGTACAATAATGGCGCCACCCCCGCCCACTAGAATAAAAAATTGGCGATACGTTAAAAAGTATATAATTTTTCCTTCTTCTTCAATAAATTGTGGCACAGGATATTGCGACATATACTTAATCAATTTCTAATTTTCAATTTCTAATTTCTATTAAATGTCTCAATGGCTAATTTCTAAACGGGTTTGAAAATTCAAATATTAAACATTTAATGAAAATTAGAAATTAGAAATTGAAAATTACTCCAACTGTTCTTTATACGGATCTGGCTCGGAGCGTTTGGAGGCATCGGGAGTTTGTGGAATAACAGTACGGGCCTTTTGTTGTGGCTCGCCGGAGCCTTGGCGAAGGCGGTTTCCTTCTGCTTTTTGCATATTAGCTGCATTATCCTCCACATCCGGAATCTCAATCTTTTTGCTGTAAGGCAATTTGGGGGCAGGAGTAGGAGGGGCTACGGGCACGGGTTTTATCGCTAATTCCTTTTCTGGCTCTGGCGTTGAGCGGTAACTTTTTAATTCCTCTTCAGTATAGGTTTTCAGCAAAGGAATTAAATCGTTTACAATATCTGTTGCAAGACTTTTAGTTACCTCTTTTGAAGTTTTTAGTTCTTTGTGCAGAGCGTCAAGAAATTCATGGTTGGATATTTTTTCCGTCATTAAATTTCTTGTAATTTGAATTACAATATTTTCGTTAAATATTTTATATGCATGGATTTTTTTTATTGCTTCTTCGTCAGTTTCTTTTAGTTTATATTTTTCAATAATCCGTCGCAATTCAAGCTCGGATTTTTCGTTAAGGGGGATGATTTTATCTTTTTCTTTGGCCATAAATATATTAATTAAAATTTAAGGAATTCTACCGATTGCATTATAAATATTGAGTAGTTTTTCATACTTTTGGTATTCCGAATTTGCTCTCGCTTGATTGCCTCCTGGCCTCGACTCCCTTTGAGAATTATTGTAAGCGTCAGTTAGTTCGTTAAGTAATATTGGATTTGTTGGTGCTGCGCCACCCATTGAAATGAACGCCCTAAGTTCTCTTTTATGGTCAGCTGAGGCACTGTTAAATACGGCGATTTTTTCGGGGGTGAATTTTCTAATTCTTTCGTAGGTAAGACGCGTGTGATTAATATTTCTAAGCTGATCGTCGGGCATCCTGCCAATGTTTTCATCAGTAGCCTGTTCTATTGCCATATCTCTAATCATGTTTTCGTAAGCAGCCGGTGCCATGCCAGTAGTATTCGGATTTGCCGCCTCAAGTCTTTGTATCCTTGCGGGATTGTACTGGGCAAGGTTAGAGTCTGCTCTGTCGAGTTTTTCAGGAGAAATACCACTTTCTTGTGCCATAGTAAAGGATATTTGTTTATTATCTCCAGTTACTCCTGCTGGCATAAATCCAGATGCTTCTAGCGCATGTGAATTATTAATAAGATCAAGGTCCCCGTTGTCCATAAGTGAGCCAGTGGCTTTGCCCACCACCTCTCTTACTAGATTTGGATTTATGGCATGTAGTCGTTCAAGTAGAGAGTTTGGTGTATTTGCATTATTAATAATATCAGCTTTGTCGGCGCTGTTTAGCTTGTCTACGGCACTTGGGAGGTTTAATCCATTAACTGCTCCCAATACCAATCCATCTATCCTCTCTCCATATGTAAGTAAATCTTGTTGTTTTTTGTCGAGTATGGCTTTATATATCTTAGTTTGGTCAGCAGGATTAAATAGTCCACTTCTGAATGCATCTCTTAGCTGTTCGCCGCTTGATGCATTGACAATATCGGTGATGTCAGATCCTCGGTTACGCATTTCTATCATAGCATTTGAAAGTTGAGTTGATGATAGTCGGTTAAGTTGATTGATGGCTTTTAGTCTCTTTAATGCCTCCTCTCTTGCTTTACCATTGCCTCTGTTGCCTTGGACGATAAATGCCGCGTCTTCGCCGTTCATGGCGCCTGCCAACTCATCCCAAGAGCCACCCTGTGCAGCAGATTGTTCTGCTAGAGCAACTCTTTCTCCTGTGTTTAATACTGTTCCATTAGTTAAGGTATTAAGCCAGCCTTTTTTGAGTCCGACTTGAATGTCCGCCGCTCTTTGAGCTTTCGCAGAGTCACTCATTGGTGTAGAGGAAATAGAGGCTTCAATTTGTTCTCTGGTTCTATTTTCCGATAACGCCTTAGCATCGGCAGTGGCTTTCTTTCGGCGCTCTCTTTCGGCCATATCTGCGGTACCCACTTCATCCGCACCAAACACACCAGATTGTTCCATGGCTCTGTCGCCAAGAGTTCCGGCGTATCTGCCTGCTTCAATAGCTCTTCCGCCAATTCTTTTTATGACATCCTTGGCTTGTACCGCAGTCTGGACTCCTTGTTGTGCACCAGCTGTTGCACCAGCCGAAATTGATCCACCCGTGCGCCAGGCTTGCCAAGCCCCTTTTACACCACCCACTGCTCCAGCCAAACCTCCGGCTGTATATTTGGCACCAATAACAGTTCCTGCCCCAGCCAACTTACCACTCCACTTTCCCGTAGCAAGGCTCATTTTTTTTCCAAGCCCCGTTGCATAGCTTGCTCCCATGGCCGAAGTTTGGAGAGAAGCGAGGAAACCACCAATTAACAGTATAGTTGGCACAAAGTACTGCATTGGATTAATCTGATTAGGGTTTGGGGTCGCTGCTACTATGGCACTAGTCATGGCGTTTGCTAGGTAAATGGAAAAGGCTCCTGGGATTCCTATAATACACCACTGAATAAAGTTATCTTTCCACATGTTCCAAAATTTTTGCCCTGCCGGGAATACGGCGAACACAAATGCTAGGGGAGAAAGTATAACAAATATCCATAGGGCAATAAATCTAAAAATAAATAAGAAAAAATACAAAATAAAAATCATGG
Source organism: Candidatus Staskawiczbacteria bacterium (assembly GCA_023245145.1). GTDB lineage: Bacteria > Patescibacteriota > Minisyncoccia > Minisyncoccales > Staskawiczbacteraceae > VGLO01. The sequence continues at coordinate 124,244 of JAHFKW010000001.1, forward strand.
TGGCCACAATATTGTATATGGCAATCGTGGCTACCAGGCTAAACGTATTTACGGGGTTCGGTGCGTTAATTGCAAAGCCATTGCGCGCAATATCGGCTACTGCGTTAATTGAATTAGTGAACTGACTACCAAATATATCGGCATTATTACCAGCATTGATAAATGTATACATGACTGTGTTTGATATATCAATAAACACGCCACAAATAACCAGTGAGAAATTTATTAAAAGTGCCGAAATAATCAGTTTAGGTAAGATTTGTTTGGCCTGCCAGCCATCTGGCCAACGCAAAATAGTAGCCAATGCGGTGGCAATAAGTCCAAGTACCACGAAGATATTGGCAAAATCTCTGACAATCGGCCAACCGACTGCAATGATTTGATTGGCTTCGGGCCCGTTAATGCGTGTATAGGAAGCCCCTATAACGTAGCCTCCCACAGTCGCAGGAAGAGACATAACTCCCCTAAGAAGTTCATGAGCCATAGTTGCGAAACTTCCCGTTAGTAAAATAATAATGCTTCCAATTGCTATTATTAATGCATTAAGTGTCGATTGTACTGTACTAGCCACCACTTCACTTGTACTTGGAATAAAATGACCGGTCACACATCCTAAAACTCCCCCAAGGCAACCCCAGTTTATTATGCTAGCATGCGTAGTGCTGGGCATTATTATTCCAAATAACAATACGCAATAAAAAACAACTAAGACCGCTCTTTTGTCTTTAATAGTAAATCTGCAGATTTTAAATATTTTAAACATGAATTGTAAATTCATTAACTATAGCATAAATTTATTCATCAATGATTAACAAGTTATCCACAATATATTATATGAAAAAACCCCCAGAGCGCGATGCTTGGGGGCTTGTTTTTTTTGGGGCGGGGTGGTGGGTACTACCTGTACCCCATATTTTTCGCTGCCTTTTCTGAAATGGGATCCAGAATGGCGCCCTTTCTGATCGTTTCTTTCTCTGTCTCTCGCCCAGCGGCTGTGCTTTTGACTTCCTGCCATCTGACATAGCCGGCGTAGCCGACTCCACAGACGACAGTCATTGCAAAAATAGCGAGCGTAATGACTGCAAACGCAATCAGGATCGGGTTAAGTGCCGGCTTGGCATGGTTCGATTTAGTTGCGATGGACATGAGTTTGCTCCGAAAAAAGAAAAAATTTGGTTGTTTATACTGTCAACGAACGGGCGAACCAAGCTAAAATTTACGCAATTTTAGCCTATACCTTAATTATACGCCGTCCAGCGACCGTGTCAAGCCCTCCCAATCCCCAACGCTTAGCGTCTCCGCCCTTTGCTCGGGTTTAATTTTTTGGCTCAAAAGCCAGGCACTGATTGCTGTTTTGTCTTTTTTAAGTTCTTTAGCTAGATTTCCGGCCAATTGTTTACGGGGTTGGCTGAATCCGGCTTTAACTATGCCAAAGAAGCTATCGCGAAAATCCGCGGAAATTGACGCAGAATTACGCGGAACGATTTTGATAATCGCCGAATCCACCTTTGGCACCGGTAAAAAACAACCCTTGGAAATGTAGGTAATAATTTTGGGAGTGGCATAAAATTGCACCGAAACGGCCAAAATGCTCATATTGCCCGGCTTGGCACAAATTCTCTGGGCCACCTCTTTTTGTATCATTAGTATAATTTCAGTGGGCGGATGTTTAGCTTCCAAAAGCATTCTAATTAATGGCGAGGTTAAATAATATGGTATATTCGCCACGACTTTATAACTTGATGAACTTGAAACTTGATAACTAAGCGCATCGCCAGAAATGACTTCTATATTGCTAAAATCTTTAAGTGTTGTGGCCAAGATATCTATCATGTGCCTATCTTTTTCAATGGCAATGACTCTGCCGGCTTTCTTGGCCAATTCTTGAGTCAAAACCCCAATCCCCGGCCCCACTTCCAAAATAGTGTCAGTATTTTTTATATCCGCTGCTTCTATTACTTTACGCAACGCATTTTTATCTATTAAAAAATTCTGCCCCATGGTTTTGTTAGGTGCAGTACTGTATTTTTGCAGTAATTCTTTGATAACCTTAGAAGAAGTTAGGTCCATATATTGAGTATAGCACACATTTGACAAATTTAAAGGGCAGTATACTTACTCTTGACCGAGGTGCTTGGAAATGATACGTTTAAGGTACATTGTCTACATTACCAAGTGGTAAAAAATCTAACAGGGCAGCGAAAAAAGGGGTTCTGAAAAACCCTTTGTTCTATTTTGGGTCGCTGTCTTTTGTATTGCTTGGCATGCTGTTTTTTAGTTCTCCCAGTTTGGCGGATATGAACACTTTTGAAGGGTACAGTGTGGCTGTTTTAAAATATCCAACCGAGATTGCCGAAACCGATGACTTATTTTTTACCCAGAGCGATCAGCTTGCCAAAGAAACACCAGATTTGAAAATTCAAGATAATTTTATTATGGGGGTTTCCACTCCGCATATCGTAACAACCCAAGCATTGGGGGCGATATTTGGTGGCAGTTTGACTGATCGTAAAGAAGTGACAGATTATGTAGTCCAGGATGGCGATACTATAGCATCCATCGCCCAAAGAGAAAATATATCCATTAATTCATTGCTGTATGCCAACCCCGACCTTTCCAAAAATTCAATACTGAAAACTGGTCAGACTATGTTGGTTCCACCGGTGGATGGAGTGCTTTATGTTGTAAAATCCGGAGATACGATTAGTGAAATTGCCAAGAAATATAAATCTAGCGTGGATAAGATTATAGATTTCAATAGCCTTAAAGATGAGGGAGATATTTTTGTTGAAGACTTAATCTTTTTACCCGATGGACAGATGCCTCAAAAACTCAATCCGGTGATTGTTCAGGTGGCCATTCCCGACACTTTCTTCATTTACCCTACTGAAGGCATTATTACACAGGGACCCCATGGTTATCTGGGCAGAGGCGTTGATATTGCCAATAAATGTGGGACACCTATTTATGCTGCCGCTTCCGGAACGGTACAAAGAGCTCAATTTAATACGCAATATGGAAATTTCATAACTATTGATCATGGCAAGGGAATCTTAACTTATAGCGGCCATCTGCAAACCATTATGGTAAAGCCCGGCGATTTGTTAACTGCTGGTCAAATTATTGGTTTAATGGGAAAAACAGGCAGAGCAGCTACCGGTTGTCACACTCACTTTGAGGTTAGGGGCGCCAAAAACTTTTTGGCAAAGTACGGAGTTGGCTACCATGTTAGTTTCAAATAATATGCCCCACTAGTTTTTTAATCGATACATCATTGCCTCTGCAATGTGGTCGTGCAGAATTTTTTCGGATAGTGCTAAATCGGCAATCGTACGGGCTACTTTTAAAATTCTATGATATCCTCGCGCCGATAACTTACCCGAATCAACATATTTTTTTAACAATTCTTCTGATTGTTGATCGTAGGCACAATATTTTTTAATCTCCGGAATTTGCATTTCAGAATTAGTTAAAATGGCCTGTCCTGAGCCGGGTCGAAGGGTGGTTTCAGCAAATCTTTCTTTTTGTATTTTTCTGGCGGCCTCTATTCTCTGTTTCATAACCGAACTTTGATTTTCAGTAGCATCGGAAGTTAATTTTTCATATTTTACGGCGGGTACTTCAATAAAAATATCTACTCGGTCCATCAACGGTCCCGATAATTTTCTTTTATACATGGCAATAGCACCGGCCGAACAAGTGCAGGGTTTTTCGGGGCTGTTTAAATATCCACAGGGACAGGGATTGCTAGCTCCCACCAGCATAAATCGACAGGGATAGGTTAGAGTATGGCGCGCCCGAGAAATGGTGATTTTACCTTCTTCGATAGGTTGGCGTAAAGATTCTAACACATCGCGGTGAAACTCTGGGAATTCATCCATGAACAACACTCCGCGGTGGGCTAGCGTAATTTCTCCGGGTTTGGGTGGGTTTCCTCCGCCAATTAAAGCGACGTCAGAAGATACATGATGAGGTGAGCGAAACGGCCGGTGATTGACTAGTGTTTGATGTTCGGATAAAAGTCCTGCCACGCTGTAAATTTTGGTCACTTCTAGAGATTCTTCAAATGTTAGGTTGGGCAAAATAGACGGTAGAGCTCTAGCCATTAAGCTCTTCCCTCCACCGGGCGGGCCGGTAAAAAACAAATTATGGGCGCCGGCGGCTGTAATTTCTAGAGCACGCTTTGCGTACTCTTGGCCCTTTACCCAACTAATATCAACTATACTTTCTGATTCTTTGACAGTGTCTGGCTTTAAAACGTGTGGCTGAATTTCTTTTCTGCCTTCTAAATATGCCAGAGTTTCGCTTAATGATTCCACCCCGATAACCCGTACCTCTTTTATTAATGAAGCCTCTCTGGCGTTCTGCAGAGGTAAAATAATTTCTTTAATACCCTGTTTTTTCGCTAGCAGAGCAAAGGATAAAGCGCCTTTAATGGGTCGCAATTTTCCATCTAAAGATAATTCGCCTAAAAATATTCTATCCGTCGGATTGATGGCCACCTGTTTTGAAGCAATTAAAAAAGCCAACGAAATTGGCAGGTCATACAGAGAGCCTTCTTTTTTTAAATCGGCCGGTGCCAAGTTCACCAGCACTTTAAAAGTACGCGAATGAGGCGATAATAGCTTGGAACTTTTAATGGCCGAGTCCACGCGCTCTTCAGATTCATTAACCGCTTTGTCGGGCAATCCCACAATCGTAAAAGACCTTAATCCTTGCGACACATCCACTTCCACTTCCACAAGCTTGGCATCAAGCCCCACAATGGCGGCTGAAAATACTTTACTTGGCATACGATAAAATTATATATTACAACTCATGCACAATCTTGCTTCCGGACATACTAATAATCTTTTTTCTTCAATTTCTTTACCGCATTTTTCACAGGCACCATATTTACCCGCCGAAATTTTTTCCAAGGCCATATCCACATCCTTTAACCTTAATTCAAGGCTATGCTCTAGTGACAATAAATTATCGTATTGTTGAACCTCATCAGCTTTTTCTTCCATATCAGTATCTTTTGCATTGATTGGCTTGGCGTCCCAGTTGCCTTTTAAATTGGGATCTTCAACCGCGAAACTTCTCAGTTCTTTTTGAAGTTTATCCTTTTCGGTTTCTAGTAATGACTTTATTTTTTCTGTCTCCATATATTTCAAATTTCAAATTGTAAATTTTAAATTATTTATTACTGTTTGCCCATGCTTCTACATCCGCCATAAACTTTTTTCGTTGCTCATTTTCGTTTGGAGGCAGGGGCGTTGGTGTTGATTGCGGTAGTGGTTTTGGCACAGTGGCAATTTTTTCCAAAGAAGCCTTAACTTGTGCAATATTGGTTTTTGCCGTCACTTCTTGGGCTATCACACCTTGTTGTTTTTGAACTAGTCCCCTCAAAGCCTCATCCTTTTTTTCGCGCTCGGACAATGTTGCCGAGCTAACCTGCTGTCTGGTTAATTCAGCTTTTTTAATTTCTCTGGCCAGTATTTCTTTTTCCTTGATAGCAGATTGAAGTTGATTTTTTAATTCACCTTGCTGTTTTTGGAATAGAAAGTTTTTTTGCTTTTCCGCCTCAGCATTATTACTGGTGCTCGGTTGGTTAATAATCTTCTGACTTTCTCTGACGACATCGCCCTCTCTTAATTTCTTAAGATCTTTTTTCATCGTTCTTATACTGCTTCTTTGTAATAATTCTTTTGTGTCCATTTATTTTTTTGCTTTTGGTTTAAAACCGGCTCCGATAGCCGACAGATTAATTCTGCCTAAATCGTCGATTCCCTCCACAATCACGGGGATAATTTCACCCTCTTTGACCACTTCGTACACGTTTTTAATTTGTTGTGGTACAAACTTTGAAATATGCACCAAGCCGGATTGTCCAGGCAAGATGTCTACAAACGCTCCAAAGTCCATGATTTTTCGGACTACGCCATTAAATTTTTCTCCCACCGCCACTTCTCTGACCATACCCTTAATGCGATCTGCACAAGCTTCAACATTGGCTTGATTTTGTCCGGTAACTGCCACTAATCCCGAATCTTCAATGTCAATGGTGACGTCAAATTCTTCAATTAGTTTATTAATCACACTGCCCTTGGGCCCCACCACTTCTCCAATGCGCGACGGATTAATCATAAACGAAATAATCTTTGGTGCATATGGGCTTAGCTCTTTTCGGGGCTCTGCAATCTTTTCTTTTATTATACCTAAAATTTTCAATCTTGCATCTTTGGCTTTGGTTAAAGCTTCTTGCATAATGGTGTTGCTGATGCCGTCAATTTTGACATCCAACTGGATAGCAGTGATTCCCGAGCTGGTTCCAGCCACTTTAAAATCCATATCGCCAAAGTGATCCTCTGGACCCTGAATATCGGTTAAGACTTTATATTTTCCCGACTCCTCATCTTTGGCCAGTCCAATAGAAATACCCGCCACAGGGGCTTTAATGGGTACTCCGGCATCCATAAGTGCTATGGTGGCCGCACACACCGAAGCCATGGAAGTTGAGCCGTTTGAGCTTAGCGCTTCAGATACAATTCTAATAGTATAGGGGAAAGTTAAAACGTCGGGCAATAGGGGTAAGAGGGCTTTTTCGGCTAAATGTCCGTGACCGATTTCGCGTCTTTTTGGACCGCGCATAAAACCCGTTTCTCCAGTGGAAAACGGCGGGAAATTGTAGTGGTGCATGAATCTTCGCTTGCCCACCATTTCCATACCTTCTAAAATTTGCGCGTCACCCGGTCCGCCCAGAGTTAAAATGCTCAACACATTGGTCATGCCACGGTGAAAAACTCCGCTACCATGGGTTCGGGGCAAGACGCCTACTTCAGCTACCAAGGTTCTGATTTCTTCCGGTTTTCGGCCATCGGGTCGTTGATTTTTTTCTAAAATATTTCGGATAATAATTCTTTCGGTTTCTTTTTCAAAATATGGCAAGACTTGTTTACCCTTACCTTCATCGGGGTATTTTTCATCAATGAACTTAATTAATTCGGCTTTCAGTGCATCCACGCCGTCCATATTTTTTTCCCCGGCTTTAGCATGGGTGATAGCGTCATCTAATTTGTTGCCCAAAAATGTTTTAATGTCTTCTCTAATGCCACTTTCCACAGCTGGTGTAAATTCGGCTTTAGGTTTACCGATTTTTTTGGCATTTTTAATCTGAAATTCAATAATGTTTTTTAACGCATCTTCGGCAAATTTGGTGGCGGTCAAAACATCATCTTCACTGGCTTCTTTGGCGCCCATTTCAATCATGTTAATCAATAGTTCTCCATTTTTTACTAAGCCGGTGAGAGTCAAATCCAAATCGCCTTCGGCTCTTTCCTTATACGTTGGGTTTAAGATAAACTTTTCGCCTACGCGCCCAACACGAATTCCGCCTAAAGGCCCGTTCCAAGGAATGGGTGAAATGGCCAAGGCAAAAGAAGTGGCGATAAAAGCTGGTACATCCGGATCATTTTCTCCGTCCCAGCTTAAAACTGTGGCAATTACCTGGACTTCTTTTTTAAAATCTTTAGGGAAAAGTGGCCGAATAGCTCGGTCAATCATTCTGGAAGTCAAAATAGCTTCGTCCGTTGGGCGTGACTCTCGCTTTAAAAATCGTGAGCCATAAATTTTTCCGGCGGCGTAAAACTTTTCTTCGTATTCAGTTGTCAAAGGGAAAAAATCGATGCCCTCTTTGGTTTGTTGACTCATGGTGGCGTTGGCTAAAACCACCGTATCTCCATATTGCACCAAACATGACCCACCGGCCTGCATCGCCCAGTCGTTAATCGTAATTTTTAACATTTTCCCGCCCACTTCAAGCTCAAATTTTTCTAGTTCCATTTTGTTTTATTGCGTTTCAAGAGAGAATTTCATTCGCATACTCCGAAGATTTTCGGAACATTCGGCTGATATTCTCTTATTGAATCCGCAGATTATTTTTTTATTTTGTGAATTTAAAGGTGGAAATTATTTTATCTGCCGTAGAAAATCCTTCTGAGTTATTGTCGTAAGATAGCTTTTTATCTCCACTAGTCCCAATTCTTAATATCTTTTTATTTCCTAAGTCTATAAAATACCAACTATAATAGCTGGGGACATATTGATCTTTGACGACAAATCTTATCCTCACTAACTTTTTGCCGTTAACTAGAAGCTCTTTTTGTGAGTCCCAATTTACAAGATTAGCTTGTTTTTCTACATACTCATCAAGACTATCTTCCAAATTATTTATTAAACTAAATTCTAACTTTAAGCCCCCATCAAAAATATTACTTGTTGGCATAAAGTCGATGAATCCTCCCCAGTCTTCCGTAATACTTTCTGGCCGATTTGTTATGTGCCCGTGAATCTTTGGAGACCCTAATATAGAAGGATAATTAAAAGTAATATCTAGTAATATTTTTGACTCACTTGATGGGTACATATACGTTTTCCAGCCAGCAGTTTGATTTGCCGGTTTTACACATAAGCCAACGGTTCCGCTTTGGGTAGTTGGTTGCTGAGCCAAGCCTTCGCAACATAAATCAGCTTTAGTCGCGGGAGCAGCATAGGCGCCGCCCTCTCCAACACATGCTGGTCTTTGATTATTATTTACTACGGGATTATGAACTGCAAAATTTTGCTTAAAGTAATACCCCCACCCAAACACCCCGCCAAACAGCACTACGGCGGTGGCGAGGATAATGACAATTCCAGTTAATGTTGATACTTTTTGGTTTTGCATATTATTTTAAATTCTACAGCTCTTGACCACAATCCGAACAGTATTTTATTTTTTTGGTTTTTTTGTTTGAATCTCCCGATCCCCATATGCCCCTTGTTTCATAAATTACTTCAGCCGCCGCCTTCATGTCTTTATGGAATTTATTAGTACACTTTTCTGGAGCTGATTCATTTGCAATAGAAACTCCAGTCATTTCCATTAGTTCATCTTCATTTTTTACCATATTCATAGCTTGATCCAAGCCAGTGGTATGATTGTTCTTTAGGCCACAGAAGGGACAGAAATTATCATTGAAAATAGACGCTGCGCCACAACCAGGACATCTAAAAGTATTTTCGGGAGCAGGCTCTATATTTTCTTGTATTTTTTCTGGCATCGGTTTTTGCTGTTTAAAATTATTTCGTGAATTTAAAGGTGGAAAGCATTTTAATAAAGTCTTGATACTCAATCACCTGTTCTATTTTTTTCTGATTATTTAATTCGTTAAAACCCGCTTCCTGATCTGTTTCAAACCAAACTAAAACTATATCATTATCTTTATTTCTAAACGCATATACTCTTTCAAGCCAATTTCCTTTAACTATGAGGTCGGTAACATAAAACGTAATACTATTATTGCTTTCTATAGTCTTTTGTGAACTTAAAAATCTTGATTCATTAGTAGTAGCTTTTCTAATGTAGACCCATCCTCGGTTGTAATGGCCGCCACTTTCTGGTGTAGTGAAAGACAAATCATATCCATTATAGCCAATTTGGTTTTCTGTAATTTTACCCATACTTTTTGGATAAGAAAAAGAAATCCCAAATTGATTACTGGTATACGTTTTCCAGTCAGAGGTTTGGGTTCTGGAATTTTTGGAATACCCCCACCCAAACACTCCCCCAAACAGCACCGCCGCGGTGGCGAGGATAATGACAATTCCGATGGTGGTTGAAACTTTTTTATTAATCATTTTTTATTTCTTCCAGTAATCTATTTAATATATGTAGAGTATTGTGCCTGTCCGCCCATTGTGCAATATATTTCATATTCAGTTTTAAATTTTTATTCTTCAAAACAGTTTTAATATCCGCCCACTGCTTGAAAGAATCACTCTCGCGACCCCACATCAATTTGCTTAGTATCAAATCTTCCGGAGAAACGAAGTTAATTTTTTGGCCAAACATTTCTTTTGCGATAGCTCTTTTTATCTTCAGTTTATCATAAATGCCCCCACCAGTTACGAAAAAATCAACTTTAAGACCTGTGTCTGGATGGATAAAATTAAATTCGCTTTCACGGACTAGGGCGTCTTGCATGGTTTCCTCGTCAACGTACACGTTTTTATCTATTGCCAGCAACTTTTTAGCCAAGGGTTTAATGTTTTTTTTCACTAACTCAACTACTACATCAATATCGGCTGTAAATCTTGGCTGTCCCCATACTGAAATTGCAAATCCGCCAGTTATGACATGGGGAATATCTAGTTCCTCTAAGATGCTACTTATGGTTTTTAACAGTTCGTCCGGGTCCATTTTTTAAAAGTGTTTTTGATGTTTTTAACTTTCTGCCCAGCATAAAAAATTGGCTGGTAATCTGTATTTTCTTTTCAGCTGACATATTGTAATAAATATCTTCCTGTATTTTTTGCGCTAATTTTGGAGTTAACATATATTTACTTCCTCAATAAATACTTCTCATTCTCATCCAAATCAATAAATTCATCGGCAACTTCAATTAACTTTGAAGAAGTGGTTTTGCCAAACGCTAGAATTTCCACGCGCTTGCCTTGGTTTTTTAAATATTCCACTAAGGGAATAAAATCGCCATCGCCCGAGGCTAGGACAATCACGTCCAGTCCCGGCGATGTCCGAATGGCATCAATCACAATTCCCACGTCCCAATCCGCTTTTTTGGCTCCGCCGTAAAATTCTTGCAAATCCCGCACGCGCGTTTCAATCCCCAATTTACTTAACGCATCAAAAAACGGCTTTTCTTCGCCGGTTTTGGTGCGAACCACATACCCAAACGCGCGGATGAACTTTCTGCCGGAGACGGCAGTTTCTAAAACTTTGGCGAAATTAACTTTGGATTGATATAAGTTGCGGGCGGAGTAATACAAGTTTTGCACATCTATCAGGACTTCCACTCGTTGTTCTTTAGACTTAGTGAGCATTATTTCTTCAGGCCGATTTTTTTAATAACTTCTTTGTATCTTTTATCGTCCTCTTTTTGCAGGTAGCTGAGTAATTTTTTTCTTTTTACTACCATGCCAATTAACCCTCTTTTGGAATGTAAATCTTTGGGATGGTCTTTTAGGTGGGCCACCAGAGCATCCATTTCTTCTGACAGTAATCCAATTTGCACATCGGCCGAACCGGTGTCTTTGGCGTTAATGCCCAAGTCTTTGACAATTTTTGTTTTTACGTCTTTTTTTAGCATGAGTGTATTCTATTATAGTTTTGTTTATTTGTAAAGGGTGC
>JAHFKW010000002.1:0-121017 GCA_023245145.1 Candidatus Staskawiczbacteria bacterium
AAGGCGCAAGCCGCTTTATGAATGGTCTGCGGTCTATCAGCTAGTTGGTGAGGTAATGGCTCACCAAGGCTATGACGGATAGGGGGCGTGAGAGCGCGACCCCCAAGAATGGCACTGCGACACGGGCCATACTCCTACGGGAGGCTGCAGTCGAGAATCTTCCGCAATGGACGAAAGTCTGACGGAGCGACATTTCGTGATGGATGAAGCCCTTCGGGGTGTAAACATCTTTTATCTGGGAAAAAGTTATTGATTGTACCAGATGAATAAGGGGATCCTAATTCTGTGCCAGCAGGAGCGGTAATACAGAATCCCCGAGCGTTACCCGGATTTATTGGGCGTAAAGGGTTGGTAGGTGGTTTGGTAAGTTTGCGATTAAACCTCATCGGCTTAACCTTTGAGCTGTTGCAAATACTGCTAGACTAAGAGGGCGTTAGAGGCAAACGGAACCGATGGAGTAGGGGTGAAATCCGTTGATATCATCGGGAACACCAAAAGCGAAGGCAGTTTGCTGGGGCGACCCTGACACTGAACAACGAAAGCGTGGGGAGCAAAAAGGATTAACACCGTTGTGACGGAATTTCTAATTATTCTAATTGTTCTAATTTCTAATCAAATTATAATTCTTGAATGTCTAATTTCTAAACGGTTTAGGAATTTTGGCATTAGGATTTGGTATTTGATTAGGTCAATTAGGTTAATTAGAATAATTAGAGATTTACGAACAATGGCCGGTAGGGTATACCGGAGATAGTCCCCAGGCGCAGTATTGTGTCCTGGAAAACTTGGCTGTATGCTGGAAAATCCGTTGAAAAACGGACAATCAGCAGGCAACCTTAGTTTACTGAATGATGGGTTGGGTGACTCGTGATGAGACTGCTTGCCGGGGAGCTTAATCCCGGAGGCGAGTTGCGCTAACTAACCCATAGCGAGTTCTTTGGAAAGTGCACTTCCAAGGAACTCGCTCCTATCATTCAGTAAATTAAGAGAGTCCTCAGAGACTACACGCCGAGCATTGATGAATATGCGAGCCGAAGCCGAAAGGCATCCTCGCCATTTGCGAGGTCAGGAGGATTAGATACCCTCTTCGGCTCGCACCTTTTTATCGATGATGATATAGTCCGAACTATGCAGTAATGTATAGAGACGAGCAGAAATGCCTCGTCCACAAATTTAGGCATTAAGATTTCAAAATTATTTAGAAATTAGAATAATTAGAAATTAGAAATTCCAAATTTGTAGCAACAAATTTGTAGATACCCTTGTAGTCCACGCTGTAAACGATGGATGCTGGCTATTGGCAGTGTCGACCCTGCCAGTGGCGAAGCTAACGCGTTAAGCATCCCGCCTGGGAAGTACGAACGCAAGTTTAAAACTCAAAGGAATAGACGGGGACTCACACAAGCAGTGGACCATGTGGCTTAATTCGACAACAAACGAAGAACCTTACCAGGACTAGAAACCCAACTGACCATTCTATGAAAGTAGAACTTCGCAAGACAGTTGGGCAGGTGCTGCATGGTTGTCGTCAGTTCGTGTCTTGAGACGTACCGTTAATTCGGGTAACGAACGCAACCCTTGCTCTGTGTTTTACATGTCACAGAGGACTGCCCGAGATAATTGGGAGGAAGGTGAGGATGACGCCAAATCAGCATGGCCCTTGATGTCCTGGGCTGCACACGTGGTACAATGGCCGGTACAATGGGCCCGAACGCGCAAGCGGGAGGATAATCCCACCAAAGCCGGTCTCAGTTCGGATTGAGGGCTGAAACTCGCCCTCATGAAGCTGGAATTACTAGTAATCGCCAATCAGCTACGTGGCGATGAATACGTTCCTGAGTCTTGTACTCACCGCCCGTCAAGCCAAGCAAGCTGGGGATAGCCGAAGTTCCATGCAAATGGGCCTAAGCTAGATTCAGTAAGAGGGGCTAAGTCGTAACAAGGCACGGGTAGCGGAAGCTGCTCGTGGATCATTTTTTTAAAAGTGTTGACTCTAGTTAAAGTCCAGAATTTAGATTTTAACTTTAAATGTTTTGCAGGTTTCTGGCTACGCCAGATCTCGCGCAGCGAGACATTTCAAAAACCAGCTATTTAAGACAGCTTTAAGAAACGAATACTTACCAAGAATAAACATTCCCGCCTAGCGGGTTTTGTTTTACCTTGAAATTTTAAGAATTTGTAGTAACATGGGCGTATGGCTCAATATTTCACCAAAGAAGGCTTAAAAACCCTGAAAGATGAATTGAAGGAATTAAAGACGACTGAAATGAGGCGGATTGTTAAGTTGATTGCCGAGGCAGCCTCTTTTGGCGATTTAAAAGAAAATTCGGCTTACCACGAAGCTCGCAATTCCAAATCATTTTTGTTGGGCCGAATTGAACAACTTGAAAACGCCATCAATGATGCAATAATTAAGGATAAGATTGAAGACGGAAAAATTCAGATTGGTTCAAGGGTTAAAATGCTGTTTGCAGGAAAAGAAGAAGAGTATCAGATCACATCGCCAACCGAATCTGACATTTTAAAAAATAAAATTTCGTACCAATCGCCGTTTGGACAAAAACTGATGGGGAAAAAGGCGGGCGAAGAATTCAATTACGAAGCGGGGGCAAAAAAGGTTAAAATTAAGGTGCTCTTTATAAAATAAAAACGCTTTTTAGGACGTTTTGCTGTGTGGACCCTGCGGGAGTCGAACCCGCCGCTCCTCATTGCAAATGAGGTGTGTTACCGATATACCAAGGGCCCATTAGTAGTTATAGTATTACAATTAACGAAAAATTTCAACATTATGAAAAAACTGTATCTTATCATCGGGGGAATTGTAGTTTTGGCAATTGTGGGCTTCATTGCCAAAGGACTTATTTTTGGAGCGCTCACTGGGGGACATTATCAGCAAAATCTAAATGGCACGCAAACCTATTCAAATAATGAGGGTTCGGTAACGGTGGGAAATAATGCCAGCATGCCAAGCGAATGGCCTTCTGATGCGCCAAGTAATTTTGCCGGAGGCAGTATCGTATTTTCAGGAAATTCAAATCCGCAAACCGGAAAAAATGGAGCAGTGGTTTCCTACACAGTGAAAGGCGGAACGATTCAGGGTGTTTCTGATTATTACAAAGCTCAACTGACTGCCAATGGCTGGACACTTCAGGGTAATTACAATGTTGCGGGTCAGGGAGTTTTGGCTGCCCAAAAAGATGGCCGAACCTTTGGCGTGAGCATTTCCGACAGTGGTAATGGGAGCGTCACCGTCACTGCTGGCTTGGAGTTACAGTAAAATTAAAGAAAAAAGCCTGCTTCCTTTTTGGGGTAGCAGGCTTTTGTTTTAGCCTCCCAATGCAATGGTTGTGCCATTAGGAGAACTAAACGATGCGGGATTTTTTACGGGTAATTTCCCTCCAAAAATTGTTAGGAAAAGTGCGCGTTTGCCAGGATCATCTTTATTTGCCTTAAGATAACCCTCAACAATGCCATATCCAACGTCGTCGTAAATGGAATAGCTGTGCACAGTGTACAGAGGTCCATGCAGTAAATTTTTTATAACATCTTTCTGACTTAGGATGTCTCTTTGGAGCACGGCTGCACCTTTCCAGCGCATATTCTTAGCTACGCCATCATCGACCCTCAATACACCGCCCCACATTTCCTTGAGGAGTTGAGGAAGTCTTTCGTTAGCGATTTTTCCGCCTCCTGTGTAATTTTTTCTTGTTGGCGCCAAGCTTCGTTTGGGTCTTTCTCTCTTTCCTTAAATACCGTAATTTGCCTGATTTTTTTAGGCTCAGTGGTGAGTGAAGTAAGGAAAGAGTTTGTCGCCATGCCCGCCGGAAAGGCTAATAGAGAAGTCAGAGCAAACACCAGCAGAGTTAGTTTGATACGTTCCCGTGCGATTAGTCGTCCGTTGTCTTTTTTGGGTTCGTCGATGGTGATTACGTTTCTCTGACTTACATCGGATGATTTTTTCACGGCGAGCTCCTTTGTTAAAGTGCCGGTTGACGCCAGTTCAATAGATCAAATTTACAATCGCTAAAGTTTAATTATTTTATCATACATTTGAAAAATCAGCCAATTTGTAATAGTATAATCACATGGCACTATCTATCGCAATCGTGGGGCTTCCAAACGTTGGTAAGTCCACGTTGTTTAAAACATTAACTAAAAAGGAAGTCTTGATTGCCAATTATCCTTTTGCCACGATTGACCCGAATGTGGGGGTGGTTTTGGTTCCTGATGAAAGAGTAGATAAGCTGGCTGAATTTTCCATTTCAGAGAAAAAGATTTATGCTACGGTGGAATTTGTGGACATTGCCGGGTTGGTAAAAGGCGCCAGTGAAGGCGAGGGGTTGGGTAATAAATTTTTAGCCAATATTCGGGAAACCGATGCTATCGTCTATATTTTACGCGCCTTTAAAAATGATGACATTATCAACACGCAAAGTGACATTAATCCAATGCGTGACAAAGAAATTTTGGACGTGGAATTGATTTTAAAAGATTTGGAAACGCTTCAAAAGTATAAAACCAAAGATGCTAAGGAAACTTCGGCGATAACCAAGGCCGTTAATTTTCTTAAACAACAGAAAGTGTTAGTTGAGCAATCTTGGAGTGAAGAAGAAAAATCAGTATTAAGAAATTTCCAATTGTTGACTCTCAAGCCAAGATTATATGTGTTAAACGGATCACGGGACGACTTGATAACTTTACAACTTGATAACTTGACGAACTATCTTTTGATGAATATTGCGGAAGAATATGATTCAGCGGCGTTTACAAAAGAAGAAAGAATTGGGCTTGGGTTATCGGCGGAATCGGGGTTAGATATGTTAATTAAAAAATCGTATGAATTATTGGGTTTACAAACCTTTTTAACCACCGGGGAAACGGAAACGCGGGCGTGGACGATTCATAAGGGCGACAAAGCTCCGCAGGCGGCAGGCGTAATTCATTCAGATTTTGAACAAAAGTTTGTGAAAGCGGAAGTAATTTTTTGGGAAGATTTGTTGAAAGTTGGTAACTATGCCAAAGCCCGCGAAACTGGATTAATCCGGACGGAAGGTAAGGAGTATGTGATAAAGGATGGAGATGTGGTTGAGTTTAAGCATGGGTAAGAGGGTATAAATTTTGTAATAAAAAAATCCCGACGCTTGGTGGTCGGGATCTGGAGGGCTAGTTTTATTATTGATTATCGAACTTTGCCCATTTTTTGACATTCTTTTTGTGTATTTGGCGTAGTCGTCGCCTTAGCGCGGCGGCTTCCTTGCGGGCTTCGGGTTGGGTTTCATAAGAAGAAGATGATTGCCATTTACCATTACCATCAAATATGGTAACCCCGAAACTCCAGCCACCTCCAGCCTGCTTCATGGGGCCGGGGTGGACTAAGACGTAGTGAGGTTCGATTCTGCGAGAAAGAGAATCCTGAACCATAATCGGCTTCAACATGAATGGTCTCCAAAAAATATTGAGAATGGTGAGTACTGCTCTAATAATACTCTATTATATAATTCATAATCTGTCAAGTAAAATTTGAAATAAAAAATCCCACGGTGGCGAGTCGTGGGAAACTAGACTAGTAGTGGAACAATCCGGCGCAGGCCATAACATCAGCAAAGACTTTACACGTCATAACCAGCGGTACCGTGACACAAAAATACTTCCACGCTAATCCAATACTTTCTTCATTGTAGCGATACATGATTTGCTCCTTGATAGAGAGGCAGGTTCAGGTGTTGAGGCTATAGTAGTATGAATCATTAAACTTGTCAACATGAAATTTGAGATAAAAAACTTACAAAGCAATATTAATATTATTATGCGACAGATTGGTTACCAACCAGCTTACTTCCAAGAGCCTGGGGAATTTAGTGTAGTTAAAAAAATAATGGGAAGTGACTACCCCAGATTTCACTTATATATAAAAAATACAGGAAGTGATTTTAGCTTTAATCTTCACCTTGACCAGAAAAAACCTTCGTATGAAGGTGCAACGGGACATAGTGGAGATTATGATGGAGAGGTAGTGGAAGGCGAGGCAGAGAGAATTCAGCAGTTATTAAAGTAAAAAAAGTGCGCACTTTGGTAGTGCGCTTATAGGAAAAATCACTGTCAAGGATTTATGGGAGTGATGGTCTCTGGATTAACCAGTCGCTCTTCGCTTGGATTTCGATTGTGAAACTTGATCCAATACTGTAGTTCTCCCGAAGCTGTCTTTGTCCACTCAGTCACTTTAGCTAGATCTCCGTTTCGCAGATCGTTGGGATCCTGAGATATATAAATTACAATCGTTCCAATCTTCAATCTCGTATTTGGATTTATCCCGTTCATGATGATTCCCCTTGTTTGTGAAAGTTGCTGAACAAATAAACTATAGTCTATAAATCTCAATATGTCAATAAAAATACTCTACGAAGACAATCACATTATTGCGGTTGAAAAACCCGCAGGTGTTTTGAGTCAGGGAGACCGGTCGGGGCAAACCAGCATGTTTGGTTTGGTGAAAAAGTATTTAAAAGAGAAATATAAAAAACCGGGAAATGTGTTTTTGGGAATTGTGCATCGTTTAGATCGGCCGGTTTCTGGGATTTTATTGTTTGCTAAAACCAGCAAAGGTGCATCAAGATTATCCGAGCAATTCAGAAACAAGACGATTGAAAAAACGTATCACGCGTTGGTAGTTGGAAAACCGCCGAAAAATAGGGGAGTACTGGTGAATGTGATTGGCAAGGACGAAAAATTATTGAAGGCTAAAGAATATGGTGATGGGAAAGAGGCCGTGTTGCATTACGAATTGGTGAAAAGTAATGGGAAATATTCTTTACTGAAAATACAAATTCAAGGTGGGCAGTTTCATCAAATTCGGGTGCAACTTTCTTTGGCGGGGATGCCAATTGTGGGGGATGTAAAATATAAAGGTGAAGCATGGAGTTTTGGAGAAGCAATTGCATTATGCGCCACGGGAATTTCATTCATACAAGCCACTGTGGATAAACGGGTTGACTTGTCTATTGCTATTCCATTTGAATTGGGGGATAATTAGAGAATATTCATTAAAATTTCTAATTATACTAATTAACCTAATTATACTAATTAACCTAATTAATCTAATCAAATATTAATGATTAGAAATTAGAACAATTAGAATAATTTTAAAGCTATGCTTTACAGTGATTGGTCGTTTGATATCATCCAACCGGTGGTGCAAGCATGTATTATGTTTGTGCTTAGCCTATTGTTGGCGGTCGTGGTGTTTGTAATTGGTTATTTAATTTCCGTGGCGATTGGCAGAATCGTTACTGAAATTTTAAAAGCCTTGAAATTTAATACGCTTTTTGCAAAAGAGGGTTGGGACAAGGCTTTAAAAACCGCTAATATTACCGTGCATCCGTCGGAATTTATCGGTGCGATTGTAAAGTGGGTGTTTGTGATTGTGTCGTTGTTGGTATCGGTGGATATTTTGGGGTTGGCGCAGTTTGGAGGAATTTTAACGCAGGTGTTGGATTATTTACCAAACGTAATTGTGGCCGCATTAATTTTTGTGGTGGCGGTGATTATTTCTGATATCATTGAAAAAATTATTCGCGTGGCGGTAGAAAGAATGAGGGTGGGGTATGGACATATTGCTTCCATGATTATTACCTGGGCTATTTGGATTTTTACTACTTTTTTAATTTTAGAACAGCTTTTGCCTAATAGTATTTTGATTCAAACACTATACATGGCGATGGTGTATGGAATTGTTGGGGCGTTGGCGCTGGGAATTGCCATTGCTATTGGACTTGGTGGCAAAGAAACCGCCGGAGAAATTATTTCAGAAATGTGGAAGAAAATTGAACATAAAAGTTAATTTTTTTGGATTAAAGGGCCCCGCTAAGCGGGGCCCTTTTGCATTACCTATTGACATACAATTATAAATAGAATAAACTGGCTAGTAATGATGAATCAAATAAAAACCACAACAAAAAGCGGATAATTCTTTACCCATTTTTTAGGTTTTAGAAACCCGCTGCCAAGCGGTTTTTCATTTCATCAGCGAACCTTGTCAATTTTACCCTTATTAAAATATGCTCAAAAGGCATATACTTTTATTTGGTAAAGCAAATAAAAATAAGGTCTCTTAATCCATTTTAAGATGGGTCTTATTGGATTAAGAAAAGGTAACAAAAGCATATTCGCTGATAAATCTTTCACCAGATTTATTAGCATCACAAGTTCATACGATACATAAAATCTGTATCTATTACTTACGCATACGATCCCGCTTTGCGGGATCATTAAAAAATAGGTTATAAGCGAATGGTGGATGCCTTGGGATATTACAGTGATGAAAGACGTGGCGTGCCTGCGATAAGCGTCGGGGAGGTGGCTAGCAACCTTTGATCCGGCGATTTCTGAATGGGGAAACCCTATTGTGTGAATAACGCAATAATCTGTGCCGTAAGGCATGGAAGCTAACCCACTGAAGTGAAACATCTCAGTAAGTGGAGGAACATAAAACAATGTCTCGCGCAAGCGAGACGCATTCCCTTAGTAGTGGCGAGCGAAAAGGGAGCAGTCTAAACCAGAATTTATTCTGGGGTTGTAAGGGTTTAACGTCGGGGGCATTACTGTGCTCTGCACAGAATATTGAAATATTTAAACATTTAAATATTCCGCGCAGGGCGCGGTAATGAATTCCGAGGGAGAACAAAAAGGTAAGTTATTAAAAGAAGCACCCTGGAAAGGGGCACCATAGAGGGTAATAGTCCCGTACTCTAAAATAATATTACGCTCCTTGTTAAGTTTCTTAAGTACTGTCGGGAATGATAACCTGGCAGGAAGCAGGCCGAACTATCGGCCAAGACTAAATATGTAATATCACCGATAGTGAACCAGTACCGTGAGGGAAAGGTGAAAAGTAGGGGGATGACCCCGGTGAAATAGAACCTGAAACCATTTGCTTACAAAGAGTCGGAGCGGCCACATCACACTGTGTGTGATACGGAATTGTTCTAATTACTCTAATTAACCTAATTATTCTAATCAAATGCTAAATTACCAAAATTCAAAATAAAAAAACGGCACCAATTTTTGGTCGGTGCCTCGTTGTTGCGATGAGAAAAAGATATTTTACTTTTTCTCGCGCCTGAAGAATGCGATGTATGTTTCAGTAAGTCCGATAGCTTGACACACTGAAACTAACTCCCAGCCTTCCTGCGCCATTTCATTCGCTGTATCAACTACCCCATCTTCGATGTCTTCAATTTCATTTGAACCGACGACACCGTAGTCGATAAGCATTTTGCAGTGTTCGTACATGTTTTCCTCCTTTGAGTAGGGAAACTAACTGGTTATTAATCTATCATATTATAGTTTTAATGTCAAGTTTGAATTTTGGAAATTAGTCATTGGTATTTGATTAGAATAATTAGAACAATTAGAAATTAGAATAATTTCACATCGCGCTTAGCGTGATGTGGCTGTGACGGCGTGCTTTTTGCAGAACGAGCCAACGAGTTTATCTATTCGGCTTGTCTAAGCCCTTACGGGGTGAAGGCGTAGCGAAAGCGAGTGTTAATAGCGCGTTTGCCGAATGTATAAGACCCGAAGCGTGACGAGCTTACCATGTGCAGGCTGAAGTCTGTAGAAATACGGATGGAGGGCCGAACCCGTGAGTCGTGCAATCCTCTGGGATGACGTGTGGTAAGGAGTGAAAAGCTAATCGAGTTACGTAATAGCTGGTTCTTCCCGAAACAGCTTTGGGGCTGGCGTCTGTTAAGATAGTATAGGGGGGTAGAGCACTGAATCGAAACTCTTGCCGCAAGGCAGATTTTCGAATCAAACTCCGAATACCCTATGCCGTAAACAGGCAGTTAGACCGTGGGGGCTAAGCTCCATGGTCAAAAGAGTAACAGCTCAGATCATAGTCTAAGGTCCCTAAATTATATTAAGTGTTATGAAGGAAGTGTTTTGTCCTCGACAGGCAGGAAGTTAGCTTAGAGGTAGCTATCTTTTAAAGAGTGTGTAACAACTCACTGTCCAAACTTTGCGGATTTCCGCGAGGAGGGACGAAATGCGCCAAAGATTTCCGGGGCTAAATATAATACCGAAGACATGGACTTATTTTTCCTTCGGGAAAAATAATTGGTAGGGAAGCGTTCCTATCGCAGTGAAGCAGGAGAGTAATCGACTGTGGAGCGTTAGGAAGTGAGAATGTTGGCCTGAGTAACCGCAATAGGGGTGAAAGCCCCCTACACCGAAAGTCCAAGGTTTCCTTGGCAAT
Organism: Candidatus Staskawiczbacteria bacterium; assembly: GCA_023245145.1. Taxonomy (GTDB): domain Bacteria; phylum Patescibacteriota; class Minisyncoccia; order Minisyncoccales; family Staskawiczbacteraceae; genus VGLO01. The sequence goes on from JAHFKW010000002.1 coordinate 10,253, forward strand.
GGTATTCAACCAAGGGTTAGTCGGTCCTAAGGCGTATCCGAAAGGAGTAACTGATGGACAATGGGTTAATATCCCCATACTTGGATGCATTTCCATGACGTTGCGCATTGTAGTAATTTGGGTGGATAACTGGATTTCACATTCTGACTTTTAAGAGTTAAGAAGAGTTGGCAGAAGTGTCAGCAATCCAAGTGAGCGCAGTGCCTAGAAAAGGCGTCGTGGGCGTGGTGCATTCAAACCGTACCGCAAACCGACACAGGTGGACAAGCGTAAGTATGCTAAGGTGAACGGGTGAGACCTCTTTAAGGAACTAGGCAAACAAGTGGACGTAAGTTCGCAATATGTCCTGCCCTTTTTCGCAAGAAAAAGGGCCGCAGCTACTGTCTCTCTACCGACTGTTTATCAAAAACACAGCTCCCTGCTAACTCGCAAGAGGATGTATAGGGGGTGAGGCCTGACCAGTGCTGGAATGTTAAGTTTGGGAGTCCAAGCCGCAAGGTTTGGGCCCACTGAATGAAGCACCAGTGAACGTCGGCGATAACTATAATCGTCCAAAGGTAGCGTAATCCCTTGCCGGGTAAGTTCCGGCCCGCATGAATGGCTTAACGAGTGGAGAACTGTCTCAAAGAGGCGCCCGGTGAAAATGCAATACCAGTGAAGATGCTGGTTACCTGCGGCTAGACGGAAAGACCCCGGAAGCTTTACTGTAGTTAGATATTGAATTTTAATTTTTGATACGTAGCGTAGTGGTGAGCCTTTGAAGCGGAATTTTCGGATTCCGTGGAGGCGCCGATGAAACAGCCATTTTTAAAAGTTAATATTCTAATCCACTTAACTGTGGTCACAGTGTTTAATGGGCAGTTTAAATGGGGCATTTGCCTCCTAAAGAGTAATGGAGGCGTTTAAAGGTTGGTTAGGTTCGGATGGAAATCGAACCGATAGGGCAAAGCCATACACCAGCTTTACTGCAAGACGGCTATGTCGCGCAGTTGCGAAAGCAGAACTTAGTGAACCGACGTGATTTCATAGGAAACACGAAGATCATCAGCCAAAAGCTACTCCGGGGATAACAGGCTAGTAGAGCCCGAGCGTCCATAGCGACGGCTCTGTTCGGCACCTCGATGTCGGCTCAACTTATCCTGGGGGTGGAGCAGCTCCCAAGGGTCGTGCTGTTCGCACGTTAAAAAGTTACGTGAGCTGGGTTCAAACCGTCGTGAGACAGGTTGGTCCCTATCTACCGCAGGCGTTGAGTTTTGAGGAGATTTGTTCCTAGTACGAGAGGACCGGAATGAACCAACCTCTGGTGTACCAATTGTTCCGCCAGGAGCATTGTTGGGTAGCTACGTTGGGAATAGATAAACGCTGAAAGCATATAAGCGTGAAACTAACTCCAAGATGAGAACTCTTAGATTTCCCGAAGATTACGGGATTGATAGGCTCCAGGTGTAAGCTCCGCAAGGAGTTCAGCCGGGGAGTACTAATAAATCATTATATTTTTTAGCGTAAGAAAATAGATACAGATTTTACGTATCTTGTGACTATGCGATTGTTATCTTTAACACCACAGATTGAGTTCTGTGGTGGCGATTATACTGGTGTTGTCCCACCTGTTCCCATTTCGAACACAGCAGTGAAATACACCAAGGCCGATGATAGTGTGATGAACGCGAAAGTAGGTAGTCGCCACCAAAGAACTTAATTGTAAAAAAAGAAACCGATCAGTCCGTGATCGGTTTTTGGTTGGCTAATGACGGATTAACGGATAGCTTTTCGAATGGCGAGCGATAATTTTTCGCCAGCCTCTGCCATTCTATGCATCCATCGTGTCTCTGCGCCAACTCCATCACCACCTTTCTCAAGTTCTTTTTTGTAAAATCGCGCTGTCTTTCTTTTGCTCTGGGTATAGCAGCCTAGAGCTTGGCGAATTAATTTCATCTGGTTGCTGTTCATGTTAACTCCTTTGGTTCTCGGTGAGGGATATAACTATCGAAACTCTACCAAATTAAACTTTATTTGTCAAAGTTGTGGCAAGCTTATTATTTATGATACAGTACATTATTGCATCTATGAATTTTTATGTTAGAAAACCCTTCGGCCTGGCTCAGGGCAGGCCGAATCTTATTTGGCAAAAAGTGCTGGTTGGGGCGGGGATTTTGGTTGGTCTGATTATCTTTCTGAATCTGTTTGAATCGCCAGTACGAAACACTTTTTATTTCATTTCTAGTCCTATTTCAAATGTCTTTTTTCAAGCCGGAAAAAACATTAACCAATTTTTTGGTTCATTTTTAACCTTCGGTGCCTACCAAAAAGAAAATAGCAATTTAAAGCAGGAAAATAAAAATTTGTTAAGCCAGATCGCAGGACTCCAAGACCAAATAAAACAAAACCAAGATTTAAAAAGTTTCATCCAAACTCCCAGTCAAGCTGATTTTTCCATATTGTCGGCCGAAACCATCGGTCTCAATTCAGCCAACGACATGATTACCATTAGCAGAGGATCAAAAGACGGTATTCAAGAAGGCATGCCTGTTATTTCTCCACAAAAAGTGGTGTATGGAAAAGTTACCAAAGTCTATAAAAACTTTTCTGAAGTGATGTTAGTTTCCAATGTAAAAAGTGTGGTGGACGTGAAAATTTTACAAACGGGATTAGAAAAACCACAAATTAATGGTGCCGTAAAAGGTATTGGGAACTTGGGTGCGTACTTGGATTTAGTAAATTCCGATGCCAAAATTCAAGAACACGATGTGTTGATTACTTCCGGACTGGAAGGTATTTTTCCAGCCGATTTGTTGGTGGGAAAGATTGAAAGTGCAAGCCAAAACGATGCCAAAGCCTTCCAAACTGCCAATGTAAAACCATTTTTTGACATCAATACCCTAGATAATGTTTTTGTAATAACTAACTACAAAAAATGATAGGCAAAACTATTTCATTCATTATTTTTTCCTTGGTTTGTTTCTTGTTGACCATAATCCAAACCGTTTTTTTACCGTTTTTTAATATATGGGGCGTCGCACCAAATTTATTATTCATTCTTTTTTTCTTTGTCATCTTTTTTTCAAATAAGAAAGATTTTACTGCCACATTTTTTATGATTTTGATGATTGGATTTTTTTCGGATATAATTTCGCAAAGTCATTTCGGTATTTTTATTGGTACATATGTGATACTCTATTTTTTACATCTTTTCATTAACAACTTTCTCCAAGACCGACAAGGTAAAAATGTAGTGGTTTATTTTATTGGCGAATTTTGTGTTTTGTTTTTATTATGTCATTTCACCTTAAATCCTTCTGTGTTGGTTCATTTACTGTACAGTTTATTATTCGCTTTAACGGCTTTTTATGTCTGTCAAACATTTATTTTTACAAATCACGACAATAACCAATTAAAACTACTGTGAAATTAGAAAAATATAAAATCCAAGAGTCTATCGGTAACATTGAGACTCACGAGGTTTTTTTGGATTCCTTGGCGCACATAAAAGAGGAGGAATTTGGATTGTCGGAAAAAAGGTTTGAGGTGGCTATTAAAACCAAAGTTATTGGCGCCATTTTTGGGTTATTTTTTTTGTTGGCCATGATATTGTTTTTAAAAACCGCCTATTTACAAGTATTTAAAGGCGATGCTATGCGCCAAATCGTTAAAAATAATAAAGGTAGTATTAGCTTGGTACGGGCCGAGCGCGGTATTATTTACGATAGTAATTTGCAAAAATTAGCGGTAAATTCACCGGCGTATGATTTGATCTGCCGGCCAGCCGGCCGGCAGGCGACAAGTAACTTTTCTAATGGAATATTTCAAAAAGAAGTGGGATTACTTTCGGAAAGTCTCCATAAGACCAGTGCAGAAATAGAGAGCGCATTCAGGGATTCTACGGAACCAGTCGTATTATTGGCTGAAAATATTTCTCAAGAGCCTTTATTAATTTTGGAGGCCAGAATAGAGGAATTACCCGATTGTCAGATTGAAAAAAATACTACTCGAAATTATGTCATGGGCCAGGCATTTTCACATGTATTGGGGTATACAAGTCAAAAAATCGGAAAAACCGGCTTGGAAAATTATTATGAAGAAGAATTACGCGGTACTCCCGGTCAAACCGAAATTATTAAAACTGCCTCGGGGGTGCAAAAAAGCAATACTATTATTTCAGAACCACAGGCGGGCGGTAATTTAGTACTTAATATCAATGCTGATTTGCAAAAGGCGGTATATAACTCTCTGGAAAAAAGTATCAAAAATGTGGGTTCAAAAAAAGGTGCAGCGGTGGCACTAGATCCTCGCACCGGCGCCGTTTTAGCAATGGTTTCATATCCTTCCTACGATGATAATATTTTTTCCCAAGGAATTTCACAATCCGCCTATCAAAAATTAGTTAACGATCCTTACCAACCATTTTTCAATCGTGTGGCCGGTGCCAAATATCCTAGCGGTTCCACCATCAAACCCTTTTTGGCTTCGGGCGCACTGCAAGAAAATATTATTTCACCCACCAAATTAATCAATGACCCGGGGTATATTTTGGTGCAAAGTCAAAATGATCCAACGGTAACCTATAAATTTTCCGGAGTAGCTCCACATGGTTTGGTGGATATGCGAAAAGCCATTGCCGTTTCCAGTAACATTTATTTTTTTACGATCGGTGGGGGGTATGGCGATCAAAAAGGTCTGGGGCCGGCCGGTATAAAAAAGTATTTAGATATGTATGGCTTTGAACAGAAAACCGGCGTTGATTTACCGGGAGAATTTAAGGGTTTTGTGCCTTCGCCTACGTGGAAAAAGGAAGTCAAAAAAGAACAATGGTGGGATGGAGACACCTATAACTTATCTATTGGCCAATCCGATTTACAGGTTACGCCATTGCAGGTAGCGGTGGCATATTCAGCGATTGCTAATGGTGGTACTTTGTATAAGCCTCAAATTGTAAAAAAAGTTGTATCGTCGGTGGATGCTAATTCTATTATGCGACAGTTTGAGCCTGAGGTCTTAGGTCAGCTTTCCATTGATCCAGCTAATTTGGATGTGGTACGGCTTGGGATGCGTGACGCGGTGCATCAAGAATATGGTGGCTCACTGATGCTTAATAACCTTGGCGTGGACGTGGCAGGAAAAACCGGTACAGTGGAAACGGGTCGGGCGGGGGTGTATAATACTTGGTCGAGCAGTTTTGCTCCGTTTGATAATCCGGAAATTGTGTTTGTGGCAACTATTGAAGGGGTGCAGGGGTTAAGGTCTGCCACATTGCCCGTGGCACATGATGTGTTGGACTATTATTTTAATAAAAAATAAGATAGAATACGGTAATGGCAACCATAGATGAATTGCGAAAAGTCAGGTTGGCAAAGTTAAAGTCCCTAAAAGACAGTGGTTTTTTGGCGTATCCGGCAAAGACAAAAAGAACACACTCTATTGCAGGGGCTCTGGAGAAATTTGATGAATTGGCGAAGACGGGTACGGAATTGTACTTGGCCGGAAGAATCATGGCTATGCGCGGTCATGGGGGAGCGACTTTTTTGGATATAAATGATGGTTCTGCTGACAAGATTCAAGGCTTAATTAAAGAAGATAAGTTGGGAGAAAAAGGCTACCATTTTTTTATTGACCATTTTGATATTGGGGATTTTGTGGAAATTAAAGGTGGGCTGATTGAAACAAAAAGAGGTGAAAAGACTATTGAAGCTTCTGACTACAAAATGCTTTCCAAATCTTTATTGCCTTTACCGGAAAAATGGCATGGATTGCAAGATGTTGAAGAAAGATTACGAAAAAGATATTTGGACATTTTATTTAATCCGGAAGTTCGCGAAATGGTAAAAAAGCGCGCGGTGTTTTTCAATAGCATGCGTGAATTTTTAATGGAAAAAGGATTTTTAGAAGTGGAAACTCCAGTTTTAGAAAATCTTACAGGTGGAGCCGAAACCAAGCCATTCCAAACTCACCACAATGCCATGGACTTGGATATGTTTTTGCGAATTTCGGTGGGGGAACTCTGGCAGAAAAAGTTAATGGTGGCTGGCTTTGAAAAAACCTTTGAAATTGGACGGGTTTTCAGGAACGAAGGCATGGATGCCGAACATTTGCAGGATTACACTGCCATGGAATTTTATTGGGCTTATGCTGACTACGAAAAGGGTATGGAATTTGTGGAAGAAATGTATAAGTATGTGATTGAAAAAACTTTTGGTACGTTAAAGTTTAAAATAAAAGAGTTTGAAGTAGATTTTGGCAGTAAGTGGGAAAAGTATGATTACGTTTCTACGATTAGTAAATACACCAAAGTGAATATTCTGGAAGCCAGCCTGCCGGAAATGGAAAAGGCTTTGCAAAAATTAAAAATTGATTACGATAAAAAAGGGTTTAATATCACCCGCGCCGTTGATAACCTTTGGAAATATTGCCGAAAAAATATTGGGGGGCCAGGGTTTTTGATTAATGTGCCTGATTACATGGAGCCATTGGCAAAAAGAAGTGAAAAAAACCCGAAGTTGGTGCAAAGATTTCAAGTTATTATTGGTGGGTCAGAAAATGGCAAAGGGTTTAGTGAATTAAATGACCCGGTTGACCAAGCTCAAAGGTTTGCTGACCAACAAAAACTACGCGATAAAGGGGATGATGAGGCTCAAATGTTTGATAAGGAATATGTGGAAGCAATGGAGCACGGCATGCCACCAGCATTTGGCTTTGGGGTTTCAGAAAGATTATTTAGCTTTTTAATGGACAAACCCGCCCGGGAAACGCAGATTTTTCCGTTGATGAGGCCAAAATCATGAAACATGAAACACACAACATGAAACATATATTAAACTATGAGTAAAAAAGTACTAGTTTTTGGTACGTTTGACGGTTTGCATGAAGGGCATAAAAACTTTTTTAAACAGGCGAAGATGCATGGTGATTATTTGATTGTGGTAGTAGGGCGGGATTCAACGGTCCAGCGAGTAAAAAAACGCTTGCCAAAGTTTAATGAAAATGAGCGGCTGGCGGTGGTGGAGCGGTGTGAATATGTTGATTTAGCCAGATTGGGCAATGAAGGCGTTGGCGTATATGAAGTAATAAAAGAGGTTAAGCCCGACGTGATTTGCCTTGGTTATGACCAGATGGTTTTTACGGATAAACTGGAAGATAAAATAAAAGAATTTGGCCTAACTATCGAAATTAAAAGACTTGAAGCATTCCAGCCGGAAAAGTATCATTCTTCAATATTAAACAAATAAAACGTACATGCTAGATATTAAATTCATCAGGGAAAATTCGGAGAAAGTAAAAAAGGCCTGCCAGGATAAAAATATACAACTTAATATTGATGAGATTTTAGCGTTGGATACCAAAAGGCGGTCTTTAATAGTTTCCTCAGAAAATTTAAAAGCTAAACAAAGGAAATTGGGAAAAGATAATATTGATGAAGCCAGAAAAATCAAAGAAGAATTTTTACAGGCCGCCAAAACACTGCAAGAAACAGAAATACAATTACATCAATTATTAGTGCAAGTACCTAATATTCCACTGGCTGATGTGCCAGTTGGAAAAACAGAGGCCGAAAATCAAGTCATAAAAATGGTTGGCAAAAAACCAATATTTGACTTTACGCCTAAAAATCATTGGGAATTAGCCCAGGGTCTGGATTTGATAGATAAAGAGCGGGCGACCAAAGTGACTGGCGCTCGGTTTGCTTATTTGAAGGGGGACTTGGTGAAACTGCAATGGGCACTGATGCATTTTGGCGTAGAGGTGTTGTCCAGCGAAAAAACGTTAGCCAAAATTGCCAGGGCTGCAAAATTACAGGTAAGTACCAAGCCCTTTGTTCCCGTTTTGCCACCATTAATGATTAAAACTGGGCCATATGATGCCATGGACAGGCTTGAGCCTCGGGAAGAGCGATATAAAATTGAAGGTGAGGATTTGTGGTTGCAAGGCAGTGCTGAACATGTGCTGGGAACTATGCACATGCAGGAAACTTTCGAAGAGGCAGAATTGCCCGTGAGGTATGTTGGTTATGCGACGAGTTTTCGCAAAGAAGCTGGAACGTACGGTAAAGACACGGAAGGGATTATTCGGATGCATCAATTTGATAAATTAGAGATGGAAAGTCTGACGACGGCTGAAAATTCTTTGGATGAACATTATTTTATGGTGGCTATTCAGGAATATTTAATGACGCAACTTGGCCTGCCATATCAGGTGGTATTAAAATGTACGGCGGATATTGGGAAACCCAATGCTCGAGGAATTGACATTGATGTTTGGCTTCCCGGGCAAGATAAATATCGTGAAACACACACGGCTGACTACATGACCGATTATCAGGCACGCAGATTACAAACAAAAGTAAAACGAAAAACAGGAACAACTGAATTGGTACATACAAATGATGCGACGGCGTTTTCCCAGCGTCCATTAATCGCCATCCTAGAAAACTATCAGCAAAAAGATGGCAGTGTGAAAGTACCAAAAGTGTTGCAAAAGTACACGGGTTTTAAGATTATCAAGAATGGAAGAAAATAAAATACTGGTTAAGAACCTTAAAATAAATTACAAAACGTTTGGGGGAGGCAACCCGCCTTCGCCAGAGGCTTTTGCGAGGCAAAGGCCATTTTTAATTCTCCACGGCTGGGGTTCAAAATCTGAAAGATGGGAAAAGGTAGCAAATTTGTTGGCAGAAAAAAATCTATTTGTGGTGGTGCCGGATTTGCCCGGGTTTGGAAAATCACAGGAACCAGAAACAGCTTGGAATTTGGATAATTATGTGGAATTTGTGAAGGAATTTACTGAAAAAGTGCCTGAACTTAATAATAATTTTTATCTGCTTGGACATTCTTTTGGCGGAGCAATTTCAGCTAAATTTAGTATTATGCATGCCCAGCAGGTTGAAAAACTGTTTTTAGCCGCTGCCGCTTGCCATCGAGAAAAAACGGTAACAAAAAATTCGCTTTCCAGAGCTTCAAAAATGGTAAAAGTATTTTCTTTTGTGCCCGGCTATGTGTTATTTCGAAAAGCAGTTTATAAATATATTTTAAGAAAATCAGATTATGCCTATGTTTCCGGCGTAATAAAAGAAACGTACTTGAAAGTGATTGCCGAAGATTTATCACAAAAATTATTGTTTATTAAGGTGCCAACCGTGATTTTATGGGGTGATTCCGATGATTTGACGCCGGTGGAAGATGCCTATTACATGAATAAAAAAATTGACGGGTCAAAGTTATTTGTGTTTGAGGGGGTTGGTCACAATTTAGACCGGCACGAACATCCAAAATTAATGGGTGAAAAAATTATAGCATGCCTTTCTTAATTATTCTCATCAGTTTTCTTTGGCTAGCAGGAACGGTAAAATCAATTCTTTTTTGGTTGTATCTTTGGCAATTAAAAGATTATCACATAGGCCGGTTTATAGACCATTTTCAAACCGCCAAAGGCAAGCGTATTATTTTTTTGTATGTGACTCAATTTATGTTTTGGCGAATGAAGAAGCCGGTTTTCACTGCTAAAATGATTTTACTTTGCATATTGGCCATAAGTATCAGTGCTCTTTATTTTGTGTTAACGCATACCGTAATGACATTGGTGCTTTATAATCTTCTTGTTCCGATTATTGTTTCTGCCCTTGTTTTGTTGGTCCAGCCATTTTTTGTGACGGCGCGAAATAGGATTTTAAAAAAAGCCAGAAAGAAGATGGCACAGTTTCCGAATTTAGTTGTTATTGGAATTACGGGAAGCTATGGTAAAACCTCAACCAAGGAATTTTTACAGACTATTTTGGCTGAAAAGTTTAAGGTATTGGCCACACCCGAGCATAAAAATTCAGAGATTGGCATTGCCCAAACTATTTTACAAGAATTAAATGCCAGACACGAAATATTCATTGTGGAAATGGGAGCCTACAACAAGGGTGGCATCAAGTTATTATGCGACATGGTTAAGCCACGCATCGGCGTGGTAACGGGAGTTAATGAGCAACATTTGGCCACCTTTGGCAGTTTGGAAAATTTACTTTCGGCCGAGGGTGGGCAAGAACTTTTGGCAAGTCTTCCCAAAAGTGGCACGCTGATGGTAAATGGAGAAAATAAATACTGTTTGGATTTGTATAAAAATGCCAAGATTGATAAAAAAATATATGCGATTAATAAAGATAAAATTAATACCGATATTTGGACAGAAGAATTGAGCGTAAAACCGGAATGTTTGGATTTTGTGGCGGTGGACAGAGAAAAACACGCGGTACATATGGTGGTGGATGTGCTAGGTAGACAACATGCTCAAAATTTATTAGGCACAATGTTGGTGGCTCGCGAGTTGGGAATGAGTTTTGAAGAAATTGCCAGTGCGGCTAAAAACATCAGTCAGGCGCAGGGTGGCATGACATTAAAAAATGGTGCGCATGGAATAAAGGTTATAGATTCTTCATACTCGGCCAACCCGGATGGCGTGATGGCAGATTTGGATTATTTAAAGGTTTTCACCGGTAAGCGCGTCATAGTTATGCCTTGTTTAATTGAGTTGGGTGCAAAATCTATTGAAGCGCACATTCAAATTGGTAAAAAAATTGCAGAGGTTGCCGATTTAGCTATTATCACCACCCGTGACAAATTTGAAGAAATAAGGAACGGAGCTATTATTAACGGTCTGTCGCCGGAAAAAGTATTGTTTATAGAAAATCAGAAAGAAATTTTTAACGTGCTGACCACATTTTGCGGTATGGGCGATACAGTTTTATTGGAAGGCGGAAGGCCAAGTGAAGTTATCAAGTTATTAAAGTTATCAAGTTGAAAGTTTTTAACAAATTCAAACCAATTTCAATTTCTTTATCTCCCAACGTCCAAAAAGATGATGTGGTTTTGGCGTTGAAATTATTATTTCAGCCGTGGAAGTGGAAAAATGGCCTAGCGATAAAAACTTTTGAAAATAATTTCGCTAAATATTTGGGGGTAAAATATGCCTTTTCGTTTAATTCGGGCCGCAGTGCTTTGTACGCGATTTTAAAAGCGCTAAATTTACCAAAAGGTTCTGACGTGAAGCTTCAAGCGTTTACGTGCAATGCCGTAGTAAATCCAATATTGTGGGCTGGTTTGAGTCCAATTTATGTTGATTGTGCGACTGATTTTAATGCTGAAAGTAAAATTGATATTGTCCAGCATACGTTTGGTCTACCCAATGAAAAGTTACTTAATCAAAACGTAATTGAAGACTGTGCGCATGCACTGGGAGCGGAAATTAACGGCCGTAAAGTTGGCACCTTTGGCAAGGCCGGGTTTTTTAGTTTTTCGCGGGATAAGGTGATTTCTTGTGTGTATGGTGGTATGGCGGTAACTAACGATGATGAATTAGGTAAAAAATTGGAAGCCTTGCAAATAGAGTTTGGCATGCCAAGCAATTTTTGGACGCGCCAGCAAATTATGCACCCAGTATTGCTACATTTTTTTATTTTACCTTTGTACAATTTTTTGGATTTAGGAAAAGTTTTTTTGGTGGCAAGTCAATGGTTTCATATTTTATCAAAAGCAGTAAGTTGGCAAGAAAAAAGGGGATTGAGGCCAGATTATTTTCCCAAAGCTCTGCCCAATGCTTTGGCTATCATGGCCCAGCACCAATTTAATAAACTGGAAAAATTTAACGCACACCGTAAAAAAATCGCCGAGTTTTATTATCAAGAACTGTCTGGCACGAATTTTGTTCTGCCAAAAAAAGAAAATAATATATTTTTGCGTTTTGCTGTCCAACATCCCAAAGCTATAGAAATTTTATATGAAGCTTGGCATCACGAAAAGATTTTACTAGGGGATTGGTACACTACGCCCATCGCACCGGATGACACAAAAATGGAGGAAATGAAATATGTAGCCGGTAGTTGCCCCAACGCCGAATGGCTCGCCAAACGCACTCTGAATTTACCCACGCATATCAACATTTCCATGAATGACGCTCGTCGTATCATCAACTTCCTCAAAAAGTTTATATAGTTTATGTACCTATATATTATAAGCTTGTATAATTAGAGCACACTATATGCTAGCTAAAAATATGTTATCAAGTTTATGAAATTGTCGATTACCGATCAGTTTCTCTATGATCTACTGGTGTTGATAGACGAAGGTGCTTATACTGCCGGAAAGTTGTTTGGTCCTCGACGTAGTATTATTAGAGCGTTGCCATATCATCGTAATCCGGTTCTTGAAAAATATCGAAAAGAAAAAAGCGCTAAGGCTCTCAGAAAAATTATCTATTATCTTAAAACCAATAATTATATTAAGGTGAAGAGCTTGGAGGGTAATAAGGGAATTATGTTAACATCCGGGGGAATAGCTAAAGCTCTGCGGACGAGCATGGTCATTGAAGCAAAACAAAAGCGTAAAGACGGAAAATGGATTATGATTATTTTCGATGTGCCTCAAAAATATCAAAAATCCAGAAACATTTTAAAAAGTATATTATTAAATTCTGGTTATAAGCTATTGCAACAAAGTGTATGGGTTAATCCCTACGATGTCTACGAAAAAACGGTGGCACTATTGCAACACCATGATCTGGAACGATACGTAAAAATATTTATCATTGAGGCTATTCGATAGTGGTACGTGGTGTGCACTTTAATTCTATAAGCTTGTTGAATTAGGGTACATATTAATTTTCGGAGGATTAGGGGGGGGTAAAAGTTCGCAAGAAAAAAGCCCGCGGTTGTCAATCGCGAGACTTTTTGGAGTGGTTTTACTGCACTCCTTCTAATGGCGCGAAGAGTGGCCGACTACCTCGCGCTTACCGCATTTCCGACAATGTAATATCCATCTATTGTCGGAAGTGATGGCGGGTTGTCCATTTTCCATCAAGTTTTCGAACTGATGGCCGCCGCACCGATATTCACTGTACCAGTCGGCGATGCTCTCGCCCCAAAATGCCCAGATTCCCGTGGCGAATATCAGTCCCAAAACGATCAGTAATGCGATGACGTAGATCATTTTTGCTCCTATAATACGTAGGAATGGCTGGAAATCAGCGCTTTTACCTACACCCTAACTATAGCATACACTAAGAGTTCTTGTCAAGTAGTGCCAGGGGTTTGGAAAAGGCGGTGAAAACTGGTAAAATAACAAGATGGAAATCAAAGAGGTTTTAAACAAAGAGCTGTGGGAAAGTTTTTTGGCGCAACAGACGCGAAAGACGTTTTTGCAGTCTTGGTATTGGGGCGAGTTTCATACATCTTTGGGAAACAAGATTTGGCGGTTTGGGATATATGAAAATAATAAATTGGTGGCCGTGGCTTTGACGGTAAAAATTAAATCGCGAAGAGGGGATTTTTTGTTGGTTCCGCATGGGCCGGTGACGAAGTTATCAAGCTCATCAAGTTATAAAGTTATCAAGTTATTATTAGAGAGATTAAAAGAGTTGGCTAAACAGGAGAAAGTAGATTTTATCAGAATTTGCCCGATTTGGGAAAGGACGTCAGAAAATGTTTCAATATTTAAATCTTTAAATTTCAGAGAGGCGCCGTTGCACTATCATCCCGAAAGCAGTTGGAAATTAGATATTACGCCAACGGAAGAACAGCTTTTGGCCGGCATGCGAAAAAGTACGCGCTACTTAATTAAGCAGGCCCAAAATAATAAAGACATAGAAATTATAAAAAGTACGGATGTAAAAGATTTAGATTTATTTTATAAACTTCACACGCCGGTGGCTAACATGCAAAAATTTGTGCCGTTTAGTTTGGAATATTTACGTAAAGAATTTGAAGCTTTTTTGGCTGACAAAAATATCTCCTTGTATTTTGCTAAATACAAGGGCGAATACATTGCTACGGCTTTTGAAATTTTCTGGTCGGGAATCGGTTTTTACCACCACGCCGCACTTTTGCCACAGTTTCACAAAATCCCGGTTTCGGTATTGCTTCAATGGGAAGCTATTAAAGAAGCCAAAAGTAGTGGGTCTAAAGTATATGATTTTTGGGGTTATGCTGACCCCATGAAAAATCCAAAACACCCTTACGCCGGCCCCACATTATTTAAGCAAGGTTTTGGTGGCTACGTGGATGAATATGTCAAAACCCAAGATTTTGTGATTAGCCAAAAGTATTGGATGCATTATATAATAGAGAAAATAAGAAAGTTTAAGAGAGGATTATGAAGTATCGCAAACCCTATAGCATTAAAAAGCACAAGAAGTTTTATCAATCTAGCTGGTTTTGGTTGGCATTTTTGGGATTGAGTTTGGCATTAGGCATAACTTATTTACTATTATTTTTACCAAACATACAAATTACGCACCTTGAAATTTCAGGTAACCAAAAAGTGGCGACTCAAGATATTGAAGCATTGGTACAAAAAGAGATTGATCAAAGAATTATAGGTTTTTCATCAAAAAGTATTTTTCTTGTTAATTCAAAAACTATATCCCAAAAATTATTGGCGGGATTTCCTTCTCTTGAAAGTGCAGAGGTGAAAAAGGGTTATTTTTCAAAGTTAACAATTTATATCACCGAGCGTAAACCTTTCGCCATATTTTGTAAAACGGGCAGTGATTGTTTTTCTATAGATAAAAATGGGATTATTTTTCAGTTGACCGATAGTTCTCCGAAGAATATGATGGTTTTAAGTCATGATCCTGCAGATGTTAAAAAGCTGGAATTTGGACAAACTGTAATTGCTAAAAATATTATGGAAGGGATTATCAATATTCAGGATGATTTAAAGAAAAATTTCCAGATTGATATAAAAGAGATCATGGTTTCCAATCCACTGATTATCACCACTTTTGAAAACTGGAAAGTGTATATTGATCCTTTGGCGGATATTAATCTTCAGATTGCCAAAATGAGAAAACTGTTAACAGATGAGATTAGTCCTAGTGCCAGAAAAAAGTTACAATATATCTATTTACAATATCAAGATCGGGCCTATTTTAAATAAAGACGTGCTATTGACATAATTGCTTGACGTATGATATAATTAAGTATTAGGTAATAACCTTAATATTATGAATTATATCCTTGGAGGTGAAGAACAATTTAAAAAACTCTGGGTCAGAATTCTAAATGTGCTTGAAAGCAAGGTGCTTTTGTATGTGGCACTGGTTTTACTTGTACTGAAAATTGGGGTGGTGGCGGTGAATATTCCCTTACCCCAAAATTTCTTTTTTGCCGATATTACTAAATCTACTTTAATCTCTTTACTAAATCAAAATAGGGAGGCGCAGGGTCTCAATAGTCTGACTGAAAGTGATGCCTTAAACAGAGCTGCTACTTTGAAAGCTAAAGACATGGTGATCAACGATTATTTTGCCCACAAAAGCCCAACGGGAATTACGCCCTGGTATTGGTTTGGCGAGGCTGGATATACCTATAAATACGCCGGGGAAAATCTGGCGGTGGGGTTTATGGATTCTCCGGAAGTATTTAACGCCTGGCTCAATTCTCCCAGTCACAAAGCTAATATGATTAACCCAAATTATAAGGAAGTTGGAACCGCCGTTTTATCCGGTTTTGAAGGTAATTCTATTATTGTGGTACAATTGTTTGGCAGTCCAAAAATAGTAACTGCGACTCCAAAACCCACCCCCAAAATCCCACCAATAATAACTCAAACTCAAAAACCGATACCGGCTCCAACGGTCCCGGTTATCGCTAAAACCGAACCCAAAGACGCTGTTACTGTTGATCCTGCTCCGCAAGTATTGTCAGCCATATCGGAAAATGGAGTGTACTCAAAACCCGGCGACAATGTCGCCACATCACCATATTTGAAAGTATTGAATTTCGTAATATACGGTAATACAGAGGGCTTGCAATACGTGGCTTATTTGTTATTATTGTTAATCGGTGGTGGCTTATTTGTGGGTATTATTACCGGCGCTGAAAAATTGCATAAAGAGTTAATCATCCAGTCGCTGGCCGTCGTGGGCATCGTAAGTCTGTCGCTGATGGTTAATCAAGATTTACTGATTAAAATTATTCCACATCAAATCATTATTTAAACTATGTACATCAATAGACAACAAAAAAAGTTAATTAAAGCGTACATCGCTTTATTTATTCTGATTTTTACGGTTATAAATTGGGACAATGTTTCATGGATGTTTAATTATCGCGAAATTTCGGGATTAGCGTACGATTTTTTTAATCCGTATCAGAACAGTAATTTACTGGTTAGTGCCAATACTATACCCGTACAAGTTCCCGTAACTTCGGCCACTACCCAAAAAACCTACCCGTATTCTAGCAAGGAAAATTCCTTGGAAATCCCGACACTTTCGCTGGTTACCCCACTTGTTATCGGAGAAAGTACAGACATTCCTTCTTTGGAAAAGAATTTGGATAAAGGAGTGGTATATTATCCCGGTTCTGTTCTACCGGCTCAAACGGGGCAAATCTTGGTTTTGGGTCATTCGGCTCCGCCCAACTGGCCTCATATCAAGCACGATTGGGTGTTTACCAATATTGAAAAACTGACCGTGGGAGATAAAATTGAACTATATTTTAATAATCATCAATATACCTACCTAGTCATTCAAAAAGACATTGTACCGCGGGGGCAAGAAGTGGGTTCTGACACACTGACGGGGAAAAATAACATTTTAACACTGGTAAGTTGCTGGCCACCGGGTAAAGATTATAAGCGCATTGCGGTTTCAGCACAGCTGGTTGACTAAAGGCTAGAGCTTGACAAGAATACTTAAATAATATATAATCATAAATTAACAAAATTAATCATTAATAAATAATTCATATCATGAAAACGATATATAGAATTAGTTTGGCGGTAATGTGTGTGGGACTGTTCTTGGGTCTTGCGGTTTTTGGGGTTAGCGCTTCAACTGTGTCTATGATGACAATTAATGGTAGCCATAGCACCCATCCAGTAGTTGCCCCTGGTACCCAAGTAACTGTTAGCTGGCGAGCCCCAGCCGGATATACCTATTGTAATACCGGTGTAAGCCCTAATATGCCAGCTGGGTGGGGTTCATACACCGATCTTCCACTTAGTGGCACAAACTACTACTATCCTACTGTAGCTATGCGATTTCAAATGCAATGTGCCGTAGACAGAAATAGTCCGATGACGATTGAAGACGGAGTAGCCGTTGACGTAACGACTACTACCTGCACGCCAAATACCACACAAAAGTGTGTGCCTGGTTCCAATGCTGTATACAACTTTAATTCCTGCAATGTACAGGGAAGTTTGGTAACTCAATGTAATGCCAACCAGACTTGTCCGACCGGATCAAGTGTCTGTGTCAATAATACTACAAATACCGGAACCGTTACTTGTTCTACTGATGCCCAGTGCGGAACAAGTGGATACATTGGTGGTCCTTCCTGTTCAAATGGAAATGTTTTTCAAAACTACATAAACTACACCGGAACGTGTAAAAATCCTAGTCTGACCACTTCATACTGCGATTCTCCGACTTCAACCTTTCAACAGAAAACGCCTTGCTCGAGCGGAACTACTTGTTCAAATGGAGCCTGCGTTAACAGTAATACCAATCTTGGTGGTGTCATTGTTTGTTCCAATGACTCACAATGCGGAACAAGTGGATACACCGGTGGTCCTTCCTGTTCCAACGGAAATGTCTTCCAAAACTACTTAAATTATACCGGAACGTGTAAAAATTCGGGATTAATTACTTCATACTGTGAATCTCCAACATCAAACTTTCAGCAAAAAAATGTTTGCTCAAGTGGTACGACCTGTTCCAATGGCGCCTGCACAACCAATGGAAGTAACGGAAATGGAACTTTGGCAATTTCGTGCAGTGCCAACCCCGGTAATATCCTAATCAATCAATCAACCACTTTTAATGGATATGCTGCGGGTGGAAGTGGAACTTACTCATATACTTGGCAAGGAGCTTGCCAAGCGGGATCACAAAATTGTTCCGCTACTTTTTCTCAAGCCGGAGCCTATACAGCTAATTTAACCGTGACTTCAGGAGGTCAGTCTCAAAGCACATCTTGTTCAGTTGGAGTAAGTGGCAATAATAATACTATTATTAATAATACTTGCACCAATAACCAGTCATTAAAATGTGTGGGCAACTCATTGTATTGGTTTGATTCATGTAATGTGCAGGGTAACTGGTATCAAACCTGTGGATACAATCAATATTGCTCAAGTGGAGCTTGTGTTAACAACTACACGAATTACACTAATTATATCAATACCTGCACTTACCACGCTTATCAGAGTTGTATGAGCGGTTCGGTACATTGGTTTGATAGTTGTGGCGTTGATCAAGGTATTTCTCAAGCTTGCACAGGAAATCAAACCTGCTCGGGCAACACCTGTGTTAATCAATACATTAACAATAACTATGGCAATGTATACACCACTACTCAAGTAAGAAATCTTTCAGCCGGAAATTTAAACTGGTCCTCATCGGTTTCTGCTAGTCCGTCTGATATTTTGCAATTCCAAATCACTATTCAGAATAATTCTGGTGTGACTATCAATAATGTTAATGTCAGAGATAATTTGCCAACTAACTTATTCTACAATAATAATTTAACGGTTGATGGCATCGCAAATTCGGGTAACATTACTTATGGAGTTAACATCGGCACTTTGAGTCAATGGCAAACTAAAACGGTAAGCTATCAGGCACAAGTTGGTCCCGCCCAGAACTTCGTATTTGGAAATACCACTTTGACTGACGCTGTTACCATCACTTCTGACAACGGCAATACTGCCAGTTCCAATGCTTCAGCATCGGTTAATCGCTCGGGTGTATTGGGAGCTACTTCGGTATCTACCGGATTAACTAATAACTTTTGGCTGGACTCATTCTTCCTGCCATTAATTTTGGCGCTATTGGGAGTTTGGGCTTATAAAGCCGGGATTTTAAACACCTTTGGTTTTGCTCAATGGGTTGGTATGAAAAAAAATAACAAAAACGAACTTTTGGCCCAATCTCAATTGCATAAAAAAATTACTGCAATTAAGGCAAAAGAAAATGCTTAATTAATTAAGCAACAAAAAACCCCGTCAACGGGGTTTTTTGTTGCTCTATTTTCTGCCTTCAAATGCAGAATCCAATGTTTCTTCATCGGCGTATTCTAGCTCACCACCCACGGGCAGGCCTTGACCAAGGCGAGTTATTTTAAACGTGCTAAATTGTGGTAATTCTTTTAGGGTGCGTACTACCAAAACAGTACTCGCCCGACCTTCCGGAGTAGAATTTAAAGCAATAATAACTTCCGTAAATTGGCTAGCCTGAATTCGTTTTTTTAATTCAACCAAACGTAATGGATTTCCCAAAACAAAATATACCCCATGAAACTTTTTCGTCTTTTCCAAGGAATGTAAATCGGCTTCTTTTTCTACGATGCACAATAATTGTTTGTCGCGAGAAGGGGATTGGCAGATGTCACAGAAATGCGAGGTCTCCGACATCTCGCCAGACTTGCCCTGAGCCGTGTCGAAGGGTTCAAATGGGTTGAAACAGGATTCGCACAGTTTAACATTCTTTTTTAGTTCTTGGATAGCCTGGATTAGCTCGTCAGTTGTTTGTTGAGGCTGATTAATCAGGTAAAAAACAAACCGCCCGGCCGTGCGCGAGCCAATGGTCGGAAATTTTCTAAATAGTTCTTGAAGTTTTTTGATAGAATCCATATTACTCTCCCTGAATTTCGGTCGCATAATCGCCCTGTTCCAAGTCCCTGAAACTGACGCGTTGTTCGTCAAAGTACAGTTTCACGGCTCCGGTGGCACCATTCCTGTGCTTGGCTACAATAATTTCAGCGATGTTTTTTTCCAGCGACATCTCATTATATTTATCTTCGCGGTAAATAAAGAGTACTACGTCGGCATCTTGTTCAATGGCTCCCGATTCACGTAAGTCCGACAACATCGGCCGGTGGGGAGTGCGTTGTTCAACCGCACGAGAAAGTTGAGACAGCACTAGTACCGGTATATTTAATTCGCGTGCTAGTTGTTTTAGAGCCCGAGAATTTTCCGTTACCTGTTGAATAGGCGAGGCGTATTTATTTTCACTATCCATCAACTGTAAATAATCCACCACAATCAATCCTAGCCCCACATCGGCCTGCAATCTTCGCGCCATAGCTCGCATCTGCAGTTTATTAGTGGTGCCAGCATCGTCAATGTAGATAGGAGCTTCAGAAAGTGTACCCATGGCTGATTGTAATCGTGAAAAATCATTATCACCCGTGCCATCTTGTAGTTTACCGGTTCTTAGCCTCCAAGCATCCACGTTGGCTTGCCGAGCCAATAATCTTTCCACCAATTGATCTTTGCCCATTTCCAAGCTGAAAATTCCCACGGGTAAATTTTGGTGCACCGCTACGTGACGAGCAATATCCATGGCCAGTGAAGATTTACCCATGGAAGGTCGGGCCGCCAGCACAATTAAATCCGATCGTTGCAGGCCGGACAGCATATTATCTAATTGCTTAAAGCCAGTTGGTATTCCCCGATACAGCGATTCGTGTTTGGAAAGCTGTTCTATTCTTTCAAATGTCTCACCTAAAATTTCTTTAATCGGTAAAAAAGCTTGCTTAAGTGATTTTTGGCTGATAGAAAAAACAGTTTTTTCGGCTTTATCTAAAAGTGAATCCACTTCTTGGGTTTCATCAAAAGCATCGGTGCCAATTTGAGCTGAAGCCGAAATTAAATCTCGTAAAATCTTTTTTTCGCGTACAATTTTAGCGTAATTGGCCACGTGCGTAGCAGTGGGGACGGTGTTAATGAGGCTGGTTAAATAAGCACTTCCGCCAATTTGCTCTAACACATTATGTTCTTTTAGCTTGCTGGAAATGGATAAAATATCAATTGGTTCGGACTTAGCAAATAAATCCATCATGGCGCCGTAAATATTTTTGTGACTGTCTTTGTAAAAATCTTCGGCGCTGATGGTATCAGAAACCCGAATAATGGCATTTTTATCCAACATCAAACAACCCAATAGCGACTGTTCGGCTTCAATATTTTGCGGTGGTTTTTTTATGGTTGTTTCATTCATAGCTTTTTTAAAACTTGACCGTCTTTTGTATCTTGCACGATATATCCGTATTTTTCAATCTCTTGACGAACCTCATCGGCTTTTTGCCAGTTTTGCTCTTTTCTAGATTGTTCGCGCTCGGTCATTAATTTTTCGACTTCGGGTGGAATGGTAGTTTGTCGTAACTTTTTAAAATCAATAATGTTAAAAATATGATTTATTTCCTCAAAAAAATGATATATCGTGTAGGCTTGAGATTGGCTCAAAAAATCCAGCGCCACGTTTATTTCTTTTATTAATTCAAATAAGGTGGCGAAAGCTTTAGGTGTATTAAAATCATCAGCCAAAGCGTCCCAAAATTGAGTTTGATACTTTTTAATTTTCGCAGTTATAACTGCTTTTCCCTTTAAGGTTTTGACCAGTTTAACTTTACGTAAAAATTCTTCCATTTTTTCCAGCGCTGATTTGACTTCAATCATGCTGGATTCGGAATAATTCATGGGCTGATGCCATAGATTCTTGGCAATGAAAAAGCGTAATTGTTGCACGGAATAGCGTTTTAAAAACGCGTCGATAGTCACTGAATTTCCTCCCGACTTAGCCATTTTTTGATCATTGATGGTCAAAAATCCGGTGTGCATCCAATATTTCGCCAAAGGAGCTTTACCAGAAATGGATTCCATTAGGGCCACCTCGGCTTCGTGGTGTGGAAAAATCAAATCTTGAGCACCGCCGTGAATATCGTATTGCTCGCCAAAGAATTTCTCGGTGATGGCGGTATCTTCAATGTGCCAACCCGGTCTGCCGATTCCAAAAGGAGACTCCCAGCTTGGTTCGCCTTCAACGGCAAGTTTCCAGAGGCAAAAGTCTCCCCGATTTTTTTTGGTAGTGCTGTAGTCAATACGCGAAACGGAGTCTTCGGCTTGCAGGGCGGTTCGACCGGAAAGTTTTCCATAGTTTTTAAAACCGACAATGTCAAAATATATTCCATCATCCAATTTATAGGCAAGTCCTTTTTCAACGAGCCGTTCAATTTGGTTGATTATTTCTTGAATATGATCGGTGGCGCGGGCGTATTTTTTAACACTGGTAATGCCGAGCAATTTCATGTCTTTTAAATGCTCTTTCTCAAACGCTTCGGCTAGATCTTTGGGTAGAACACTTTTTTCGCGCGCGCGAACAATAATTTTGTCATCCACATCGGTGATATTTTGTAAATAAAACACCTCAAAACCTTGATGCGTTAAATATTTGGCAAAGCAATCAAAAATAACGTAGGTGCGGGCGTGTCCAATGTGAGAAAAATCATACACCGTTGGACCACAAACAAAAAAGTTAATTTTATTACCTTCGAGTGGCTTAATTTCTTCTTTTCTGCCAGAAAGAGTATTGTAAACTTTAATCTTTTCCATGCGTGTATTTTAGCATCTTTTTTTGAAATATGGTATATTGAGCACATGCAGTTAGTTATTTTCCAAGCAACCAAGCATTTAATTGTTGGGGCGTTTGCTACGTTGGTGGATTTATTTTTATTTGAATTTTTATTTTTTTTATTTCCTGTCAGTTCATTGATGATAAAGGGGGTTTCTTTTCTTTTTTCGACGATTATAAAATATGGCGGGAATAAATATTGGGCGTTTCTGCAACATGAAAGAGAGGATTGGCACAAAGAGGTTATGGTATTTTTTGTGATTACATTGGTGGGGCTGGCCATAGACCTTATAGCTTTTCATTATTGTGCGAAAGTAGTAGATAGGAGGTTGGCGGTTGTTTTGGCGGCGGCCGCGGCCGCCGCCGTAAACTTCACCGGCTACAAATTCGTCGTATTTAAAAAATAAATAATATGGCAGAAAATTTAGTGTTATACCGCAAATATAGACCACAAGATTTTGACGAGGTCATTGGGCAGGAACACATTGTCAAAACTCTCCAAAACTCGCTTAGCTCTGGATCAATTTCACATGCTTATTTGTTCTGTGGCCCCCGAGGCTCTGGCAAAACCACCATTGCCCGTATTTTTGCCAAAGAATTGGGATGTGATGGAATGGATTTAGTAGAAATTGACGCAGCCAGCCACACCGGTGTAGAGGACGTGCGAGCCTTAATTGAAGGACTACAATTTGCTCCCGTAAAATCAAAGTATAAAGTTTTCATCATTGACGAATGCCACCAATTAAGTAAATCGGCCGCCAACGCGCTACTGAAAACTCTGGAAGAACCGCCTGCTCACGCCATTTTTATTTTGGCCACCACCGAAGCTAGTAAAATGCTGGCGACTATTGTTTCGCGTTGCCAACGGTTTGATTTTAAACGTTTACATGTTTCTGAAATTGAGAAAAAGCTGGCTTTTATTTTAAAAAAAGAGGGGATTTTAGCCGAACCAGCCGTTTTACCATTAATTGCGCTAAACGCTCGTGGATCTTTCCGGGATGCCGAAAGCTTACTGGACAAATGCATCAGCTTTACGGCTGGCGATAAATTAATCACCGTCAAAGAAATAAAAGAGTTACTGGGGATTGTGGAAGTAGGCCAAATTTCCAAACTGGTGGACTTTTTACTGGTTAAAAATTCCAAAGACGCCATTGGGTATATCAATGCAATGCTGGATAGCGGAGTTGATTTGCAGGAAGCCACCAAAACACTGGTGTTTTATTTACGCCAGTGTTTGTTGCTCAAAATTAATCCCGAATTTCTAACACCTCAAAATTCAGGTCTTTCCAAAGAAGAATTGGAAGTTATTGTGCGACAAATCACCGGCCTGACCGAAAAAAACATCCAGGCGATGCTGGAAATTTTCATTGAAGCCGAACAAAAAATGAAGTATGCCACTATTTTACAGCTCCCTCTGGAGTTGGCCGTGGTTGAAATTTGCAGTGCCTAAGACTCTTCGTCACGGCCTTTAAAACCTCGCCAAAAAAGATAGAGCACAGTTAAAAAGACAACCCCAAGGCCCGCGTAAATGTAATTGTTAATATCTTTGAGCGCACCGGAAAAATTAGAAGTTAATTTGCTCGAGTCAATGGGTTTGACTAAGTCTAAATGAAACCATTTTTTCGCCTGATCGGTGATGTTTTGATTGATGGTTTTAATACCATTTTTAATGGGGTTTGACTCTGCAAAATTATCTAAGCCCTGCTGAATATCAGCGGGTAAAAAGGAAGAATTTGAGGTTGAGGGAATATCAGTCACAGTTGGAGAAAGGGTTGGCTTAGCGGGCTCCTCGGTTGACTTGGTTTGCTGGACCGACACTGGGGTGCTAATAACTAATTCTTTTTTCTCCGACACATTATTTTTAACATTTTCATCGGTTGGATTGATTCCAACAATTTTGGCTGAAATATTATTGATACCAGCTGTTACTTTCCAATCCACAAACACATCATCGTAGGTATTGGGACGAATGGAAATTTGTTGAGGCAGGGCCATTTCTTTGCCATTATTTAAAAAGTCTACAAACGCAACCACATCCGTATCGCCCGTATTAAAAACTCGTGCGTAAATTTTTATTGTTTCACCAACCGTCGGCGCCTCCTTTGAAAAGGTAATATCCGTTTCGGAAATTGACACATCGATTTTGGCAAAAACCAAAATAGGGCAGAGAAACAATATTAAAGTAGCCAAGAAATATTTCAAAAAAGAATTCATAGATATATTTTACAATAAATCCCAAAAATGATATAGTGGATAAGTATTCCGGGATCGTCTAATGGTAGGACATGGGTCTTTGGAACCCAGTATCTAGGTTCGAATCCTAGTCCCGGAACCAGAAAATTATTAAAAAATAAAAACATGAAAACAATTACATGTAGGCAAATGGGTGGGATGTGTGACGAAGCAATTTCAGGCAATACTCCTGATGAAATAATGATGACTGGCATGAAGCACGTAGAAGTAGCGCATCCAGACATGGCGGCTAGCATTAAGGCTATGCCAAAAGATGACCCAAAAATGGTGGAGTGGTCACAAACATTTATGAAAACTTGGGCAGAGACACCGGATAATCAATAATAATATATTGAAAATACGACGAGAATCTATTGTATTTGGCGGAGGTTGCTTTTGGTGTACCGAGGCGGTTTTTAAGATGCTTAAAGGCGTGCTTTCGGTTCAGTCTGGATACGCGGGCGGAAATATGTCAAACCCAACCTATGAAGATATTTGCGTTGGAAATACGGGCCACGCCCAAGTGGTAAAAATTGAATATGATGCGGATGTGGTTAAATTGGAAACTCTTTTGACCGTATTTTTCGCCAGCCACGATCCAACCACCAAAGACAAGCAGGGCAATGATGTGGGCAGTCAATACCGCTCAATTATTTTGTATGAAACCGATGAACAGAAATTATTATGCGACAAATTTATCGCGGATTTAAATAACTCATCAAAACTTGGTGCTCCGATTATGACAGAAGTTAAAAAGTTAGATATTTTTTACCCCGCCGAAGATTATCATAAAAACTATTACGAAAACAATAAGAATCAGGGTTATTGCCAAGTCATTATCAATCCGAAATTGAAGAAAGTTCAAGAAAAGTTTGCGGAATTATTAAAGTAAAAAAATATGAATGAAGAACAAATCAAACAAAAACTAACGCCCGAGCAATATAAAGTTTTGCGGGAAAAGGGGACGGAGGCGCCTTTTACGGGAAAGTATGTGCACAAGACCGTTGATGGAAATTATGTTTGTATGGTTTGCCAAAATACGCTTTTTTCGTCTGATGCGCAGTTTGATAGTGGCACGGGCTGGCCCAGTTTTGACAAAGCCATTACTGGCGCGGTAGAATATAAACAGGAAGTTGATGGAAGAACGGAAATCACTTGCACCAAATGCAAAAGTCATTTGGGACATGTATTTGATGACGGGCCGACTGACACTGGTAAACGGTTTTGCGTAAACTCCGTTTGTCTGGATTTAAAGAAGTAGTTCTTTTAAGGAGTACCTTCATGGCTACCTGTACCCGAGGAGCGAGGAAAAAAGTACTCGGACCAGTTGTGTTCGACCGCGATTGGGACGCTGCACTCACCGCAGCTCATGTGATGTGGAAAAACAGAAATCCTGGAGAAAAGTTTTCTCTCACGATTGAGATAGAGCCACCCAAGCAAGATGACGGAAGGAGCAGCATCCCTCCCGATTAAACCACCTAGCGGGTTGTGCCTTTGCTAACTAGGGAGTACAGCAGAGAGGACACGACCCGCTCTTTTTTTATTCACAGGATTAGCACTCTTGACATGAGTTTGCTAATTTATTAAGATAGAAATATGATTTCAGACAGACAAGAAAAAATATTGGAATTATTGATTAAAGAATACATTGATTCGGCTCGACCCGTCAGTTCCGACATGCTCAAAAAAAGACTACACCTGGATATTTCGCCTGCCACGATTCGCAATGAATTACAAGAATTAATGGAAGCGGGGTACGTGGCCCAGCCTCACACTTCCGCCGGACGGGTACCAACCGAAAAGGGCTATCGGTTTTTCGTAACGGTTACCATCACCCCGCAAAATCATCAACTGCCTAATTTTATTCATCGTGAAATCCAAGAAGCGCGCGAAAACATCAAAAAAGAACTCATGCTGGCGGAGGATATGGTTAGGTCTTTACGCGGAAAACTGGCTTTACTGGATGGGGTCCGGAATTTAACCGAGCAGGAAACATTATATGAAATATTAACTATTTTAGGCTCATTATAACCATGACAGACGAACATAAGGAAAATAAAGAGGAAGAGTATTTAAACAACTGGAAGCGCGCGGCGGCAGATTTGGCAAACTATAAAAAAGATGAAATGGAGCGCATGGGGACATTATTGCAATACAGCAAAGCCGATTTGATTGAAAAAGTCTTGCCGGTATTTGATAGCATTTACTTGGCGCAAAAGAGTTTACCGGATGATGCTGGCATTGCCCAAATTATAAAACAAATTGTAGATTTTCTAAAAAAAGAGGGGATTGAGGAGATAAAAGTGGTTGGGGAGAAATTTAATGCAGAGACCATGGAAATTGTAGCCGCCTCCGCTGAAGCTTCCACCTTCGATAAATCTACGGCGGGACAAGCCGGCGAGCCGCAGGAAGAAATAGTTGTCGTTGAAGAATTACAGAAGGGGTATATGATGCAAGGGAAAGTGTTAAGAGTGGCGAGGGTTAAAGTGAATAAATAAAGTCAAGATAAAATGATTGAGGAATTTGTTAATAAAGGAATTATTTCAGATGGATGGCATACTTTTGATGAATTATACGAACACCGAGCTGAACTTTTTATAGCTCTGTGTCGCAAAGTTAAAGAAAACGTTTGGCGTAGCAAATTACAAAGTGACGGAATCATGTTTGAAAATATGTTTCTTCTGGGAGTCGGCAAAAACAAAGGCGAACAGATTACTTACCATTTACCACTTTCAAAATGGGAAGAAGTGAATTTTGCGGAAACATTAGAAAAAGCACCAGAATTTGACGGCCATACAAGTAATGATAATATTGAAAGGCTAAAAAGAATATAAAAATAAATAATTAAGTAACAAAGTAAAGTGTCGCAATGTCCCGCTAAGAGGGACAAAGTGAATTTCTCACTTCGTTCAAAATTCATGTCAAAAATATTAGGAATTGATTTAGGAACAACCAATAGCGCGATGGCGATTGTGGAAAATGGTGAGCCAAAAATAATAGAGAATAAAGAGGGGGCACGGACTACACCTTCCATTGTGGCGGTTTCAAAAACTGGTGAAAGGGTAGTGGGAGTGTTGGCCAAACGGCAATCAGTAACCAACCCAACTAATACGATTTTTTCGGTGAAGCGTTTGATTGGGCGAAAGTTTTCTGAAGCGGAGGTGCAAAAAGACAAAAAGAATTTACCCTATGAAATTCGCGAATCGCAAGATGGCGGAGTAGATGTAAAAATGGGAGACAAATGGTTAAATCCAGCGGAAATTTCGGCGATGATTTTACAAAAGTTAAAAGCTGATGCAGAAGCAAAATTGGGCGAGCCAGTAACTGAAGCTATTATTACCGTGCCAGCTTACTTTGACGACAGCCAGAGAAAAGCCACCAAAATTGCCGGAGAAATTGCTGGCTTTGATGTAAAGCGCGTGATTAACGAACCAACCGCCGCGGCTTTGGCCTATGGATTAAACAAAAAGAAAGATGAGAAAATTGTGGTGTACGACTTTGGCGGCGGAACTTTTGATATTTCCATTTTGGATGTGGGCGCCGACACCGTGGAAGTAAAAGCCACTGGCGGAGATACCCATCTGGGCGGAGATGATTTGGACCAAAAAGTGATGGATTGGATTGTGACTGCTTTCAAAAAAGATAATGGCATTGATTTGGCCAAAGATAATTTGGCATTGCAACGCATTAAAGAGGCGGCTGAAAAAGCCAAAATTGAACTGTCTAGCAGCCAAGAAACAGAAATTAACTTGCCGTTTATTACCAGCGGCGCTGATGGGCCAAAACATTTGCTGTACAAATTAAGCCGAGCGCAGTTTGAGCAAATGGTGGGGGATTACATTGATAAAAGTATTGAGTTGGTGAAAAAAACTTTGAAAGAAGCGGGTTTGGAGGCCAACCAAATTAATGAAGTGGTTTTGGTGGGCGGGCAAACCAGAATGCCAAAAATTATTGACGAAGTAAAAAAACTGTTTGGCAAAGAACCCAATAAAGAAGTCAATCCAGATGAAGTGGTGGCGATTGGAGCGGCCACGCAGGGCGGAATTATGCAGGGCAACGTGCGGGATGTATTGCTTTTGGATGTGACGCCACTTTCCCTGGGAATTGAAACCATGGGCGGTGTCAGCACCGTTTTAATTAGCAAAAACACCACCGTGCCAACGGCTAAAACGCAAGTGTTCTCAACCGCTGCTGACTCACAACCAAGCGTGGAAATTCATGTACTTCAGGGAGAAAGGCCAATGGCACAAGACAACAAAACGCTGGGTAGGTTTATGTTAGATGGCATTCCGGCGGCGCCACGTGGAACTCCGCAAATTGAAGTAAGTTTTGACATTGACGCTAATGGAATTTTAAATGTGTCAGCTAAAGATAAAGCTACTAACAAAACGCAGTCTATTAAAATTGAAGGTTCAAGCGGACTTTCAAAAGAAGAAGTGGAAAAAATGAAAAAAGATGCTGAAATTCACGCCACCGAAGATAAGAAAAAACAAGAAGCTATTGAAACCAAAAACTTGGCGGATGCCATGGTTTACACGGCAGAGAAAACGCTTAAAGATGCAGGTGATAAAGTTGCCGCCGATGCAAAAAAAGAAGCTGAAACTAAAATTTCAGCGTTGAAAGAAACTCAAAAGACTGATAACATTGAGGAAATTAAGGCAAAGACCAAAGATCTTTCTGAAACGATGCAGAAAATCGGCGCGGAGCTTTATAAACAGCAACCACAACCCGGAACACCTGGTACCGAAGAAAAGCCAAAGGATGAACCGAAGACAGAGGAAGGCCAATTCGAAGAAAAAAAATAGGCGCCGGGTTGAATTGAATCAACTCGCGGCGCTTCAGAAAATTAGAGCCGATAAAGATTACCTAAGCTTCTAATGATCGCACCTTATTGGCAACAAACCCAGCCAATTGCACAGAATCCATTGCGCTCGGAATCGCCACTATCTTGACTAATCGGATTCCGCACGAGGCACGGGTCACATTAGCTGTGCCGTTTCCGTCCCCATCTGGCTTGTAGTCGGTAACTGCGCCACAAGCGACGGCCTTGTCTAGTTCGGCTCTGGAAATTTCACAGACAATGACACCACGGTATTGAACGCACAAGATCATTTAAGAATCCTCCAATGTCACAATGGGTAGGTGGCTAGAACTTACTCTAAAATATCATAAATTCAAAAAGTAATCAATAGATCATGGACTATTACTAAACATTAGGCATTACAAAGCAAGCCAGCCGATAAATATCAAAAAACAGTGAAAAAAGATTTCAAAAATTGGGGCGGACAAAAAGCCAACATTCACAACGAAAAGCAAAGGCCATTTTTTCATGAGAGGGAAGTGTGGTTTTGCACTCTCGGAGAGAATATCGGCTTTGAGCAAGATGGCAGCGGTGGTAAATTCTTACGGCCAGCGGTCATTTTGAAAAAATTCAACAATGAGGTAGTATGGATATTGCCACTGACTCGTAATCCAAAAGCAGGTAAATACTATTTTAGCGTTTTGCTGAATGGTAAAGCAAGCACCATTATTTTATCTCAAATTCGTCTGATTGATACCAAGAGGTTGCAGTACAAAATAGGAATGGTTAACGAGAATGAATTCGGTAAACTAAAAGAAGCGCTTGTGGCGCTCCTAAAATAAGTGGTAGAAATAGTTACTCCCGCTTGCGCGGGAGAGGGCCGAAGCCGTTTGTACGTTAAGTATAGCAGAATAAAGACCCGTGTCAATAGACGCAGAAGAAGGCCAATTTGAGGAAAAAAAATAGGCGCCGAAAGTTGATTGAACAACTCGCGACGCCAATAGAACTATTTTTTTGATGTCTTGCGGGGGGGAGCTTCAATTCGAACAGATTCGAATTTGCCTCCACTCTGTGTGCACATGCGATATTGAAGAAGACTGCAGAGTTGCCGAAGGAATTCTTGATCTTTTTTGTTCCTTGGAACCAACAAAATCGTTGGGGTTATAATGTCCTCTGTTTCGAGAACGCAATTCATGATTTTCTCCTTTTACGGAAGGTTGAATGTGCAATACCTGAATAACTATATCATAAATATAATAAATTTGCAATAGCATGGACTACTATGAAGTTTTAGGCATCACAAAACAAGCCAGCGCGGACGAAATCAAAAAAGCTTTTCATAAGCTGGCTCATAAGTATCACCCTGATAAAGGCGGGGATGAGAAAAAGTTTAAAGAGATAAATGAAGCTTATCAGGTTTTAAGTAACGCCGAAAAGCGCCAACAGTATGATCAATTTGGCAGAACGTTTGATCAAAATGGCGGAGGAGCTGGAGATTTTAATTGGGCTTGGCAGAATCAGGGAGCAAGCGGTTTTGATCCGGAAGACTTGGGTGATATTTTTGAGAACTTTTTTCAATTTGGAGGTGGGGGACGCAGAGCTAGCAAAAAAGATATTAAAAAGGGTAAAGATATTCAAATTGACATTGAAATTGCACTGGAAGAAACTCTGCAACCCATTCACAAAAAGATTTCTCTGAAAAAAGAAATTACGTGTACACGATGCGTAGGCAAAGGCGCCGAGCCCGGAACAAAAGTTAACGAATGTTTTTCATGTCGGGGAAGTGGCCAGGTGCAGGAAGTTAAGCGCACCATTTTGGGCAGTTACACGACATTTACCACTTGTCCGGAATGTAAGGGCGAAGGGAATAGACCCGAAAAAGTTTGCAATGTGTGTCATGGCGAAGGCCGATTAAAAGGCCATGAGGACATTGAATTTACCATTCCCGCTGGCATTGATAATAATCAGGCTATTGAAATTGATGGCAGAGGTGACGCTGGTAAGAAAAATGGCAAAGCCGGGAATTTGTATGTGCGAATTTTTGTAAAAAAGCACCCTGTGTTTTTGCGCAAAGGTGATGATTTATATTTATCTCGTGAAATTAATTATTCGGACGCTATTTTGGGTGGCAACATGGAAATGCCAACACTAGAAAATACGCCGATTATCGTTAAAATTCCGGCTGGCACCGAATCGGGAAAAATTTTACGCATCAGTGAAAAAGGAATCCCGCATTATGGCAGTTACGGCAGAGGCAGTATTTATGTGGAATTGATTATCAAAACGCCCAAAAAAGTAAGTAAAAGACAAAAAGAATTACTTGACCAATTGCGCCAAGAAGGGTTATAATCGAAGGGAGGAAGAAAAGCGGGCTCCTATAGCTCAACGGTAGAGCAGTTGCCTTTTAAGCAATTGGTTCCAGGTTCGAATCCTGGTGGGAGCACAGGGTAAAAAAAGTCTTCAACTTAAGGAGTTGGCCATGGTTGCGCAGAGCATGAAAAAATTGGCAGATCTTTTTGTCATAGACTTGGCAGGCTGGGAAATTGGCTATTGCCATTTCCTGGAACTGGAACACTCGTGTATGGGGACCTTCCCCGCGATTAGGCTCAGCGACGGAGCCCCAATGTTGGTGGCGGAAAAAGGTTTACTAAAACTGGTTTGGGAAGCTGTTGGGCAGTGTCAAGCCAGAACATCAAGTTTTTTGGGTCTGTTTAACCGCCGACTCGGCCTCGTCTTTAATCTGGAGGCACCCGGATCCAACAAGGGCAATTCCGTTTCGCTCAAACTTTTCGGGAGGGATGAGATTCAAATCCTGGTCAATACACCCAATGGCTTAGGATGGGCACCGGGACTTCTGGGCGGCAGCGAAGGTATCGCATCTCCCCTAAGATTCGACTAACTCGCACTTTAACGGCCAAGCTCTAAAGATCGACCAAGCCCCTTAATGCAAAAGGAATTGCAGCAAGGGGTTTTTATTTTTTGGTAGTTTTTTAGTGAATAATGTGTGTTGCACATAGACCAGCTCCATGGTACGATTAATACATGAAATCAAAATATCACTCATTAAAAGAGATGGCTATTAATCTACGGAAGAACGGGAGAAGTTATAGTGAAATTATAACAATAACTAAAACTAAAATCCCTAAAAGCACTTTATCTACATGGTTTAGTAAGATTTATTTAACGAACGAGCAAAAGAAAAGAATACATGCCAACATCAAGGAAAGCTCAAGAAAGGGAATGGAGGTGGCAAGAGTTGTAAACAAACGAAGAAGAGAAAAATACCTACAATCCATAATTGACCGCAATCAACATCTTTCCCTGACGCTAGAAGATATAAATACATCGAAAGTAGTTTTATCAATCCTTTATTTGGCAGAAGGTGCAAAAAGTATGAAAAGAGGCTCTTTGTATTTTGGAAATTCAGACCCGTTTATTATAGATCTATTCTTGAGTTTAATGAGGAAGTGTTATACTATTGATGAAAGTAAATTTCGCTGCACTCTCTTATGCAGAGCTGATCAGAACATTTTAAAATTAGAGAAGCTTTGGTCAAAAATAACAAACATACCAAAAAAACAGTTTTATGGAGCAAGAATTGATCCAAGAACTATTGGGAAGCCCTCTAGAAATCTAGGGTATAAAGGTGTCTGTAAAATAGATTATTTTTCTGCTGACGTATTTCTAGATTTAATGACCGTTCCTAGAATAATTCATAAGGGCCCGTAGCTCAGCTGGCTAGAGCGTTCGCATGGCATGCGAAAGGTCGTCGGTTCGAATCCGATCGGGTCCACATTGACAAATCCTGTTTACGCGGTAGTATGTAGTATCAATAACCTAACTCAAAAAACCATGAAAAAAGCCTATCTTTTGCTAGCAGTGATTATTGGCATCTTAACTGTTTCTTCAGTTGCACAAGCTTACGCGGGGAACTGTTACTCATACGCTTCAAAAAAGTGTGTGAGCAACATTTCATACTGGTACGATTCTTGCGGAAACATCCAGGCAGTCAATCAAAACTGCAACACTTCAAACCAAATCTGTAGCAATGGCACTTGTGTTGGCGAAAGTACCGTAAATCCTCCTGTTCAAACTTACATCCAAAACTACCGCACCGCCTGCTATAATAATAACATTTTCTGGTACGACTCAAATGGAATTACGCAAAACATGCAAAAGAGTTGCTCTGATGGCAACTCTTGCACCACCGACACTTGTACTAGCACCGCCTGTAAAAACACCTTAAAGTGCGATGGTTCAACTTGTGGTATTAATTCTGCAGACTACATAACCTACTGCACTGGCAACATCAATACTGGAACTGGTGTCACTACCCAGAGCACTATCACCAATGGCAACCAGGCCGTGGTCACAGGAAGTTTTGCCGTTTCTATGTTCGTCAAAAAAGAATCTGATCCAGATTGGTCAAAATCGGTAACTACAGTTAACGGAGAAAAACTTACCTTTTTAATAATTTTCAAAAACATCTCCAGCACGCCGGCTGACAACACCACTCTTCAGGCTAACGTAACCAATGGCATTACCTACGCCGGAAACTTAAAAATTGATAACACCACTTCAGCGGGGAATATTATTTCAGGAGTCAATATAGGACAACTTAGCGCCCAGACTTCAAAAGTAGTTAGTTTTTCGGGTACTGTCCAAAGTCAAAATCAACAAACCATCCAGGCCAGCTCCAATGTATATTCGGGCAACATGCATGACTCTGATTATGTAACAGTGAATGTGTTAGCCTCTTCAAACGCCACGGCATCAGTTTCGGGCAGTGGGTTTGTCAACTTTGTGAAAAAGTGGTACCTCTGGTTAATTGTAATCATTGTCCTGATTGCGTTGTTTATAATCATTTTCAGAAGATTATCAACGAACGCGTAACAGTTTAAACAGAATCACCCGAATTGTAATTATATAATTTTGTGTTATACTATAATCGTGTTAGCTTTTACTAGTATCTAACTCCGGGGAGGCTAGTTTCATGTTGAGTAAAAATACGAAAGTTACTCTTGTGACAATCGTGAAACCATGGGATAGCCTTGTGGCTTTCCCTCTCGGCGCTGGAGAGATGGGAATCATGGCCGGCGCCGAAGATCGAACGGGATTGGTACTTAGGCTACTGTCTTTGGTTCTGGATTTCAATTCGCAATGGGTGCCTGTATTCATGAGGGTAGATGTGAGCCCCCTGAAGCCGACTTTTTTTGCATCGCTGATCATTGGCCTTGAAGAGGGCAATTTGTTCTCAAACGATTGCAAAAGTTTTAAAGAATATGTCACAAAGCAAGCTTTTGACCCGATATCTGGTTATCGGATGGCGGTCAAAGGTAGAGCAGATTTGAATATCATAGTCAGTGACAACACCAACGCGTTGGCTAATGTCTTCAAGATTTTTGATAGGCATGGTGCACACCCGTGCCAGGCCGAGTCTTCCTTAAGTGTGGATGTCAATTCCGGTAAAACCTTCATTGACCTGAAGGTGAGCTTGGAACTATTCGAACAAGCGAAAGCCACTCTTGCGGAAATGCTCAACGAACTGCGAGCAGACGGATGTCGTTTGGTGACAACAGAATAAGTAAAAGGACTGATTGTCCATTGATCAAACCTCGAAACGGATATTCGAGGTTATTTTTTTATGTTGTCAAAAGTGTAAGTTTTTGATAAAGTAAAGTAATTTCATGAATAGAAAGGCCACTGTTTTTGAGTTTACCTCTTATCAATTTGAACCTGAAAAAAAGCAGGCGATATTTTATTATGCAACAGTTTTTGAAGATGGAGAAACTATTCATTGGACGGAAATCATTATTTTACCTAAAATTGCGAGATCTCCGACACCTCGCAATTTGCTAGAGAGCCTGCATATAATTTTGGGAATTTCTTACTACAAATTCCATTGTGCGACAAGTGTTAAGTTACGTTACGCATTGACCAAGCAGGAAGCTGATTTTTGGAACACGGTATATAAAAAAGGCCTTGGGGAGTTTTTTTATAAAAATAATTTAGACCCAAGTATTTCCCCGAAATTCCCTTTTAACAAAATTGAAAAAAGCGCGCCAAGATTCATGATTCATGATTCAAGTTCCAAGTGCCTAGTTGGCATCGGAGGTGGCAAGGATTCCATTGTAGTTGCAGAACTATTAAAACAGCACGGCTTTGACATCACTGCTTTTGTGACTGAAACGGCTGAATCAACATTGATTAACAAGGTGACTGAAACCATGGAAGTATCGGGCTTAAAAATTCGACGCATTTTAGACCCAAAAGTCCATGAAAAGCATCTTTATAACGGCCACATTCCCGTTTCAGCCATCTATGCTTTTTTGGGAATTTTTTCTTGCATACTTTACGGCTACAAATATTTTATTGTCGGCAATGAGCACAGTTCAAACTTTGGAAATACAAAATACAAAGGATTACAGGTAAACCATCAATGGAGCAAATCGTTTGAATTCGAAATGTTGTTTTCTGATTATGTAAAAAGTTTTATCAGTCCGAATGTACAATACTTTTCTTTAATGCGTCCATTTTACGAGATTAGGATTGTTAAAATGTTCGCCAAGCTTGGCAAGAAATATTTCCCCTATTTTTCTAGCTGTAACAAAAATTTCAAAATAAAAAATAGTTTAACTGATGCACTTTGGTGTGGCCAATGTGCCAAGTGCGTGTTTGCATTTGCATTATTGTCGGCCTTTTTAAACAAAAAAGAATGGTTGGGAATTTTTGGTAAAGACTTAAACAAAGATGAAAGTTTAAAGCCGTTATTTAAAGATATTTTGGGGCAGGGGACCATGAAACCCTTTGATTGCGTAGGTACATTTGAAGAAGCTAAAACCGCGCTAAAAGTTAAAACATATCCTGAAGTTTTTCAAACCTATCCCAACAATGTTCCGGAAGAATTTAAGTTTTTGG
Organism: Candidatus Staskawiczbacteria bacterium; assembly: GCA_023245145.1. Lineage (GTDB taxonomy): Bacteria > Patescibacteriota > Minisyncoccia > Minisyncoccales > Staskawiczbacteraceae > VGLO01. The sequence continues at coordinate 46,587 of JAHFKW010000002.1, forward strand.
GTATGGAAAAAGTGTCCGTCGTAAATCCTGATGGTATTGAAGGAACATCCGCCAAACAGTATCTGAAAAAATACTGGCCAAAGATAAAAATCGTAACCAAAGATGCCGATTTAATTATTAAAACGCCGGGAGTTAAGAAAAACCTCATAAAGATTCCGTACACTACGCCAACTAATATCTTTTTTTCAAAAATAAAAGGGAGAAATATGATGATCGGTGTTACGGGCAGTAAGGGTAAAAGCACCACCTCTTCACTTGTTTATCATATATTAAAAACCGCCGGAAAAGATGTCCAATTACTGGGAAATATCGGCAGGCCCATGCTCAATGCACTCCAAAAACCCATACCAAAGGAACGAATATTTGTGTTGGAACTTTCCAGTTTTCAATTGGATGATATTGCATTTTCACCCGACATTGCCGTGATTACTAATTTATTTCCCGAGCATATGGATTTTCACGGTAGCTTAAAAAACTATTACCAAGCCAAAAAGAATATTTATCGCTTCCAGAAATCAGGAGAGTATCTGGTGGATCGCCCGAAAGCAAAACAAAGATATCAAAGTAATCTTTTGGGTCAGCACAACCAAAATAACATTCAAGCCGCCGTGGAAGTTGCCACAATTTTAAAAATCCCCAAATTAAGCATCCAAAAAGCTATCGCAACATTTAAAGGTTTACCGCACCGATTAGAAAAAATTGGCACATTTAAAGAAATTACCTTTTACGACGATGCCATTTCCACTACGCCAGATTCAACTATTATGGCGATTAAGGCTCTGAAAAACGTAGACACGATATTTTTAGGCGGACAAGATAGGGGATATGATTTTGGGCAATTAGAAAAAGTCATAAAAAAGTATAAAATTAAAAATATTGTTTTGTTCCCAGATAGCGGAAAAAAGATGCTGACTTCAACCAAGGGTTTGCGGATTTTGAAAACCAAAAAAATGGCAGAAGCCGTACAATTTGCTTATCAAAAAACCAAAAAAGGGGGTATATGCTTGTTGTCATGCGCTTCACCAAGTTATTCTTTATGGAAGAATTTTGAAGTTAAAGGTGATGAGTTTAAAAAGTGGGTAAAAATATTGGCCAAATGAAAAAACACATAAACTATTCTTTGCTTATTGTCTCAACAGTTTTACTCACGTTTGGTGTATTATTTTTAGCTACCCTTTCAGCCATTGCCTCACTGAATGCTTTTGGCAATACCAATTATTACTTATTCCATCAATTAGTGGCGGTTGGCATTGGAATTATTGCGGGATTTTGCATGTACAAAATCTCATTAGATTGGCTCAAAAAGCTAGCTTTACCCTTATTAATCCTCAACCTCTTACTATTAGCCTCGGTTTTTATACCATTATTAGGTTCTAAGTTTTGGGGTGCTAGTCGATGGATTAGCATTGGATTCATTACTCTACAACCCTCTGAATTTTTAAAAATTACCGCCATATTATATCTGTCTGCTTTTTTATCAACTAAATTTTCTGAGAATGTCAAAAGGGGATTTATGGCCGCCGCCAAAAAAAGTTATCAAAATGGAATCCACGTCTTCTTACCTTTTGTTTTTTTATTACTCACTATTAACGGATTGCTATTTTTACAAAAGGATTTAAGTACAATGAGTATTGTTGCCGGCTCATTAATAGCCATATATTTTATTGCTGGCACTCCGCTTTGGCATACGGCACTGCTTTTTGTTTCAGGAATTGCCGGAGCACTGTTGCTGGTAAAAATAGAGCCTTATCGAGTACAACGCTTTTTAGTTTTTTTGCATCCGGAGACAGACGTACTGGGGATTGGATATCAATTAAAGCAATCGCTTTTGGCCATCGGCTCGGGTGGTATTTTTGGCAAAGGACTTGGCATGTCCACCCAAAAATTTGGCTTTTTACCTAGTTCTATGGCCGATTCCATTTTTGCCATCATCGGAGAAGAATTAGGTATTATTGGTTGCGTATTGCTTATATTATTATTCATATTTTTTTTCTGGCAATGTGTACGCATCGCCAAAAGTTCAACCGACAAATTCAGTAAATTAACTGTAGTGGGTATTTGCACCTGGATACTGTCACAAGCCTTCATGAACATTGCTTCCACGCTGGGCATTTTTCCGCTGGCCGGCATTCCACTGCCATTTTTTTCCTACGGCGGTAGTCACATCATTGCAGAACTCATAGCAATTGGGCTATTATTAAATATATCCAAAAATACATGAAAATATTATTTACCGGTGGGGGGTCGGGTGGACACATATTTCCTATCATCGCCATATCCAGAGAATTACGAAGACTCTATGAAAAAGACGATTTGCATTTTGATTATATAGGACCAAGCAACAGTACGGGAATACTGCAATTAACGCAAGAACCACTTTTTGGCATACACTACATAGCAAGCGGAAAGTTGCGCCGATATTTTTCACTACTCAATATACTAGACCTAGCAGTCATGATTCCATTTAGTTTTTTACAAAGTTTTTTAATACTACTTTTCCACCGCCCCAATTTGGTCTTTTCAAAGGGTGGCACAGGCTCTCTACCGGTAACATATGCCGCCCGATTATTATTTATCCCCGTATTTTTACATGAATCCGACATAGTACCAGGGCTTTCCAATCGTATTACTTCAAAATGGGCTAAAAAAGTGTTTACCAGCTTTGAAAAAACCGAGTATTTTGACTTATCAAAAACCATCTGTGTTGGAACTCCCATTAAAAAAGAATTATTGGAGGGAGACGCCACGACTGCCAAAGAATTATTTCATTTGGCTGGTGGAAAACCCGTCATCATGTTTTGGGGTGGCAGTCAGGGAGCAGAGCCCCTTAACGATTTTGTTATTTTAACCATTAACGATTTGTTAAAAAACTATGAAGTTATTCACGTCTGCGGAAAAAAGAATCTGGCCGAAACGCAAGCTGAAATTGACGTGATGTTACAAAAAGAATTAGTGGCTTATTATCATTTGTATAATGAATTAGACGAAGTACGCTTAAAGCACGCCTACCACATTGCCGATATTATTATTTCCCGAGCCGGATCAGCCAGCATTTTTGAATTGGCAGCCTGTGGTAAACCCAGTATTTTAATTCCATTGCCCAGTGCGGCCGGAGACCATCAATCCAAAAACGCGCATGCCTATGAAGCCTCTGGGGCAACCATTGTCATTGAACAAGACAATGTTACTCCACATTTTTTCTTCAGTAAAATCCAACATCTATTGGCATCACCGGAAAAAATGGAAGCCATGCGTCAAACTGCTCTGGCTTTTGCCAAACCTCTGGCCGCCAAAGCCGTCGCCCGGGAAATATTAGAATATTTACAAAAGTGAAAAAAAATAAATCAGAAAAAATCAGGGTAAGATTTGCGCCATCTCCAACAGGAGCCCTTCATATTGGAGGAGCCAGGAGTGCCTTGTTTAATTACCTTTTTGCTAAACAAAATAATGGCGAATTTATTTTACGCATTGAAGACACCGATAGGGAACGATCAGAGCTAAAATGGGTGCCGGAAATTATTGATGAATTAAAATGGTTGGGGATTGAGTGGAACGAAGGCCCAGATATTGGTGGACCATTTGGACCATACAAACAGTCACAAAAAACAGATGTGTATAAAAAATATTTAGAAATTTTACTATTAGAAAAAAAAGCCTATTACTGTAATTGCAGTGCGGAAGAACTGGAAGCCAAACGCCAAGACCAGCAGAGCAGGGGATTAGCTCCAAAATATGACGGTAAGTGCCGGGATAAAAATCACACCGAAGGCGTCATTCGTTTTATTATTCATGCCCAAAAAATAAAATTCCACGATCTCATTAGAAAAGATGTGGAATTTGATATGGGATTATTGGGCGATGTTGTTATTGCTAAAAATTTAGAACAGGCACTCTACCATTTTGTCGTTGTGGTGGACGATTTTGAAATGCAGATTAGTCATGTTATTCGAGCGGAGGAACATCTATCAAACACTCCAAGACAAATTCTACTGCAAGAAGCATTGGGATTTTATACACCGATCTACGCACACTTACCGCTCATGCTTAACGCTGACAGAAGCAAGATGGCAAAACGTTCAGGAGACGTAGCGCTTAGCGATTATCATATGAAAGGTTACCTACCAGAAGCGATTGTAAATTTTATCGTGCTTTTGGGTTGGAATCCGGGGACGGAAAAAGAAATTTTCAGTCTGGCAGAACTGGTCAAAGAATTTTCTCTGGAAAAAGTGCAAAAGAGTGGGGCAGTCTTTAACACCCAACGCTTGGATTTTATCAATGGCTTGTATATTCGCGAAAAATCGGTGGAAGCGCTGACAAAACTATGTTTACCATATTTACCGGAAGCAGCGGGGGAGTGGCCGGAAAAAACCGTTCATAAAATCATTGCCTCGTGCCAGAGTCGGTTAAAAAAACTGTCGGATATTACCGACATGACTGAATTTTTCTTTGCCGAAAAATTGTCATTTGATAAAAAAATGTTAGCCTGGAAAGAAATGGGGGATTTAGATATTCGTGAAGCCTTGTTATTATGCGACACTTCGCTCAAAGAGCTGGGTGCCAGCAAATGGAATGCAGAAGAACTTGAAAAAATACTCGTGCCACTAGCCGAAAAATTCAATACAAAAAATAAGGGCTATCTTTTGTGGCCACTACGCGTAGCCCTGTCGGGTAGGGAAGCCAGTGCTGGGCCTTTTGAATTGGCTGATATTTTGGGGAAAGAAAAGACGCTACAAAGGATTCAGGACGCTATACATTATGGTAAAACCAAATAACAAGGGGTTTATACTCAATATCGTAGCCATTGTGGTGGTGCTTGGCATCGTCTTTTTGAGTCAGCAGGCAAACTATGACTATATTGGCGACTGGTTTAAAACTAATATTTATCCTAGAGTCAGCCACGAGATAGAAAGTAGGGGAGAGGAGGTCCAAAAAGAGGTACTAAAACAAAAAGATATGGTGGCCCAAAGTTTGTGGGATAAAATAAAAATATTTTTCCAGGAAAAGTTTAATACGACTTTTAAAACGAATGTGAAATAGCTTGACTGTCGATGAGGCAGGGCGAGGGCGCTTGACACCCGTTTTCAGCTAGATTAGTATTAAGATACTATGTCGCAAAATGTAGGTAAAGCGACAAAGTATCTATAGATACTTTTAAAACGTCGCAAAATCGTGGCAAACATATTATTATATGAAAAAATCTTTTAAAACTATCGTTGATCACATTCCTGATTTTTTGGATTATTGTGAAGTAGAAAAAGGTTTGCGCGACAACACGCAAAAAAATTACGCACGCTACTTACACAAATTTACCGAGTGGCAAAAGGCTAAAAACCTCACTTCCCTGCTCCCCCATCAGTTAACCAGCGAACACATCTGGGAATATCGGCTTTACCTCTCCAGATACCAAAAACCCAGGCAAAAAGGCTTCACCGGCCTGGAGTCCAGCCCCACCCTAAAAAAAAGCACTCAAAACTACTATTTAATCGCTTTAAGGGCCTTTTTAGGCTACTTTGTGGCTAAAGACGTAGTTTCGCTACCCCCCGACAAAATAACCCTTCCTAAGGGCGATAAACGCGAAAAAACCCTCAAATTCCTTACCGTCGAGCAAATAGAGAAACTGTTAACCTCGGCCGACGCCAGCGACTATTTAAGCATCCGCAACCGAGCCATGTTGGAAGCCCTTTTTTCCACCGGCTTGCGTATCGCCGAATTAATTTCGCTCAACCTTGAACAGTTTACCAGCCTTAAAAATAAACCGGATTTGGAACTGGGCATTATTGGCAAGGGTGGCAATCCGCGTACGGTGTATTTTTCCGAGCGCGCGTTAAGCTGGATTAAAAAATGGTTGTCGGTACGTAATTCCAAATCCAAGGCTTTGTTTATTAATTTGCAAAAAGAAAATTCTGACAATGATAATCGCATAACTCCAAGATCCGTTGAACGAATTGTAAAAAAATACGCCGTGCTGGCCAGTGTGCCGTTGTTTACCACGCCTCACACCCTGCGCCATTCTTATGCGACGGATTTAATGACCCAAGGCGTTGACATCCGCACCGTCCAAGAATTTTTAGGGCACAAAAACATCGCCACCACCCAAATTTACACGCACGTCACCAACAAACGCTTACGAGATGTACATCGCCAGTTTCATAGTGGAAAGAATATGAAAAACTAATTTCCTATTTTGCTTGCACCGCGAAGCCCGCTGGCGAAGTGGTGTCGCATAATAGAGTTGTAACAAGAAAAAAGCCTGACGCGCATGCCAGGCCATTGATTTTTGTTTGAAGATCTACATCTTGCGCTCTCGCTCAAGAAACTGTTCTGCGGTCATGTGGAGTAATTTTCCCAAATCTTCCGCATTCAGCAAGAGGCGTTTCTGCCTCAGCTCCTGAGCGCCATACTGCTCGAAGAACTTAGCATCGAATTCGTAAGCGCCTTTCGAATCACTCTGGTAGTGCCTAGCTTGCACTTCCGTCCAATACTGGCACCGCAGAACTTGAGACGTAATCTTTCCATCAAAGAGCGGCACCTTGCAGGTGAATTGGACTCTGTGGCGAACTTCATGAATGCTCGCAGCCAACAGAATTTCCTCCTCCGTTTGATAGACAGCTTTCGATTCGAAAGCTCGAGCAAGAGCTTCCATTTCCAGCATAGTATGAATAGAGAAATCCTTTCCAGCTGCGAAATACTGCTCCAATCCCTTCTTGAAGATGAAGTAGAACGACTGATCTGGATGCTCTGGAATATACCCCAAACCGAACTGAGGTTCTCCTGATCCAGGCAACGTATCTACCACAACAACCTTAAGTGGCTGACCAGGAAATGCAGCCGTATCAACAAGGCGGATCATTTCCTCTAGTCGCGAAGCAAGATTTATCACTACCATCCCCTTTCGTAAGTTGAGGAGCTTGATTCACTCTATACCTTAATTATAGCACACTATACTATCCTGTCAATACTAAGCCCTCGCCCAACCAAAAACCGCCTTTTAAGCGGTTTTGTCGCATAATAAAGTCTGTGGAATACTCTCTAGGAGAGCATAAAAAATAAAATACCAATTGCCACAGCCAATAATATATTGAGAAAAGTTCCGAATAAAGAAATATAGAAATATGCTTTACCGGCTCTCTTATGTGACCACTGATCATAATTAACTATAGTTTTGATAAATATCCAACCGCCAAAAATTGTAAAGAAAGAATTTACTCTGTCCAAGCTACTAGAAATATTCGTGTATTTAAGAATAAAATACACGAGTCCCGCAAAAAATATAATTTCCAGCCAACCAACTATTCTAGTTATATATCCTAACTCTCTAGTTCTATATTCTATATATTTTTCGCTTCCAGAATCTTCTTCTTCAATTTTTATGATTTTAAGTGGTTTTTCTATTTCCTCTATCAATCTACTTTCCCTAATTTCTTGAACTTCCCTTTCTTTCATTTTGTCTATTGCCCTCTTAGTACTATCCTGAAACCATCCAAGAATGTCTGTTAACCAAAATCTTTGCCAAATCCATACAAGAGGTAGCGTAATAAGCATTAGTTGAATCGTCTCCTCAAACATATTATCAATTCTTTACTTACGGCAACTTTACGAATCCTTGGCCCTCAAACGCTCTTGCACCAAAGGTTTTGGTGTCGGTCCCTCCGTCTTTATCCTTTACAATAACTTTTACTTTTACCGCTGATTCATAGTTTGTTGGATCGCATCCATCTTTATATCCGTCTGCTGGGCCATGATAATATCCATTTTTCACAAGCCCCTTGCCATCGGCCACGCCTGTCAATTTACCACAAGGCGGATTTGGTAAAATAAGTTCCCAATGGATGTCTAATTGTTTAGAATCTTTAGGTATGGTAGTAATTTCATAATTGGTTGGACTGACGGGCTCTACAAAATCTTGTTTAACGGCGGTAATTTTTGGCATAAAGTGCACATTAACCTGTGCATCCCCCACTCCGGATGCTTGTGCCATAACTTTGGCAATGCCCGCGTCAGTGGAAGTTACGGTTACTGTTGCATCACCATTTAAATCAGTTTTTACATTAGCCGGATTTGGCGCAATAACACCAAGGCTGGTGTTAAAATGAACGCCCATTAAGCCAAGGGGTGTGGTGATCATGATGGGAGGCGTACCGTGTGGAATTCTTTTGGCATTAATAAATTTAGCTGGGCCAGTGACGCTAAAATTGGCGGTAACCGTAGAAACATCTTTGCCATCGGCTAGCAACTTATCTGGATTGGCTTTAATAGTGGCTTTAAGCCGATAAATGTCGCATTTTAGGTCCATCTTTGATACTGCCACTGGCTTGCCGTCAGAGCCGAATATAGTCAGATCCACCACCTTTGGTTCTGGCAGTGTTGCTCCTTGGGGTAAAATAATATCTCCACAAATATCGTCCGGAACAGTTACGATATATCCTGAAGTATTCACAATAACCGTGGCTGGATATTTAAGCCCAGTAGTTCCGTCATATTGCATAAATGACCCACCGCCCTGCTGGACTGCGTGCCAACCGTGAGGACCGGCATCGGTGAATGTGGCGGTAACCGGCTCTACGACCTGTGCATTAGCTGAAACTGCAACAGAAACCTGCCCACCTTCGGGTGTGCCAGATTGTTCGGTGGCTGAATTTGTGTTGGTGTTAATTGACGGAGTTTTTGACTTATTCATATTTAGCCCCACCACCACGCCACCTACGATAATAAAAAAAGCCACGGCGGTCCACACGATTCCCATAAAAGAAATTGCACCCCTTGATTGAATGTTCATATTTTTATGTAATTAAATTATTACTTATATCTTACGTCTGGCAAAAATAAAATACAAGTAATAAAAACCGCTGGTGCTTTCGCAACCCAGCGGGTTTCTTGGACTCATTGACTCATTTCCCATCCAAAAATCGCGTGATGCGATTAGTGGTTTGGTTAAAGTCATTACTAATTTGATTCAAATTGTGACGCGTGTTTTTTTGACGTAGCTTGAAGCTCAATGACCTACATTTGATGAGCTCCAAAAATACATTATAGATTAAATCCTGCTCACCACGAGGCATATTTCCCCCAAAAGACATCCCTATCATCTGATCGATGAGATTATGCTCGTCTTCATTTGAAGGAAAGTGTTTGGCATCTTGCCCACCGGCCATGATTTTCAGGATTTTCAACCTATTGGAAAAGTACAGGTAATCTTTCCGGTCAAACCACGGCTGACAGCGTCTAAGCACCTCCCATGCCACATCGTGACAAACACGTCTCTCGTATGTGACTATGATCAGGTGAAGTTTGTCAGCCGATTTTCGATCTTCAACGATTTGTTGATGATGGAAACGCAATATGAAAACCGTCCCCACCAAACTTAACATAAACACCAAGAAGGCAACGTTTGATAAGAACGTTTGTCTTTTTGCCACGTCATTCTCCCGTAAAAGAGTTTGATTTTTTTGATTATGTATATCATATTCTTGGCAGAAAGTCTATGACTTGTCGCATAATAAGAGTTCTTGTTTGCATATTTTAGTGACGGGCGTATGATGATATAAAAGGAAGTTGTAATGACGTAACTGCTCTTTCCCAATTCTTTCACGGGAGGATTCACATCGTGAAAACCATCGTTGTTTTTCTCTTAGTTTTGGCGGTACCGGCCATGATTATTGGTCAGCAATCGTCAAACAAGACGCACCTTGCTGAAGTCAGATTCCATGACGGCAGTATCGTGCGCATGACCATTTTGCAAGAGAATCTGGAGGTACAAACCAAGTATGGTAAGCTCACCGTTCAGCTCGCTGATGTGCGTCGCGTGGAATTCGGCTTACACGTACCACCCGAAACCGCCCAAAAAGTCGCTCAGTCAATCAAGCGACTGGCTAGCGATTTTCACAAGGAACGTGACACCGCAACAAGAGATCTGGTTCAATTAGGACGCTTCGCTTTATGGCCTCTGTTGAAGGCCTCCAAAAGTGGTGATCAGGAAGTTGCTTACCGTGCCATCGGTGCGTTAAAGCAAATTGAGGAAAGAGTGTCTCCCGATTTACTGAAACTCCAAGAAGAGGATGTGGTTTACACCGTTGAGTTTATGATGATTGGCAAAATTTGTTCGCCGACTATCAAGGCCCACTCACCATATTTTGGAGAAGTGGTGTTGAAACTTAGCGAACTACGTACCATGCACGTGAAGCATCAAAGTGGTAATCTTCATTTAGTCCTTGATGCGACCAAACATGGTAGTGCGTTGGATCAGTGGTGTGATACAGGTATGATGGTTGATACCGGCCAACGCCTAGTCATTACCAGTGAGGGGCAGGTTGACTTGTGGCCCCAGGGCGCCGGTCAATATATGGCTTCGCCCAAAGGCTACAACACGACTGGCAAAGGCGGACAATTTATGGCTGGGGCCCTGATTGGTAAAATCGGCGAAAATGGTAAAACTTTCTTCATTGGTGAGCAATATAATAGTAACGTCAATGAGGAAGGTAAACTCTATTTGCTGATTGTACCAAATCCATGGAACAGCGGCTCCACGGGTAAGTACAAGGCGCGTATTGTAACGGACTATAGTGGCCGATAGTCATGCACAAGCCGAAGAACAAGAGAGAGTTCTTCGGCTTTTTTATTTCACCCTTGTCGCATAATCATAATTTTGATAGAATAATAGTATGAAGAAAGAAAAATTTAACATCGTAAATTTGGTAAATAATTCCGGCTGTTTTGATTTGCAATTTCGCAAAGATACTCGGCACAAACGCACTAACTCCCCCACCTATTACCGTTGGAAAATCCAATTCGTCATCACCTTACCTAAATTGGAAATTGAAGCGTTAAAAAAAGCAGCTAGCCTGATAAGCTGTGGCAATATAACGGTAACGGGAAACCAAGCCAGGCTTTCCGTGCAAAACATTGATGAGATTTATGAGGCGGTAATCCCCTACTTTAAGAAAAATTTACTCGCGGGTGAAAAGAAAAAAGATTTTTCCATTTGGCAAAAAGCCGTAGAAATTGTGTACAAAAATAAAGGTAAAAAAATTACGACTTGGGAAAAAAGCGACTTGAGCTCGCTCATAGAAATTCATAAATTATCGGCAAAATATAAAGGAAGGACACACTCTGGAAAATGGATTAACATGGCACGGACGCTAACCCGTTAATTCTTAATTATTTTCCATACCGACGTTGCCTTGCCTCAAATTCTTCCAGCACCAAATTAAAATCCGTTTCATTAAAATCCGGCCAAAGTTTATTGGAAAAATAAAGCTCTGAATAAGCTCCTTGCCAGAGTACAAAATTGGATAGACGCATTTCACCTCCGGCTCGAATGATAAGATCCGGTTCGGGTAGACCAGCAGTTGAAAGATAACTGGCAAACACCTCTTCGGTAATAGCTTCGGGATTAATCCCGCTCTTCATTAATTCCTTAACTGCGTTGACGATATCCCAGCGCCCTCCATAACTGACAGCCAAATTCAAATGCATGGCCGTATTATTTCTTGTGGCTTCTTCCACTTTTTCAATTACTTTTTTAAGGGAGTTAGAAAGTTTGTATTTTTGTCCAATAATTTTTACTCGCACACCTTCCTGATTAAAACTTTCAATCCCCTCCCCCAAATATCTTTCAAAGACGTGCATTAAAAAATCAATCTGATCTTGCGGTCTTTGCCAATTTTCACTGGAAAATCCAAAAACCGTCACCACGTTAACTCCGCTTTTTTTGCACCAATGCAAAAAGTCGTTAAATTTATCCTTACCCTTTAAATATCCTTCTTTAATGCTAATGCCGTTAGTTTCTGACCAACGACGATTGCCATCGGGAAATAATACGATGTGTTGTGGAATATTTTTCATATCTATTGATTCTATCTATATATTTTGACAAATTCAAGTATATTTGCTAAGATACAAACATGTCAACAAGTAAATCTACAGGAGCATCCAGATTAGGCAGAGATTCGGCCGCCCAGCGTCTTGGAATTAAAATTTCCGGTGGACAAACCGCGAAAATCGGGCAGATTATCGTACGTCAACGTGGTACGCGATATTTAGTTGGAAAAAATGTAAAAATGGGTTCTGATAACACCCTTTATGCGATGAAAGATGGTGTGGTAAAATTCACTACCAAACAAAAAAATCTATTCAATGGTAAGCAAAGAATGGCAGCCATGGTGCACGTTATGTAGTGCAAGCCCTTATAAAGGCTAAAAATAACGGATGCGGAGCAAGCGGATGAGACAAAAATTCAGGATGAAATTGAGTACCCAACATAAACGGGTGCTCTTTTTTTGATAGTTCCGCTATTTCCATTAAACGTTCATCGGGCGAAACACCGCTAAAAACCAGTCCGGCTTCTTTGAGTTTTACAATATATTCCGGATTTACTTCATAACGATGGCGGTGGCGTTCACGCACTTCATCTTTGCCATAAGCGTCGCGGGCAATAGTGTTGGCGTTTAATTTACAAGCGTATCCCCCCAAACGCATAGTGCCGCCAAAACTCTGACGAGCCATGTTTTCTTTTTGTTCGGGCATATAATCAATGACGGTATTTTGGGCATCGGGTTTTATTTCGGCGGTATGAGCATCGGGAATTTTAGCCACATTTCGTGCGTATTCAACCACCATCAACTGCATGCCATAACAAAGTCCCAAATAAGGAATTTTATTTTCACGCACAAATTGAATGGCACTAATAATGCCTTCCACTCCCCGACTGCCAAACCCTCCGGGCACCAGCACTCCGTCGTATTGTTTTAATTCTTGTAATTTAGCCGGGTTAATTTCATAGACTTCCGAATCAAGATACGAAAGTTTCACTCCCAAATCCTGATGAGCACTGGCATGTTTTAAGGCTTCAATCACAGAAATATACACATCCGAAAGCACATAATCCCCCGACATAAAGTATTTTCCCAGTACCGCGATATGTAATTTTTTATTACCATTTTTGGTTTTATCAACAAACCCCTGCCAGCTTAAAAGATCGGTGCTGCGATGTTTTAAATTCAATACATCGCATAAAATATCCCCCAAACCATCTTTTTCAAAATTCAGCGGGACGTCGTAAATACTTTCAACATCGGGAGCTGAAATAACGCGCTCCGGAGAAATATTACAAAAAGTGGCTATTTTTTCTTTACGTTTGGCGTCCAATGATGTGGAGGCGCGAGCTAAAATAACATCAGCTTGCAGGCCCACCGAATTTAATTCCCGACTGGCATACTGGGTTGGCTTGGTTTTCATTTCACCGATATTCTGGGGAATAGGCACGTATGAAAGCATTACCACCGCCACGTCGGTCGGACACTCGTGCTTGAGCATACGAGCCGCTTCCAAAAAAATAATATTTTGGTATTCGCCGATGGTTCCGCCCACTTCAATCAATGTCACATCTGCTTTTGCCTTTGTGGTGGCCTCCTTAATACGGCGAATTACTTCCAATGGCACATCCGGCACCACCTCAACATTTTTACCTTTGTACTCCAAGTTGCGTTCGCGACGAATGACTTCCTGATAGACCCGACCGGTGGTCATGTAGTTAATAGATGGCAAAGTTTCATCCAAGAATCTTTCATAATTGCCCATATCCTGATCGGTCTCATAGCCGTCGTCCAAAACAAAAACCTCGCCGTGTTCGGTGGGGTTCATGGTACCCGCGTCAACATTTATGTATGGATCAATTTTTATTGCAGTGACCCCAAAACCCTTGTTTTTTAAAATACTACCAATGGAAGCGGTTGCCACACCTTTGCCAATACCGCTCATAACTCCACCCACGATAAAAATATATTTTGCCATAAAAACCTATTCTTGTTCTTCTATTTTTTCTCCCAATTCTTCGGTAATAACCACATTAATAACTGCCTCTAAGTTATGGTCTAACTTTAGGGTAACTGGATATTCTCCTAATTCCTTGATCGGCTTTACCAATATGACGTGAGATTTTTTAACTTCAAATCCCATTTCTTTTAATTTATCTGTTATTTTTGAAGCAGTAATTGATTCAAATAACTTTTTACCATCATGAGCTTTAACCATCATCAAAACATCAATGTCATCCAATTTAGAGGCCATTTCTTGAGCTTTTTTTAAATCCTCCTCGCTAATCTTTTCAATCACTTCTTGCTGAGCTTTTAGCCATGTTAGGTTTTCCCGATTAGCCAATTTCACCAAATTTTGGGGGATTAAAAGATTTCTGGCGTAGCCATTTTTGACCTCCTTAATTTCAAACTTTTTCCCCACATTTTCTATGTCTTGTAATAGTATTACTTTCATATCTTTTTATGTTTCTCTATCATTCTACTGTAAGCCACTAATTATTTCAAGGGCTTTATCAAGCTGTGGATCTTTTTTGGCTTCAAAATCGGCCTCGGTGAATTCTACTTTTACATCTGGAGTCAAACCTACCTCTGAAATAGAATTTCCTTTAGGAGTTAACCAGTGCGCAATAGTTATTTTTAGAAAAGAAGCATTATCTTTTAGGGCGACTACTTCTTGCACCGAACCCTTGCCAAAAGATTTTTCACCAACAAGTTTCACATTTATATTATCTCGTAAAGCACCCGCCAAAATTTCTGACGCTGAAGCTGAACCCTTATTTAATAAAACCACTATTGGGTAACTAGCAAACACCCCATTCCCTTCAGACTTATAAATATGCTTTTCTTTAGCTTTACCAAAATCTTCAATGGTCACCACCTGACCCTGTTTTAAAAACCAACCGGCGATTTCCTGGCAGACTTCCAAATATCCACCGGGATTATTCCTAACATCTAAAATAATTTTTCGAGCTGGACTCTTTAAAACTTCGTTAGCCACTTTTTTAAAATCAGTCGAAAGACTTTGGTCAAACTGGTGAATGGTAATATGTGCTACGTCATTATTTTTTAACTCCCAATCTATGGAATTTACTTTAATAGTGGCACGAATAATCGTGATATCTTTTGACTGCGTCCAATCGTCGCGAAATACGGTGAGCGTAACTGATGTGCCACCCTTGCCACGTATGAGTGTTACCGCCTCTTCGGTCTGCATATCAGAAGTACTTTTGCCATTAATCTTAAGAATTAAATCGCCAGGTTTTATTCCCGCTTTTTCAGCCGGTGAATCTTTCAGTGGTGCCACCACTGTTAACTGATCTTTTTTAATCGCAATTTCAGCGCCAACGCCCTCAAAAGAACCAGCTAAATCCTGCTGGAAAGCTTTGGCCTGCTTGGGGTCAAAGAAATCGGTGTACGGGTCGCCCAAACTGCGCGTCATACCGGCGATAGCGCCATAGGTAACCTTTTCATCACTAATTTTTTCCGGAGTAATAAACTTTTGATGCAACACATCATATGCATTCCAAAACAGCGAAAAATTGAAATTTGAAGACTGGGCAGAAAGCATCGCGTGCTTTTGTCCGGCCGAAAATCCCGAACCAAAAACAACTAGTGACACGACTAGTACTACCAAATAACTAAATATTTTTGAATGGAACCTTAACATTGTTAAATTTATTCTACTATCCAATTAGTTTCAGCACAACCCCAATAATTGCCAGAACGATGCCAATAATCCAGGCGCGCATAACCACTTTATACGCTGGCCAACCAATAGCCTCAAAATGATGATGAATGGGCGTGGATAAAAATATTTTTTTCTTACGAATTTTTTTTGACACTAACTGAATAATAACCGAGGCAACTTCCAGCACCAAAAGTCCTGCGATAACCGGCAAAACCAATACCGAATCAGTTAAAAATGCGACAGTTGCCAAAACCGCCACCAACCCCAAGCTTCCCGTTTCGGACATATAAAACCTGGCCGGTGGAATATTAAACCACAAAAAGGCGAATAAGGTACCGGTAATTACCGCGCAAAAGGTAGCTAAGTCAACCTTGCCTTGAGAAAAAGCAATAATGGTAAACGCTCCAAAAATAGAAGCAAATGTACCACCCGAAAGTCCATCCAAACCATCAATAATTCCGCCAGACCAGCAAGCCACCATTACAATTACAAAAAGCGGGATGTAAAAAATACCGATAGAAAATTGTCCCATGAGTGGAATACTAATAACATCCCAGTCTAATTTATAGTAAAACCACAAACCGGCCAAAAGTCCCATAAGAGCAATCACCAGTAATCTTTTGGAAAAAGATAATCCCCCGCCAACGTATTTTCCCAGATTAGAAACCACTAATATGTCATCTAAAAGTCCAAAGAGTGACGCCCCCACCAGCACCAACAACGGCAACCAGGTTTGACTTCTGGTTAAAAAATTAAGATTGGCGAATATGGAATTTGGCATTAATAAAAATCCCGTGTAGTAAAATAAAGCAACTAATAACACCGTACCCCAAATAATCAATCCTCCCATGCGAGGCACACTGACTTCTCTTTCTTTGTGTAAACTGTTAAAGACTACGGCCTCCTCGCCACTAATGGCTTTTTTACCGCCAGTTTTTTTCCAAAGTTTGTGCTTGTATAAAAAATCAATTAAAATTGGCGACCACAAAACAGCAATAATAGAGGCAACCGAAGATGTGCCCAATACTTTTATCACATTAAAGGTTAGGAGTGTCATTTTGAACTAGATTAATTAATTTTTGCATTTCTAAAAATCGATCTTCGGCGCCCAAAACAATATGTACAAAATAATTTCCGTTTGGTCCAGTTTTCTGTATAACCATAAAACAACCCCTAGCTTCGTTCGTCCAACCAGTTTTACCACCAATAATACCAGCCGTCCCCAATAATTTGTTAGTGTTAACCAATCGATGATGCAACACCCCATTTACATATAAATTATACTCTTTTAAGCTAATAATTTCATTAAACAATGGGTAATGTAAAAATAAATATTCTGAAAGTTTTGCCAAGTCTTCGGCGGTAGAATAAGATTGACCGCCCAGCCCCGTACTATCGGTAAAATGAGTATTTATCATACCAAGATCTAAAGATTTTTTATTCATAGCTGATAAAAATTCCGGCAGACCCATTACTTCCGAAAGTGCATAAGTGGCTCGATTACTTGATTCAATCAGTGATATATATAAAAGATCTTTTACGGATAAAGATTCGTTTAATGTTAAGCGCCCCTGTTCGCCTTCTTGCGCCATAGCATTTTTACTAATAACAATCTTGCTATTTAATTCATAATTTTCGAGTACCACTAAGGCGGTCATTAACTTTGTCAGGCTGGCGATGGGTAGTTTTTTTTGAGCCTCTTTTGAGAATATTCTAACTGGCACACCCTGACTAAATCCAAGAGATATTGCCGAATCCGCATCCAGCTTTAAGTGTACTGTTGGTTTTAATGGAGGTTTTTGAGCGGCAACGGTTCCAGCGACAAACACATTTGAATCATAATAACCTATAGTGCCGGTAAAAAAACTTTGTACGCTATTGGAAAACCACTGTACTCCCATTAAAGTCACAAACAGCAATACGGTGAAAGTAAAAAATAGCACAAAATAATCAAATATTTTTTTGACAAAGTGTTTTTTTGAAGTTGGCGGTAAAATCATTTCACTCTTAATTTAGATTGATTGGATTTTGAATTTTGAATGTGAAGTTCTTTTAATTGTTTCGGATAAATTTGGCTAGGTGCATCCATCATCAAATCTCTGCCATCACCGGTTTTGGGGAAAGCAATAACTTCACGGATGTTGGGTTCGCCCATAAGAAGCGCTATCAGGCGATCAATACCAAAACCAATACCACCATGATTTGGGGCGCCATAACTGTAAGCTTCAATCATATGGCCGAATTTTTCATGAATTTCTGCTTTTTTATACCCCATCACTTCAAAAACGGCTTCGATAGACTCCGGAGTGTTATTACGAATTCCCCCACTGCCCAATTCCCAACCGTTCATGGCAATATCGTATTGATTAGCCATAATTTGAGCAATGTTTTTCTTAGCCAACAGGTCAGCCATATATTCTGACTTGGGGGCAGAAAATGGATTGTGCACAAAGGTCCAACCGCCTTCGTCGGTTTTCTCGAAAAACGGAAAATCCACAATCCAGCAAAAGGCTAAAAGATTTGGATCGTTTTTATCTTTGCGTAAATCCGGTTTATCTGACTGATATTTTTCCATCGCCTCTTTGTAGGAAATTCTTGGAAATGGAATTTGCTGGATAACTTTTTTTGGAAAAACTGTTTTCACCATATTAATTAACATGCGCTCAAATAATTCCAAAAAATCATCGCGTTCAATGAAACTCATTTCCATATCCAACTGGGTATGTTCGGGTTGACGATCCCCTCTTAAGTCCTCATCCCGCATGGCACGCGCAATTTGAAAGTACTTTTCAAGACCGGCTACCATGAGCAACTGTTTGTATTGCTGTGGACTTTGCGGCAGGGCGTAAAACTTTCCGGGGTGTAAACGTGATGGCACCACAAAGTCTCGTGCACCTTCCGGAGTGGATTTGGTCAGCATGGGTGTTTCAATTTCGGTAAATCCTTCATCGGAAAAAAAGTTACGCATAAATTGCACTGTCTTGTGTCGCATAATAAGATTTTGCTGAAGTCTTGGTCGGCGTAAATCCAGGTAACGATATTTCATTCTCACCTCTTCATTAACTTCCATGCCGTCGGTCGTCACATCAAACGGCAAAGTTTGAGCCTTAGCTAGCACGGTAATGGATTCTACGGCCAACTCCACTTCGCCCGTCACGATGTCTTTATTAATCATATTCTCCGGCCGTTTGACAATTTGACCCATCAATTCCACCACCCATTCTGTTCGAATTTCTTGTGCCGTTTGATGAGCTTCCTTATTGACCGAAGGCACAAACACACATTGCAAAACCCCTGATTTATCTCGTAAATCAATAAACACCAGTTTACCATGCGCCCGGCGCACACTCACCCACCCGGCTACTTTTACTTTCTCGCCAATATGTTTAGCTGTTTCTGAAATTAGAAATCGTTGCATAATTTTTATTTAATTATCTTAAAATTAACTACATTGCTTCTTTTACCCCAGGGCTCTACGTACACTTTATAAATTCCGGGAACCAATTCAACATAATCGCACTCGCTTTCAATGCCCGAATATTCTCCAGTGATTTTTTCCCCTTTTTGGCACGGCTCAATTAATTTGACTTTCATAAAAGTATCTCCTGTTTTCACATAATCTTCATCATGATCAGTTAGCATTGTTCTTTTTCCATCTTTGCGCTCAAAATAAACATTTAAGTCACCTTCAAAACCCGCCAATCCCGTTCCTTTTATTTCAACTATAGTTCCTTTGGGCCCACTACCAGGATTAATGTTCTGTATCTTGGGTGCACCATCCTGTTCTAAACCACCAATATCTAGACCGCTCTTTTCGTAAAACCAAAAATAATAAATCGCGCCGTAGGCTAAGGCGGCAATAATTACATACAGAACTATCCACTTTAAGATTGATTTTTTGGGGTAATTATAGTTCATTACTTTTCTGCTTTAATTTGTGCGATTAATTCTTCAAGTGTCCCTATCTGATCCATAACTCCTTTAGACTTTTTATTTAAGACGGGGGTCAAATTTTTCAGCTTTTCAACTAGCAAATAGAAATCACTTACAACCCCTATTTTCTGGGTGTCAGACAGGTTGTAGTAAATCTCCCGCTGGATTTTTTCAGCTTGTTTTGGATTTATCATATCCATTTTTTTAAAAATATTTTGCCGATGCGGCGGCGTTAAAGAAGTAAAAATAGCTGTTCCAACTTTCTTCGGTGGAGCCATATTCATTATCACCCATAAAATAATCCCCCAGCACTTCTTTTAATCTGCACAGCTCTTTTAATTTACCGCCACGGTTTTTTGAATCTTCAATGGTTAAATCAAGCAGTTCTATCCCCCGCTCAAACGCTTTCTGACTTAATCGCTCATCTTTCTTTTTCCAGATCATTGCCCTATCAACCTCGGCGCCCACATTCGCCAACTGCTGGACCAGGGAAAATTCAAACCAACGTCCGTTCGCTAAATTTTTATGGATATGACTCATACTACTAATTTCTTTATAACACTTTTTATTTTGTCTTGGATTTGAAAACTATCCACTCCCCTATTCTTATTTCCAAACCCCGGTTTTATATTTACCATCGAATTAAATTCAATAAAATCTTCCCCCGTTTTTTCCGGATAAATATTAATACCCCAAATGTTTTTTGGTTCTGACGATTCTTGCTCCATTAAAAACGTCAATAAATCCATATGTAATTCGCCGTCCACCGCCATCATTTCTTTTTCAATATCAACCACGGCTTTGACAAAATCACCAGAAAAATCTTTGGCCATTTTTTGCAATTCTGAAATTTCAATGTGGTCTTTTATGATTTTCATATATTTAAGCACCTCCGCAGAAATGTTCTGAATCGGGAATAGACCAACTTTCACCTGTTTGAAGATTGACTGCTTTGTAAACCTTACCCCTATCGTCACCAGGAGGACAATCTTCAGGAATCGATACCAAACATAAATTTACCTGGTCTCCAACTTTAGAATTCTCTATCTCTACAACAGTTTCATAAGAAACCCCATAAATACCATTGCCGTATTCTATGGCACTTCCACTGCCTTGAATTTCTTGACCCGTGCTCGCATCAATCAGTCTTGTCTCAATTCTTAATATGGTAGTTTTTACACACTCACCAATTATCATTGGAATAGAATTATCGATCTGAGACCGTGTTTGAGTTTGATACACATTTTGAGCTTGTGGTAAATTATGCGATTTTACGTAAGGCAGATAAATAAAAAATACACAAGATAAACCGATTACTAGAAATACTATCCAAAATAGAATAAAACCCAATATATCAGCCCCCAATACTTTCCCATAAGAAATATTATTGATTTTAGACAAACCAGAAAAATATAAAAAGAATACCCAAATACCAACTATTGCTGATATAAATGGTAAAAAACTAAAAAGTAAAAGAGGTGTAACGCTATAGATAAAAACTTGAAAAGTTTTTCCGTAAGATGACTCTACCTTAAGAATCTTTAACCCTAAAAAAATAAAGGTCGTGTTAATAAAAATAAAGGCTACAATGGTAATTGCGTAAACTAAAAATACTATTACCAAAAGTGATGCATCGGGAACACCAAGTTTTAAAGAAAGGCTTCCTATCTTTTCCACAATATTGCTATTGGGGAAAAATATGAAACTAAGAAAGTTTGTTATTACAAAAAATAGTAATAATGGCATTAAATACAAGAATGCCTTAAAAACGCCACTCTCTATTATCAGCCCATCCCAACATGTTCTGGGATGTAAAATGATTGATTTTACTTTATCAATAAATGACATTTATTTTACTTTAATTTAACCTTCACAAACTTTCTTTTCCCAAATTGGAAAACCATGCCATCCTCAATTGTAATTTCTTGTTTCCAACTTTCAACTTTATAACTTGATGAACTTGATAACTTCACCGTCACTCCTCCGCCTTCAATCACCCGCCGTGCGTCATTTTTTGATTCGGCTAATTTCGCATCAACTAATAGATCTAAAACTGGGTATGGATTTTTAGAGGTTTCAAAAACCGGAATTTCATCGGGCGCTTCGTGCCGGCGGAAAATTTTGATAAAATTTTCCGCCGCTAAACCAGCGACTTTATCACCATGATACATTCTCACAATTTCTTTGGCGAGCAACGCTTTTTGATCCCGAGGATTTCCCAATTTCTTAATTTGAGCTATTTCCTCTAATGACACTCGCGTTACCAACGTAAAATATTTTACAATCAATTCATCGGGAATAGACATGGTTTTACCAAACATTTCATCGCCAGAATCAAGAAGGTTGATAGTGTTTCCCCAACTTGAGCTCATTTTCCGACCATCAGTGCCTTCAATTAAAGGATTGGTTATAATATCTTGTGGTTCTTGTTTATAGTGTTTTTGTATATCGCGTCCTGCTAGTAAATTAAAGCGCTGATCAGTTCCACCCAGCTCAACGTCTGCTTGCACGGCAACCGAATCATACCCCTGCATCAAAGGATAGATCACTTCACGCAGTGAAACGCGTTTGCCTGCGTTAAGACGCTTTGCGATATTCTCTCGAGCATTAAACTCGTGCACCGAAAAAAGTTCAGCCAATTCACTAAAGTCATAGTAATTTAATTTTTTCAACCACTTGGAATTATATTTCACTTCGCACTTTCGCATATCTAAAATCTTTCCGGCTTGTTTGGCGTAATTTTTCATATTCTCTTTAATTGTTTTTACATCCAGCATTGGTCGTTCACTATCTTTATCTGAAGTGTCACCAATAATTCCGGTAAAATCTCCAATAATTAAAACCACCTTGTGTCCAAGGTTTTGAAAATCTCTCAATTTAAGCAACGGAATAGACCGCCCAATGTGAATGTTGGGACTGGTCGGATCTATGCCTAATTTAATCCGAAGCACTTTACCCGAAAGCAGTTTTTTCTTGAGGCTCTCTTTGTCTATTACCTCGTCCACTCCCCTCGTCAATACTTCCTCAATTTTTTGCGGGTCGATATTAGTCATATTAAGTTTAGTATACTACTTTTTCCGATAAATCCAAAATTGCCCCAAGATAATTATCATGCACAACGTTCCCAGTGACTGCGGAATGGTTAAAAAAATATCTTGCCGAAAAAATCCATACATCAGCCATGAAAAATACGAATAACCAGCCAAGGTAATCCACCACAACGAAAGGCCTTCACAGCTTTTTCGCCTCCAGTTTTTTATTACCTGCGTCACCAGACCAATCACCACTCCCAGCAGGCCGGCCAGCGATGCGTTGTAACCCAGAATTTGAATAATCTCCATGTTTTAAAATTTATCAAACAACTTATACACATCTCCCGCGCCCATAATAATTAAAACGTCCCAATTTCCTGTTTCTGAATGCACAAAAGCTTCAGCCATATCAAGCGGTAAATATCGTACATTCTTTTTGTTTATTTTTCCAACCAACATTTGTGAATCAACTTTCGCGTTTATATTTTTGGTTTCCCGTCCCGCCACATCATAAATATCCGTAATAATTATTTTATTAATCTTGACACCCTTAAACAGTTTTACAAAATCTTTAAATAAATAATAGGTGCGTTGATGTTGATGAGGCTGAAAAATACACCAAATTCGCTTTTTAGGGAACTTTTCCCGCGCAGCTTTTAAGGTTGCCATAACTTCGGTTGGATGGTGACCGTAGTCTGAAATAATTTGAAATTTGAAATTTGAAATTTGAACTGTTTTCATTTCAAATCGGCGCCAGCTTCCCGCATATGCGTTAAGTGATTTAAAAGAAATCGCATCTTTGACACCCAAAACCCGAGCTACCGCCAAAGCCATTAAGGCATTAGAAATATTATGCTGGCCAGGAATTTTGAGTTTTAGTTTTTTGGCATCCTTAGTTTGAGTCTGTCGCAGGGTTTTTTCAGTAATTAAAATACCGTTTTTGGGTAATCGTTTGGTAAAGTTTTTAAAAGCTTTTTTGACATTGGTAAAAGTTTTAAAATAATCCAAGTGCTCTTTATCCACATTAGTAATCACGGCGATTTGTGGTGAATATTCTAAAAATGAGCCGTCGTATTCACAGGCCTCAATCACTAAATATTTGCTTTTTCCCATTCTGAAATTTGAATCACCAAATTCCTTTAACTTTGTACCTACTATTACTGTAGGGTCAATGCCAGCCCTTATGAGGATTAGGGCCGTCATGGCCGTTGTGGTACTTTTGCCATGACTGCCAGCGATGGCGATGGTTTCATATTGGCGCGTCAATTCGCCAAGGGCCTCGGGATAGCTTTTTGCCTGAAGCTTAAAACGTAAAACCTGAAGCATTTCGGGGTTGTCGGATTTGACAGCCGGACTATAAATCACTAAATCAAAATCAGAGCTGATGTTTTCAGCTTTATTACCAATCATGATTTTCACGCCTTTATTTTTTAAAAATTCCGTAATTTCCGAAGCCGACAAATCCGAGCCTGAAATATCATGCCCTTTTTCTAAATAATATTGTGCCAAGGCGGACACCCCAATCCCCCCAATGCCAATAAAGTGAATTTTCATCGCGACATTTATTTTAATTCTATGGATTCAATAAGTGTATACTGTGGCCCGCCTTTTTTTATTTCCGACTCCATCACGTCAATGGTTTCAGCCGTAAAAATTAAATCCAAATTTTGCAGAACTTCCGGTCGTTCTTCGGGTTCAATGGCTTTCCAAGCAAATGCAGAGATTCTGGCCAACGTCACATGTGGAGCAAAACCTTTTTTATCCGGATCAAAATTAACTATTTTTTCCAGCAGAGCTTCCTCCAAATCTTTCTTTAATACTGATAAGGGTTGTGATTTTGCGCCTGAAGCCCACAACATTTTTGGCGGTAGTTTTTCGCTTGGTCCATACCCAATGCTCGTAAGATTGATATCCACTGCTTCATGCAAAGTTGCCACTTTTTTGGTAATCACGCACACTTCGCCCAGTTCCACATCCGTCAAATCCCCCAAAAAAACTAACGTAATATGTAAATTTTCCGGTGGCGTCCATTTGGCGGGTAGCTCTGAAAACGTAGTTTCATACTTTGCCAACGCTCTTTTTACCTCTTTTGGTAAATTGATGGCAATAAAAATTCTATGTCTTTTTTGCATAATTTCATTCTATCAGAAATTTGTAGCTTTTCACTATTGACTCAAAGGCATTAAGATGATATTGTTTAATTAGGATTCCCAACCCCAAGGAGATGCATCATGGAAAGCGAGTTCCTATTCTATGCCCTCACCCATAACCAGAACGGAGAATGGGTGATGTACGGGGTTTTAGATGATGGCACCTACCAAAAAGTCGCCGTCTAGGTCGCCACATGAGCTCCGGATGTTTTACGCGAACATCCGGGCTATTTTTTTACTTAAAAATGGACTAGTATAAAAGTATGAACGAAGAGATTTCACACATCTTCAACGAAATGGCTCGATTACTGGAAATCAAGGGTGATTCGGCTTTTCGAATTAATGCCAACAAACGAGTAGCTAAGATTTTGGAGTTATTGCCCACTGATGTTTCGGAAATTTACCAGCAAAAAAAAATAAAAGGTTTAATGGAAATAAAGGGCATCGGGGAAAGCAGTGCCAAAAAAATTGAGGAATTTATCAAGCGAAGTAAAATTAAAAGTTTTGAGACATTAAAAGACGAAACCGGTATTCAGCAAATTATTACCCATTTCTTCAAATCCAAGGGCTTGGGGTTGCAAGAATTGAAAGAAAATGCTAAAAAAAGAAAGATAATCTATTCTCGCTACACTAAAGTAGCTAAACAGTTAATAGAACTGGCGGGAGGAGTGGAGCTAGCTAAAAAAGCTATTGACACGGTGGCAGTTTGGGCTAATTCTAGAAAATTAGATTACGCCATTGAAACTGTCTTTAAAAAATGGTTGGAATTGGACAGACTAAAGCCCAAAGCCATTGTCAAAAAGCCGTTTTATTTGGGTGACCCGATGATTTTTGTGGAATCCAAGAAAAAATGGTTTGTGATTGGTAAGTCAGGCGAATGGCTACAATTTATGGATAAAGAATCCAAAATTGAATGGAGAGAACAAAAATAGTTATCAAGCTTCAAGTTATCAAGTTCATCAAGTCGACTTTATAACTTTCAACTTTATAACTTTATAACTTCGATGTTAACGCATACTGATTTAAAAAAGGGTACGCAATTTATTTTTGAGGACCAGCCATTTGAAGTGGTTGATTCGCTGTTGGTTAAAATGGCTCAACGTCGGCCCGTGGTGCAAACCAAAATCAAAAACTTAATGAATGGTAGCGTGCAAGAAAGAAACTTTCAGCAGGGTGATATGTTTGACGAGGCCGATTTGGTTAAAAAGAATATTAAGTTTTTGTACGCCACTAAGGGCCAGTACTTTTTTTGCGAAGAAAACGACCCATCCAAAAGATTTTCATTCACCGAAGAACAAATTGGCAAGCCGGGGAAATTCTTTAAACCCAATTCACTTTTACAGGGTATCATTTTTAATGAAAATATTATCAACGTAGTCTCCCCCATTAAGGTGACGCTCAAAATTAAGGAATCCGCACCAGGGGTAAAAGGCGACCGGGCCCAAGGCGGAACCAAAGAAGCTATTTTAGAATCCGGTGCAGTTATCCAAGTTCCTCTTTTCATTGAAGAAGGCGATATGATTGAGATAAACACGGAATTGGGAGAGTACGTAAAACGCGCATCGGAGTAATTTCCAATGACCAATTTTGAGAGTCGGCCTCTTGGTCGATTTTATTGTCTATAATTTCCGAAGCTTGGGTTTTTACGGACAAATTAGCGGTAGTGTAAAAAACGAAGCTTTGTTTTTTACACTACCGCAGTAATTTTTGACAAAAAAATCCCGCACACGAGTGTGGGGATAATAAACACACTGTAAAAACTACTTTCTCGACAGTGGTGGTGGGGTTTGGGGGGCGATGGGTTGAGACGTAAATGACCGGCGGACAATGTCCTCCTCCACCATGGCTTTTGGCTTGCCATATTTTAATTTTGATATTTTACGCAAAGCTTCCACAATTTCCGGCCGGCCTACCTTGGGCGGATAGGTTTCCATTTTAAAGGGCGTAGAGGTTTTATTATTTAACATCATTTTCATCACCAAAGTAAAGTTGTCCAAATTCACCAAATCAAAACGTGAAAAACCCGGCTCAAACTGCTTTTCCAAAAACTCGGCGTCTTCCGCGCCAATCCTAAACGCTCCCATACTGCCCACGTTGCCCAAAACCGCATCCCGAATTTGCTCGGTTAACTGGGGCATGTATTGGTGCGCAATGGTTAAATTTAATTTATACTTTCTGGCTTCGGACAAAATGGTGGCTATGCTGTCCGTGGTAAAATTTTGGAACTCATCCACGTATAAATAAAAATCTTTGCGATCATCTTCTTTTATTCTGGCGCGCTTCATGGCCGCCATTTGCATTTTAGAAACCAAAATTAATCCCAAAAGTGAACTGTTGACCTCCCCTGTCTGACCCTTGGATAAATTGGCTAAAAATATTTTCCCCTCGTCCATGACTTTGCCCAAATCAAAAGCGCTGCGACTTTGCCCAATAATATTTCTCATCATTTCATTTTCAATAAACCGACCAATTTTACTGACCACGTAGCCCAACATATCACTCCGGGTATTTCCTGTTGTCGCCGCCCATTCTTTCAGCCAGAAACTGCGTACTACCGGATCCGTTACTTTTTGCATTTTTTCGGCCAAAAAAGCTGGGTCAGTAAACATTTTGGGAATTTCTACCAGGGTACCGGGGTTATCTTTATCTGCCATGAGCGCCAGCATGGCGTTACGCATGTAGTGCTCAAACATGGGCCCGATAATTTCGGGCGGAAACAACTTATAAAAAATGGAAATCATTTCCTGCACGGCGAAATCTTTTTGTTCGGGCGTATCGTATTCTAACATATTTAAACCCATCGGTCGCTCTATATCAAACGGCTCAAACAAAATCACATCGTCCACTCGGTTTTTAGGGATATTGGCCAGCGTGTGCTCAACCAAATCTCCGTGCGGATCAATCACCGCCACACCTTCGCCATTGGCAATATCTTGATTAATCATACCCTCCAAAAATCCGGATTTTCCCGTACCCGTTTGACCAATGACATACAAATGCCGGCGTCGATCCGCTCTTGAGGCAAAATAAATTTTCTTTTCTTCGCCACGAAAATTAACGCGCCCCAGCAGATTAACACCCGTTTCAGGCAAATCAGCCGGCGGTGGAGCCACCTGCGATTTGGCCGCTTTAATATAAGGAGTTTCGGTGTAATGGGTTGGAAAATGGTAAATGCTGGCCAATTCTTCCACATTCAAAATACTTTTTTGAGCGTCATTAAAAAGTCTAAAACTAAAATCATAGACAAACTTTTTTAATGCGCCACCTTTTAATTCTTTAACCTCAAAACTATTCACCGCCGATAACGAAAACTGACTAAATGAATCACTAATATGACTTAAAATTTCTTCGGCTCTTTCTTTGGATTTTGCCGAAGCTATTAGGCGGATATTGGCTTCAAATGGCTGTTTTTGGATTTTTGATTGAATGGCATCATATCCAATTTGGTCAATCCCCTGCTCTTTTTCTTTGTACGCTTCATTCTCTTTTTTCTTCTTGGGACTAGTTTTAAAAATTTCCCTGACGACGGACCAAAACCAATGATCCATGACTTCGCGAGCCGCCACCCTGACGTGTTTACCTTCTCTAATTTTAGTCAGTGCTTTTTCCCCTTTTTTGCGCAAGTTGATACCCGACAATGGCCGAATAATAACCTGCAGTGCCGCTCCTTCGTTGGCAGATATTTTACTGACATTATTAGTGATGCTGGCCAAAGGATCTTTTTCCAAAGTTTGATAGGTGGAAATGGGAAAGAGTGAATTTTCTGTTAATTTCAAAAAGGCACCCGCCACTTCACCCTGCGGTTCAAACACCGTATAGTCCTGCGGTACTTTATCAATAATGGCGTTGGTATAAACACCTTGCACATACTTTTCAAAAACAGATTCCAAATATTTGGGCACCGAAACATAAAAAGAAATGTCGGTACCACCGATTTGAGAGGCAATTTCCAGTGAAATGGAGGGTTGAACCTGAAAAGCTTTTGGTTTTTTTAAATACAAAAAATTGGCCAAAACTTGTTCCATCTGGGAAATTAACATCTTCTCTTCTTTTTTTATTTCGTCTTCTTTTTTTGATTGGTTTTTGGGCATCAGCACCAAAAATAAAACTGTTTCCAAACCACCAAACACCGCCTGTTTTTCCGATTGTTCGGAAGCCAGTGCAGCCACAAAAGCCAGAAGCAACAAAAAAGATATTATTATAAATCCGTATATAATAATCGGCATATTACTTTAAAAAATCTTTATAATATCCATTCTCCGCCAATTTGTCGTGAAGTAAATCTAATATATATGGGTCATTCATTTTTTTGGCAACCGTAACGGCAAAAATAACCCCTTTTGATTTTGCCAACTTTAACAGCTCTGCCAGCTTTTGCTCTTCTTCAATTAAAGTCAAATTTTGAGCCGTGGTTTGGGTTTGAAGCTTGACATCATCATCAATCTGCATACCCTCAATAATTCGTTTGGCTTTTTGTAAGTCTTCACGCTCAATCATTCCACCCACCTCTTTTGATTCCTGTTTTTTTTCAACCATTTCTAAAATATCAGGCAATGAGGCGGATTCTTTGGATTTTTCTTTGATGTCATCCATAATTATTGTGTAATGTTTAAGTCTAAAAGAGTATTTTGCATCTTTGAAGATTTGGGCGTTTGAGCCATCACTTCCAACTTTAAGCCGGTAGAAATTTTGGCCACCTCGTAATATTTAACACAAGGCGTTGGGGCAAAACCCGGTTTGAGCACAAAACCACATAAATCCGGCGAAGGTAGCCAAGAATAAGCTTTATCATTAATAGGAGAAAATATTCTTCCGTCAGAATCAATAATATTACCCAAATCCCACGCATACTGTATAGTATTGATTTTACCGGTATTTTCAGCTTGCACGGTCACTTTCAAAAACTTTTCAGTGGTGACTAAATCGGTTTGGTAATTGGGGAAACGAGAGATTTTTCCGCTTAACACTTTGCCAAAACTTTTTACATTAGTGAATGTAAATTGAATATCTCCAACACTGGCCTGATACACCGGTTGAGGAATTTCGACAGTATTGGGAAGCGTGCTGATAGATTTTTTATTAAAAGTATAACGAGTAACTCCGTACACCAAACCCGCCATAAGTAAAACAACCACGGCTAAAATAATAATGGTTCGTGAGGCCAATCCCGATGACATTTTAAATTTCATAGATGCAATATATGTTTAATTAACTTATTGTACCACCACGTAGCGGACTTTGCCATACTGATCTTTGCAAAAATCCCATTTTTTGTATTTCATTTTTTTGAGCAATGCATTGATGGCTGGTTTTTGCTTGGTATCAAATTCCATGTAGATTTTACCATGTTGAGTCAGGTGGTTTTTGGCATCGGCCAAAAACCGCGCAACAAAAAACATTCCGTCTTTATCTCCAAAAAGCGCCACATGCGGCTCATAATCAATCACCGAAGATTGTATCTTTTTTTTTTGCGTCAGCGGTATATATGGCGGATTAGCAAAAATGTAATCAAACGTTCCCTCCACATTCTCAAAAATATCGGACTTTACAACTTCATATCTTTTTTTCGCAATGCCATTTTTTTTACAATTTATTTTAATTTGTTTAACCGCTTCTTTTTCTGATTCCACAAACGTCACATGTGAATTTTTTACATGCTTTAAAACCGCGATCCCAATGCACCCCGACCCCGCAAACATATCAAGAACTTTATAACTTGATAACTTGATAACTTTTAACTCATCTATCGCTTGTTCTGTCCAAAACTCCGTTTCCACCCTTGGAATGAGCACATGTTTGTTGACCCAAATCTTGCAACCCAAAAAATCGGTAAATCCGATAATATGATCCAACGGCTCACCTTTTTTAAGTCTTTCAATATCTTTCTTGGCCGCAGCAGTTAGCTTGCCATTATATTTTTCCTGAAGGATCCACTGAATTTGTCTTTCTATGTTTTCCATGACTTCATACTATCTTTATTTTATAAATTAAAAAAGACCCAAGCTTCCCTGGGTCAAATATATTATAAGCACCTATCCACCGTTCCATTTCGCTTCTTTATTCTTTTGAGAACGGTGAGGTAACCTTGAGACACAGCACACTGTTTTTTCTGCAACCTCATGATTCGCGCCTGTAATCTCCTCAAGCCACGCACATGCTCCAGATACGTGATGGGATCAAGAAGGTGTTTGGATCTAGTGTCCCATAGCACATTAATCACTTCGTGCTCCTCTATGAGTGCACATGTAAGCAAATCTCGATTCTTCTGCATCTGCAAAAGAATTTCTTGTGCGTTTTCCCAGAACCGCTTTTTCTTATTCATTCTTCCCCCAGAAAAAAATCAACGAGGTAAAACAAAACCCGAAACGATCGGGTTTTATGCAATACTTACAATTTCAACTTCCGTAAACTTCTGACGATGTCCGATTTTTCTCTTGTAGCGTTTCTTGGATTTATACTTAAAAATAATCAATTTATCGCCTTTTTTCTCGCCCAGTATTTTGGCTTTCACTTCTGCTCCTTTAATCATCGGCATTCCAATCTGCAACTTTCCCTCTTTGTCGCATAATAAAACCTCGCTGAAGATAACTTCAGCCTGTCCTTCTTTCACATCCAATTTTTCCACTTGTAATTTATCGCCGGGTGCAACAAGATATTGTTTGCCTCCCGTTTTTATTACTGCAAATGTCATACTTAAATACTAGCAAAATTAGTCCTATTCGTCAAGCAACGGCCTCTGGATTTCATCTATCTTTACCTTACTGTCGCCATCTGTAATTTTAACCACATCCTTGTCCACCTTCAAAAATTCCGCCCGAGCCTTATTGTAACTGCTGACCGTTTTATCTAAATTATCCCCCACCCTATTTACGTACTCCGAATACGCAAACATGTGCTTGCCCAAACGCTCCACTTCCTTAATAATCATTTGTGCTTGCTCGGAAATTTTCTGGTTTTTCATGCCCTGCAAAACGGTTTGCAAATAGGCCAAGAATGATGTGGGTGAAACCACCACCACCTTTTTCTTGCCCGCGTAATACACCAGATTTTGGTTGTCATCGGCAATTACCCCCACTTTATTAATCAATAAATCGTAATACACCGCTTCCGAAGGGATAAACATAAAAGCAAAATCAGTAGTTTTTTCTTCCGGTTTTACATATTTGGCCGTTTCGTCAATACGAAGCTTTAAATCACTGATAAACGCCATTTCCAATCGCTTTTTTTCTTGAGGTTCGTGAGCTTCCACCATGCGATTGTAATTTTCCAAGCTGAATTTGGAGTCCACTGGAATAATTAATTTGTCCACAAACACCACGGCGTCCACAATCACGCCATCAGAAAATCCATACTGCATTTGAAAACTTCCCGGCGGTAAAACATTTTTTAACACCGTTTCCAAATAATATTCGCCTAAAATTCCGCGCTGTTTTGGGTTTTTTAAAATGTCTTGCAGATTTTGCAGTTGCCCGGCAAAATTGACCACCTGTTTATTGGTTTCATCTAATTTAGCCAACCTTTCACGCACATCCCCAATAATTTTTGAAGATTCGGCAAACTGAAATTGCTGACTTTTATTTGACTCGGATAATTTTAAATCCAATGTTTGCGAAATATGGTTAATTTGCTGTTGCAACATCAACAGCTGACCATCGTCTTTCTTTGGTTCCTCTTTTTTCCTAATCTGCAACCAAATCACCGCCCCAATCCCCAGGATTATAAGTATGTAAAATATTATTGAAGTGTCCATTGGTATTATTGTATATTAGTTTTAGCTACTTTAAAATAGTGAAAATAGATTAATTTTACAAATTCAGAGGCAAAAAAGTAAAGACCGACGAGGAAAAATACTATTAATAACGGTAAAATCGGCGGAATGACAAAATGGAAAAAGCTTTGGCCAAAGGGTAAAAATGGTAAGAGGATAATAAATACGGCATCGGCAATCGTAAAAAGTAACAGCCAAAAGTTGGGACGCTTCGCCTTCCAAAATTGCTTACGTGTGCGGATAATAAAAATCAAAGCAAGTTCGGTCAAAATGCTCATAACAAACCACAGGGTTTGAATGGTGCCAGAGCTTTGTCCGTGAAATATAGTAAAAAAAATAAAATCAAATACGGTACTCACTAAGGCCAGCGAAATAATTAAGGGCAGAACATTATGCAATTGATACATTTTGGGTTTTCGTAATTCTTCCAAATCCACCGAATCACTGACGATAGAAATTAAAGGAAAATCGGAAAGTAAATTACCCAATAAAATTTGCACTGGCAACATGGGCAAAAAAGGTACAAACAGAGAAATGACGGCGATGGAATAAAAATTACCAAAATTGCTAGCCAGTGCGCATTTAATATATTTATTGATGTTGGCAAAAATATTCCGGCCATGCTTGATACCGTTGACAATGACTCGTAAATCTTTTTTTAATAAAACTACATCGCTAGCTTCCCGAGCAATATCAGAGGCCTCGGCCACTGCAATCCCCACATCCGCAATTTTTAAGGCTGGGGCATCGTTAATCCCCTCTCCCAAAAATCCGACTTCGTACTTTTTTTGGAGCGACTTAATAATCTGATATTTTAATTCCGGTGAAATTCTGGCAAAGACCACATTTTCTTCACAAGCCATTGCAAAATCATCGCGCGACATTTTTTGTAACTCTTCACCCAATAAAACCTCTGCTTGGTTTTTTATCAATCCCACCTTTTTAGCTACAAATCCGGCGACTTCCTTTGCATCCCCCGTAATTATTTTTATCGCCACACCCATTTTTTTTGACAGACGAATAGCTTCCTCAGCCGTGGTTTTTAACGGATCTTCAAAGACAAAATACCCCAAAAATGTTAAGCCCTGCTCGCTTTGTTTAACACCCGCTGTTAAACATTTTTTATAGGCAATAGCTAATACGCGTTTTCCGATCTGACCTTCACGGGCAATGTCTTCTTTTAATTCTTTTTTATTAAAACTGGCCGGAAATTTATTGCACAATTTTAAAACCACTTCGGGCGCACCTTTTACAATGAGTAACTTTTCCGTGCCATTTTCAACCAAACAACTTGACTTCATTTTAAAAGAATTAAAAGTTGATTCAGTAATCAAATGATATTTTTTGACTTTTTGTAACATACCACGCCCAGCCCTTTCAAAAAAAGCCTTATTGAATGGATCCAAGCTGTTTTCATCAACTCCCACGAGAGCGTACAAAAGCGCCTTATTTGCACCAATAACTTTTTCCAGCGACAATGTATTTTGCGTTAACGTGCCCGTTTTATCCGTACACAAAACTTCAATATTACCTAAATCTTCAATACTGCTTAAGCGCTTTACCACCACATGGTCGTTGGCCATTTTTAAACTGCCTCGACTTAACGCCAACACCACAATGGCTGGCAATGCCTCGGGTAAAATGGAAATAATTAACGCCACGCAAAATAAAGAAAAAGGAAAAATATTTTCTTTGCCATTAATAATCAAATTCAGTAAAAAAATCACTGCCATAGTGATAACCACAATTTTTAATATCAGTCGACAAAAATACAGCAGATTTTTTTCATAGGCTCCGCCATGACGCTCGTGGCCAACCAAGGCGGTAATTTTTCCGAGCTGGGTATTTTTTCCCGTCACCAAGACTTTGGCCAGCGCTTTTCCAAAAACCACCGACGTGCCCGCAAACAGCATTTGTTTTGCCGTAGGAACCGATTCCCCCGTCAAAGCCGATTCATCCACCAAAAAGTTCTGTGACTGAATAACTTGTAATTCCGCCGGAATAATATCTCCCGTTTTGAGTAAAATTACATCATCTGGCACTAGATATTTCTTTTCAAGTAAAGACTCTTTTCCATCCCGCATGACTGTGATTTTTTTTATAATTAAATTATTCAACATTAAAACGGCTCGCTCGGCTCGATATTCTTGAATAAAACCAATACATAAATTCAGCGCTACAAAAACCATAATCACGGCGCTATCAATTTTTTCGCCCAGTAAAAGTGAAATAATTCCCGCCGTGGCTAAAAAATAAAAAAAGGGAGACCGGCACTGCCTTAAAAAAATATCCCAAGCATGATGCTCGTGAATATTAGTTTCATTGAGGCCATACTCCAACAACCGCGCCTTGGCCTCTTTTTCCGAAAGTCCCTGAATATGTTCCATGTAATTAATGCTTCATGAATACTTCAATAATTAAAAATGCAATGTATAACAGCAGTAACACGAGCCCCTCTTTATAAGTAACTTTTTTGCCTGTTTTGATAAATATTAATGATAAAAGCGCGGCTAAAATTAATACCATCCGTGCCGTAGCAAATGGTGCAAAATCCAGAATTTCAAAAGGCGCAATTAAAGCCACTGTACCGAGCACCAACGTGGCACAAATAATCACCGAACCCATAATATCACCCAGTACCAACCAATTTTCGTCACGTCGCGCCGATACAATAGAAAAATACATATCGGGAAAGGCATTACCCAGCCCCACAATTAAAATTCCCACCAAGGCCAATGAAATATTTAAAGAAGTTGAGAAAAATTCAGCCGAAGCCACCACGGCCTGCGAAGCGACCAAAAGAAGTATCAACAAGATAATAATTTTTACTAAGTTAAATAAAAACCCCTTGAAACCAGCCGTAACGCCGTGTTTGACGGACTTATAACGTTTTTTAAAGTGTTCCGATTTGGAAAACAACCACCATGAATACAGAAAAAATGTGACAATTAAAATTACCCCGTCTATCCTATCCAAACGACTATCTAAAATTAATAAAAGTGGTAACACGGCAATAATAGCGGTAAAAATGGCGGACTTTTGCACCATAGCACTACCTGTTTCTAATCCCCTTTTACTGAAAAAAACAGCGATGGCTAATACGAGCGTCAAATCCACTAAATTTCCGCCCAAAATATCTCCCAGGGCTAATGCGGGTTTACCTTGTATAACCGCATTAATGCAAATAAACAAATCCGGCAAAGAAGCCGCCACCGCCATAACAAAAAAAGCGATAATAAATTCCCGCCAACCCAAATATTTAGCCACCGATACCAGTGAGGCAACCAAACGAGAACTTAACCACGAAAGTATTCCGCATGATAAAATGAATATGGCGACAATAAAAATCCAAGACATAGGTGTGAATTTTTAATTTCTAATTTCCCTGCCGGCCGGCCGGTAGGTAATTTTTAAATACATCAACACAATCAAGACCGCGTCAATGGAAAGCAACGGGCCTCCAATAAAAGAAACAATGCCAATAAATTGTGTCATACCAAGTAAGAATAATACCAACGGCGGGAAAATAGCTAGTACAAAAGAAAAAAATGGTGAAAGCCTCAAATCAAAGCGTAAAGTTTGATGAAAAATATGGCCTTGGACTACAAAGGAAATAAAGGTGGTTAAAACTCCCATAAAAACTGCTATGGAAATGACACCGTTTCCCAACAATCCCTTGATTCCGTCCAAAGCCGATTGCGTAGTCTCGGGCCCAGTAACCCCTAAAATAATCACCATAAAAACAGTGTAGAAAATAGCAGGGATTAAGGTGGAAATAATGATAATATATTTTAGAACTTTTTTACGCCTGACTACCAGTTCTTCGGTTTCGGGAATTAAACCCGTGCCCCACAGCGAAAACACAATCGGACCAAAAGCTAAAAGTAAATTTGAAATTTGTCCGCCAACTGACGGATTAAAGTTTGAAATAAAGAAGTTACTAATATTAATATGTGAAAATCCGCTAAAAAATATAATACCAAGAGCTAAAAGCAAAATCACCAGCCCCAAAAATTCAATGCGACTAATGATCCGAATTCCAAACATAATTAATATTGCCGCCAACAAAAAATACACCAGTGCCCATATTATGGTGTGACCACCAAAAATGGTACTTAAAAATTGTGAACCGACAATTAAATAGGCCAGTAACGTGCCGTAGACCCCCACTATCATCAGCAAAAAAGCAACTACTCCCAAAGTCTTACCAAGGTGATACTCAACAAACCCAGGAAAACGCTTGAAATCAGGTGTGTGCATAGAAATTTCTCCGAACATGATATGCAATATTGTCACCAAAGTTGTAAAAAGAATCATGTAAAAAATCATCGGCCAAAATCCTACCTGCAATGCCACATAGGGCAGAGCCAAAAAACCCACGCCGATAATGCCTCCTGAAAGAGTGGCAATGGGCAAGATATAATTTTTAAAAAATTGATGAAGCATTTATATATTTTACCTCATGTGGTATAACATAGCAAATGCTCCCATCGTCTATCGGCCAGGACACTTGGTTCTCATCCAAGAAAGCGGAGTTCAATTCTCCGTGGGAGCGCCACGCGTGGTACATTCACAACTTAACTCCTCCAAGGGGATTCCCATGGCAAAAAAGAACCCAGACAGAAGGAATGCTCCAATTGAACTTTTTGAGTTAGAGGAAATGATTAAGAAGCTACCCGCCGATCTTCGCAATAAAATGTTGCCCCTCGTGGAAAGGCTTAAACATTACTCAAGACTGCATGCGCGACTTCTAAATATATCCCAAGAAAAGGTGGATGAATTGGAATTGTATAATAAATATCTTCAATTCGATTTAGAGGCCACTAGCCGTGAGCTCGAGGAGAAAATCCGTAAACTGGAGGAGGATGGAGAATAGCCATAGCTCTAACCTTCGGCAATCAACCGAGGGTTTTTTTATTGAGTGCTTACCGGATAATCCGGCGGAATTTGCCAATAATTAATAATATACTGCGCCATTTTTTTAAAAATTGGGGCGGCGGAAAGCGAAGATTTCGGAACTTTTGGATTGTCCAATTTTACTAACACCAAAAATTCGGGTTTTAAAGCCGGCCCAAACCCGATAAAACTTTGAATGGTTCTGTCCGCATAATATCCTTTACCATTGGTAATGGGAACTTCGGCCGTTCCGGTTTTTCCTGCCAAATAATAACCCTTGATTTTAGCCGAACTGCCAAATCCCTTATCAACTACGTTCATTAACATTTTCGTAACTTCAAAGGCTGTTTTTTCCGAAATAATCTGTTCGGAAAGCTGGGGCTTAGTGATGTTTTGATTTTGATTATAGGTTATTTTTTGTGCCACATAAGGCTTAGGAATCCTTCCACCGTTAGCAAATATACAAAAAGCCTTAACTAACTGCAAGGGAGTCATTTCAATACCCTGACCGAAAGAACTTGTCGCATAATCAAATTCCGAACCGCTCTTCAAACGCGCGTTAGAAGAAGAAACCTCTCCCTGTAAATCTACCTCGGTTTTATCATTAAAACCCAACCTGTTTAAATAATCAAAAAAAGTAGTGTGAGGAATTTTCTGTTCCACATAGACCGCACCCGTATTAATCGATTTTTCCAAAATACCCGACATGGTTTGTAAACCATATTTTTCCCGATCAAAGTTATACAAAGTATCGGGTCCAATTTTAATAGAACCGGTATCAGTAAAGGTGGCATCGGGCGTAATCTTGCCTTCTTGTAATCCCATAGCCATGGTAAAGGGCTTAAAAACCGAACCCGGCTCAAATACTTTTTGCACGGCACTATTTTGAAAAATCCCAAAATCCCTTTCCTTTCCGTAAGTATTTGGGTCAAATTGCGGGAAATTAGCCATCGCCAGAATCCTTCCCGAATCCGGTTTTAAAACAATGATCTGACCGGAATCTATATCAATATTTTTTTTAGCTTCTTTAAGCAAAGCTTCGGCCTGAAATTGAATATTATAATCTATGGTTACATACACATCCGAGCCATTTAAACCCTCTTGTCCAACCGGAGAATATATTAAATCAAACCCCCGCTTTTCTTCCTTAATACCGGCCTTACCCTTTAAAATGTCGTTGTAGTGGCCTTCTAGACCATATTGACCTTCATTTTCTCCGCCCAAAAATCCTATCACTTGAGAGGCCAGTTTTTCTTGAGGATAGTATCGGTCCGTAGATTTTTCAAAAGACAACCCTTCTAACTTTAATTTCTTTAAAACTTCCACCACTTGAGTGGTGACACCTTTTTTTAAAACAACATATGAACTTGATGTAACCACCTTAGCCAATATGTCTTTTTTTGTCATGCTTAACGGTTCGCCCACTAATTGGGCAAAATAATCCATATCCTTGATGTTTTTAGGAACGGCGGAGATAATCCATGACTCTTTATTAATAGCCAAACTCTTTGTATCACCCAAACCAATCGCTCCACGACTATCTTTGCTACTTTCAAAAAAGACTTCTCCCCTCTCTCCGATAATTTCAGTAAAACCCATCTGTTGACCCAGAGCTTGAGACTGATAAAACTTACCATTGATGACTTGTACATAAAATAAGCGGCCAATGATAATTGCCGCCACCAAAAAAGTAAAAAATAATAATGGCAAAAGTCTCCAATGTTTCATAGTATCATTTTACCATACCCAAAGCCGGACTCCATGGCGTTATCTGAACATATTTTATTTGGGTTGTTTTTTCAAAATTCATGGCACCAGCTTTTTCTTGAACGTTACCCAAAAAGTCACTCTTAGCAAAATGTGTTTCCAGTGTCTTATTTTCAACCAGCAAGACATTCATCTCTTGATTGTAACTTTTAATCAAATACGAACCGCCGGTTAACTGGTTGATCAGATAGATGTAAGAAACCAACATTAATCCCAAACACACCACACCTAAAATATACCAAGTTTTCCAAGGAATACTGGGCAAAGTGAGTAATCTTATTTTTTGATGGACGGCACGATAGCCTAATGTGAGAGTCGTCATAGTTTTATTATGGCCCTTAGTTTGGCCGAACGTGAACGTGGATTTATTAAAACCTCGTTTTGCGTCGCAATTATCGGTTTTTTAGTTAATATGCGTACCATTGCCAATTTTTCCTGTTCTTGAAAAAAGAGCTTGACTATCCTATCCTCCAGTGAATGAAAAGAGATAACCACCAACCTGCCTCCCGGCACCAACACCTGCAAAGCACCTTCCAGACCCTTTTGTAAATTTTGTAATTCATCATTGACCGCGATACGTAAGGCTTGAAACGTTCTTGTCGCATAATGAATTCCACCGCGTTGAAATTTTGATGGAATTGCTTCTTCTATTACTTTCACTAATTCAAATGTACTTTGGATCGGCCTGATTTTTCTTTGCTTTAAGATGCCACGCGCAATTTGACGTGCAAACTTTTCTTCTCCATATTCTTCAATAATTTTTTGCAACTCTTTTTCCGGCCAAGTATTAACAATGATTCCTGCTGTCAATTCTCCGTTGGCAAAACGCATATCTAATGCCTCATCTTTTTGAAAAGAAAACCCCTTGCCTGATTCATCCACATGGTAAGAAGAATAACCCAAGTCAAGCAACAACCCATCCACCGGATTAAATCTGGCTTCTTTGACAATCTCCGCCACATTGGCATACGAATCATTCACCAACACCACTCTTTCTTGATAATGCCTCACCATTTCCCGCGCGCGCTTCACTTGCTCTTTATCCGCATCAAGACCCAGTAATCTCCCCAGTAAACCCGTTTTCTCCAGAATCAACACCGCGTGTCCGGCGCCACCAATCGTGCCATCAATAAAATTCTCATTTGGCTTAGGATTAAGATTTTCTAAGACTTCTTTAGTAAGTACTGGTATGTGTGGCATGATTATATTCCCAATGGTCCTAATTTTGATACTATTTCCTCCACTCCCTTTTCCGCACTTTCACTATACTTTTTCCAAGCCGCCTCATCCCAAATTTCCAGTCGGGTAGATAGTCCTGCAATTACCACATTCTTGGTAAATCCTGCATATTCTTTTAAATAGTCCGGTACTAAAATTCTTCCCAGTTTATCTAGCTCAACCTCCATAGCACTGGATAAAATATGTCTGGTAAAATTTCTGGCTTCGCCCTGCGACACCGGCAGATTAGCTAATTTGGCGGACATTACTTCCCATTCTTTTTGAGTGTAAAGCACCAGACAATTTTCCACCCCCTTGGTGATAATAACTGTGGTTCCCAATTCAGCACGGAATTTAACCGGCAGAGCCAGACGCTTTTTAGCATCAATAGTATGTTGGTACTGCCCAATTAACATCGTAGTTTATCAGGTTATAAAGTTGAAAGTTATAAAGTTATTTGACTTGATAACTTTATGAACTGATAACCTTTAACTTCAAGTTATGCACACATAACTGTAGTTTTCCCACTTTTATCCACTTTTATCCACTACACAGTATTTATAGCCTACTTTAAGCACTTCGGTCAACACCTAAAACCAAAAAGCCATTTTGTTCGTAAAATGGCTTATTTATCCACACTTTATTCACATTTAGCCCTACCCAAACTTCACCACTTCAAACGTTTCTGGATGTATTTCAAATTTTTCACCCTTCACTAATTTGTCGGACAATAAAGCTTCTGCAATACTATTTTCCACTTTATCCTGCACGACTCTTCTCATTTCGCGCGCGCCAAATTCCGGTTTATACGAAAGCTCCACTATTTTAACTTTTAAAGCTTCACTAATCACGAATTCAATATCTTTTTCTTTCAGGTTTTTTTGGAGCGAAGCTAAAGTTAGCTGTGCGATGGCCATTAAATTTTCGCGGGTTAAGGGATGAAAAATAACTGTCGCATCAAATCGATTGATAAATTCGGGTCGAAACATTCCCTTGTCAAATAAGAAACTCAAAAACTTATCCTTGTCCACCGTATTAGCCAATTCCACGGCTTTAAAAATTTCGACCGCCCCCGCGTTAGAAGTG
Organism: Candidatus Staskawiczbacteria bacterium; assembly: GCA_023245145.1. GTDB lineage: Bacteria > Patescibacteriota > Minisyncoccia > Minisyncoccales > Staskawiczbacteraceae > VGLO01. The sequence continues at coordinate 87,935 of JAHFKW010000002.1, forward strand.
CAAATAATAATCGTGTTGGTAAACATCACACGTCGCCCTTGACCATCGGTAATATGGCCTTCATCAAATACCTGCAAAAATAAATTTAAAATGTTAGGATGAGCTTTTTCAATTTCATCCAGCAACACCAATGAAAAAGGATTTTCGCGCACGGGGGTAGTCAAAAGACCCTGCTCTTCTACCGGTGAAACTGCTCCCAATAATCTTGGAATATCGGCTATGGCCTGAAATTCAGACATATCTAGCCTGATCATTTTTTCTTGACCACCAAAATAAATTTCGGCTAAGGCCTTAGCGGTTTCCGTTTTACCTACGCCCGTTGGTCCCAAAAATAAAAATGTTCCCATGGGTCGTTTTTTTGATTCAATGCCACTGCGAGCCCGACGCATAGCCACCGAAATATCCGTGACCGCTTCGGCCTGATTGACGATTCTTTCATGGATTAACTTTTCCAAATTGAGCAGTACAGATTTTTCTTTAAATTCCATTTTACCCACCGGAATCTGCGTTTTATCGGAAATAACTTTGGCAATATGATGAGGCAAAATAACTTTTTCTTTTAAAGTTTTTACGTATACGGCAGTTTCTTGCAGAATATCAATCGCTTTTTTAGGAAACGGCATGGATGAAAAATATCGGCCCGACAAATTAACAATCTCTCGGATAGATGGATACAACACTAGTATTTTTTCCCGATGCTCAATTTCCAACGCCAAATTTTGTAATATGCGGATAGTCTCTATTTCTGAAACTTCTTGCACCTCAATTTTTCTAAAGTATTCCAAAAAAGATGAATTTTGTTCCAGTTTTCTGTGCAAACCATCAAACGAGGTAATACCCACAAATTGAAAATTAGGTAGTTTTAAATACTTGGACAAAATCGTGGAAATATCAATTTCTCCCGGCATAGCTATGGTGTGGGCCATAAAGTGGTCTAATTCATCAATCACCAAAATCACGTTACCAGCTGATTGTACCTCTTGAAAAATTTCATCCAAAATACTTTCCACTTTTTCTTGACTTTGAATTTGACTTAAAAGTGCTACCATATCCAATTCCACCACCCTTTTACCCGCCAAATTTGGTGAACCGGTGCCCAAATAACAGCGCGAAGACAAAGCCTCCACTACGCTTTTTCGGCCCACACCCACGTCACCAACAATCAAAGCATTATGTAAACTAGACGTATCCAAAGCTACTTCCAACTCTTCAATTTCTTTTTGGTGTCCAATAATTTGATTAAAACCGGAGCGCAAAGCCACCTTTTCCCAATCAATGGAATACTCATCTAATCTGATGGTATACCCCGATGCAAAATCTCTACCCAACGATCCCGCCCGTGCCAAATTTTCGCGAGTCCAAAACCTTTTACTTTGGCTAATTTGATTTTCCAAGGCGTCCAGCCACAAAGTAATATTTTGAACATCTTGCTCTTTTACATCGTAAGCCACCAATACCTTTTGAAAAAAATCATCGTGCATGGCCAGCGCCACGAACAATTCTTTGACACCCATTTCTTTCTTATTTCTTGCCACAAAAACACGCTCGGCCTCTGCTAACACTTTTTTAAAAGATTCCGAAAACCCAATACTGGATTTTTTAGTTTTAGGTAACTTTTCCAAGTAATTTTTTACGTCCATATGCAATTTTTTGTAATCTATCCCAAGACGAAACAACAAGCTTCTGATTTCCTTGCTTTCTTCAATGGCCGCCAAAAAAAGAGCTTCTGAAATCACTTCCGGCAATCGCCCTTTTTTACAAATGTTTTTAGCTCGCTGTACGATGTGCCCACACTCGTCTCTTACAACCGTTAAGGAAAAAAATAAATATAGCTCCCAAACAAAAATTACCAAAAAAGTTCCCAGTAAAAAAAGTCTTATATAAGTAAAAAAGTACACTGCCCAAAATAATCCGATGAGTAACAGTGGTATAGCCAACCAAAAGAGTATTCCGACTATTCCAATAATTAAAATGAACGCCAACACCAAAAGACCAAACATAATCAACACCAACCGACACCACATTCCCACCACACGTGAAAACAGATTGGAAATAAATATATTGGCATATTGGCCCACGTCAAAGCCCCGTGGATACCGCCACTTAAACTTTCTCCACGGAGAAATCAGGGTCGCCAAAAGTAAGGGGATAGAAAAATAATCTAAACCAAACGAAATATAATTTCCCCACACGCCGACTAAAAATTTGGGTGTTAACCAAAAGCGCCAAACCACCCAAGTAATAATGATATTTTCTTTTTTAACGACCTGATTCATATTGTTTTTCTAATTCTTCTCTTATTTCTTTTGGAATAGGAATACTTTCTCCCGGCTTAGAAATACCCGGGTATCTCCATGCACTAATAATTTTTCTGAAATATTGATTGTCTTGGTACATTAACCAAATTTCACCCTTCGCCCGACCGTAGCCTTTGGCGGAGGCGGGGTTAGCCGTCTTCATGACTGCAGTTGTATCGACCGCAATCCCCTCTTCTTTTCTATCCGGCTTACGTAATACATTCATTAGCTTCATTTTTGAAAGCCCGTACTGGCGCATTTTTAGTTTCACATGTTCCGTCCAATGGATTTTACGGTATTTTTCCAGCATTCCATATATTCTACCACATTAAAAAAGGAGTTGCCATCAAGGGCAACCCCACGTTACTAATGTGCCATTATGGCCACTAACACTATTATAAGCGCCAAGCCGAATATTCTCGCTAAATGAAACAGGTGATCTACAAACTCGGGAGTCATATGAACCTCCGAAAAAAAATTAAATCCAACCCACTATCCATTATACAACTAAAAACAGCCCCGTCAAGGGCTGTTTTCTTTTCCTGAGCCACGTCGAAGGACTATTTAATTTCCACTTTGGCGCCCGCGGTGGCAAACTTCTTGGCAATTTCGTCAGCTTCTTCTTTCTTCACATTTTCTTTAATCATTTGGGGAGCGGTGGCAGCGGCATCTACCAAATCTTTGGATTCTTTTAATCCCTTGGCGGTTACGTCGCGCACAGCTTTGATAACTTCAATTTTTTGGGCTCCCACTTCTTTTAATTCCACATTAAAAGAAGTTTTTTCCTCCTTGGGCTCGCCGGAGCTAACAGCGGAGGCGGCAACTGGCGCCGCAGCCGAAACACCAAATTTAGCTTCCAAAACTTTGACTAATTCGGCTAATTCCACTACTGGCATTTTCTCAATTTCCGCTACGATTTTTTCGAACTTAGCAGGTACATCCACTTTTACTTCATCTGACATAGTTTTATTGTTTATTACTAATTTTATCTAATACTCTTGCAAGACTCGACATAGGGCTTGCGAGTGATCCAACCAATCTACCCAACAATTCATTTCGCGTCGGCAGATTAGCTAAGACTAATACTTTTTCTCGGTCAATAAACCGTTTTTCAAAAATTCCACCTAAAATTTTGAAGTTTTCGTGGGTTTTGGCAAATTGGTTGGAAATTCTGGCCGGAGCGATTTCATCCTCCATGCCAAACACCAAGGCCAATTGTCCGGGAATTACGCTTTTAATTTTATTCCAGTACGTAATACCTGATTGACCAAAGGCAATTCTAATCAGTGTTTTTTTGCCGACTTGCAAAGCACAACCCGCTTCTTTTAACGTTTTTCGCAACGTAAATAAATTAGCGGAATCCACTTTGGAAAAGTCCACAAAAATAACTGACTTTTGCTTGGCGATTTTTTCCTTAATCGCCGCTAATGATTTCTGTTTTTTTTCTTTGGTTAATGCCATATCTCATGGAACATGGAGCATGGAACATGAAACAAAAACCTTTTCGTTTGCTTCATGCCTTATGCTTCATGCTTTATGATTTTTAACTAAAAAGCCTGCGACCAGCAGACATACAACAAAAATATACGTTGTACCTCGGCGGGATTTTTACTGACCTTTCGGCCTCCCCGCTATCTACGGCTTTATATTGCTATACTAGTCTAATTCTAAAAATATGTCAAGAATTCAAATACTTCGAAATGGAACTGGTGTGCTCCTCGTAAGTCTTACTGAAAATGGTTTTGCCGTTACCCGAAGCCGACAAATAGAACCAATATTCTGTCTTAATGGGGTTAATGGCGGCCATCAAACTCTCCAGGCCCGGATTGGAAATAGGCCCCAATGGCAAGCCGTAATATTTATAGGTGTTATAGCGCGAATCAATTTTACTGTCGGCCAAGGTCACTCGAGAATCACTCTTGCCTGTCGCATAATTAACCGTGGAATCCAACTGCAAAGGCATGCCAGTGACAATACGTTTCCATAAAATCCCCGCCACCATTTTTTTATCAATTAAAGTGGGAACTTCTTTTTCCAAAATGGAAGCCATAGTCACTACTTGATAAATTGACCGTTTGTCAGCCGTGATTTTTTTACGTAACTCTGGTGTCAATTTTTTTCCAAAATTATTTAATGCCAAAGTCAAAAAGTCCTTGGCCGAACTTTCCACCGGCACATAATAAGTATCAGGAAAAATGTAGCCCTCCAAACCCATACCTTTCGGCTTACTGTACAAAAAGTCAAACTCTTTAGAAAAATCCATTTTCAATGCCTTATTAAATTCTTCCCTTGTATAAAACTTTTTTTCTTCCAAATAGTCAGCCATATCTGTTACATCCCAGCCTTCCAAGATCTTAATTTTATGTTTTGCTACATCCCCTGTCGCCATTTTTTTAACCAACGCGGCAATGGACATAGACGGTGAAATATCATACAACCCGGCTTGCAATCTAGCACTTTGGCCGGTCAGCAACGCATAGGCATTAAACCAAAAACTACTTTTAATTATCTTTTCATCTTTTAAATCTTGAGCAATTTTGGTACCGCCCAAACCGGCTTTGGCACTGTAAAAAATAGTTTCACTGGCACCAAAATCTCGAGGCACGTAAATTTGCCAAGCCGAAATTAAAAGCACCACCGCCACAAAGATAGCCAGCCCAGTAATGATTTTTTTCTTTAAATTTTGATCCATGGTTTTACTTTAACATAAATTAACACTTTTGTTCATTTTAGCAACTATATTATATTTTCTTTTTTAATGAAAAGATATAAGCGATACCATCAATCTTCTGAAATTCGGCAACTTCCATATTACATTCCTCGGCTAATGCTTCAAATGATTTTTTTTGAAACTGCTCTGATGAATTCGCCCCTATTTTCTCATTGAAAATAACCCTTGTGCCCTCTACTTTATCAATAGGCACACTAATAATTTTATACATTTCCATTCTTGCGGGTAGAGCATCTTCAGAATAAACACTAATAATTACTTTTCCGCTATCTTTAACTACACGATACATTTCTTTTAATGCTTTGATTTTATTTTCCCCAAAATTAACTAGTGTCATCAACAAAATAACAGTATTAAATGATTCATCATCAAAAGGAAGATCAAACGCATCGGCAAGTAGAATATTTGAAGCAACAATAGGCAATCTGCTTTTAGTAGTTGCTATTGCCTTTTCATCATTATCAATACCGAAAACATCAGCAGTAATTGGTAAAATGGTTTCTATATTCCTACCATTGCCACAACCAATATCTAAAACTTTTGAATCTTTTTCTATGTGGCTGATTAAAAACTCCTTTTCAGAATCTAAAAGTTTTTTATATGTTGGTGTGGGATTTCGCACTATTTTTTCCCAGTAATCTGTATTTGTATTCATGCTAGTTTTTAAAATATTCTTTGAGCATTGTCATTAATGTTGTTCTGCCCCGATTGGTTTTAATTACTTAAAAAGTGTTTATTTAGAAATGCCCTCCCAGATCCTGATTTTAAATATCTCTCAAAGTTAAAAGCTTTATATTTATCCTCTATGGCAATATAAAAGTTTAAACTCACGGGTAAAACTTTAGCGGTTGTAGGAACCTCTCCTTTTTTATGTCTTCCCATTCTATCCTTAAGGTTATTTGTACATCCTATATAGTAACCTATTTTACACTTTAGATTGTATACATAGTACATATTGAAATCCCGCCTTCGCGAATCTTCTAGCAGGCTTTGCCTTGCCGAAGCTTCGCTATGGCGAAGCGAAGGCAGGAGATGTTAAACGAAGTGAGAATTTATTTTAGCACGCTAGATCGATACGATCCATTCCCGAATTTCAGCCTAATTACCACAAATAATAGCACAATTTGACGGTTTTTGGTAGCATTCGCTAACAAAACACTTTTCTATAAAAAAACAAGGCTTGCAGAGAACGAATCCTCCGCAAGCCCATTGACCCACTCCTCCTAATGAAAGGCGGAGAAAAACGCATCGACCAAGGTGACCCAGACGAAGCCTTTCATACCCGGAGGCAGAAGACCTTGAACGGCCGCCGCCATGTCGTCAGTGCGAAGCTGACCCGTCAAGATGCGAGCTTCAAACTTCGTGGCGATGATCAAGACATCGAGGTCACCCTCCACGACGTTGAACTGCGAATCCTGAACCCGGATTGAGATGTCAGCGGGTGTCAGCTCCGTGAGGTGATTTTCGGGCACGGTGAGGTGCTCAGCCACAATGGCTGGCAGCTTTGCCACCACCTCCCTGAGTAACTCGTCGCCAACCTTGGCAGAACGACAGAGAAGCACGACTGGCATGGTTTATTCCTTTCTGGTTAAAGTAGGTGTTCGAAAAAGATCAGCTCGAAATGGTTTGGCAGTTCCATTCGCTTGGTAGCGTGATTGAACTTGCCAATTTGATAGTTCGGCTATTTTGGCTTCCAACGCCTCCTCTGTCCGAGCCATCAACACGAGCTTGATGACCGCTTTGCCATCGATGATTTCGGAGTCCCAAACCAAGGTTGCTTGGTCGGGTTGGTAGGCTTCATGCACCACGACAGTCAAAGTCGCAATGCCAAGCAGAGCCAGAAAACCAATAACAACTGTGGCCACAGTTTTTCCATCTGGAGATGGAATCATATTGCTCTCCTTTCTGAAAATGATTGAACTGTCGATTACTCGAGAATCTTTTTCACTTCCACTTGGATTTTCTCCTTATCAGAACCGATACTCCAAGTTTGATGTTCAAGATTGAAACGGATTTCCCGAATCAACGTGCCACCGACGTAGATTTGCAAGTATTTCCTGTCGTCGTAGTCAGTCGCCAAAAAGCGACTTACCACATGCACCTCTTCGCAGAAATACTTGTAGTGCTTGTTGAGCAGTGGCTCTCCTTGGATTGGTGTGATTTGCACCAGATCACCAACACATGGGACTTCGGGCGGAAAAACTGATTCAAGCATGATCAAGCTCCGTGTAACTAGTAAAAGAACTCCTCTAGCTTCGTCGTTTCTGACTCCCTAGCAAGAGCAACGCACTCTTACAACGGGGTCGATACGGGGAAGTATCGATGCCACTATTCTACTATTTTTATAAGATAATGTCAATATTTTAATTTTGGCAAATAATAAAAAAGCACACCACATCCCGAGGGATTGATGTGCTAAAGACTCTTTAGAGCCATTCGATATTATCGCAGTCGATCACGGGTGGAAGTTTAACATCAGGGCTACTCGTCCATTTCTGGGCAATCCTTTCTTCCTTGATACTGCAGTCCATTCCTCCACCAGCTTCCTTGAGATACTTGGTGAGTATGGGAAGCAGTTGATAGATTTGCTTTCGCAAACCCGACATCGTGTAAACACGCCTGATGCCCTTGGGCGTGGGGAGTTGACCCATGTAAAGTCCCATCGCCTCGAGAGCATCGAACAACCTCGCGTCAGACTGGTCGCGCAGGAGGGAGACATGAATCTCATCCTGCTTGAACTGACCGGGTAAAAGATTTTTCATGCTCACTTTGAATGGCAGAGGGACAGAGTGGTCAAAGGGTTTAAACGTGATGTCCTCGTCGCTGGGAATGAACTCACCCTCAATGTATCCTTTCAGGCCTTTTGAGCTGTCTGCATATTCTTCGAGTGCCTTGAACACATCGAAGAACTCCACGGGAGATGTGGTTTTGTAGGTCAGATGGGTGTTGGGTTCCCAGCTGTCATGGCCGGGCTCATGGAGAAAATTGTTCACCCAGAACCCAACTTCCAAAACGTGTTGCTTGAAATCGGGCGTCATTTCTTCGGCATCAATGTGAATGTGCCACATGGTCATAGTCGTCTCCTTTTGTTTGTGTGCTACACGAAGATTGTAAAAGGGCTGGTTGCTCATCCAGAATGACAAAACCTGTTGACAAGGTCAAGTGTTTCACATATAATGTGAAGAAAGAGTAAATTATTGAGACAAGTCATTAAAAAGTTTCACTATGAAGATATTAAGAGAGATAGGCCTCACTGAACGTGAGTCACAAATTTATGAACTATTGTTACGGCTTGGAGAGTCGCCAGTTTCGGCTATTTTGAAAGCGACTGGAATACACCCTCAAGTCGCCTATCGCGTAATTGATAGCCTTGTAAACAAGGGATTAGTCATAAACGCACGTCGAAACAATCGAACTTTTGTGAGCGCGGAAAATCCAAAGCGGTTGGAGAGAATAGAAGAAGATAGACTACATAAAATCCGCGAAGCGATTCCTGAGTTAATCGCGCTACAAAAGGCATCAAAAGATACTGTTGTCAGAGTTTCAAGAGGCGATGATGCTGTTAGGGCTTTGCGTTCTCGTGGCGTAGATGAACTAAAAAGGAATGCCACCTATTACATTATTGGTGGCTCTGGTGACCGATATTACAAGGTTATGGGTTCACGCTACGAAGAAATTGAGCGCAAGAGAATCAAAAAGAAAATACATAAAAAACTCATCACTTTTTTAAGTCAGAAAAACCAGTTAGATAAAAATGATACGTTTAGGGAAATGGCAGAATTTAGATACCTGCCAAATGATTACCCTGTCGGGTCAAGCACTAATATTTTTGGCAATACGGTTGCTATCATAATTTGGGCGGCTGATCCCGTAGTTATTACCATTGAAAGTGAGGAGGTGGCTGAGAGCTATAAAAAGTATTTTAATGTGTTGTGGCAGATTGCGCAGGCGTAATGCATCAGCACCCCACCCGTGTCGCACCAGTTTAGCCCGTGTGACGAGATGTTAGCGAACTTGAGCATAATTAGGCAGCTTCAGCCACCGGGGCAATATGAGGGCGTGTGGCAAAATTGAATCAATTTTAATCACCAAGTGGTAAATTGGCTTGGCAAAGCGAAAAATGGTATAATACAGGTAGAAAGGCAAAATTAAACGTCAACCACCGCCAATTCGAGAGGAACAGGAGACAGCAAAGCAGAATTAGAAAAGCAAGAAAAAACCATCTAGGATTTGACCCTGAAATCAATGCAATCCGACCATGATCAATCCCTATTTGGCGCACATTAAGATTAAAGAATTAAAAAGCCGAAAATGAAGCTATTTTGGCTCAAATAATTGGCACTTACCGCATCTACCAATGCGGATTTTCCTTAATGATTTCGGCAACTAAAAATGTTTCAAAGGGTGCTACTTTTTGGGAGGGGCAAAGAGGTCGTGGAGAACCAAGATTCCATCAGTATTTTTGAATTGAATAAGTGTTCAGAGTCTTGGGAACGGAACCTACAGTTCGTGGGTCCAAGAATCTTTAAACTCGGTAACACGAGAGCGAGGCTCATCAATGACCCTCACTGGCACGATTGGTATCTGGAATTACAGGAACCGTGGGAGGGATGCGACAATACTGCCATTACAATTGTTAAAACACCCTGTCACTACGGCGGCTACCGTGAATGGTTTGAGTGTCCTAAATGCAACAAGCGAGCTGGGATTCTGTATCGAGCGGAAGACGAATTCAAGTGCCGCAAGTGCCTCAACCTTAACTATCAATCACAAAAACAAAACTACCGCACGATTGCGCCAATCATACGGCGCTGGAGGAAGTTTGAAGATATGAAACGGCCAAGGAGTTATAATTTCTACAAAGGAAAAATTACCAAACGTGCCAAGAGGTATTGGGAGCAACGAGAAAAAGTGGAGTTTGGGATGAATTTCTTAGCCGATAAGTTCGCGTATGAAGCGTAATTTAATACGCTATAATTTTATTATGCAGTGTGAGAAGCTGCTTTTTTTTGCATCAAACTAAGTTCTGGGGTATTCTCTACTCCCTCGTATGATGCGTTCAGAACGCTAAATTGGGAAAAGTTAAGGGTAGAAATGAATGTTTTAAGTAATATTTGACCCTGCTTGCAATTTTATTTTAAAAGGCGCAAAATTAGGGCACTAAATTGAAACATGGTAAGTGGGAATACACCTAATTTTAACGAATCGATTACGCCAAAGCCTTTTAATTTTGGCGATAATCAAAAACAGAAATCCATTCATGAAAGACTGGGGCGGCTTGTTGGTCCCGGTCCCGCTGCTTTCTACAAAGACGCTTGTAGGCATATAACAATAGCCCCTCCATTTGAATCCTCTACTCATATTGTTGGTCATTTGGTGAGGGAAATAGAAAGTGCTCTAAGAGACGTTTTGGAGTCCATTAGCGACGAACCGGCAAAAACCCAAAAAAAGGAAGAACATAAACAAGAAATTATTGTTATTCTTAAGGCGCTTGAAATTCCCGAGCAGGATCCGATTGCGCAGGCGTGGATTAGCCTTGCAGGCGAAGATGGTTTACCAAAACGCGCCCACAGAGACAACTTAGAAGTGGCACGCCCTATTGATAAGGAATACCTTGAATTTTGGACCCAAATGGAAGTTATTCTTGATGTAGTATTGGATAAATTTGAAGGTCAGTATGTTAAGGTTTTTGCCCTATTGGATGCTCTTGCACAAAAACTTGATCCTACAGCAGAAGATGCCAAAATAATTCATTTGCATGTGCCAAATAACCTTGTTGCTCACCAAAGATTTTTTGGCCAGCTAGCTAATCCCAAATGGCTACCTTTTTTAAATACACAAGGCTTATTTTCTGACCCACCAAAGGTTGAGCAAGATCCCGAGAGCGGTGGAGTTAGACATTTGCCATGGCCAGCTTTATTTTATTTAGAAAAAATAGCACCGACCAATCCGGATCTTGTAACAGAAATTTTATTGGCAGTTAAGGACACAGAAAACTCAAGCGTAAAAAGAGATTTACTCAAAATTACGGCTATTCTCCCAAAGGAAAAAAAGTTATTACTTACAGCAAAGATTGGATCTTGGCTACAAACAAGTAATTCATTTTTTCAATACGGACTAATCGAGCCAGGCAGTGCTCTAATGAAGGGCTTTACTGAAGATGGCGAAGAAGAATTTGCTTTTGAGATTGCGAAAAGATTTTTAGAAATCCTTCCAGATCCTCAACCGCCCCAGGGAGACGATTTTTATACTCCTGATTCCAGACCAACAACAAGATTGGAGTCCTGGTATTATCAAAAATTCTTAAATGAAGATTTTCGGAAACTTATCACGGTCAATCCAAAAAAGTCCTTTGTTTTTGTTTGCGACCTGCTGGTTAATTATCTAAAACTCGAGAGGCAAAACAAGAGCCAGGAAGATAAGGAATATTATAGGGATTACTCATACATCAAAAGGCCAGCGGTAGAAAATCATGAACAAAATCACGATCGGGATGACACAGAAAATCTACTTATTAATGCTATCCGTGACATTGGTTTGCAGGTAGTTCAACTAAATTCCCAGGAATTGAAATGGGTTATATTAGAACTGGAAGCCAGAAAGTGGGGTATTTTCAAAAGAATAGCTATACACTTTTTGGGTCAATGGCCGGAAGCGGAAAGAGATTTGACCGCCAAATATCTCACAGATGAATCCTTATTTAATGAATCTGATTTTCAGCATGAACAGGGTCAGTTAATGAATAAGGGATTTAAGCTACTAGACACAAAAGAACAAAATACGATACTAGAATGGATTGAAAATGCCCAAGAAGCTCGCGATTTCATTGAAGTCAGAAAAAAAGAAACTTCCGTTACACCCGCGCAGGAAAAAAAGAAAATAAATGCTTGGCAGAGAGATCAGCTTTTTTATATGAAAAACGACCTGCCAGAAGAATGGAAGAAGCGGTATGCGGAATTTGCACTAGAGTATGGAGAGCCAGAACACCCAGATTTTCCCACCTATATGACTAGTTGGGTTGGTCCCACTAGCGAAGTTAATTCTCAAGAGTTAGTCGAGATGGATGCACAAAATATTATCAAGCTCCTTAAAACCTGGATACCTAAAGATGAAGTTCATGGCTTTGGTTCCACAAAAGAAGGGTTAGGACGTGAATTGACCTTAGCAATAAAGGCTAAACCAGATAAATTCGAGGATTTAGTAGAGGAATTCAAAGATCTAGATCCCACATATGTTAGAGCTTACGTTCAAGCTTTTAGCGAATTAATCCAAGGTAATTACCAATTAAGTTGGGCGAGAATTCTTGACCTCTGTTTTTGGGTTGTTCAACAGCCAAGAGCAATAATAGACAGGAAAAGCAAAGGCTTGGATCAGGATCCCGACTGGGGCTGGTGTCGAAGAACAATCGCATCACTTCTTTCACGAGGGCTGAATGATGGCAGCATACCATTTGAACTAAGAGAGACTGTTTGGAAAATTATTGAGCCCTTGACTCAGGATCCTGATCCTAGACCAGAAGATGAAAGTAAACGGGAAGAACAAAGCGATGATGCATACACAGATGCCATTAATCGCACAAGAGGGGAAGCTATGAATGCAACTGTAGAATATGCCTTATGGACTCATCGATCTATTGAAAAAGAAATCGATGGCAAAGAGAAACTAAAGGAAGGATTTAATTTGATGCCTGAGGTAAGAATTGTGCTTGAATGGCACTTAAAGGCTCAAAATGACCCATCGAGAGCAGTGCGTTCGATTTACGGGAGATTTTTGCCGTGGCTCATGCTTATCGATAGAAAATGGGTTTTGGAAAATATCGATAAGATTCTGCCCCCAGGCCAATTTGAAGATCGGCTTTATATCGCAGCGTGGAATACATTAATGTTATACGTTCCAGTTTACAATGACCCTTTTGATTTATTAAAAGATCGCTATCAGGAGGCAATTCAAAATTTGGGTAAAATCGATAAAAAGAGAACGAGACACATAGATAGAGACGAAAGAGTTGTTGAGCATTTAATGCTTCAATATGGAAGGGGTAAAATTGAACTAAATGAACCACTTTTGGTGAGCTTTTGGAAATTAGCAGATGATAAATTACGAGGCCATGCCATCGGTTTTATAGGTAGAGGATTGCGAAGCGAAAAAGAGGAGATAGATCCGAAAACATATGTAAGAATGAAGGCACTATGGGAAAGTCGTCTAAATGAAGCCAAGTCTGCTGAAAATAAAGCAGATTACAAAGAAGAAATGTCCGCCTTCGGATGGTGGTTCATCTCTAATAAATTTGAAGATAAGTGGTTATGTGAACAATATTCGGAAGCCTTAGAGATTGGGAAGAATATCCAACTGGACTACGTTGTTCTTGAGCGATTAGCTGAAATAAGTAAGAGTTTACCCGCTGAGGCTTTGAATATTTTAGCTAAACTAGTTTTATCGGATCAACCCGGGTGGGCTGTAATTGGCAATAAAGGGGAAATAGTTCAGATTCTGACCATTGCCTTAGCTTCGCCGGAAAAAAATGCTCAAGTTATCGCCACTGAACTTATAAATCGTTTAGTATCTAGGGGTCACGCAGAATTTAATGACTTGCTACAAAAAAACCGCTAATTGAAGGACAAAAATGACCTTAAAGCGGCGTGTGTGGCCTAAATTTGAACTGTGTGCAGGCTATTTTGTAAATCTTGGCAAAGGTATCAGCTATGGCTTTTATTGATTAGACCTCGGGCAATATTGACGGCCTGTTGAAATAGGTTAAACTTTTGAGTAGTAAATGGGATTGCATAGTTACTTTTCCAGGCACTACTCTGTTTTTGTGCCCAATATCCAAGATTTGCATTTTGTGTAGCTGCTGAAATTACCTCTAAGGTTCCCGTAATTAGATTTTTCTTAATCTCAATACCTACTACATTACGGTAATCGAAAGCAGTGCAACGTCCTCCGAACGTATTACCGGTCATGTAGCCCCATTTTATAATGTAAATATGACGGTCTGTAAGCACGAAAGCTTGTCCCCATGGCGCCTTTAGTTTTACGACGATCTTCTCACTTGGCTGCATATTTGCGGCAAGATGTTTTTCACCACGCGATCCTAACGATTCGATGAGAGAAGTATTATTATTCATGGTTTTTATTTTTAATAATATTTGACTGCGGGTAAACAAAAAGTCCACCACAGGTAGCGGCCGAAGCCGCCCATATAGGTTTCCCTATACGACCGAACAAACGGATCCCATGATGGATTCTTTATGTTTGTTCGGATTTTTTACCATGCCCATAGAAAAACCCATGGGTTTAGGCAAACGATATTAAATTGTTGCTTGATTATAGCTTCTTTCGGGTTTCTTATCAACTCTTGTAAATCCTTACAATAAAATCATTCTGCACATTTGACAATATCTTTGGACCTGCTAAAATGGAGGCAAGGTAGTGTTCTTTCAAGGAAATAAATAGAAAAACAAAAACTTTTCGTAACCTCTTCAGAGCAACTTTTGAGGCAACTCAACGACAAAAGTAGGTTCGTCACGTGTTAGTGGCGGCTCTTCTTTTGTTTTTGGAAAAAAGCAAGACCCTACAAACACATAGGGTCTTTTTGTTGTAGATAATCTTGAACGCCAAAAATCCAAGGAAGCCCATTGCTCACTTGGCAAGTCTTAGAACTGGCGTTCAAGAACTTGCTAAGCGAATAGTGGGCTTCTTTATTTTTTCTAACAATACTCTTGCCCGAGCAGATGAGATCGCTCGTCTATTCAGGCAAGAGAATTAAAATCTCTTGGAGCAAATACTATCACTGAGTATCAGTGACTATTCAAGCCCTAGGGCGAATTCCATAGGGGGCTTGTAAATCAAAATAGCTATGGACTTGATAATAACTGCCTTATACGGGAAGCATTATCAAAACACTGATCACGTTAAAGCTAAATGTTCTTGGGAGTGATCAGGTTTACGGCTCGGAAGCGATAGTATCCAAGTTAGAGCAAGAGCTAAGTCGTCTCCCAGAGAAAAGGGATAAAAGACGCTGCGAACTTCTGGAATGAAAATTCCTTGGGGGTAAGGGGGCTCTTGAAATTCAGCCATACCGGGAAGCAGTTATCAAAAGGTCGAAAAGTTAACAAAAAAATAAAACTTATGAACAAAACATCACAAAGTTTAGCAAGCAAAAAACTTGAGGAAGAAATCAGCAAGAGCTATGCGACGCATTACAGAAAGCAGCATTCAGAATCTATCAAGAGAGGTTTAGCGGCGGCAAAGGCAAGAAAAAAATCTTTTTAACAGGGAATAATTAATAAAAACACTCGACCCTCTCATGTTATCGCACGAAGCCATAAAAAAATACCAGAAGATTTACCGCAAGCTATTCGGAATAGAAATCTCTCTCGAAGAAGCGGCTGAACAAGCAACACGACTCTTGAATGTAGCCCGCGTTGTTTTTCAGCCCATGCCAAAATCATTTGAAAAACGATATAACGAATTACTGCAAGAAAAGCATTTGAAAGCTCAAAGAGAGAAAATCATCTACCAGAAAGTAAAGCCAAGACTGCAATACGTTTACGCGACAGACGTTTGTGCAGAAGCCGATTACATGCAATCCGTGGCTGGCGATAACTTGCAAACGAATAACCGTGGCCTTGTCACAGATCTTTTGGCTTTGAGGCAAAGCTGTGCAATAATGCTGGGCTTCGGAGCCAGCAGAGGAATTACGGCAGCTAATTTGGCGTGCGGATAGGATTGCTATGTCACACGGACCCGCTATAATGTTAATAATGTTATGAAAAAACAAGAAATCATAAAACTTGCGGGCTATTTTAGAAAGTCCTCTGAAGACAATGATCGTCAGATTTTAAGTATTCCGGCACAAATTCCATGGGCTGAAAACCTAGTAGCGCGCCTCGGTCTAGAAATGCAAGAAATATTCAAAGAAGAACGCTCGGCAACGACACCCTACCGACGACCGGAATTTGACAACCTCGTCGCAAAAATCAGAAGTGGAACAATTAATGCGATTGTTTGCTGGAAACTTGACCGTCTCGCCCGTAATCCCGAAGAAGCAGGTATTATTCTTGGCCTACTAAAGCGAGGAGAACTCAAGCGCATCATAACCAATGACCGCGAGTATCGTCCTGAAGACAATACTATTATTTCTTACGTGGACTTCGGCATGGCTGATCAGTTTTCCCGTGATTTAAGTAAAAATGTAAAACGTGGTCTGTGGCAAAAAGCCAGCGCAGGTGAACGGCCGGGCGCCCTTCCTCTGGGCTACATTCAAAAACCGGGCATGGCTAGAGGTGAAGCAGTAAACATTCCCGATCCGGATCGATTTGAACTGGTAGAGCGCATGTTTCATCTTTTTTTAGCCGGCACCTACTCTGTCAGGGAATTGCAACGAGAAACAGTAAAATGGGGACTTAAAACTCGGCAAACCAAGCGACAAGGAGGTAAAGATGTTAGTATTTCCCAAATTTACAATATGCTGGGAGACCCATTTTATTGTCGCTTGTATTGGTGGATGAATAACGATACCGGAGAAATTGAACAGCGCATTGGCAATCACAAAGCGATGATTACCGAAGAAGAACACGAAATCATTTTAAGAAAACTGGGTAATAGAAGAAAATCAAGGCCAAAGAATAAAAACAAGCAACTCCCCTACCTTGGAAAAATGGAATGTGGAGAGTGTGGCTGTGCAGTTACCGGAGAAGATAAATACCAAATTATTTGCACCATTTGTAAAAGAAAATCAGCGCTCACCGACAAAAGAAAAGATTGTCCGGGATGTAGCACAAAAATTGAAGAAATGAGAGAACCGAAAATTCTCCATTACATTTATTATCATTGCACCAAGAGAAAAAATCGAAAATGCACTCAGTATTCGGTAACAGTGGGACAACTGGAAAAAATAGTTGATTCGGCTATTGAAGAATTCACACTCTCTGAAGCCTTCACGACATGGGCGCTGGAGGAACTCGAAAAAGATACTAATTACCAAATCAAAAGCCAAAACACCGTCATCAACTCGCAGCAAGAGCAATACAAGATCACCGTCGCCTCACTCCAAAACCTTACGAAACTCTACACCTCACCCAAAAACGTGAATGGTGCGTTGCTTTCCATGGAAGAATACCAAACGCAACGAGAAGAACTCCTTGCAGAAAAAAAGCGACTCGAGAAAGATCAACAAGTCACAGGACGCAAAATTGAAGAATGGATTGATTGGGCGACTAACTCTTTTGACTTTGCAACAGCCGCAAGGGTTTGGTTTGAAAAGGGATCACCCCAACAGAAACGAGACATCTTCTTCTCGCTCTCCGGTTCGAACCTAATTTTGAAAGATGAAAAGCTAGGTATTTCCCTAAAGAAACCACTAGACTTCTATTCCGCCATCGCAATTGCTTACCCTTCAACAAAAATCAGGTTAGAACCTGAAAAAATGACCCAAAATGAAGCTAAATACCTTCCTTTCGCGGCAGATATTCCACGCTTGCAGGGGAACTGGGAATCGAACCCAGGCTAAAGGTTTTGGAGACCTTTGTGATACCACTTCACCATTCCCCTATTTTAATTTATAATATCTAAATTTTACTGTTTCGTCAAAAAAATTCCCCCTCCTTGACTCTCGTCAAAGCGGGGGTTAGCTCATTTCTTAGGAATATCCTCTTTGAGAAGTTTTTTCTCAAAGAAAGCTTTATTCCTCAAAAGAGCTGCTTCGAAAGCCAGTCGCCGTTCTTTCTGAAATTCAGCGAATCTGGCCAATTCGTTTTTATAGTGTTCATCATAGCCTGGTTTCATCACCAAGCTAGACGACCAAACGTTGCGAGCCACTTCCTTATGCTCACCATAGAAACAGTATGCTTTCAGCTCCCCATCTTTCTTGCTCATCTCCCTCGCCTGCAACGCGTAAAACTTACCACGTTGCACATTACAATAGGCCTCGAATTCGGTCTTTTCAATGTGATGATAGTGTCCCCACTCTTCCGAAACTAGGCCCTTCTTTACTTCCGGAGGTTTTTTAGGTGGTGGAGGTGGAAGTGCAGGCTTTTTCTTTTCACGCTCCTCCGCCGCTTTTTCGAGTGCCTCCTTAAGCTTTCTTTCGTACTCTGGCCGTAATCTTTCTTCCGCCTTTTTTGTGGCTTCAGCCAGAAGCTCATCGTCCTTGACTTTCTTGATTGCCTCCTCTTTCCTTAGACGATTCAACTCCTCCTCGACAGCAATGTCAAGAATAGCCTTCTCTTTCTTCGCCTTTTCCATGGCACGGAATGCCGCTGCATCTCTTGCATCGGCTTCCGCTTTTTTCTTAGCGGCATTTTCCTCCGGAAATGGTTCAACGATAACCTTGGGAGCAATCACCGCCGGCGGACTAGGCGGTGAACTTTTTTTCTCCTCTTTTGAGCAGCCAACAAAACCAGTAAGAGAAACCAAAAAAACCGCCAAAACCAGTTTACGAAACATGAAAAACTCCTTATCGCAATTTCAAAGGGCGAACTGCCCGAATAGACAGCAGATTACACGTTTGCCATCCATATCTTAACTGTACTACTTATAATCTTAACTGTCAAGCATCGTCGGTTTATTTACGGTTTTATAAGAATCGCCCGGTTATCCTGGCATCTGGAAGATAAATATTGGCGGGCTTAATATAACACTACAACTTCTTACCTTTAATCCTTAACGAATTTGTTACCACTGACACGCTTGAAAACGCCATGGCCAAGCCCGCAAATACGGGACTTAACAGCCAGCCAAAGATTGGGTAAAACAATCCTGCGGCAAGCGGGATGCCAACGATATTGTAAATAAAAGCCCAAAAGAGATTTTGCTTGATACCGCGCATGGTCATCTTTGAGAGCTTGATGGCTTTGACTAATTTTGAAATATCACCGCCAAGCAACGTGATGCCAGCCGATTCGATAGCTACATCGGTTCCAGTTGCCATAGCAATGCCTACATCGGCCTGGGCTAATGCTGGAGCGTCATTTACTCCATCTCCTGCCATTGCCACAATTTTATTATTTGCTTGAAGCTCTTTTATTTTATCAATTTTATTTTCAGGAGTTGCTTCTGCTACGACCTCATCAATACCAACTTTATCGGCAATGTATTTTGCCGTGTTTTTATTGTCTCCGGTTAGCATCACTACCTTAATACCGAGTTTCTGCAACTTTTCAACTGCTTTAATCGATTCGGGTTTTATAGCGTCAGCAACCATAATAATGCCGAGTATTTTTTCTTTCGTGGCAAGGATTACGGGAGTTTTTCCTTCAAGAGTTTCTTTTTCTATCAAATTTTTATCAAAAGAAATTTTTAAATCTTCTAAAAGTTTAGTGTTTCCTGCAAAATATTCTTTTTTATTTATTACTCCTTTTAAGCCCTTGCCTTTCATGGCTTCAAAATTATTGACTGGCAATAAAGATAATTTTTTTGCTTTAGCATAAGAAACAACTGCATGGGCGATGGGGTGTTCTGATTTATTTTCTAGAGACGCCAGAATAGAAATTATTTCGTCATCACTCTTTTCGGAAAAGTTTTTGATGGATACCAGCTCTGGCTTCCCCTTCGTAATAGTTCCTGTTTTATCAACCACTACCACATTTACTTTGTGGAGTTTTTCAAGTGTGGCTGCATCCTTGATGAGAATGCCTTCCTTGGCGCCCTTTCCAACGCCGACAATAATGGCAGTTGGCGTGGCCAGACCCAAGGCACAGGGACATGCAATGACTAAAATGCCAACAAAAGAAACTAACCCGTATGAAAGAGCCTGCGAGAATCCAAGATAATATGTTCCTAAAACAAGCCACGTTCCAAGAGATACAAATGCCAAGACTAATACTACTGGCACAAATACACTTGAAATCTTATCAGCCAGGGCTTGTATGGGTGCTTTACTTCCTTGAGCTTCTTGAACCATGGCAATAATATGAGCCAGCATTGTTTCAGAACCGACTTTTGTCGCCTTAAACGTAAATGAGCCACTGGTATTAATAGTTCCTGCAGCCACAGTGTCTCCCATATTTTTTTCTACTGGCATTGGCTCTCCCGTCACCATAGATTCATCAATAAACGAAGACCCTTCAACGATAACTCCATCAACAGGAATCTTGCCTGCTGGCTTTACAATAATTTGATCGCCATGTTTTACGTCATTGACTGGGACTTCCATTTCTTTACCATCATGAATAACCAGTGCTGTTTTAGCCTGCATATTTAAGAGTTTTTCTATGGCGTCCCCCGTTTTCAATTTTGATTTCGCCTCCAAATACTTTCCCAGAGCGATAAATGTGATGACGACGATAGTAACATCGTAATAAGTATGAGTTGTTTTTATATACGCCGAAAGCGGAGCTTCAAATGCAGTAATAATAAAACTATAAACATAGGCAACTGATGTACCTATGCCGATGAGCGTATCCATATTCGCTTTTCCATAGCGCAGGAATCGGTAAAATCCTAAAAGATAAGGTTTGCCCACCACAAAAAGAGTGTAGGTAGCCATCAATGGCAACAAGTGATGAAAAAATTCTGACCAAAAGTATGGAATACCAGGTGCAATTTTAAATTGTCCCAAAATTTCCCAACCCATTACAAAAATACTGAACATGGCAAGCGGAATAGCAGATAATACCTGATTTCGCTGAGTCTGTATTTCTTTTAACTTTTCTTCTTTTGACTGGTTAAGTCCAAGATGCTGTGCGTGTTCACTTGCACTCATACCCATTTCGTGTGCTGTCGGCATGACTAAAGAATAGCCCAAAGGTTCAATTTTCTTTGAAAGATTTTCGGGCGTTACTTTTGACTCATCAAAAGAAACTTTTACCGATTCGTTTCCATAATTCGCTTCAGCCAAAACCACCCCATCAGTTTTCTTGAATTTTCTTTCAATGATGCTGGCGCAGGAAGCGCAGTGCATGCCCTTAACTTTGAATGTTTTGTTTTCCATGGTTTTATTAAGAATTTAGTTCAACTTTGTATTGACCCAACCCTTCAACCTCTTTTTTGAATTCTTGCAAATTAGCATCTTCATCGTATTCAATTTCGGTTTTTCCGGTTGCAAAATCAACGACACAAGAGTTAATGCCCTGTATGTCTTTTGCAACATCCTCAATGAGTGCTTTGCAGGCATTACAATGAGTGCTTTGCAGGCATTACAATGAGTCCCTTGAATAGTAATAGTAGTTTTCATTAATTATTTAAACTGTAATTCGATTTTATCTTTATCTTGCATAATATAATTTTCGTACTCGGTATTTTCTTTCCCGTTGACGGTCATCTTTATGTTAGTGCCCAGTGAGCCCATGTCTTTACCCCAACTCTTAAAAAAACTGCCGAGCCTTAAGTCTTCTTTTTTCACCAATCGATTAAACTCCATATGAACCACATTATCAGCCTCATGAGTATGAACCCCCATTTCTGTGCCTGATAATCCTATGCCCTTGGGTATTTCCTGTTTTACTCCTTTGACGTATATTTGCAAATCAGCATGCCAATGAAGACCGTTGTAAGATACAATGTCAGACTCCAAAATAGGCGGCCTTGTCGCAATATACCAATCAATTCCTCCGATTGCGACTTCTATCAAAATGATGCCCAAAAACCAAAAAGCAATTTCTTTGAAACGATTTTTTTTAAGAGCCACTTCTTGAGCCCTTATTTTTTCTTGCCTTTTAAGTTCGTATTTTTCTTGATTGGTTAATAATGGTGGCTGAGTTTCCATATTACTTGGTTAGCAATTGATCGATGATGATCTTAAATGCTGAATATGACTGGGCGCCGACGATACTAGTGCCCATTATTACTCCGTCATTGCTTGATTTTCCTACAAAAAAACTAGGTGTCCCATTTATTCCTAAGGTGCTTCCGTAAGCTATATCTTTTTCTACTTCATCTTTAAACTTATTTGAATCTAAGCATTGCACAAATGTTCCTACATTTAAACCGATATTTTTTGCGATAATGGGTAACTCACTTTGATCAAGCCCATTGCCATTTGAAGTGGTTTTAGTGAAAATTTGGTCATGGAACTTATAATATGCACCATCGCCCGTTTGATCCTTGGCGCATTGTGCTGCCATGGCTTCAAAAGTTGCCAATGGGTTGTGGCGCGGTACGGCAATAAAATCCCTATACACTAATTTCAGTTTACCCGTTTCTATATAATCTTTTTTTATCTTTGGATACACATCGGTAAAATGCCTTTTGCAAAATGGACATTCATAATCTGAAAATTCAATCATCGTTAAAGGGGCGTTGGAGTCACCCAGCACTGCGTCATCATCCACAGAAACTTTTACCGGCCCGCTTGGCTGATTATTAGTTGGCTGGTTATTGTTGATGACCACACTTTCTTTTTTGGAATTAGTGTATAAAATGGTGCCACTAGTTATAACTGCCAAAGCTATAATAGTGAGACATATCCATTTTATCATTGCCGAACCTTGAGTTTGAGTTTGATTTTCCATAGTATATTTTCTTTTTTATTTAGTAATACTTTCAATTTTTCTAATTAACTACTTCTAAAGTTCCTCTGACCATTCCCATGGGGCAGGTAAATTGATACGTTCCAACATTTTTGGGAGTAAATTCTTTAACGGTGACTTGCCCTGCGTTTGGATTAAGATAAACCGCTCCGTCAAGCAAGCCATTTGCAATCATAGACCCTGAATCGCATCCGGGCTGGCCTGAAGAAGTTATCTCCCATCTTACTGGGACACCGACCTTTACCTTAAAATAATTGGGATCATATTTTGACGGATATACCGTCATTGCCACCACTTGTTTTCCATCAACCACTAAAGCCATGCCTTCTGTACCTTGGGTTACTGTCTGATTATCGCCAGGCTTTAAGATAAGGTAACCCGAAACAGCAACGGCAATAACGATGATTGACAGTAAGACATATTGTATAATTTTATCTTTGTTCATAGGAATTTTTAATAATTTATTTTTACTTTACAAACAATCCTAATACATTTATTTGGTTATAGATATTGTACAGAGCGAAAAATAATACCAAGAATCCGGCCACTTTTGAGAATGTTTCTGCCAAAAGGGGCTTTTCTAAGAATTTCACACTGGAAAGCCCGATGAATAAAAGCATGGGTGCAGTCCCTAAGGCAAAAATTCCCATGATCAAACCTCCCTGGATTGCACTACCCGACAACAGGGCTAAACTTTGAGCAGTTATCGTAAATCCGCAAGGCAAGAAAAAAGTTAAAGCTCCCATCACAAACGGCATATACTTTCCATTAAAGTTATTTTCATTGGCTATTTTTCTGGTTATAAACTTTGGCATTGCGAATTGAAATCTACGGAAAGCACTGACTCCCAGCATTTGAAGTCCTAAGGCCATCATCAAGAACGAAATGACAATAACTAATAACGCCGTCAACGTAAAAGATATTTGTAACCTGCTTCCAATGAGTCCCAAGAATCCGCCCAATGTGGCATAGGATAAAATTCTCCCCACATTAAAGAGTATATGCGGCTGGAATTTTTGGTAACTGCTCTGCTCGTTGACGTATAACTCCTGCCACTGCTTTGACATTGATAGCACAATGCCCCCTACCAATGCGGCACAGCTTGAAAGACCGGCCAAAAGTCCGAGTCCAAAAAATGAGATTAATGAAGACTTTGATCCGACATTCAAAAACCCTGATATGACCAATTTTTCTAAGAATAAAAATACAACCACTATGCAAAGAGAGATAGTAAAAGCTATCAAAGTCTTACTAAGGGGCTTCTCATTCGTGCTATTTTGTAATTCAGTTTTAGTTTCGTATGCATTGTTAAAAAAAGAGTAGTTATTTTCCTTGAAGATGGTATTTAAAGTTTCAATGCTCGGCTTTTCGTTGTCGTATTCAATAATGGCTTTCCCATTGGCAGTTGAAACCTCAACCGATTTTATTCCTGTAATTTCTAACAACTTTTTCTCAACTAGTATCTCGCAGGCAGCACAATGCATTCCTTTTACAAAATATGTGTGTTCATTCATTATTTTTTATTAATTTAAAACTATTGTAAAACAAAAGTCCCGCAATGATATTTACCAAATATAGCTAATTACGTTGGTAAATATACAGGACTAAATAGCTAGTGGGTAAATTTTAGAATTTAAAATGCCTTGAGAGAATGCTTCTTGTAAATAATTGAGAGGTAAAATATGAAGATTTTGTTTTGTATAAAGATGATATTGTAAAGTCAGTTTACGGCTCTCGAAAAATAAATTCCTGCCTAGTGTAGCAACAAGTAAAATTGCCATGATGCCCAGCATAAGCAGGTCTAACGAAACAACATTTTGAAGAGACATAGCAGATATTCCCTGCCAAATGCTGATGTGCTGTGCAAGAGTCATATTACATACATGCCCTTGCAAACCAAAGAAACAATCATTCATGGTGCCCAATCCATTACTATCCATTCTCATGCTATTCATAGAAGCAATAAGTCCAAAAATGCTAAATGTCAAAAAGACCAGTATAATTATAGCAAAGATTATTTTGATTAAAATTCTACTCTTACTATTTTGATTCATGTATTTCATTATACAGTAAGTTTATACCCCCCATGGGGTATTGTCAAATGCTATGCAAAACAAAACCCCGCTCTGCGGGGCTTTGTCGCCTGCCTGCCGGCTGGCAGGCACAATAAAGACTAAGCCTTTTTGTTTTCCTTGTGCGGGGTGTGTTTTTTGCACGTATTGCAAAACTTAGACATCTCTAACTTATTATCCCCCATTGCTTTGGTTTTTTTGAGGAAATAGTTGAAGTTTTTGCACTTGGTACACTGAATTTTTAGAAATGGTTTTTTTGTGGCCATGATTTTAGAAAATAGAAATTAGAAATATAGAAACTAGAATATAAAAATACTAACACATTCTAATCAATAATGCAATGAGCCGATGGTGGGAATTGGACCCACGACCTTTTCCTTCGCCTATACCTCTTTTTTATGTATTGAAGAGGGCTAGACTGTATCTTTTCGCCAGAGGCGAACCCTTGTCAGTCGTTCGGGCGCTGAATGCGCCACGGTCTTGGCCATTAAAGTGGCTATTAACCGTAATTCGGGATTCATTACTAAATTGCTTTAATAATGGGCAGGCTTTGCGAGCCACCATGGAAATGCTCTACCACTGAGCTACATCGGCAAACTAAGTTAAAGGTTATCAAGTTTTAAAGTTTATCAAGTCGACTTTATAACTTTTAACTTTATAACTTGAAACTTCACACTGTGGGCAGGATAGGACTTGCACCTATGAAGGGGAAACCCCGCTAGATTTACAGTCTAGTGCCTTTGCTGCTCAGCCACCTGCCCATGCAAAAATCATACCAAAAATTTCTTATTTATTCAATCACCTTTCCGTGCCCCCCTTTCCACGCTTCAATTTTTTTGTGGTCGCCAGATAATAATACTTTTGGGACCCGCCAGTTTTTAAAAACTTCAGGGCGAGTATATTGCGCATACTCAATGAATCCCCCGCTTTTGGTCACGCGCTCTTTTAGTAATTCTTTTTTCCCAATCACCCCTGGCACTAAACGCGAAATCGCTTCCATACACACCATCGCCGGCAGTTCTCCACCCATCAAATCGTAATCGCCAATGGACAACTCCATGTCCGCAATTTTTTGTGCCACTCTTTCATCCACGCCCTCATAACGCCCACAAATAAAAATAATCTGGTCCAGCTTTGAAAGCTTATGCGCCATTTTTTGGTTGAACTTTTCACCGCGCGGAGTAAATAAAACAACTTTTCTTTTTTTACTTGATAACTTTAAACTTGATAACTTGATAACTGCTTTATGTATCGGCTCAACTTTTAACACCATCCCCAATCCCCCGCCAAACGGCCGATCATCCACCGTGCCACGCTCGTCATCGGCAAAATCCCGTAAATTATGGGCATTAATTTTTATCAGTTTTAACTTTTGTGCGCGCGCAATCAAACTCTCGCTCAAATATGAGCTAAACATTTCAGGAAAAATAGTAATAATATCAAATTTAATCATACTTTTTACAACAAAAAACTGCGGTAATAGTACCACAGTTTTTCGTTTTTTTCAATTAAAGCGAGATGTTATCCAAATCGTCTGATGCCACTTCTTTCTTTTCAGAAGTTTTCATCATTCTACCACCCTCGGGTTCCTCAATTTTAAGGTTAACGCGAGCATGGTTTTTCAATCCCACAATTCTCACCAAGTTTCTGATAGCTTTGGCGGTTGAGCCTTCTCGTCCGATGATTTGCCCCATATCCGCAGGGTTGACCATCAGTGAAAGTAAAACTCCCATTTCGTCAACTTTCCTTTCCACTTTTACGTCTTTGGGATTGTCAACTAAGGCGCGAACCACATATTCAAGAAACTCTTTGTCAAAATCTTGTGCCATGGTTTTGTTCTGTTAATTTTATATTTCTGTCTCGCTGTGCGAGATCTGGCGTAGCCAGACAGCCGACCTATCTGCACGTAATTTAATTGTAGCTATTTTAAACATTATGTCAAACTTTTTAAGAGATATATCGGGTTTGGAATTTATCCTTTCGATTTTCGTTCAGCTTGTTTTTGGGCGATTTCAGTAAGATACATTTTCCGAATACGTACATTTTTGGGCGTAATTTCAACTAGCTCATCGTCGCCGATGTATTCTAGGGCGTCTTCCAAACCCATGTCTTTGGGAATATTAAAATGCTCATCACTGCCCTCGCCCTTGCTTCGCATATTGGAAAGTTGTTTGGTTTTGCACACGTTAACACGAATATCTTCACCGCGTGAATTTTGCCCCACCACTTGACCTTCGTAGATTTGTATACCATGATCCAAAAACATAACCCCTCTATCTTGTACGTTAATTAAACCATAAAAATTAGTGACTCCACTCTCTGAAGCAATTAGTGAGCCATTAATCCGTTCTTTCCAACTTCCTGGATCGGGCAAATACTGATGAAATGAAGTGTTCATAATTCCAAGTCCTTTAGTATCTGTCAGAAATTCGTTTCTGTACCCAAATAATCCTTTGGTAGGAACGATAAATTCCAAAAATACAATGCCATTGTTAGTCCGCATTTCCTTGAGTTCTGCCTTACGTTCGCCCATTTTCTGCATAATAGAGCCTTGATATTGCTCGGGGACTTCAATAAAAATCTTTTCGTAGGGGGCGTAAGCTTTGCCTTCCACTTGTCGCATAATAACTTGTGGACGGGAAACCTGAAATTCATAGCCTTCTCTTCGCAAACGTTCAATCAAAATGGCTAAATGTAGCTCTCCGCGTCCCGAAACAATCCAGTGAGTTGGGTCAATTTCTTCCACGCGTAAAGCCACGTCGGTTTCCAACTCTTTAAATAATCTTTCCTTAATCTGACGTGAAGTGCAAAATTCTCCTTCTTTTCCGGCAAAAGGACTGTCGTTAACCATGAAGGTCATTTTGACGGTTGGTTCTTCGATGTTAATGAGTGGCAGAGCTTCTGGACTTTCCACATCGGCAATAGTCTCTCCAATAGTGGCATCTTCAATTCCGGCCACGGCCACAATATCACCGGCCTGTGCTGCCTCTGTCTCAATTTTTCCAAGACCCGCAAACGTCATCAATGAAGTCAGTTTATATTTCTTCTGAACTCCTTGGCGATTAATTTGCATTACTTCTTGTCCAGCCTTAATCGCTCCATTATAAATTCGGCCAATAGCAATTCTGCCCTTGAAGTTGTCGGCGGTAATAGAAGTTACCAACATTTGTAAAGGTTTTGCGGTGTCAGCAATCGGTGAAGGAATATGTTGAGCAATGGCTTCAAAAAGTGGCGTAATGTCGGTCATTTGTGACAAATCTGCTTCCACGCCAGCTTTACCATCTCTGCCTGAAGCGTAAAGTACTGGAAAATCAAACGAATGGTCACCGGCTCCCAGTTCCAAAAACAATTCAAAGGTGGCATCCAATGCAAATTGGCAACGCGCACCGGGTTTATCAATTTTATTAATCACAATAATAATTTTATGGCCCATTTCCAAGGCTTTTTTCAAAACGAAACGGGTTTGAGGCATTGGGCCCTCTTTGGCATCAATCAACAAAAGACAACCGTCGGCCATGTTTAAAACTCGCTCCACTTCTCCGCCAAAATCCGCGTGGCCGGGCGTGTCAATAATGTTGATTTTAATACCTTGATACTGCACGGAAGCATTTTTGGAAAAAATGGTGATCCCCCGTTCTCGCTCTAATTCATTGCTATCCATAATCATTTCCTGATCTTTGGCTTCTTTGTTTAAGTGAGTTTTTGATTGACGCAAAAGCGCGTCCACCAAAGTGGTCTTTCCGTGGTCAACGTGAGCAATAATGGCAATATTTCGGATATTAATCATGTTCTCAATTATAATACAAAAAACTATAAATGTAAACAAAAACCCTGCCTACCATCAGTAGGCGTCCCCGATTAGAGCGATTTTAGGTGATATTATTCTACGATAATTTTTCCGAATTTTGAGGCATTCACGTGGTTATGATACCCAAAGCTACCTGCTTTAGTGAAGGTAAAAGACCAAGATTCACCCGAAGCAACAGATTTACATTCATCAAAAGAAGTATTGGCCGTATCGGGGCAATGCGACTTTAAATCAGTTCCGCTATAAACAATATGCGAAGGATGCATTGCCGAACCAACCCACATTCCTTCTGAGCTTTGGTTTTTCCAAATAACCGTATCCCCCACTTTAATATTCAGGTTTGAAGGTGAAAATCCAGAATCGGTATAAACTACTTCATGGTTTTTTAGAACACCAACCTCGATTTTAACGTCCGGATTTTCAGCGGTAATAATGTTTTCATTATTAGTCGGTTGAGTGTTGCCAACATCTTGAACCACCGGGACTGAACTTTTGGGACTCATAAAAAACCAGGCTCCCACGATGATTAAAACAACCACGATGATACTGATGATAATATTTTTACTCATTATATGTCTTGTTAATTATATTGATTTTATTATATACTAAAATAAAATGAAAAACAAAATCATTCGTTATACTATTATAGCTTTGGCTTGGATTGCCGTACTGTATCCTCTTTGGATGCGCATTGGCAGTCTGCCATGGATTTTTAATAAATCACTTTTAACTAATCTATTTCCCCTATTTGGTATTTTGGCCTTTACGTTATTATGGCTTCATTCTGTGGCTGGAGCTTTTGAATCTTTTTTACGAAGATATATTAATTTTGATTGGTTCGTTCACATTACTGCCAGCATTATTTTCTGGTGCATTCTATTGCATCCGCTATTACTTTTGGTAAGTCTGGATTTTAATATTTCTAATTTATTTTTTTACTACGGAGTGAAATTTGTACTTCTGGGAATAATTGGGTGGCTCCTGCTACTAACCTATGACGTTTCAAAGGCGTTAAAAAAACATGCGTTTTTTTCTAGGAACTGGAATACGGTTTTGATTGTTAGTAATTTGGGTTTCGTACTAACATTTTTTCACTCTTTGTATTTGGGTAGCGATTTGCAGAGTGGACCACTTAGAACACTTTGGATTTTCTATGGTACTACGGCTATTATTTGTCTCATATATACTTATGTAATCAAAAAGCACCTCCGTTAAGTGAGGTGCTTTTTTGCTAATCAATTTTTAAGAGTTCTACTTCAAATGTCAATGTGGCACTTGGTGGAATAGTCATAAAGCCACCACTTCCATATGCTAAATCAGGCGGAATGGTTAATTTTCTCTTTTCTCCCACTTTCATCCCAGCTACTCCCAAATCCCAACCCTTAATCACTTTTCCCTGTCCTAAAGTGAAAGAATAGGGGGCATTGCGATCTATACTTGAGTCAAATTTAACGCCATTGGCCAATACTCCTACATAATTGACTGTTACGCGGTCATTATTTTTGGCAGCCACTCCCGTTCCTGTTTTTAATACTTCCACTTTCATGCCGTCAATATCAAAACTTTGAGTAGTTGGGCTTTTGTCTCCATTTTGATTATTAGTAGGGTTAGTATTTTTGTCTGAACCCATAAAGACAAAATATAATCCTACGGCTAGGATTACTAGCACTAAAACAA
This sequence comes from Candidatus Staskawiczbacteria bacterium, assembly GCA_023245145.1. Lineage (GTDB taxonomy): Bacteria > Patescibacteriota > Minisyncoccia > Minisyncoccales > Staskawiczbacteraceae > VGLO01. The sequence continues at coordinate 117,988 of JAHFKW010000002.1, forward strand.
TGATGATTAATGTTATTCTTTGCATATTATTTTTTTAACATTATGTATATATTACGACCTTTATATTTGATGTTGATCATTATTAACGGCTAACTGGTTCGGCTGGTAAAGTAAATTCTACGTTAGGCCGATTTATATTAGACACTGAATCGGTTGAATTTACAATGAATTTTTTAAGATTGGAAGTGCCGCCGTCGCAAGATTGACTCTGACTCAAACTCGTCGGAGCACCGCAAACATCAGATATCCCCAAATAAGAACAGCTAATCATATTTTGTCCATAGAGTACACAGGAGTTTTTATTTAATCCCACATCTTTCGCCTGTTGGGTATCAAAGGCTCCGTTTTCTGCTTCGGCACCACATTGAACTTGATATGCCTCTGCTTCAATTTGACAACATTTGGTAGCGGTATCTGCCAGCTGATATCCAACCGGCTGTTCGGCTGTTTGTCTGGCATGAGTTAATTCATGACGAAATAGATAATACATACCCCCGTTACCGGTAGTCGGATAAGAAAAACACAAATTAATGTTACCAGATGCATCCATGTAGTCGGTGTGTCCACTGGTGCCACTACACGAATTAATGCCGGCATTGCAAGTGATATTGAGCTTGGCATTAGGATTAGCTATCGTAACAGCGTTTATTTGTTGTTGTATCTCGGTGGGTGGATTATTTTTTAAACTGTCGCATGTTTGCATTTTGCCGGTCGTAGTTGCGGCAACAATGTACGCATCGCTAAAAGCTTTATTAAAGCCGGTAAAATTATCTGAATTGGACGAATTTGTGACAGTAACACTGCGAATTCCAGATTCCTTGATATCTTTTGCCAAAATTAATGCTTTAATTTTAGTACCCGAAATATAAGTTGTTGCTCTCTCTTGGCCATTAAATTCAACCACGGAATCTGGTGTAAAGCCAATTCCATTTACATTGAGGAAAAAATTAGAACCGCCTTCATTTTTAGAAGTGGGACTTAGACTAGTTATAGCGAGCGGTACATCGCTAATAGTAAAATCTTTTGCATTTGAAGTGCCATTATTTGGTTTTGGATTTACCACGGTAATCGAGTATTTTTTATTAGGCAGAGATGGTATATGCACCTTTAATTGAGTTTCAGAAATATAGTCAGAGACAATACCGTAAGAATCAAAATAAATTACTGAATCTTCAGTGAAACCGAGCCCATAAACAGTCAAGGTAATATCTTGATCGCAGCTACTTGCGCTGGCTGGATTGACACTGGAAATACTAAGAACATGGCGACTATTAGAAAATTCGCAGGTAGTGGTTTGTCCGCTCACAATATCAATATCCGATACACCGTCATCGGTTTTCGCTCCGGTATTTTGACCGTTTTCTTTTTTGCAAGAGGCAGAGTCTAAACTCCATCCGTCTGGAATATTTTCAAATATTCCAGAATAGGTCCCGGCTTCCAAAGAGATATCACTTACTGTTTGCCCTTGACCCGTAGTCGTGGTCCCCACAGTGGTTACATGAACGGGTAAGAATAATGGTTTAATAATATAATCAAATGTTCGATTGCCACCAACCGTGTGTTTGATAACCTTTAGTTTACCCATTAAATCAGGTTCTGGATCAACATCGTAGGTATTCGCAAATTCACAAGTCGTAGTTTTCCCGGATTCAATCAGCACATTACTTAAACCGTTTAAAGCTGAAGCACCCGTAATGACACCGCCTTCTGTTAAACAATAGGCATAATTGATATTCCATTTTGGGGGAATCAACTCAATAACAGAATATCTGCCAGGTTTAAATGTTTCAGATTCATTACCCATGCCATCATCGGTATTAATAGTTATGATATTCGGCGTGGGAGAAATTCCGTAACTAAACGTGGTGTCTATGCCGGAAGCATATTTAATAATCTCTAAAGTGCCGGGAGTTACAGCGGGAGTGGGAATATTTTTCTTATTTGTAAAGATGCAAGTAGTAGTTTTTCCCTCAACCAATGTAACTCCCATAGTTACTCCAGCCGGACCAGTGGTTCCGGGAGTAAATAAAGCATTTTGGCAAGTTACAGATTCAAACGTCCAGCCTTGGGTGAATCTCTCGGTAATAGTATAGGTTCCGGCGTGCAATAAGATGGGTTCACTGGAACCCTTACCGCTATTGTTATCACCAAAAGTTTGGACTTCTACAAGAGAGGGCGTGGGAAAAATGGCATAATCAAAACTATCGTTACCAAGAAGAGTATTTTTCTGAATGATCAATCCGGTAAAAGAAGGTGGCGGTATTACTGGTTTTACCGTATTAGTAATCGTACAAACCTTATTGTCTCCAGAAATGAGACTGATCTTTCCATCTGGTGCACAATCACCAGTAATATCGCTACTGTAATCACCAATCACAGTATTAATCCCGGCAGATTCACTAACTATATAATTACCAGAGGTGAGAGTTAAGACTCCAGTGCCTTGATTATTACCAATGTTGGAAGCTTTTACTGCTCCGTCCAATAGTAGATTAAACTTACCGGTATCTGTTGAAGGTATAATTAATTTATTGATAGTCAGTTTTGGAGCTGGTAGTGGAGGAGGCGGCGGTGGAATCACTACCTTTCTAGTATTAGTTATAGTACAAACCTTATTTTGGCCTGCGGCAATAGTTATCGTGGCACCAGTTGAGGTTGGAGTGCAATCGCCACTATACGTTATATTATAGTCTCCCATATTCGTAGTAATAACTGCTTCTTTCTCGCTGATAGGGTAAGTACCCGGCACAAAAGCAATTGCCGTTGTAGTTCCCCCATTACCTATACTAGCTGCATAGCGTACGCCATTTATTTTTAAGTCAAATATGCCTGGATCAGTGGACGGTATAAGTATCTTATTTACGGTAATAGTTCCTGTGACAGGCACCACTGGTGGAACTATTTTTCTGGTATTAGTAATCGTACAAACCTTATTGTCTCCAGAAATGAGACTGATCTTTCCATCTGGTGCACAATCACCAGTAATATCGCTACTGTAATCACCAATCACAGTATTAATCCCGGCAGATT
>JAHFKW010000002.1:121117-126686 GCA_023245145.1 Candidatus Staskawiczbacteria bacterium
GTATTAGTAATCGTACAAACCTTATTGTCTCCAGAAATGAGACTGATCTTTCCATCTGGTGCACAATCACCAGTAATATCGCTACTGTAATCACCAATCACAGTATTAATCCCGGCAGATTCACTAACTATATAATTACCAGAGGTGAGAGTTAAGACTCCAGTGCCTTGATTATTACCAATGTTGGAAGCTTTTACTGCTCCGTCCAATAGTAGATTAAACTTACCGGTATCTGTTGAAGGTATAATTAATTTATTGATAGTCAGTTTTGGAGCTGGTAGTGGAGGAGGTATTTTTGTATTAATAAAAGTACAAGTAGTAACCAGTCCAGCCACCACTAAAATTGAAGATGGAGTTCCCCTGTCACACGTAGGAGTTTGTGCATCCCAATCACTTTGAACAACTTCAGAAATACTTCGGGCAACTCCCGGCGTCAAGTTATCCACAATATCTACGCCCTGACCTGACACTGAATTTTGACTGATGGTGGTTATTTGGTTGAGTGGGTTTTGTAAATGAAATCCCGTTAGATTAAATTGAAACGTGCCAACATTATTGCCCAAAAATCCTATGGTATTTTTAACTATTTTAATAGACCCCGTAACTGGTGCAGGCGGGACTATGACCTTAGTATTAGTAACATCGCATATTTTATTTTCACCGTATATAAGCTGAAATAATCCGGGGCAAGTATCAATAGTTTTCTGCCAACCGGAAGGAACTTTTTCAAAAACACTATACATGCCCGGCATAAGATTATTAATTTGGTAAGAACCGGTACCAGCCCCATTGGTTGTGATATTAAAGGGAGTGGAAAGTCCAACAGAGTTAACGAAGCTAAAGGGGAAGACATCAATAAGAGAACCACTCCCCAACGCGGTTTTGCGAATGGTAATGGAAGCAAGTTTTACGTTAGTAATGGTGCAGGTGATAGTTTGATTGACACCTACTACAATATTATTACAAGTATTTGAGTCAATCATCCAGCCAGAAGTTGAATTTTCCGTCACCGAGTAAGTTCCCGGTGTAACTTCATAATCCTTATAATTGGTGCTGGTGATATTTGCCGTAGCGCTTCCGGTGATAGTCCCACTACCAGAGGCGGTGACAGTGAAGACGGTTGTGTCATTGACCGGAAGGGTGGTTTTTCTAACAATCAGATGTCCTTTTGGGATCGGAGCCGGTGTAACTGTTAATATTTCTGTGCCACAACCACTAATGTAGGGATTATTATTGGCGTCTCCGGAATAACTAGCTGTCCAATAGTATGTTCCTGCGCTCGGGAAAGTGACGCTGGGAGAGTTTTGCGAAATCCCATTGGTTACAAAAACCGTTCCTCCGTCTCTAAATATATTCGTGCAGGTGTTATTACTGTACACCATATAATGCATAGTACCCGAAGCATTAGGACTTGCTCCAAAAAAAGTAACTTTATCATAGGCCGATGACCCCTCCACCATGGAAGTTACCGAAAGAGTAGTGGTAATGGTTGGAGAAAATTTGGTAATCGTAACCGGTTCTCCGCAAGCTGTCATAGCAGGATTATTATTTGCATCTCCACTGTAGCTTACTTTCCAATGATAAATTCCTATTTCATTTGAAGTAAAACCCAAAATCGTAGCATAAGGGAGAGTGGTGTCAGTGTAAGTATAGACCGGCGTATTAATACACCCCGAATCGTAGGGACTATAGAGGGAAAAGGTTACACTACCGGTAGGATTGTTTCCACCAGAGAGTGTGGCGGTGTCGTTAATAAGGGTGCTCACAACCCCACCACCCGATGGATTAGTCGAAATAATTGGATTGGCTTTGGCAACTACTACAGTAAACGGCCTAGTATTGGAAGTTCCCCCGCCCGGACTGGGGTTGGTGACGGAAATAGAATGCACGGTAACCACATTCAGATCTGAAGCCGGCAATGATACGGTTAATTCTGTGACGGAAACAAAACTAGTTGGTCTTGGCGAACCATTTAACTTGACGATAGAATTTGAAACAAAGTCAGTTCCATAAACATGCACAAAAGCATTGGCACTGCCAACGGTAGCCGAACTAGGAATAAGCTCTGTAATTGTGGGGACTTTATTGGTAACCTGAAATATTTGTGCGCCAGAAGTTCCCCCGCCCGGTGTCGGATTTACAACGGTTATATTAAACATAGCCGCTAATTGAAGGTATTGAACAGGTATAATGGCAGTTAGTTGAGTGGTAGAATTATAAGTTGGTGTTAGGAGAATATTTCCAATCCAGGCTTGTGAAGTTGGAACAAATCCGGTGCCACTTAATAACATATTAAATGCCGGAGTACCAACCGGAACTAATCCGGGAGAAATACTGTTTAATACCGGTATTGGATTACCGGTTATTGTCAGAGTTAATGTTGCAGTTGAAGTTCCCCCGCCCGGACTGGGGTTGGTGACGGTTACGTAAAATATACCGGCAGTGGTGGGCACTAAAGGAGAAGTTAATTTAAGTTGGGTACTGGAAATAAATTGAGTTTGCAGACTAAGGCCATTAAATTGTATGGTGGAGCTAGATACAAATTTTGATCCGGTAACTGTAAAAGTAAATTGCGGACTGCCAGCCACCACCGATGTATGAGACAGAGAGGTTAGTATGGGCAGTGGGTAGTTGACAGTAAATGTTTTTATATTGGAAGAGATACCTCCGGGATTAGTAACTTTTACATTCACCAAACCGGCAACCAAAGTGGCGGAAGCTGGAATAGTTCCGATAATTTGAGTTGAAGTTACGGATGTGGGGCTTATAGCGGTAGCTCCAAAGTTAATCACCGCGCTCTTATCAAAACCGGTTCCAGTAATAGTAAAATTTGAAACTGAACTACCCTGCACTGCTGATGTAGGATTAATAGAGTTAATAACGGGCGTCACAACAGTAGTGCCCGAAACAGGATTATCCAGAGTGCTGGTTGTTCCAGTTACGGCTTTTGCAAAATCTACATTGAAAGATACTATTGCCAATAAAATAATCAGCAATATTTTTTTCTGGTATATTCTTATCATTTACATATTTTACCACTAAAAAAATGTGTCAACAATGTGGATAACTTTTTAGTATCGTTTGGAAACTGGAATGACGACGCGCATCAATCGCTCAATTTCCCGTACCTTACCGCGTTGCTCGGGAATAACAAAAGAAATAGCTTTTCCGGTCAGACCAGCTCTACCCGTTCTGCCAATGCGATGAACATAATCCCCAGCCGCTTCCGGTAAATCATAATTAACCACTAAGGAAATTCCCTTAACGTCAATTCCGCGTGAAGCAATGTCGGTGGCCACCAAGACTCTAAATTTTCCTTTTTTAAAACCATCTAAGGCTGCGCGTCTTTGCATTAAAGATCGATTAGAGTGTATTTCGGCAGTAGAAAAGTTACTGCGCGACAAGTTATCACACAGTTTTTTGGCAGCATGTTTTGTCCTGGTAAATACCAATACGCTCCCCTTATATTCCATTAATAACTTTTGTAAAAGTGTCATTTTTTGCTCTCGTTTAGTAAAAAACAATTCATGTTCCACATTTTCGTTCTTGGTTCCGGGCGGAGCAATTTCCACGCGAGTTGGTAATTTCATGTACGTAGCCGCAATATGCATAATTTCCTTAGGCATAGTGGCGGAAAAAAGCATCGTTTGACGATCAGTTGGCACAGATTGTAAAATCAATTTAATTTGAGGGGCAAAACCCATATCCAGCATTAAATCCGCTTCGTCCAAAACTAAAATTCCCACATTAGATAAATTTAATGTTTTTTGTTTTAAATGGTCATTAATTCTACCCGGGGTACCAATAATAATATGCGCGCCACGCCTAATGGAAGTAATTTGATAACCCATGCTAGCGCCACCAATTAAGACAGCTGTTTTTAAACCCAAGCCTCGTCCGATTTTTTGCAAAGCCTCTTCCACCTGCAACGCTAACTCGCGGGTTGGTAAAATAATCAATCCCTTTTTATTTTGCATTTCCATTAAGCGTTGCAACATTGGAATACCAAAAGCCAGTGTCTTACCTGTTCCGGTCTGCGCAATTCCCACCATGTCTTTTCCATCAATTGCCACCGGAATGGCTTTGTATTGGATAGGCGTTGGTATTTTAAATTGTTGTCTTTCTAATACAGCCAAAATCTCGGAGCTTATTTTAAGTCCGTCAAAACTTTGATGTAAATTGGAGAATTCTTGTTTTTCCATATACTTTAATTATATCATATCAAGCATTCCAAGTCAAGGAATAGCTGACCAAAATAAAAGGGCATCACTATCCGTGCTTTGCCCCTTGCCCCCTCCCGTTGGTTATTTCAACACCACCTCCTTGATTGGTACCTGCACCACCTTCCGAGGTGGTTTCCGCTTCGAAACGTCGGGAACCCCATTTCCCGAAGAAGGAGGAACAACTGGCTTGTGATCGTCGGCAATTTGATCAATCATGCCAGCGGTAAGAGTACTTGCCTGATTATTTTGCGTCATGATTTTTCCTTCCAACGAAATCCATGAGATTTCACTCCATGACCAGTCCGAGCAAAATCTCTTTTCGGTAAATGACCCTTGCCAATCCTATTCCCGTGGACTTGTCGTGGTGGCCGAGTGGCCGTTTACTTTGCGGGATGTTTCTCCTTTTTCCTTGGGCTAGATGCTAGATGAAAGAACTCTTATTTTTATCAGTATAGTACTTACAAAAATGCTGTCAAGTCCAATGTTTCATCAATTCTGATTTGTTCCACAAATTCGGAGACGTGGCTAACCAAAATCATGGCACCTTTATATTCATCCAACGCTTTGGCAATCACTGGTAAATGCCTGAAATTCATATGGTTAGTTGGTTCGTCCAAAATTAACAGCCCTGGTTTTAAGAGCACAAGTCGCATAATAGAAATCAGCCCCTTTTGGCCTTCCGATAAACTCCCAATTTTGGTGTAAAGCATATCCGCATTAATTAAAAACCCGGCCGCCATACTACGCAACGCTTGTTCATCCAGACTACCAATTCTGGCCAGCATCTGATATACCGTTTCGTCAAAATTCAATGTTGAAAAATCTTGTTTATAATATCCCACGGTCACACCTTCAGTAATTTTTGTACCTTCGGCTGTACTTTTTACAATGTTTTCTAAAAGCGTACTTTTTCCAATCCCATTTGGCCCCGCAATTAACAAATGTTGATTTTTAAATAAAGAAATATTGGCTTTAATTTTTTTAAGCTTGTGGTCTTTAACAATGGTTAGACCGGTAATTTTGATAACTTCTCCACTCACGTCAGTCTGGGCCGGAATAGTAAAGGCCTTAATGGTTTTATCCTCTTTTCTGGAATCCACCATATTTTCTTCCATATTGGCCGCGTCCTCTCGCATACGACTGGCCAAAAGCCTTAATCGCCCACCCTTCATGGCAAAATAATTCATTTTTTCCTTTTTCTCAATGATTTCTTTTTTCAAGCGAGCGTTTTTACTTTCATCTTTTTCAATTTGAGCGGCGACTTGTTCTAATACATCATAATAATTTCCATCAAACCATTGAACTTTTTTGGTATGTACGTCTAAGTATAAAACGCCTTCGGTAAA
>JAHFKW010000002.1:126786-133423 GCA_023245145.1 Candidatus Staskawiczbacteria bacterium
ATGGTCACATTTTGGCCAATATTCACATTGCCTTCTTCGGGTTGAATTTCTCCCGTGATTAATTGAAAAATAGTGCTTTTTCCGGCACCATTTTGGCCCATGAAAGTAATCTTTGAACCTCGCCGAATCGAAAAAGACACCTCATTGAGGATTTTTTTAGCATGTCCGTATTCAAACGACACGTTGTCGAATCTAATAATAGTATCTTGCGCCATTTATTTAATCAAAAAAGCCAATTTAGGCCTTTTTGTAATTATATACTAATATTTAGTTAAAGTAAAGATTATTCCTTTCTCTTCCCCCACTGCCATTTGGGAGATTCGCCTTTGCGCCAGCAAATCCAGATGACCAGCGCTACTGACAAAATTAATTCAGCAAAAAAGGAAATTAATTGTACAGGACTAGGCTCTGCTGGCAACATAAAACTAATATTGAGTACAAAAATCATAAAAGCCAAAATCACCAACCAACCTTGCCATGTGCATGGCGTCCAGCCCCAGCCATATAATTTTCGCTTAAACCAAAGACTCATATTAATTAGTTGGCGCACTAGTCTGGTTCCCCCTCCACCACCAGTAAAGCAACATTAAAACAATGATTAAAATTAATAGCCATGGCCAGTGTTGAATTATCCAATTTAAAAATGTGCTAAAGCCGACGGCTTCTGAAACGGCAGCGGGTTGCAAACTTGTATTTTCTTCACCCAAAACTTCTGGAAGCTTGGTGGTATCAGCAAGGGCAGGCTCATCGGTTTGAAATGTACCTACTCCTGGTCCAGTTGAAGCTCCTGCCACTTGTCCTGCGTCACTTGGTGCTGTTGGTGTGGCTAGCGCTGGGTTTGGCACTGGAGTTGCTGCTGAAGTTGGCACTGGAGTTGGCGTTGGTGTTGGTGTTGGGGGTGGTGTGGTTGGTAAAATAAATGTTCCAGTCCCCCCTCCTCCCCCTCCGCCACCTGAAGGCACTGGTGCTGGTGTCACCACTGGTGCAATATCGTTATTAGTAATAGTACACGTTTGTTCTCCTCCGGCGACTAAAACCACGGCCGAACAATTTTCATAGGTAGTGGTATATTCGGCATCTGTCACTTCTGTAATGTTGTATGTTCCGGCATTTTTAATAACATTATTTTGACCATCTGCTTCAAAGGCGATGGCTGAAACCGCAGTTTCTTCTCCTTGTCTGATTTCAAAAGAAAAATCATCAGCGGTTTTTAAACCTCCGTTATCATTAATAATGACTTTTTTGACAATTAATGTGCCCTTTTTAGTGTTGGTGAAGGTGCAAGTTACCTCATCGCCACTGCCAACCGTAATTTCTTCTCCGCCGGCAATAGTTTCCACTGAAGGAACAGAAGTTCCCACTGATTCTCCTTCATATACACAGCTTACGCTTGCCAAGTGCCAAGGCGAAGCCAAATTAACTTCATTGACTTGATAGGTGCCTTTATTTAAGCTAATCGCACCCGAAGAGTTGCTGACGGCAGTGTTGATTAAAATCGATGCGTGATCGGTAATAGAAAATTGGAACGTGTCATTGCCTTCTTGATTGGTGTTTTTAAGGATGGTTAAGGTAGCGGGCTCGTCATCGTTGATAATCGTACAAACGGTGGTTTGGTTGATGGCCAGCGTAATTTGATTAGTTTCACTGACACTCACCCCATTGGTACACGACCAAATTCCAGCTGTGTAACCTTCGGTAGCTTCTTCGTTTTCAGTATCAGTTGAAGTTTCGGAAAGTGTATATATGCCAGCTTTAAAGGTGTTACCACTGATTATTCCTCCGGCGCCGGAAATGGTTGAAAGACCAGTGGCGGTGAGCGTCCAATCGGTTGCCACGGCGGTGCCACCATTGTTATTGGTTACACTTTTTACCAGTGTCAGTGAGGGTGCATTATCATCATTGGTAATGGTACAGACCCAGGCGGTTTGAGCGGTAAGTGTAATGTTTCCTGAAGTATTATTAATTCCAGAAACACAGGTGATGCTGGTTTGAGTGTAGCCTTGCGAAGTCGGACTGGTTTCACTGATGACATAATTACCCGGAGCCAGAAAATTGGCCACTCCGTTGGTTACGCCGGAAACTTCCACTGGATTTTCCGAATCGGTTACGTTGGTGATGTGTAATGTGAAGTCGCCAGAATCCAAAGATCCACCGTTATCATTCACAACTGTTTTAATCAACGTAAGAGCTCCGTCTTCAATGGGACTGATATCACTATTGGTAACAGTGCAGGTCAAAGATTCATTGGAGCCGATAACTTCTGCTAAGCAACCTGAAGAAAGTGACATGGCATAGGCTTCAGACCCAGTTTCTGAAACACTGAATGTTCCGGGGTCAAGATTGATTACTGTTCCGGGAGAATCTTCTCCGGGAAAACCGGTACTAGAAACATTGGTTCCGCCGATCTGCATGGTAAAACTTCCGGAAACTTCCGTGCCGATTCCATGATTAGTTACGGTTTTTATGACGGTTAATGTGGCTCTTTTTTGTCTGTTAGTGATAGTTAAAGTAATGGTCTGACCAGCCAGAACAGTAATTTGGGCGCCTGAAGTTTCAGTATCACTATCTTGTGAAAAAGAAACGAAATCGTAGTTGGCATTTGCATCTTCGGTAATGGTATATGATTGGCCGGGAATTAATCCGCTATATGTAACAGCAAAATTTTCACTAAATGAATCCGCCGAGCCGGAATCCAAATGTGCGTTAAATGATTGGTTGTCTAAAACTACGGCGTCACTCGGGCTCACCACGTCTTTTACAACCGTAATAGAACCCTTTTTGGTATTCGTAATGGTGCAGACTTTTGCATCTCCAGTGGCAAGTGTAATGCTTCCATCAGTCGCACAGTCTCCAGAAATAACTGAAATATAATCTGATAAATTTGTTGCAGTTCCGGCGGTTTCTGAAACAGTGTGACTACCTACGGTTAAAATAACTGCTCCGGTGGTTCCTCCGTTGCCAACATTAGCTCCTGTTCCGGCAGTTGAGCCATCAATTTGTAAATTAAATAATCCCGTATCGGTCACTGGAACGATTACTTTATTGACAGTTAATTTGGTGGCCGGAGTATAGGTAATGGTAACTTGTATGTAATTAACAGAGGCGGTTCTGTTAAGAATTGCGTCGGTGTTAACTGACAAAGCCACTCCAAAATCCGAAGCATTAATTTCAGATGGCGTCCAAGTGGTGCCCCATAAATCAGCCCCCCCGCCATAATTTGCTACCGTCATAGCAGTTAGCCAATCGGCCGTCAATTTTTTATTATCCCCCACAATTGTTCCCGCTTTAATAAGTTTAACCACGTTATCGTTGACACTTAACCCCAAGGTACTAGCCGAACTTTTTCTTTCTATGGAAACTTCAATTCCGTTAATGGTAGCATCGGTGGGGATAGCAAATCCGTAATTCGTTCCCTGAAGGTACTTTGTAGTGTTGGTGACGATATTGATCGTTGCCGTAGCATTAAGGCCGTCGTTTGCGGTGATTCGGCCAGGATTTGACCAATTAACAGTTCCCACACCACTGACATTCGCCCCCGTGCCCACATTATTCGGACCGCTGACTGAAGCCAGTGCATTTTGTACCACAAAAAAACCGCTCATTATAAAAATTGCGGCCAGGCCCAGCAAAAAATTCTTTGAAGTTGTCATTTTTTTTATTTTTTATATATTACCACAGACTACTCCAACCAATATAAAAGTCAACTCTTTACAAATGACTTTTTAATAGTGTCATACATAACCGGCAGTTCCAAATAATCTATGAAAATACCAATCCAGGCCAGCCAGATAGGAATAGCCAGTCCAGTATGTCCGGTAAAGTTTGCCACTACCACTTCGTCGGTTATCCAAAACAAGTGTAGCCATTGGGTATTGAGTAAAAATAAATACAACCAAGTTTTTTGGTTGGCTTTGCCGGTGAAGATTTCATTAACATACACTAAAGAAATACTAATGAGGGCTGGAATTTCCGTGTAGTCTACAATAGCCACTAATCCATCAAGCCAATGTGGCAAAAAACTGACACCAAACAACCTAAACACTACTACGTTGCCGGTTAACCAAATTAAATGAAAGATTTGCAATAAAAAAAGTACTGTTGCTAAACGCAAGTTAAATTGATAATTTTTATTGTACCAATCAAAAAAAGTCCTAAACATTGCTATTTAATTAAACTACCCAGTGGAATTTCTTTATCTGGATGGATTAAAATTGGCCCGCCATCGCCACTATCTGCACACAGCATCATGCCTTGGCTTTCATATTCCCCCATTTTCTTGGGCGCCAAATTAAATGCAAATGGACATAATTTACCCATTAATTGTTCGGGCGTATAAAACTTGGCAATGCCAGCCAGAATTTGTCGTTGCTCCCTCGGCTCGCCGGAGCCCTGCGCAAAGGCGGCAACACCAAAATCCACCTGCAATTTCAGCAATTTATTGGAATCAGGTAAGGCTTCTACGGCCACAATTTTCCCAATCCGAATTTCCACTTTTTTAAAATCTTCAAATGAGATGGTTTCCATGTTTTGTTGCGACACATTATCACACCGTCACTGCTTGTCTTAAATGACTGCCTTGTTTCATTATACACCTTTTACAGCAAATTACCTTCTTTGAGGGTCGAATACTGTCATCATTGTAAAAATCCTCACAAACTGCCGTACAATAAAAGCACCTTCCCACCACTTCTCGGTTTTTTGTATCCACCACTTCTGTGGTAATCCGATTATCAAACACAAACAAACTGCCCTTAAAGCGCTTGCCCGGATACTTTTGAATATACGAATGAATCCCATCTTTTAATTGGTAAATATTTTTAAAACCTTTCTTTTTTAAGAAACAAGTGGCTTTCTCACAGCGAATGGCTCCGGTACACACTGCCACTACCTTTTTACTTTTCAAATGCTCTATATTTTTAAGCTTACCTGGCAATTCTCTAAAAAATCTAAGTCCGGGGTGTACTGTTTTCTCAAAATAGCCCGCTTCAATTTCATAATCATTTCTTAAGTCCAAAATCGTAAAATCCTCCTTTGACCCGCCAGAGCCTTTGGCGGAGGCGGCATCAAACATCTTGTCTAGTTCTGTAGCTGTTATCACTTTAGCTGTTTCTTTTTTTACATCAAATTTGCCCGCGCCTAGCGTCACGATTTCATCCCGTACCTTGACTTTCAGTTTTGGAAAAGCATAGCCATTGCCAGCGCTTTGTTTAAACACCACTTTTTTGAAAAACGGTTGTTTTTTAAGATTGTTAATATATTTTTTAATATCCACCGTTTTACCTTCCAATGTGCCATTTAAACCTTCTTTTCCAACCAAAATCCGGCCAGTTAAGTTAAAACTACTTGCAATTTTTTGTTGCTTCATTTTGAACGCTTCCGGATTTTTAATCTTGGCAAAGCGGTAAAATAAAATAATGGTAAAAGCCGTTTTCTGCATACGTACTAAGCCTTAATATTTTGAATAATGGGTTTGGCCATTTCGTGCATCGCTCCCGAAATATTCAGGAAAATTTCCAATTGAGCCTCGGCGCTACTTTTAGCTTTTAAAAATTCCAAATTACTTTGATTATGCTGGAAAACTCCGTTCATTAATTCGGCTGAGTGGGCGTGATTGGTTTTCACCAAAAAGCGGTACCAAGGAAACGTAACCACCACCCTTCCATTATTGTCAGAAACCACATGCACCGTCATAGGAAACGGGATAAAACCAAATAATTTGGCGGTAGTGGCATAATCCAAATTAATACTATCTTTAGCTATAACCACATTCTTTAGAGCAGGGTCATTTTTTATCTGCGCCAAAGCTCGGGTTTCCATTTCTTGTTTTTGGGTGTCGTCCCATCCATTAACTGTTAACATAGAACGACTGGCCCCCGCAAACCCGCCAGCTGTTAATATTCCAGCCAAAACCAGTGAAATTAAGTATTTTTTGCTCATAATGTGTACTATTAATACTATTGCTGTATTTTAGGTATAAAACCTTAATAATGCAAGGGCATTTTCAACACGCACATGCACGTGCGTGTTGAAAAATAAAAAGGTCGCGAAGGAGGTTGTCCAACGCGACCAAGTAGCTCATAGTTCGATCATCCAAGGATTTTGCTCAGCTCGTCCCGTGCTTTTTCCGGGGTCACGCCAAGGTTCATCAAAACCATCCCGGCCACGCCTTCACGCTCGCGAAGCATTCCGAGCAGAAGGTGTTCGGTACCCACGTAATTGTGATTGAGGGTACGAGCTTCTTCGATGGCATACTCGATGACTTTCTTAGTTCGCGGCGTTTGATGTAATTTGCCTATCATAGCCATTTCGGGCCCAAATTGGATAATCTTTATTACCTCTGCACCAATTTTGATAGGGTCCACATTGAGCTTCTTGAGTATTTCCACGCCAAGCCCCGCGCCCAACTTCACAAGGCCAAGTAGCAAGTACTCTGTGTCCATGTATTCGTGTTTAAATCGACGAGCTTCTTGATTGGCCAAATGCATGACATTATTGAAGCGTTCAGTGAATTTTACTTGCATGGCAGAACTCCGTGAGGTGAAAGTTTTTGACACTTTGTACTAGTCCATTTATAGCAAAAAACTTTACTTTAATCAAGTTATTCGTCCCAAATGCGAGATCTCCGAGACCGCCCGAA
>JAHFKW010000013.1 GCA_023245145.1 Candidatus Staskawiczbacteria bacterium
TTCAAGTCGTAGGGATTACTCGAATTCATTTGGAAGAGGACACGGGGAGTTCTATTCATCCGGAAAATGCGGACTACTCGCTGGTAAACTATAACCGAGCGGGCGTGCCGTTGATGGAATTGGTGACGGAGCCGGATATTCATTCTGGAATTGAGGCTAGAAAGTTTGCCGAAGAATTACAGTTGATTTTTAAATACTTGGGGGTTTGTGATGCCGATATGGAAAAAGGCTTGATGCGAGTGGAGGTGAATATTTCGGTGAGTAAGACCGCCAAGCTCGGCACCAAAGTGGAAATTAAAAACTTAAACAGTTTTAAGGTGGTGCAAAAAGCCATTGATTTTGAAATTGATCGCCAGACAGAGGTGCTGGAAAGTGGGGGAACAGTGGTGCAGGAAACCCGCGGTTGGAATGATAAAAAGGAAGAAACCTTTAGCCAACGCGAAAAAGAATCCGCCCATGATTACCGGTATTTTCCAGAGCCGGATTTGCCCTCACTTCACTTTGAGAAAAAGTATCTTGATGAAATAAAAGCTACTATTTCTGAACTACCGGAAGAGAAGAGGAAGAGATTTAAAAAAGAATATGGGTTGGAAGCAGCCCAAGTTGAAATGTTTGTTTTAAATAGGGACTTGGGCGAATTTTACGAAAAAGTGATTTCGGAATTTAATGAGTGGCTTTTAACCGAGGGAGGTAAAGATACTAATAAAAAACTGTATGCATTAGTGGCAAATTATTTAATTTCGGATATTTTGGGGCTTATGGCGGGTAAACAATTTATTGAAATAGACTTTAAGATTACGCCGGAAAATTTTGCTGAATTTATTAAAATGATTTACAAGGAAGAAATCAACAGTAAGACTGCCAAAGCGGTTTTGTTGCAAATGTATAATACCGGAGTTGATCCATCGCAAATTGTGGAATCAAATAATTGGGGACAAATGCAAGATGATGGTGTGCTTCAAAAAGTGATTGAAGAAGTGATTGCTAAACATCCAAAGCCCGTGGCGGATTATAAAGCCGGCAACAAAAATGCCCTACAGTTTTTGGCGGGGCAAGTGATGGCAGTTACGCGCGGGACGGCGAATCCGCAAAAAGTTAGAGAAGTTTTAGATAAATTTCTTGATTAGTTTCTCGGCTTCACTTTTATTCCTAATCCAGTGGATGCGCTTGTCGCGATTAAACCATGTCATTTGGCGTTTGGAGTACTGCCAGATTTCTTTTTGTAATATATTTATCATTTCTGGTTTGTTTAATTTTTTTTGAAGATATTGGGCGACAAAACGGTATTCCAGGCCAAGTTCTTCAAGGCGTTTAAATGATAAGCCTTTTTTGTGTAATTTTTTTACTTCAATAATTATTTTTGGTAGACGAGCCAGTAATCTTTTTTGGATGGCTTTTTTTAGTTTACTTTTTGATGTACTTATGCCTAGTTGTAATATACTATTATTCTCGTACGTGCGAGAATTGTAGTATAGTGTGGGAACAGGCTTCTTGGTGGTAAGTACAATCTCCAGTGCGCGGATTAAGCGTTGGGGGTTTCTGGGGTCAATGTTAGTGGCGCGGACGGGGTCTAACTTTTTAAGCATGTTAAATAATTCTTGGACGGACTTTTTTGCCAGCCGCGCGCGGAGCGCGCGGCTGGGCTTCACATTTGGAAAAACCACACCGTCCACAATAGATTGAATATAAAGTCCCGTTCCGCCCACCAAAAAAGGCACTTGGTCGTGCGATTGAATTTCTTTGATTTTCTGCAAAGCTAGCTTTTGAAACTGCGCCACCGTAAATCGGCGTTGGGGCGAAGCCACATCCAAAAGATAATGGGGGATGCCTTTCATTTGGCTTTTAATTATTTTGCCTGAACCGATATCTAAGCCTTTATATATCTGTCTTGAGTCAGCAGAAATGATTTCACCAGAAAAACGCCTGGCTAGTGTTACTGCCAGGTCGCTCTTACCCGAAGCTGTGGGTCCCAAAATAACAATCAACTTTTTCATTATCGCATTTCTTCTTTTTTGTCTTTGATAAAATATCGCCATCGCTCTAAAAACTCCACAAAAGTGGAAAATGGCATATCAATTAACGCATTTAAAAACGCAGTAATGGCATTATATTGCCTCCATGTGTTGGATAGCCACCGTCCGACTCCGGTCAGTGGCAAGAATAATATGTCTGAAATAAATTCTAAGAATCCCTCATGTTCCTCTTCAATAGAAAGTTCTCGGCTTCTTGTTCGTACTGCTGTTCCGGCAAATAAAATGAGTGCTATGAACAGAATATTAATAGCAATAGATGCAATGGGGAATCGGAAGTATTCAAAAATCCAAAAGAGTGCTCCAAAAGAAACGCAGGCGCCAAGCAGATAAATGAAAGAAAGTGTGGCCCGAGTAATAACGCTCCTTTGCCTTGCAAGCTTTACTTCATACGTGTCCATTTTTTCTTTTTGGTAGACAATTTTCATAGTTTCTAAAATAACTAAACTGAGATTTTTTTTGGATGGCAAGCGGACGGTGGCAACTAAAAATGCCATCAGGAGGGTGGGTATTAATATATCGGCGACCAGAAAGATTGCATTAAGTTTGTCGCCTATTAAAAAAGCCAGAATCCATTCCAATATAACCAGTGATAAGATTTTTGTTATAAAAATAGAAGTAGTGGAATAAACTGCAGCTCGTTTAATTTTATCTTTTAAATCCGCCAGTCTTTTAATGTAGGCTTCTTTCACCAAGGCTTCCAGTTGCGCGGGGTCATGGATAGCAACATTTAATCGATCGGGGGTTTCTTTAAATAATATGTCTCCGAGCAATAAGTAAGGCGTGTCGTGTTTTTCGCAGATTGAATAAAACTTTCTTCCAAGGGGATGAGCCAATTGGGCTTCAATGCTATGTAGAATGCTATGCATGTTTTGTGAAACTTTGAGCAGTTCATCTTCCGTGGGGTTATTCCAATAAGGATAGGTATATTTTATTAAGTTGTAGCTAATAATAGGCTCATCCAATTTAAAGAGCGATTCTTGGACGGCAATGTATATTTGGGTATCAACTTCTTCTCTTTTTAATAAACCTTTTTCATAGATGTTTTCAGAGACTTTTATTTTCTGTTGCATTTGACTGAACATATATTCTATCAGGGCCATTTCTTTGAGCGATGGTGCCAGGGTTTCTTCAATTTCACAGGCGGCAATTTCCAAGAGTCTGGTATAAAACTGCAGTCCAGCTTTACCTTGCTTATTTTCGGGATTGTTTTTTAAAATAAATACATATTTGTCAATAACTTTTTGCACCTCGCCGATTTTTGATTCTACTATTTTATTATTCGGGAAAAAACCTCCACGAATCAGCTCCAAGATTAATGATTCGGCACTTTCGTGATTCGTAAAATTATTAATTTCAAAGTCTAAAAACTTTCTTTTTAGTTTTCTAATAATGGCCGCTCGACGCATTAAATGTTCTTCCTTCCAGTCAATGATGGTTCTGATTTGCTCATAAAAGGCAGCT
Organism: Candidatus Staskawiczbacteria bacterium; assembly: GCA_023245145.1. GTDB lineage: Bacteria > Patescibacteriota > Minisyncoccia > Minisyncoccales > Staskawiczbacteraceae > VGLO01. Next base: position 3,495 of record JAHFKW010000013.1, read on the forward strand.
ATCTTTGACGCCACCTCATCAACGTGAATAGTAGTTTCTCCCCCGTGTGGTTTGAGTGACTGTTGCCAATTAGCGTATTTTTTAATTAAGTCTTTTGTAAATTGAGTAATTTCTTGCATATTATTTTTTTTCTTTTATTTCTTGCGCAATTTTTTCTAAAAACGCTTCAAACGCCATGGCACCCAAATCGCCTTTCCCTCGTTGTCGCACGCCCACCGAATTGGCAGCAATTTCTTTATCACCCATAATTAGTAAATACGGAATTTTTTGCATTTCGGCTTCTCGGATTTTTTTGCCCAGCGATTCATTTTCGTCCATCACCTGCAACCTGCAACCTGCAACCTGTAACCTGCCCGCTACTTGCTTGGCATATTCCACATGTTTTTCCGAAATCGGAATAACGGCGATTTGAACAGGAGAGAGCCACAAGGGAAAAGCTCCGGCGGTGTGTTCTATGAGAATACCAATAAATCTTTCTAGCGATCCATAAATAACTCGGTGCACTACGACAGGAGTTTTTTTAGTTCCATCTTGGCCAATATAATTTAAATGAAATCTCTGGGGAAGTTGAAAATCAAGTTGGATAGTTCCCATTTGCCAGTCACGGCCAAGAGAATCTTTCATAACAATATCTACTTTTGGTCCGTAAAATGCGCCATCACCTTCTTTGACGGTATATGGTACACCAGATTTTTCTAGGATTTTTTTTAATTCTGCTTCAGCTTTGTCCCAAGTAGCTTTTTCGCCAAGGAATTTTTCTGGGCGGGTTCCTAGTCTAAAAGAATACGTTAAACCAAAAATGCCGTAAAAATTTTTACAGATATCAAAAATATGATTATATTCTGAAGCAATCATATCTTCCGATATAAAATTATGTGAATCATCTTGCTGGAAGGCTCGAACACGCAACAATCCATTAAGGGTACCAGATCTTTCATAGCGATGTAGCTTATCGGTATCCGATAGTCTAAGTGGTAAATCTTTATAGCTTACTTGCATAGAATTGAAAACCACCATGGCGTTGGGGCAATTCATGGGTTTAATGCCATAAATTTCATTTTCACCCATATTGGCAATAAACATATCTTCTTTATAGTGTTCCCAGTGACCAGAAGTGTGCCATAGTTCGGCTTTATTTACTAAGGGGCTGGAAATTTCCTGATAATTAAGAGCGACATGTTCTTTTCTCCAAAAATTCACCAGTTCATTATAAAGTGATAATCCTTTTGGAAGCCAATAAGGCATTCCCGGAGCCGTCTCGTGAAACATAAAAAGGCCTAGTTTTTGCCCCAGCACGCGATGATCCCTTTTTTCCGCTTCTTCCTGCATGTTTAGATATTCTTGTAATTTTACCGCGTTTTCAAAAGCTACGCCGTAAATGCGAGTCAGCATGGCATTTTTTTCTGAACCCTTCCAATAAGCTCCGGCGATTTTGGTCAGTTTAAAAGAGTTCAGATCAATTTCTTTGGTATTTTCCACGTGTCCGCCACGGCATAAATCCAAAAAAGCCCCATTTTGATAAGTGGTCAGCGTACCTTCTTTTAAGTCTTTTATTAATTCCAGTTTGTAGGGCTGTTTGGCAAATAACTTTTTGGCCGTAATTTTACTGACTTTTTTTCCAACAAATTCTTGGTTTTCTTTGATGAGCTCACGCATGCGGGCTTCAATTTTTGGCAAATCCTCCGGTTTAAATTCTTTGGGCAAAGCCATATCATAGTAAAATCCATTTTCAATGGCCGGGCCGATGCCCAATTTAGTTTTTGGATAAAACTCCAAAACCGCCGAAGCTAGTAAGTGGGCGAGCGAATGCCGAATTTGTTCAATATTTTCCATATAATGATATATCTTGGTTAAAAGTATTTAGTCAGTTTACCACGCTGGGGAAGGGAGGTAAACTATTGACAGTCGCTATTCTATCTATTAGTATTGGAAACAACTCTTTAAGTAATTTAGGGATTCCATTCATCACAGCGTTTGTGATTAACCTTAACTTGCTTACAAGAGCAAGTTAGGAGTTAGTCCATGGGCGTGCAATTTTTGGGGGTGCAAGGCTATGTGGTAGAGTTCGTTTCCAAGAATGTGGCCAAAATCCGTTTGAGGGGCGGGGCAGAGGTACTGGCTCATCTTAACCCTGAAATTCTTCAGGGGGCACTGGTCATCGAGCGGCCATGTCCGGGTTGTCGGCACAAGGGTTGGATGCTTCTGTGTCACTTTCGCGAAGAACATCGGCACACGCACGAGGGCAACATTTACGCAGAGTGCCTTCGATGCTGGAATACCGA
>JAHFKW010000014.1 GCA_023245145.1 Candidatus Staskawiczbacteria bacterium
CGCAGTGCCATTCTTGGGGGTCGCGCTCTCACGCCCCCTATCCGTCATAGCCTTGGTGAGCCATTACCTCACCAACTAGCTGATAGACCGCAGACCATTCATAAAGCGGCTTGCGCCTTTACCCTTGCGGGATCATGGGAAATTACCCCGTCTTTCGACGAGCTGTGCCCCACTTTACGGTATGTATCTACGTGTTACTAAGCCGTTCGCCGGTGCCTTGCGGCCCCTTGACTTGCATGCCGGTATCCACATTTCCAGCGTTCACCCTGAGCTAGGATCAAACTCTCAAATATAGTAATAGATTAAGTATCTATGAGACTTATTTAAGACAACTTCAAAAAACTAAATTTTTACTTACCTACTTAATTGTCAAATTACTTTCTCTGCTAGCTTTTCCGACCAGCCTTCGCATAAAGCTTCGGCCCGGCGAAGAAAAATATCCGCGGCAATATTCTTTTTCAAAAATATTCCCGCGGATGTTCTTTGCAAATGAATTGTTATTGTTTGGTAATTACCATTCTAGTCTAAATAAAATGAATGTCAACCCCTCACCACTTTCACCAAATAACTATTAGCATATTTCACAATCTTAAATCCGCTAAATAACTCTAAATCAATATGGACTATATAGTGAAATTGGTGCGGGGTCAATACCTTGGAGCCGAAGGTGGGAGTCGAACCCACGACCTTCGCTTTACAAAAGCGCTGCTCTGGCCACTGAGCTACTCCGGCACAATTTTAAAGACCTACTTCCCCTTCTTCACTTGCTTATCTAATTCTTGTGCTTTTTTTCTGATACCGGAAAGCAGATGATCCAACCATCGTTCCATTTTTAGAGTAACAATTTTGGTCCAAGAAAGCAACTTATGCAACAACATTTGCTTTTCAAAAAAATGGAAATGCCAGGCTTTGGTTTTTTTATGAATCTTGTCAACCAGTTCTGGCTTTTTAAAACCATGATGCCCATTTTTAGGTAACCCTGCTAGCACAGGCGCTTTTTTAAACAAAATGAATGCTATCGATAGCACAGATCCTAAAAAAATAATAAAAGCAATAAGTTGCAACATGGTTAAATTTCAAATCGACTAAATTGTTTTACCTCAATTTTTTCTCCAATTTTAGCCGTGGCTTCTTCAATCAAATTTTTAACCGTTTTGGTTCCATCTTTCACCCAGGGTTGTATCAACAAAGTTTCCACAGTTTCGGGCATTAAAGCCACAATCTGCAAACAAATTTCATGGGCTAAATTTTTAAATTCCGGAGATTTAGCTACGAAATCCGTTTCACAGCGAATTTCCAACAATACCCCCGACTTGGCATTCGGATGAATATAAAAATCAATCATACCGTCATGGGTTTCCCTCTCTCCTTTTTCACCTGCTTTTACTGCTCCCCAGGCATTCAATAATGCTTTGGCTTTTTCAAAATCACCACCACCTTCTTCCAAAGCTTTTTTAATTTTCACCGGCGAAGCTCCGGTTTCATCTCGCAATTTTTTAATGTCTTCAATAGTTGACACGTTCATGGAACATGGAACATAAAACATGAAACAAACGAGTCATCGTTGCTTCATGCTTCATGCTCTATGCTTTATGATTTAATATAGTTTCCTTTACTTTTTCTAAAATATATTTAATAGAGCTCATTGCATCATCATTGGCCGGAATAGCGTAATCTGCCAAAGTTGGGTCAATGTTAGTATCAGTCACACCAATAATGGTAATCCCCTTTCGCTTGGCTTCTCTGGCTGCCGCAATATCTTTTTTAATATCCAAAATAATCACGGCATCAGGTAACTTTATCATATTTCTAATACCCTCAAATTTCTTTTTTAAGGCTTCCAATTCACGATCAAAAAGTAATCTTTCTTTTTTAGTATATTTTTCTAACTCACCGATATTTTTTTTATTTTCCAACTCTTTATAATACGCCACTCGTTTTGAAATGGTTTCAAAATTGGTAATAGTACCGCCCAACCAGCGTTCAGTCACATATGGCATCATGGCATCTTGCGCCGTCATTTTTGTCATTTCCTTCATTTGAATTTTGGTTCCCACCAATAAAATGGTTTTTCCTTCAGCTACAGCTTTTTTGATAAATGCCAAGGCTCTATCAAATTCTTTGGCGGTTTTTTCCAAATCAATCACGTGAACATTATTTTTAATGCCGGACACAAACTGCTTCATTTTTGGATGGAGCTTGGAAACCGTATGACCAAAATGCAAACCAGCTTTAGTCATTTCTTCCACATTCAATAGTGATTTTTTATCGTCTGACATTGGTATTCTATTTTCTATTTACTATTTACTATTTTCTATTTTCCGAATTTTTGTTTTCTTCACCTTTTTGGGAGCGACAGATTTTTTGGCGGCTTTGTCCATAAACTTTTGCACGCGTCCCACTTTATCAATCAGTTTTTCTTTGCCGGTATAAAAAGGGTGGCACTTGGCGCAAATTTCAGTTTCAATAAATTCTTTGGTTGAGCCAACAAAAAACTTGTTACCGCAGGCGCAGGTAACAGAAGCTTTGGCAAAATAGTTTGGATGGATGTCTGTCTTCATAAATCTTATAATAATAGATACTTGGAATATTATCAAGTTTTCCAGAATATTGCAATACCCTTGATGTATATAGAGCAAGATGATATATTAATTCAATGGAAAATCAACCCGCCTACGCTGGAAGCTCCGGCGAGGCAAAGGATAAACAATCAGTCATCATTGAAATTCGCGCTGGCACGGGCGGAGACGAGGCCGGGCTTTTTGTACGTGATTTATATAGAATGTACACCAAGTATGCTACCTCACAAGGCTGGGGGCAACGCGTTTTGGATTCTGACCTGTCGGATATTGGCGGTTATAAACAAATGACATTTGAACTTTCGGGTGCGGGTGCTTATGATGCTATGCAATACGAAAGTGGCGTACATCGCGTGCAAAGAATTCCCAAAACCGAAAAACAAGGCCGAGTACATACCTCAACCATCACCATTGCCGTATTAAATAAACCCAAAAGAATTGAATTGGTTATTCGGCCCGAAGATTTAAAAATTGACACCTATCGTTCTAGCGGTGCCGGTGGCCAACACGTCAACAAAACCGAATCGGCCATTCGCATCACCCATAAACCAACCGGCGTGGTGGTAACCAGTCAATCTGAAAGAAGCCAGCATCAAAATAAAGAAAATGCCATGGGAATTTTGGCAGCCCGAATTTTGCAGGCGCAAGAAGAGAATGACATGTCGGCTTTAACCGAAGAAAGACGCGCCCAAATTGGCTGGGCTAAACGCAGTGAAAAAACCCGCACCTATAATTTTCCACAAAACAGAATCACAGACCATCGCATCGGCAAAAGCTGGCATAATTTAGAAGACATCGTTGAGGGAAATCTGGAGCCCATCATGAAAGCGTTTCGAAATCTGAAACCTCAAGTTTAACTTACCCACCAATCGCTGCGATGTCATCGGCATAACCGTTGGCAATACTTAAAACCGACCTGGCGTACGCTCTGCATTCGGACCGGCCATAACTGCCTCCGCAGTAATATTTAGCCGCGGCCGTTGATTCATTGGAAAGCGCACCATTTTCTTTTAGCAATAATCCCGAAGCTAAAAAAGCATCGTTGATGTTCCACGGATTAGCTACTTTACCTGTAACTTGTGCCACATTATCTTTATACAAATTCCAAGTGGAAACAATAAATTGAGCCGGCCCCATGGCTCCGCCCCAACCGTAGGGTGCACCACTGGAAGAATACAACGGTATCCAACAAGAAACCGGTGTTTTAGACGAATTCATACCAAGACTACTGGTCAATTCAAGAAAGGCCGGAATACTTGGTGGGCTCATGACTCTTTTTTTAGTTATGCCCTGCAAATTAGTGCCCTCACCCGTAGTTGTGTCAGTCACATAACACTGACCCACATTTTTTCCGATACTGGATTCCTGAGTCAAAATGGCGAGTAAAAATGCTGGCCGTACGCCCGTCACACTGGAAACATATTTGGCAATGGCGTAAGCTTCACCAAAATTGGGGGCCTTGGAAACTCCAATCAAATCAAAAATTCTGCTTTTAATGGCCGCAGCTTTTTTGTCGGCCACTGCCTTATCTTTTTGCTGTTGTTGATACTGAACTTCCGTTAATTTTAAAAGTGAATCTTGCTGTTTTTTATTTTTTTCGTTTTCTTGTTTTTGCAGAGTTTGAATTTGTACCGTTTTTTGGACTTGGCCTTTTTCCGTATCGATTTTTGTTTTTTGATTTTCCAGATAGGCTTTTAAATTAGTGGTGCTTTCCAAAAGTTCGGACACGCGAGCATTTAAGGATTCCAAATATGAAACATTGCTAAAAAAATCCGACAAATTTCCTTCCAATAAGATCACGAAAGACGGTTTTTTATCTTCTTCGTTAATAGCACGTAAAATGTTGGTAATTTGATTTTGAGAATTTTCAATATTGACCGATGTCTTATCAATAGAAACCTGCGTATCATTGATTTTACTAGTCAAAAGTTTGACCGTTACCGTGCCGGCAGTAATTTGGTTTTCCAGTCCATTGATTTTCTTCTTCAAAGCACTAACAGCGTTTTGCAGGGTGTTTTTTTGGGCCTGGGTTTTAGTTAAATCCTTGGCAATGGCCGCACTTTGAGCATCATAATAGGTCGCACAACTTTGAAGTTTAGCCTGACAATCAGCCGAACTGAAACCCTGACAACTGTCAGCAGAGGCAGAAAGTTGTGCACAAACAGCCTCCATATCTTCAGCATAGGTTAAAACAGGCATTATAACAAAAAACAATACTAACCATAGTATTGTCTGTATTCGTTTATCCATGCCATCATTATACTACTTTTTCTCCTCTTTCACATCCTCAATCACCACTTCCTCTTTCTTTTCCTTCTCTACTTTTTCAATGTTTTCCACATCTTCCGTAATTTCTTTAGCCAATTCTTCTTCCACTTTTTGCGCCGGCAAAACAGCAGCCACAATTTCATCGGCGTTTTTCAAAACGGTCACACCAGCTGGAATTATCAAATCTTTCACTAAAATGTGGTCTTCAAATGTATTCAGTTTTGAAATATCCACTTTAATTTCATGGGGCAAATTCTGAGGTAATGCCTTAACTTCAATTTCCAAGAAATTTTTATTTAAAGTTCCACCCAAATCTTTTTCTGCCAACGCCACTCCTTCAAACACCAACGGAACATTCACTTGCACTTCTTCTTTCAGCGAAGCTTGGAAAAAATCGATGTGAATAATTTGATCAGTCACATGATTTTTTTGAATTTCATTAATTAGCACCGGCCGTCTTTCTGCGCCGTCAATTACCAACTCAACCAAAGAACTTTCGCCGGCTTTCCGGAATACTTTAATAAATTCTTTTTCGCTCACTTCAATGTTGGCGTTTTTTTCTCCGGGACCATAAACCACCGCAGGAATAACCCCTTCGGCTCGACCAACGTTGGTTCGTTTACCCAAATTCTTCCTTAGTTTGGCTGGTA
>JAHFKW010000009.1 GCA_023245145.1 Candidatus Staskawiczbacteria bacterium
AGCCCGCGGGGGTTGTTGTATTTCATGAAGCATTAAGCATGAAACATGAAGCAAAAACAGTGATTGATCTGCTGGTTGAAAAATATCCTGAATTAAAAAAGGCCGGCGAGGCGCCGCGCTATGGAATTGTACATCGGCTAGATAAAGACACTTCGGGGGTGCTTTTGGTGGCAAAAAGCTCTGAGGCCTTGATTTTTTTGCAAAAACAGTTTAAAAATAGAGAGGTAGGCAAGAAATACATTGCCTTGGCCACGGGGGTTATTAAAGACGATTCTGGGACTATTAAAACTTTCATAGAACGCTCGCCTGCTGACCCAAGAAAACAAAGGGCAGTAGAAACTGGTGAAAGAGAAGCAGTTACAGAATATAAAGTTCTTGAAAGATTCAAGGATTACACATTGCTCGAAGTAACCATGAAAACCGGCCGTAAGCATCAAATCAGGTGCCACTTGGCCCATATTCATCATCCCATTGCGGGCGACAAGTTGTACGGGTTTAAGGATTCGCCAAAGCCCGAGGATTTGGAAAGACAATTTTTACATGCTTCTTATGTGAGCATTACTTTACCAAATGGCATTCTAAAAGAGTTCACTTCTGATATATCAGAAGATCTACAAAAAGTATTAAAAAACATATCATGACAAAAACAGAAACATTCAACAAAGCAAATTTGATAGCCGGCATGCCGGACATTAGACCCGGTGACACCGTGAAGGTGCATCAAAAAATCAAGGAAGGAGAGAAGGAGAGAATTCAAATGTTTGAAGGTATTGTGATTGCTCGAAAACATGGCAAGGGGGTTTCTAGTACGATTACGGTGCGTAAGGTGGTCCAGCAGGTGGGCGTGGAAAGAATTTTTCCGGTGCATTCACCAGCCATTGCCAAAATTGAAGTGGTTGCCTCGGCCAAGGTGCGAAGGTCTAAGTTATATTACTTGCGAACAGCCAAAGGAAAGAAAGCCAAACTTAAAAAGCGAGATGTAGCTTTTGCTGCAGCCATTGCGCCAGAAGTGTCAAAAGTAGTTGAGACAGAGATTGAACCAGAAGAAGCCGTATTGGAAACTCCAAAATAATAAGGGCGCGGGTGGCGAAACGGCAGACGCACTACCTTGAGGTGGTAGCGCTCGAAAGGGCATGCAGGTTCGACTCCTGTCCCGCGCACAGTCGACAAGGACGCTTAGCTCAGTGGTAGAGCAGGATGTTTACACCATCAAGGTCGGGGGTTCGAATCCCTCAGCGTCCACAGAATTTATTTTGCCGTGGTAGCTCAGTGGTAGAGCAGACGCCTGAAGAGCGCCTGGTCGGGTGTTCGATTCACCCCCGCGGCACCACCAAGCCTTAAGCGGGCGTGGTATATTGGTATTATACGTCCTTGCCAAGGACGAGAGGGCAGTTCGATTCTGCTCGCCCGCTCAAATTTTTTGTACATTCAAAGGAGAATCTCATATGCAAGAAGAAAAAGTCTTATTAAGAGCCACACTTTGCTTTCTTACGAAAGATGATAAAGTGTTGCTCGCGATGAAAACCAAAAAGATCGGCCAAGGGTGTTGGAATGGGTACGGTGGCGGAATTGAGCAGGGAGAGACTCCTCTACAATCTATATTAAGAGAACTCTCCGAAGAGGCAAAGGTAGATGTTTCTACAGATTCTTTTGATAGAGTAGCAACTGTATATTTTAACAACACTAAGGCTGATGGCAATACTTTTGTTTGTAAAGTCTACGTGTTCCTGGTACATCGGTGGAGTGGTGAGCCACAATCTACCGATGAAATGGCAAGTCCAACCTGGTTTGAGAAAAACAAATTACCGTTTGAAAACATGATGCCAGCTGACAAAGTTTGGTTGCCCGTCGTCTTAGCCGGCAAGAAGATAATGGCTCGGGCCAGCTATGGACCTTTCCAAAAAACTTTGCTAGGTGAAGTCAATATAACCTACGTCGATTATTTTTCAGACACTTAGAAGCCTGTTTTTCTACGGATTAGCAGGCTTTTTTATGCATTTTTAGCCTAAAAACATCTTTCTTGACACCTGTGGATAAGTAGTTCATAACTATTGACAAGGTCGCTTGAATATGCTAGTATTAAGATATGCTCCCAAAGAGGGAGTTTTTAGTTAAATCACCTACGCTTATGACTACAAAACCATTATTTAAAGCTATTGTTTCTGGTTTGGTATCTGGAGTTGTATTGTACGGATTGGTTGCCCCCCTATTGGCTACGGCCGATGTGGTAAATCAAAATAATGCCTCGTATAAACCAACTTTGGTAAAAAACGGGCATTTGACGATTTGCAAGTTGGATCCTGAAGCTTACCATGTGGTTAAGACCATTAAAATGGTGGTGACGGGATATTCAAGCACAGCCGACCAAACCGACGATACTCCTTTTTTGACAGCTTCTCAAAAGCAAGTGGAGGATGGAACGATTGCTATCAACGGATTGCCGTTTGATACCAAGATAAGAATTCCTAAACTATTTGGGGACAAGGTATTTACGGTGCAGGATAGAATGAATGAAAAATACGGAAAACTTCAGCGTGCAGACGTATGGTTTGCCGATACGCGCGACGCGGTAGAGCTTGGGGCAAGATATAATGTGCCGATTGAAATTTTAGAGAGTTAATTGATTAATAAAAACAGCGCCCCGATGTACATCGGGGCGCTGTTTTTTAAATTTCACACAAGTTACACTTCCAACTCACTCTTTTTTACCATTCTAAACGCAATAATAACTGCGCCAATGCCTAGCAAAGAAGAAAAGAGATATTGGCAGATATCCCCCCAAAAAGAAGACCTTTCCAGACTCTTTTTTGATACTTCCTCTTTTTCCATGTTGGCTCGGCAATCCACTTCTAATTTATCAGTATACTTTTGGTAATCTTGGTTATACTTATCCAACGCGGTTTTATCTTCTTTGGTTTGCATGACTGCTGGAGCTCCGGGATAGGTTTGACCGGAAGAAAGCATTGGATACATGGGTGGTTGCATACAAGGATTGTAATAAGGAGCGCCCATTCCCATGCCATATCCTCCCTGGATTGAGCTTGCGGAATACGCATAGCCTCCGTTAGCCGCCTTGATGACTGATACCGTCAGATTTTGCAACGACCAATAGGCAAGCACTAGGCCCGCGATGACAATGACCCACAGCGCAATTAATCGAATAGTTAATCGAGATTCTTTTATCATAGTTTTAAAAATAGATTAATATTTCATCGACCTTTTTTTCAAAAAATCTGGTGCCCAGGGCGGGAGTCGAACCCGCATGAGCTAACGCTCAAAGGATTTTAAGTCCTTCGTGTATACCATTCCACCACCTGGGCGCGATTAATTTTAACTTGAGACCCGGATGGGAATTGTCTGGCTACGCCAGATCTCGCGCAGCGAGACACCCACCAAAATCTTGAGGCCATGGCCGGAATCGCACCGGCGTATACTTCTTTTGCAGAGAAGTGCTTTACTACTTAGCTACATGGCCATGTATTTTTTCTTCAATAAATCTTTTTGCTGGTGACTTTTTAAAAACTTTTTCCTAATCATTGCCTCGCTCCTTGTATTAAATTCTTCGCTACCAAGCAGTTTCCAGGATCTATAGAATTGTGTGGACTTCACTTTTCCGGAATTGTGAAATAGCAATCTCGTCTCTAGATTTTGAGTCGAACCAATATATAAATCATTATTTTTCAAACTTCCTAGAAAATAGACATAGAACATATAAAGTGTCTGGCTACGCCAGATCTCGCGCAGCGAGACTTTACTACTTAGCTACGCGGCCAAATCTATTCCTTTATATCACTTTCTTTGATTTTCTCCAACAATTCTTCTACCCGCCCCGCCTGGCTGGTTTCTGTATCTCGCCTAAACATAATCTTTGGAATCGGCCTCATAAACAGTGCTTTGTTTATTTTTTGCTGGACATCATACACGCCCTTATTTAGTGTTTCAATGATGTTGTCTGTTTTATCTTCCGGGAAAACGGAAATGTAGGCCTTGGCTTCAATTAAATTGGCGCTGGCTTCCACGTGCGTCAGTGTCACCAAACTGCCTGAAAACGTAAAATCCCGCAGAATAATTTTCCCAATTTCGTGTTCCAGCAATGAATTTACCTTTTCAATTCGATTGGTCATTAGAGCACTCCTTTTTGCCTTTCCTCCACGTACGCTGCTAAAATGTCACCTTCCTCAACTTTGACGTTTCCCTCGAACATAATCCCGCACTCGTCGCCCTTTCTTAATAAATCCACCTCTTTTTTATTACGCTGTAAGCTAATGATTTTACCCGCTCCTACTTTTTCAATTCCTCTGATGACATCCAACTTTAACCCTTTTTTAATTTCCCCCTCCGTAATTTTTCCGCCCACAATTTGGCGGTTTTTTTCTCCAAAAAAGATAATCAAAGCTTTAATTTTACCAATTTCCGTGCGCACCGTTTCTGGCTCCAAAGATTTTTCCATGCCATTTCGAGCCTCTTGGATTAATTCGTAAATAATGTCAAAGGTTTTAATTCTTACCTTTCGCTGGGTATCAAATCGCATCAATTGCATTACGCCCGGGCTAATACGCACCCGAAAGCCAATAATTTGCGCACCAATGGTTTGGGCCAGCTTGGCATCTGATTCATTGATGTCACCCACCTCGCTTTTTAAAATATTTAGCACCACTTGGTCTTGCGGTAAATTTTTTAACATTCCCTCAATGGCTTCAACCGAGCCCGCCACATCGCCTTTTAAAATAATATTCAAGACTTTTTTGGTGGGGTCGTTTAAGGTGCTAGCATAATTAATGGCCACTTTTTGCTTCTCATTTTTTAATTTGGTGATAGCTTCTTCGGTGCTACCAAGAGTGGTAACTTTTTCGCCCACGGCCGGCACTGTTTCAAATCCCAAAATGACCGCGGGTGAACCGGGCCTTACCTCCATCACCTCTTTTCCCTGAAAATTTTGTAGTGATTTTACGCGTGCCATGGCACTGGCCGTGGCAATAACACTTTTTGTGCGTAAGATTCCTTTTTCCACAATCACTGTCGCCACTGGCCCTTTTAAACTGTCCATATACGATTCAATTACTAAGCCTTCTGCCGGACTTTTCGTATCTGCCGTTAAATCATGAATTTCTGATAAAAGCAAAATCATTTCCAATAATTCCGTAATACCGGTTTTTTCTTTGGCGGAAACTTCCACACTGGGCACATCACCGCCCATGCTTTCCACAAATACTTCGGTTTTGGATAGTTCATTTTTAATTTTTTGCGGGTCGGCATTTGGTAAATCAATTTTATTTAATACTACAATCATGGGAATACCAGCAGTTTTAATGGCCAAAATTGCTTCTTTAGTTTGGGGTTGGACAGATTGAGCGGTGTCCACCACCAAAAGTGCGATGTCGGCTACACTGGCTCCGCGAGTTCGCATGGCGGAAAAAGCTTCGTGGCCGGGAGTGTCAATAAAGGTGATATGTTTGCCCTCATGTTCTACTTCGTAGGCACCAATATGCTGGGTAATTCCTCCTGATTCTTTAGCCGTAATTTTAAAATCTTTAATGGCTTCCAAAAGCGAGCTTTTGCCATGGTCCACGTGCCCCAAAACCACCACCACCGGCGGTCGTTTGATGGCGAGTTCTTTTATAATCGGAACTTTTTTCTCTTTTTTTGGCTTTACCGTGGCCACTTTTTTTGTTGGCATAAAGTCATACTAAGTTAATTTCATTAAAAATTAAATAAAAAAAGCAAGGCGGAGGAGGTGGGAGTCGAACCCACATAGCAACTTGCGTCGCTAAAGTTTAGCAAACTTTTGCACCAGCCATTATGCGCCTCCTCCAAAAAACCTTTCAAAAAGGCCTTTGGGCGGAGGAGGTGGGAGTCGAACCCACTTAACCCGAAGGTCATGGTTTTCAAGACCATTGCACCAGCCATTATGCGCCTCCTCCGTATTTTTTTTACCATAAAATTATCTGTTTTGCAAATTAAAGTTTAGCCTTCTCTGGCAACCACAATTCCCCAAACTTGTTTCGCTCCGGCATCTTTTAAAACTTTGGCGCATTCTTCCATGGTTGAGCCGGTGGTATACACATCATCAACTAAGAATACTTTTTTGTCCTGAATTTGACCTGGATTCTTTACTTTGAATGCTCCCAGTAGATTTTCAGATCTTTCTTTGGCTTTTAATTTCATTTGCGCTTCGGTCTTTTTTATTTTGATTAAATTATCAAAAACTGTTGGGACATGAAGCGAATGTCCTAACTCTTTGGCTAGTTCTTGAGCCTGATTATAGCCTCGTTCTTTTTGTTTACTTTTTTCCATAGGAACGGGAAGTAATATGCTGTTTTGCCAAATTTCCTCAGTCAAGTTTTTGGTTAGCACTAAATGTTCCAATAAAATGTCTGCTAATGACCGCGCCAAACTTTTAATATATGGCTCGTATTTAAATTGGTAGATAAGTTTTTTAGTGAGAAATTTTTCTTTATATGGCAGGGCAGAGTAGAGTCCTGTCAGTTTTTTGTTCACACAGCGGTTACATTTGCCAGTTAAACCGGGTAAGCGTAAGGGCTGGTTTGAGCATAAGCAATAGTTAAATTCCGAAATTTCAAGGGTGTGTTCACAGTCAGAACATAAGAATGTGCCTTCGCTTTGACAGCCAAGACAAAAAGACGGGAAAAATAATTCTAAAAGAAAATTTATGTTATCCACAGTGTAATTGATTTATATTCATTATATAATAAATAGAAATCAATAGAAAGTTGGGTATTTTTACTATGTTCAACCCCTTAAGAATATTTTTTCCAAAAAAAATGGTAGGCATAGATATTGGCACATCTTCCATTAAAGTGGTAGAGATTTCTCGTTGGGGTGAAGGGAGAACTCTAGAAAATTATGGAGAAATAAAATCCGATCTTATATACAAAGAACCATTAAGTGATTTAAAGATGTCAACTAATCTGTTGGCTAGTAACTTTGTGTCAGTGGCTATTCGTGGGATTTTAGATGAAGCTAAGATAAAAACCAAATCAGTAATTTTTTCCATTCCCGATTTTTCTACTTTCTGCACCTCGTTTACCATTCCCCCTATGCCCGAAAAAGAGATAAAGGACGCTATTTATTATAATGCTTCGCAGTATATTACACTACCCATTTCAGAAGTAACTCTGGATTGGAAAATTATCTCCGGCGTACCGGGTAATGAGAGCTTACCCTCTACCGTATTTTTGGTAGCCATACCCAATCAAGTTATTGCCGAATATCAACAAATGGCTCAGGAGTCAGGCTTAGAACTCTATGCCTTGGAAGCTGAAGCCCTAAGTATTACTCGTGCACTGATAAAAAATAATAAAAAGACGATATGTTTGATGGATATAGGTGTTCAAAGTTCAACGGTGAATATTATAGATGATGGATTTTTAAAACGCAGTTATAGTTTCAATTTTTATTCCAATCAACTTGTGAGAGCTGTGGCTTCGGCTTTAAGCGTATCCGATAAAGAAGCGGAAGAGATAAAAAATAAAGAGGGGTTAGTATCTTTGCGCCAAGGATTGGCTGAAACTTTATATCTTTTAGTAGATCCTTTGGTGGCTAAGATTAAGAGCATTTCTTCAGAATTTATGCAATCAGAAAAAAAAGAAGTGGAAGAGATTTATCTAACAGGAGGGACTGCCAACTTGCCGGGCCTCAAAGAGTACTTTGAAAAAACTCTTGGAAAAAAGGTGCATGTGTCCAATTGTTTTTCAGATATTTTGTATCCACCCATTTTAGATGAAACACTGAGAAAAATGTCACCCAGTTTTTCGGTGGCGGTGGGAGCGGCGCTTAGCGGGTTAGAAATTTAATAGATGTGACTATATTGTGTTATGGACTTTAATATAAAAAATCATATAAAAAATCGGGAAATGTGGAAAGGTGTTTTTTGGTATCTTGCACTGGCTATTTTGATAACGGTCTCGGTTTGCTATGGAGTTTTAACATTTAAAGTATATTTTTATGGTAAAAAAATTGATGAAATAAACAGCAGTATCGCCACTTACAGTACACCCGAACAAAAAGCTAATGAAAAAGAAGTTTTTGACTATAAGAAAAAAATTGAAGACTATACCGTTCTCATTTCAAGTCATAAAATTTCATCCAATGTGTTGAATTTTATAGAACAGAGTACATTGGAGAATGTTTGGTTTTCCAGTTTCAGTATGGCAGGAGCTACTACAGAGATTCGTCTTTCGGGAGAAGCCGAAAGTATGGAGGTTTTAAGTCAACAATTTAAAGTGTTTGAAAATAGTAAAAAATATGTCAAACATATTAATGTTTTAAATTCTTACGTTGGATCGGCTGGCCGGATTAATTTTATTTTAAATATTACACTAGATTCAAATATTTTTACCTACACTTAAAGATGCAATTACATAAACCGACCATCAGCATTATTATGGCTATTATTGTGGGAATTTTGATATTTCTTTTTGTTATTCCCAAATACCAAGAATTTCAAGACGCTAAAATCACTTTGTCAAAAAAACAGGCGGAGTTTAACGGAGAATCTTTGTATCATGGGAAAATATCAGAAATTATCCAAGCTATAAGTGAACGTAAAGAGGTTATGGATAAAGTTGAAAGTTCTTTGCCCGAAGAATCAGAAATTGCTTCGCTCATCTATTTTTTCCAAAAGACAAGCAATGAAACCGGTTTAGTTATTAAGTCTTTGACTTTTGCCGATACTCCCGTGTCCGTTCCTATGGTTTTGCCCGTTAAGGCTGGGTTAAGACCTAAAAAAGCAATTAAAGATGTTGTATTTACTATTAACCTGTCCGGAGGTTACCAGGGTTTAAAAAGTTTTTTGTTAGCTACGGAAAAATCAGCACGTTTATTTGAGGTAGAGAGTATTGTTTTAAATCCGTTGCAATCTGGTCAGACTTCAGCCTTAGTTAAATTACCAAATTACGATTTTAAATTACAGGTTAAAACACATACATATTAAAATTTTATAACGATGGCGATAATATTCATTTCACCTAAAAAAAGACAGCAGATGATTTTTTGGACAACCACCATACTGTTTACGGTAGTCTTGGTAGGAGGGGCTACGGTAGCTTTGTTACCAGAGCTTAAAAACCAACTTACGCTTATCCCGAATCAAGGAATTTTTATCATGCCAGATTTAAATATTAATTTTGCCGTGGTGGATTCAGACAAAGTTAAAAATTTGGAAACCTTTTCTATTATTCAACTAGATCAGTCTCAGGTGGGTCGGGGGGATCCCTTTGGTTCTTATTATAAAATAAATAAGCCGTCGGTTTTCAAAAAGTAATATATTCATACTATGAAAATTATTCAAGCATTATATGACAATGGGGTGATTACTGAAGCGATTAAGCATCAGCTGGAGGTTGAAGTTCAGAAAACCGGCCAAACAGAAGAAGAAATTATTTTGAAAACCAAAGCTACTGATGAAAATACATTATTCGTATTAAAAAGTAAACTGGTTGGTACACCTATTATTAAGCCTAAAACCGAAGAAATACCTTTGGATGTGTTGGAGCTGATATCCGAAGAAGCAGCCGTGAACTATAAAATGATTCCACTGTTTAAAAAAAATGATGTAGTGGGGATTGGTATGGTTTATCCGGAGAATATTCTAGCTCAAAATGCACTCAGATTTTTAAGTCGTAGAGAAAGTTTTACCTATGAGATGTATCTGATTACTTTCTCTGATTTAAATAACGCCTTAAAGCAACACCGTACACTTAAGAGAGAAACTAAAAAAGCCTTAAACGAGCTTAGTCAGGAGCAAGATGAATTTGCGCCTGAAGCTGACAAAAAAGATTCTTCATCGGTAAAGATGACCAATGAGGCGCCTATTATTAAAATGGTAATGGTTATTTTGCGCCATGCCATAGAAGGTAACGCATCCGATATTCATATTGAACCCACTCGTGAGAAGCTCAATATTCGGTTTCGTCAAGATGGCATATTGCATTTAAGTCTCTTTTTACCGCTTTCGGTGCATCTTTCCATCGTTTCTCGTATCAAGATTTTAGCTAATTTGAAAATTGATGAACATCGTATTCCGCAGGATGGGCGATTTTCAGTCAAAGTCAATGAAAAAGATATTGATTTTAGGGTTGCTACCTTACCAACACTGTATGGAGAAAAAGCGGTATTGCGTGTATTAGATCCGGCAGCAGGATTAAAATCTTTTGACAAAATGGGTCTGTCAGACAGGAATTTTGAACTCATCACCACCGCAGCTAAAAAACCATACGGTATGATTTTATCTTCCGGACCGACGGGTTCGGGAAAATCCACTACACTGTATGCTCTTTTAAGAATTTTAAATCAGGAAGGGGTAAATATTGTAACACTGGAAGATCCCATTGAGTATTCCATTGATGGCGTCAATCAATCTCAAGTAAAACCTGAAATTGGTTATAGTTTTCCTGAAGGATTACGTCAGATTTTACGCCAAGACCCCAATATTATTATGGTGGGTGAAATGCGCGATGAAGAAACGGCTAATCTGGCTATCCATTCTGCCCTAACCGGCCATGTGGTACTTAGTACACTGCACACCAATTCGGCAGTCGGAGTTATTCCGCGATTAATTGATATGGGTATTAAGCCGTTTTTAATTCCGTCTACACTCAGAATTGCTATTAGTCAGCGATTAGTGCGTAAACTCTGCGAAAACTGTAAGAAAAAAGTAGAAGCGACCGGTCGGGCTAAAAGTTTTATCATGGAAAATGTAAGAAACTTACCCCTGCAAATAAAAAAAGAGTTAGATATACAAAATCAGTTATATACCTATGAAGTTAATGGTTGTGAGCAATGTAATTTCAAGGGGTATAAGGGGCGAATGGGGCTCTATGAGGTCTTAAGCATGACAGATGCTTTGGCAGATATTATTTTAGGTAATGCTTCTGAAATCGCCATTTTAAAAATGGCTCAGAAACAAGGTATGCTGACTATGGCTCAAGAAGGTATTTTAAAAGTGCTAGCCGGCGAAACTAGCATAGACGAAATCGCAAGAGTTACCGAAGAAAAATAATTAATTTTTATTTACTATTATGCATCAGATTTTAATCGTTGAAGATGATCCATTTATTGTTGATATTTATGCCATTCAGCTTAAAAAAGATGGCTATAAAGTTTCGGTGGCAAAAGATGGGCAAATGGCATTGGATAAGATCAATGAATCTATCCCAGATCTATTGGTGTTGGATCTTAATTTACCTAAAATTGACGGGTGGGAAGTGTTAAGGATGTTGCGCCAGGAACCAGCCACCAAAGATTTGAAAGTTATTATTCTTTCTAACAATTTTCCACAAAATCATACCCAGGATGTTGAATATCTCAAGGTCATAAAATATTTTGTAAAAATAGAAACTTCCGTCCAAGAAATTTCACATTTTATAAAAGAAATTCTCAAATAATATAGATATATTACTATGGATTATTTCCAAAATCTTAAAAAAATATTAGATATTGCCATCAAAGAACAATCTTCTGATTTACTTATTTCAGTTGGCCATCCGCCGGTAATAAGAATTACCGGTCAATTGATTCCCTTGATTAAAGAGAATAAAATGACAGCTCAAGACACCCAAAATTATGCATTTAGTATCATGGATGAAGTTAAACAACAGAAGTTATTGAAAGAAAGGGAAATTGATTTTTCTTATGATTTTGACGGCAAGGCTCGGTTTCGTGTTAATGTATTTTTCCAGCAAGGCTATATTAGTATGGCATTGCGACTTATTTCTCCTGTGATCAAAACTATAGAAGATTTGTTGTTACCGGCAGTTTTACACGAGTTTACTGGTAAATCCCAGGGATTAGTGCTGGTTACCGGAGCTTCAGGCCAGGGAAAATCGACTACTTTGGCGGCCATGCTGGATGAAATAAACCATACAAAATCCGTCCACATTGTCACCATTGAAGATCCGATTGAATTTGTTTATAAGGGAGACAGGGCTATTATTGAACAGCGAGAGGTGGGGGCGGATACCAATACCTTTCCATCTGCCTTGAAAGCCATTTTTCGCCAGAACCCAGATGTAATTATGGTGGGAGAAATGAGAGATTTGGAAACCATTAGCACCACGATTACTTCAGCCGAAACGGGTCACTTAGTATTTGCTACCCTACACACCAATTCTGCTGCCCAGTCCATACATAGAATGATAGATGTTTTTCCGGCCGATCAACAAAATCAAATTCGTTATCAGTTAGCAGGATCTTTGCTGGGGGTAATTTCTCAGCGCTTGATTCCCAGAATCAGTGGTGGTTTTATACCCGTTTGCGAGGTAATGATTTGTAATAATGCCATCGCCAATTTAATCAGAGAGAATAAAACACATGAAATACCGGCGGTTATTGAAACCTCTTTGCGAGAAGGCATGATTTCACTGAATCGAGCGCTTTCAGATTTAGTGCGAAAGAAAGAAATATCTTTAAAGAATTCTATTGATTACTCGTTTAACCCATCGGATCTTAAAAATCTTTTAAGGTAAATGAAGTATACCTATACCGCTCGTACTAAGGAGGGAAAAATGGAAACCGGAGTCGTAGATGCTTATTCAAAAGATGCGGCGGTGCTTTTGTTGCAAAAATATAATATATTTGTAACATCACTTCAAGAGGAGAAGAGTAGGGGTTCTTTTTTAAAAATGAAGCTAGAAAGGAGAGTTTCTTCTAAGGATTTAATGATTTTTTTTAGACAGTTGGCGGTGATGTTGCAGTCGCGCGTACCAGTGGTTCACAGCTTGCAAAGTTTGGCTTCCCAGACCACTAAAAGTAACTTTAGAGAAATTATTGTAAAAGTTTCCAACTTAGTAGAAGAGGGCATTCCTCTTTCAGAGGCTTTTGTTAATTATCCCAAAGTATTTAGTAATTTTCACGTTAATTTGGTGCGTTCAGGTGAAGCTTCGGGTAATATTTCAGGTGCATTGGATTATATTTCAGTTAATTTGGAGAGGGAGAGCGATATTGCTAGTCAGTTGAAACAAGCCATGGTTTATCCCATTTTTGTGGTGTTGGTACTTTGCGTAGTTATTACCATTATTATGATAGAAGTGATGCCAAGAGTCGTAGATCTTATTAAAGAATCAGGTGTCAATCCATCAATGTTCACTCGAATAACTTTGGCAAGCTATGCCTTTTTTCAACATTGGTGGTGGGCTCTGTTTATAGCAGTGACAATAATGGTAGTTTCATTGATTTTTTATGTACGAACTAAAGATGGAAAAGAATATCTGGGTAAGATTTCTTTACAGTTGCCATTTTTGGGCAGTACTTTGAAAAAAGTCTTTTTAGCTAGGCTTTGTGGTAATATTTCCACATTAATTTCTGCAGGTATTTCAATTAATCGAGCTTTAAAAATTACCTCTGATACGGTTAACAATCCGGTATATAAAAGTATTATAAATGAAATCGAAAAACAGGTCTCCGAAGGGGAAAAAATCAGTTCGGTAATGATGAAACACAAAGAATATTTCCCGCCGTTTGTGGTGGCTATGATCCGAGTTGGAGAGGAAACGGGTAAATTGGACACAACCCTTATAGAAGTGGTTAATTTTTATCAAAAAGAGATTAAGCGTTCTATAGATTTACTGACTAGCTTAATAGAGCCTGTTATGATTATATTTTTGGGTGGTATCGTAGCCATGCTGGCAATTTCCGTGTTAACTCCTTTGTACAGTGCCTTGGGAAGCATCTAGGGTAGTTATCCACACTTATTAGATTGTGGGCTTTTTTATGGCATAGTATAATAAATGAAGTTTTATATTTAAAAGGTCGAGGCTTATTAGATTACAATTTACTTAATTAAAATGACAATATATAAATCAAAAGGTTTTACTATCATTGAGTTGTTAGTGGTTGTTGCAATTATCGCCGTATTGGCTGCGATTGTATTAGTCAATGTTACTGGATATATCAACCAGGGTAAAAATGCAGCTATCAAGGGAAACTTAGCTACAGTGTTAACTAACGGAGCGGTCTTTTATGAGGCTGGTGGAACATACGCTAACTTTTGTACCAATGCTTATGTTACCGGTCCTTCAGCAGCAGTATTAGCTGCAGGCGGAAGTGCTCTGACCACTGCTGTTAATGGTTGTGTCGTAAATGCTGCAAACACCACATGGTGTGCTTGTTCTACTATGAAAGTAACTACCGCAGAGCCTGCCAATAGCACTTTCTGTGTGGATTCCACTGGATACAAGAAAGTTACGCAAAACGCCGGACTTTGTGCAAACCGATGTCCAGTTGGCGGAGCTTGTGCTGATTAATTAGATTGTTTTACTAAAACAGTCCCGCCGAGGCGGGATTGTTTTTTTATGGTATGATAATATAATATGGTTTTTATTTTTCACATCTTTATCTTTATTTTTGGACTAGCTATCGGTAGTTTTTTAAATTGCGTTATTTATCGACTAGAGCAGGATCAAAGCTTTTTAAAAGGTAGGTCATATTGTCCTCAATGTAAATGTGTTTTACGCTGGACAGATTTGATTCCGGTGATCAGTTTTTTACTTTTAGGTGGAAAATGTAGATATTGTAAATCACATATTTCACTGCAATATCCTTTGATTGAAATGGCCACTGGATTTTTATTCCTTTTAATTTTTGGTCACCAGTCATCAATCTTTAATTTGGATTTAGTATTTTTATTTTATATTACCAGTGTTTTCATAGTTATTTTTGTTTACGACTTAAAGCACTATTTAATTCCTGACAGCATTTTGTTCCCCGCCATTGGCATAACTTTTGCTTATCGTCTTTGGAATATAGCCTTTTTAGGAAACTATATTTTAGCCATCGGTCTTGCTGCCGGATTTTTTTTATTTATTTTTCTAGTTTCAAACGGGAATTGGATGGGATTTGGGGATGTAAAACTAGTTATCCTGTTAGGTCTTTTATTGGGTTTTCCGGGAATTTTAACGGGTTTGTTTTTGGCATTTGCCATGGGTGCTATTGTTGGGGTGATTTCCATGTTGATCTATAAAAGAGGATTAAAAAGCGAAATACCATTCGCACCCTTTTTAATCGGCGGAACAGGTATAGCCTTTTTTTGGGGACCAGCATTAATTAATTGCTATAGGTATGTATTTTTCTTCTAGTACAAAAGAGAGAGGTTTTACCCAAGCACCGCTTTCGCTGCTGGCTCGTTGGTAAGTCATACATCATATGCAATACAATCATCAATTTCATAATCAATCCCCAAGATGCGAAAGCGGTGCTGGGTTTACCATGATTGAAATGCTGGTGGTAGTTGCTATCATAGCGATTTTACCTACGATTATTATTTCAAATTTTCCTAAAATTAAGCTTCAATTTGCTCTTTCTCGTTCTGCTTATGCATTTGCCCAGGATATTAGGCGGGCACAGGATATGTCTTTGTCTGCTATGCAATATCAGGATGGCGAAGGCAATATTCAGGCTATTAGTGGCTATGGAGTGTATTTGGATATGAATAACTTGGGCAATAAAAAATATATTATTTACGCCGATGCTTATCCGGGCAATCATCAGTACGATAATGCATTGGATTATATAGTGGAGACCCTTGATATGTCGGTCAGCGAACCGGGCGTTATAATTAAAGAGATTAAGCATGTGTTTTCCAATACGGTGAGTATTAATTTTAGCCCACCCAATCCTTCAATCAATATCACGTCATTTAATGAACAAGAGCATAGTATAGATGTCGTATTTACGCTTGAGGATGATTTATC
>JAHFKW010000003.1:0-5756 GCA_023245145.1 Candidatus Staskawiczbacteria bacterium
AATTTATTACGGCTGATTCGCCGACACAACGTGTCGGAGGAGAGCCACTGAAAGAATTTAAAAAAGTGCAACATAAAGAGCGTATGCTTTCGCTAAATGATGTTTTTAATAAGGAAGATTTTTATGATTGGCATGAGCGAATTTCAAAATTATTGACGGAACCGGAGAAAGAACAGTTGGATTTTTACTGTGAATTAAAAATTGATGGGTTGGCAATTGAAATGGAGTACGTAAATGGAGTTTTTTTGCAGGGCTCAACTCGCGGGGATGGTTTAATTGGCGAAGACATCACTCAAAATTTAAAAACCGTGGAATCTATCCCGCTTTCACTTGATTTACGATTCATGATTCATGATTCAAGATTGGTGGTTCGAGGAGAAGTGTTTTTATCAAAAAAAGAATTTGAACGTCAAAACAAACTGCTCAAAGAAAAAAGTCTGCCAGAATATGCTAATCCGAGAAACATTGCGGCCGGGTCGGTGCGTCAGCTTGATCCAAAAGTTACGGCCGGACGGCATCTGGATTCTTTTGCCTATGATGTGGTTGGTGGAAATTTCAATCACCATGAAGAAGAACACGAATTTTTAAAAAAACTAGGGTTTAAAACCAACAGTAAAAACCAGTATTGTAAATCTATTGAAGAGGTTTTTAATTTTTACGAACACATAGAGAAAGCACGCGAAAAACTACCCTATGAAATTGATGGGGTGGTGGTTATAGTAAATAATAATGCTATTTTTGAAAAATTAGGTGTGGTGGGCAAGGCTCCACGTGGAGCGGTGGCATTTAAGTTTGCACAGAGTCAGGCAACAACCATCATAGAAGATATAAAAATTCAGGTGGGGCGGACGGGAGCCATGACGCCCGTGGCGGTTCTAAAACCAGTGGTGGTTTCGGGCATTACCATTACTCGCGCCACACTGCACAATGAAGATGAAATTAAGAGATTAGGTATTAAAATTGGCGACACGGTGATTGTGGGTCGAGCGGGGGATGTTATTCCGGATGTTGTTAAAGTTTTACCAGCATTTAGAACAGGCAGTGAAAGAGATTTTAAAATGCCCAAGGTTTGTCCAAGTTGCGAAATCAAGTTAGAGAAGCCCTTCGACACGGCTCAGGATAAAGCTGCGGCTTTATGGCGGTGCAATAATAACCAATGTCCGGCCCGTCAACGTAGAAACTTTTACCACTTTGTTTCGCGTACGGCATTTAATATTGATGGTTTGGGGCCTAAAATTATTGATAGATTATTGGATGAGGGATTAGTAGCCGATCAAGCTGATTTTTTTGCCCTAAAAAAAGAAGATGTGGTGCATTTAGAGCGATTTGCCGAAAAATCTGCGGAAAATTTGATTGAAGCTATTTACGCTAAAAAAGAAATTTCGCTGGCAAAATTTATTTATGCTCTGGGAATCCGCAATGTAGGCGAGCAAACGGCCATTGATTTGGCAGAGCAGTTTGGTAATATTGAAAAATTGTTGCATGCCCCATTGGAAGACATTGAAAAGATTCTAAACATCGGGCCGATTGTGGCAAAATCGGTGCACGAATGGTTTGGCGATAAACATAATATAAAATTATTGGAGAAATTGTTTAAGGCGGGAGTGAAGTTGAAAGTTATCAAGTTATCAAGTTATCAAGTTATCAAGTTTCAAGGCCAAACGTTCGTGGTAACCGGTTCTCTGAAAAGTTTGAGCCGTGACGAAGCCAAAGCTAAAATTCGTGAATTGGGCGGGCAAGTTTCAGAATCAGTCTCTAAAAAAACAAGTTATGTAGTAGTCGGTGCGGAGCCGGGTAGCAAAGCAGATAAGGCTCAAAAATTAGGGGTAAAGGTTGTGGGCGAAAAAGAGTTTTTGGAACTGCTAAAATCATAAAAATCATGCCAAGACTTAACGAGGGACAATTTGGTGGGGAGGGGCGAGATCCACAAGAAGAATTAGGGCCTTCAGAAGGAGAAGTCGCGCTAGAAAGTACCAAAGAGGCGGAACTGTCCGAGGAAGAAATTGAAAGAATAATGGATAAAGTTCAGGATATTAATGATTATGGTACGGCGTATCATGTAATTACTCCTTCTGAAGACTTTCCTACCAGTATTGAAGGTCGTCAAGATATAAGGTCCTGGAATGAACGTTTGAAAGATGTATTCCGAGATGGTTTGCTCGGTACTATTCATGAGAGACTTGGTATGGCATCAAAAATTGATCGGGAAAAGTGGGCAAAGGGAGTTCGAGATGAAAAACGTGGCGAGGTGATGTTTAATATTGTGGGTAGAGAATTTCGCGACACTGAAGCTGGGCAAATGGAGCTCGAGGAAGCTTTGAGAAAAGGGGGTACGTGGATTGAGATGGGCACTCAGATGTGGCAGGATTCTGACAAAGTAGCTGTTATTTTAGACTTGTCATCATTTCAAGAGGTAGAGCCAAGAAAAGATAGTGAAAACTTTGCCTTACCTACAACAAAAACATTTCATATCGACTCTCTTAATATAAAAACAAATGAAAAAGGAGAATTGATGGCCGAAAGCTCATTCGGCTTTGCGCTGTATCCACGAGTTGCTCCCAGGCTATTCAAGGGATTAGTCTTTAAGGCAGCTAGAAACTATACAAATGAAGAGGTAGAACAACATTTAAAAGTATGGGGAGACACACCCGAGCGCAGGCGTGCCTATGAAAATGCAAAAACAGAAGAAGCTGATCCGCAAAAACTTCAAGAAAGAGCGGATGAAATTGTCGCGCTAATGAGGGAAGTTTGCAAAGACAGGCTAGATTTATTGGTGCCAGTTTACGATGTTCGTGGTAATTTATATTGGCCAGAAGAATTAAGTCATGAAGAAATTGAAAAAAAATCAAAAGAAACTGTCAGAAAGGCATCAAGAGTAGTTTTGCATGCTGCTGTAAAAGATAAAAAGTCGTTATTTGAGACTCTTACAACTGAAAATGCAGATAGGATTGCTAGGATACTACAAGAAAAACCCATTTTTTTTGAAAATAAAGAAACCCCTGAGCCCAAAATTATCTTAGATGAAAAAATTGCAAAAGCACTGCCCCCAGAGTTTTTTGAAAATCCAACTGCATGGATTGAATCTCAACAAAATATTGCACGAGGCTATGAAATGCCACCTGGCAACACTATTGAAGAGTTATGGGAGAGTCCCTATGATGTCTCGAAGGTGAAAGAGTTTGAAGTTGTACTCTCCGATGGTGTAGTAGTAAAAGTTGTATCTAAACGTATCAAGCCAAAAGAAATAGAGGAAATTGCCTTGGCAACCAAAGCGTACTCGGTCGGTATTCCAACGCCGAAGGTTTTAGCAGAAGTTTTTGACAGAGGGAATTCATATGCATTTTTTGAAAAATTAGAAGCTATAGACTTGACGGCAGCTTTTAGGAAGAGGAAAATGGATCAAGTCAATATTTTTACCGGCGGTTCAGTTATACCTACTTTTTTCGCCTGTGTTGATGAAGGAAAATTTCAAAATGAGGTGAAAAATTGGCCTTACTTTGAGTTTTTATCTGATCGAGCACGAGAAAGAATCCATAATCTCTGGGGAAAAAGTCTTGATGCTATTGTAACGCGAGAGGCCAATTTGACTCTGGGGAACCTATTCAGGGATTTATCAGAAATAGAAAATGGGAGATGGGACTATAGCCATATTTATGAAAGTATACTCTATCAAATAGAGGTGCTTGATGGTTATAAAAAAGACGTGATAGCAAGGATTATAGGAAAATATGGCTACAAGAATTTTAGGAACTTTAAGGATGAAATTATGCAAAGTATTGGAAGCAAACAAGCATATTATGAAAGCCTTAAAGAGCGAGTGCGGAGCCTTGAGAATGAAGATATAAGAATGAGCTATGCTCATCGAGACAAACTACAGTCGATTATTTTTCAAGATATCTTCGGTTGCGATCTTGTGAAAGAAAAAGAAAAATTGGAACAATTATGCAGAAACAAGGGTATTGAGCATAAGGATTTTGCCAACAGGAATATTTTAATTAATTGGGATTTTAAAAAGGATCAACCCAAAAGGGAGGGGAAGAAAAAACCAAAACTTTATATCGTTGATTGGGAATCAAGGTCTAAATAAAAACAATGCAGTTAAATTTAAATCACCTCAAAAAACTAGATTGGATTATGATTGCCTCGGCGGTGGTGATTTGTGCTTTTGGGTTAGCTGGAATTTACAGTGCGGGTTTGGCAAAAAGTGATTTTGGTAATTTTGAAAAGCAGCTGATTTTTTTTGGAGTTGGTTTAGCGCTGATGTTGTTAATCAGTTTTTTTGATTATCGTCTCCTGCGCAATAATTCATATTTAATTTTAATCTTGTATTTTTTGTGTCTGGCGCTTTTGGCCGGCCTGCATTTTTTTGCGCCGGTCATTCGGGGCACGCGCGGTTGGTATAAAGTGGGATTGGTGACGCTCGACCCCATTGAGCCGATTAAAATCGTCTTAATTGTTCTGCTGGCCAAATATTTTTCCATGCGTCACGTGCAAATGTACCGCCTGCGCCACATTTTAATTTCCGGATTTTATGTGCTTTTGCCTGTCCTTTTAATTTTTATTAAACCGGACTTGGGTGGCTCCAGTATTTTAATTTTAATGTGGCTCGGGATTTTAATGGTATCCGGTATTAAGATGAAGCATTTTTTAATTTTAATGCTATGTGCTACTTTAGTAGCCGGATTTTCTTGGCAATTTTTATTGAAAGATTATCAAAAAAGTAGAGTCACCGCTTTTATATTCCCCACTGATGTGCTGGGGAATTCTTGGAGCCAAACACAAACGCAAGTCTCCATTGGCTCTGGCCAAATTTTAGGGGAAGGGGTGGGTAAGGGATCGCAGGTACAGTACGGATTTTTGCCCGAGCCTCACACGGATTTTATTTTTTCCGTCATGGCGGAAGAGTGGGGGTTGGCTGGAATGATAGTTTTTTTTGGAGCGTATTTGATACTCATTTGGCGGATTTTAAATATTGCCATGGTGGCCGAGTCTAATTTTCCGCGCCTGTTTGCGGTTGGGTTTGCCATTATGCTAATTGCCCAATTTACCATCAACATCGGTATGAATTTGGCGTTGTTTCCAGTGGCGGGAATTTACTTGCCATTGGTCAGTTATGGTGGCTCTGGGTTAATCGCTAACTTCGCCAGCCTTGGCATTTTGCAGAGTATAAAAGCCAGGAGGTAAAAATATATGATCGATACAAAACTCTTTTTTGCGATTACGGCTTTGGTAATAGGGCTGTCCTCAACCCTCCCTTATATTAAAGATATTTTTTCTTTAAAAACCAAGCCCCATATTTATACGTGGTTGATTTGGTCAATTACCACTGGAACGGCGGCCGTGGGAGTTTATTATGGTGGCGGTGGATTGGGTTTGATAAATTTGGCCATGATGAGCGTGGTTACCTTTGGTATCTTTTTAATTTCTCTAAAATATGGAACAAAAAATATTACCACTTGGGATACGATTATTTTAATTTTTGCCATTTTAGCAATTTTGGTTTGGTGGCAATTGCATCAGCCTCTGCTGTCGGTTTTTATGGTTTCTTTAATAGATGTTTTGGGATATATTCCTAGTTTTAGAAAAACATGGCAAGAGCCGTGGAGCGAAACACTGATTTCTTGGCTGGGTTTTACGGCGGGGAATATCTTTGCCCTCTTGGCCCTTAGTCAATACAATCTATTAACAACAACATATTTGGTGGCGGTAATACTGGCCAGTGCAATTCTTTTTTTCATTTGTTTAGTAAGAAGACC
>JAHFKW010000003.1:5856-49558 GCA_023245145.1 Candidatus Staskawiczbacteria bacterium
AAAGAATATACTCAGAATATACAAAAAATAAGTGGTCACTATATCGCATTCTAGTTTTTAAAACTTAAAACCTTAAACGGTTAATTTTGAATGCAAACCGATTTTTTTAGTTTATAAATCGCCAAATTTCAATACCCTTTAACCAATGGGTATTTTGTGTTTATATGGCAGAAAAAATTCAAAAAGTAAAAAATTTCTCAAAATCCACACTGTCTTTTGTAACCCCTCATCTATTGCAAATGCAAAGAGAGACATGGGAAGATTTTGCAGATATAAGAATCAAAGAGTTGTTTTCTGAAATCTCTCCGATTTTAGATTATACCGGTAAAGAATTTGAACTTTGGTTTTTGGATTATAAACTAAGTAAGCCTAATTATAAGAGCGGGTTGGATGCGCGTAAAAATAACGATTCGTTGGAAGTTTCGCTCCGATGCAAAATTCGTTTGGTTAACAAAAAAACTAAAGAGGTAAAAGAACAAGAAGTCTTTCTTTGCGATTTTCCATTAATGACAGAGCGGGGAACATTTGTGGTTAACGGAGTTGAGCGCGTTGTGGTTAGTCAACTCATTCGCAGTCCGGGTGCATTTTTTACTTCACGCAGTTTTAGAGGTAAAAATTACTTTGGGGCAAAAATTATTCCGAATCGAGGCGCTTGGTTGGAATTTGAAACAGAAGAAAGTGGATTCATTGGAGTAAAAATTAATCGAAAAAGAAAAGTGCCGGCTACGACACTGCTGTTGGCTTTGGGATTAGATACGGTAGAAAAAATTCAAAAAGAATTTAATGATATTGATACCGGAGAAATAAAATATATTTATGAAACATTAAAGCGTGATACCTGCAAGGACCAAAAAGAAGCTTTGGTGGAAATTTATAGGAGATTACGACCGGGAGATTTGGTGACTCCAGACACAGCGCAGGATTTGATTTTTAACATGTTTTTTAATTTTGACCGATATGATTTGTCAAAGGTGGGTCGTTGGAAAACTTGGCAGAGGTTACCACAATTGGCTCCTAAAAAACAAGGTGCAACCAAAGATATTGAAAAAGAAGAGAGAATTTTAAAAATTGAGGATTTAGTACAAGTTGTCAAGGAAGTGATTAGATTGAATAATACGCCCGGAGCTAAGGCTGACCAAGTGGATCACTTGGGAAATAGAAGGGTTAGGACATTGTCCGAGCTTTTGCAAAACAGATTGCGAGTTGGTTTGATGCGCATGGAAAGAATTATTAAGGACAAAATGTCCACCCTGGACCCGGCCACCATCACTTCTATTCAATTAATTAATCCACGTCCACTCATGGCGGTGGTTAAAGAATTCTTTACCTCTTCACAGTTTTCGCAGTTTATGGATAACGAAAATCCGCTGGCTGAATTGGAGCATAAAAGAAGGCTAACAACAACGGGACCGGGTGGGCTGACAAGGGAACGAGCAGGTTTTGAAGTAAGAGACGTGCAACCTAGTCATTATGGGAGAATTTGTCCGATTGAAACACCCGAAGGTCCGAATGTGGGATTGGTGGGACATTTGGCGTCTTTTGCCAAAGTCAACCCATATGGATTTATTGAAGCCCCTTATTTTAAAGTAAAAAATGGTAAAATTACCGATGAAGTACATTATTTATCAGCTCAAGAAGAAGAGCGGTATGTGATTGTACCGGCCTCTGTACCTATTGATAAAAATGGTAAAATTTTACCCGAAATTCCACCAGATAAGGTTGAGGCTCGTGTTAAAGGCGAACCGGCTGAGATTGAAATTTCTAAAGTGGATTATTCCGATGTGTCCAGTAAGCAGTTTATTTCCGCTGCGGCTTCTTTGATTCCTTTTTTGCAAAATGATGACGCTTCTCGAGCTTTGATGGGTTCGAACATGCAACGCCAAGCCGTGCCATTGGTAAGACCAGAGGCTCCTTTGGTTGGAACGGGTGTGGAAAGAAATGTGGCGCGTGATTCGGGCCAGGTGGTTTTGGCGGAAGCTAATGGCGTGGTCAAGGAGGTGGACGCTTCTCGTATTTTAATGCAATACGATATGGGTGGTAAAAAAGTGGAACAAGAGTATGAACTGCAGACGTTTGTTAAGACTAATCAATATTCTTGTTTTCACCAAAAACCGATTGTAACTAAGGGGGAGCATGTAAAAAAGAATGATGTATTGGCTGATGGAGCGGCCATTGACCAGGGCAGACTAGCATTGGGCAGAAATATTTTAGTGTGTTTCTTGCCATTGCGAGGAGGAGGATTTGAGGATTCCATTACTATTTCAGAAAAATTGGTGAAAGAAATGGAGTTTACTTCTATTCATATTGAGGATTTTACCTCTGATGTGCGGGAAACCAAATTGGGAGATGAAGTTACCACTTCTGACATTCCGAATGTGGGAGAAGAAAAATTAAAAGATTTGGACGAAGAGGGAATTGTTCGTGTGGGTGCCAGTGTGGGACCGAACGACATTTTAGTCGGAAAAATTTCTCCTAAAGGAGAAGCGGAATTAACGCCGGAAGAAAGATTGCTTCGCGCTATTTTCGGAGAAAAAGCTAAGGATGTAAAGGATACTTCATTGAGAATGGAGCACGGCAAGCACGGAAAGGTGACGAATGTGAAAATTTTCTCACGAGATTTGGGACATAAGCTAGAACCAGGTGTCATCAAAAAAATCCAAGTGGAAATTTCGGAATTACGACACGTTAAAGTGGGGGATAAATTGGTTGGACGACACGGAAATAAGGGAGTGGTTTCTAGGATTTTACCGGAAGGAGAAATGCCATTTTTGGCCGACGGAACACCGATTGATTTGGTGCTTTCACCGCTTTCGGTTCCCTCACGTATGAACTTGGGACAAATTTTGGAAACACATTTGGGCTGGGCGGCACACAAATTAAATTATTTGGCGATTACACCGGCGCTACTGGGAGCCACCAAAGAAGATATTAAAAAAGAACTGAAAGAAGCGGGTTTACCTGAATCCGGACAAGAAATATTGTTTGACGGTAGGACAGGTTTGTCATTTCCAACACCAATCACCGTGGGATATATGTACATCATGAAATTGATTCACATGGTGGATGACAAAGTGCACGCCCGAAGCATTGGTCCATATTCATTAATTACTCAACAACCATTGGGAGGGAAGGCGCAGTTTGGAGGTCAAAGATTTGGAGAAATGGAAGTCTGGGCATTGCAAGGATACGGTGCGGCTTATACTTTGCAGGAAATGTTGACCATTAAATCCGACGACGTGGTAGGAAGAGCCACAACTTACGAAGCCATTTTAAAAGGCGAGCCGATTAAAAACCCAAATATTCCAGCTTCGTTTAACTTGCTGGTGGCCGAATTAAAGTCGCTTGGCATGGGAGTGGAGGTGAAAGAAAAAAAGGAATCAAAATAAATTTAATTATTCAAACCAATGCGAGTACTTGACCTAGAATCCATTAGAATCAAATTGGCCTCTCCCGAGGAGATTTTGAGTTGGTCGCACGGCGAAATTATTCGGCCGGAAACGATTAACTATAGGACTCAAAAACCGGAAAAAGATGGCCTGTTTGACGAACGAATTTTTGGTCCGGAAAAGGACTACGAATGTGCTTGCGGAAAGTATAAACGAATCAGATATAAAGGCATTACCTGTGATCGTTGCCAAGTGGAGGTGACCAAAAGTCAGGTGCGAAGAGAGCGAATGGGACATATTAAATTGTCCACGCCGGTTTCGCACATCTGGTTTTTAAGAGGAGTGCCAAGCAGGATGGGGTTGGTGTTAAATAGATCCAGTCAACAGTTGGAAAAAGTAATTTATTTTTCTTCTTACATTATTACCAAAGTGGATAATGAAGCTCGTCAAAGACTGCTGGATCAAGTGGAGGAAGAATTTAAATCCAAGTCCAAACAAGAAACCACCGAAGTCAAGAAAAACGAATTAAAAGCCGCCAAAGAAAAAGTTAACGAAGAAATTTTAAGCATTAAAGAATTACAGATTTTGTCTGAAGTAGTTTACCATGATTTGTCACTTAAATACGGCGAAATGTTTGAGGCGGGCACCGGAGCCGAAGTGGTTCGTGATTTATTTAAAAAAATTGATTTGCAAATTACGGTGGATGAATTGGTCCGCGAAAGCAACGAAGCTCCGCCTTTAACAAAAAAGAAGATTTTGCGTCGTTTGAAATTATTTCAGGGAATGCTGAAAGCCAAAATTCGTCCCGAGTGGATGTTTATTGATGTGTTACCCGTTTTGCCACCGGATTTACGCCCTATGGTTCAGTTGGATGGAGGTAGGTATGCTTCCAGTGATTTAAATGATTTATACCGACGGGTTATCAATCGAAACAATCGATTAAAATATTTGAAAGAGATTTCGGCGCCTTCAGTTATTGTGCGAAACGAAAAACGTATGTTGCAAGAAGCAGTGGATGCTTTAATTGATAATGAAATGAGAAAGGGTGTGACGACAACCGCGACCACAGGAGGTAAACGTCTTTTAAAATCTTTAGCGGCTATGCTGTCTAGAAAACAAGGCAGATTTAGGCAAAACTTGTTGGGTAAGCGCGTAGATTATTCCGGCCGATCAGTTATTACCGTGGGTCCCGAATTACATTTTTCACAGTGTGGTTTGCCCAAAAATATGGCATTGGAAATTTTCAAGCCGTTTGTTATCAGAAGAATCTTAGAAAAAGAGTTGGCGTACAATATTCGAGGAGCCGCCAGGTTAATTGAGGAAAAAGTTTCAGAGGTGTGGGCGATCTTGGAAGAAATTGTAAAAGATAAAGTGGTATTACTTAACCGAGCTCCAACCTTACACCGACTTGGTATTCAGGCTTTTCATCCGGTTTTGACGGAAGGAGAGACTATTCGTTTGCATCCTTTGGCCTGCGAGGCGTTTAACGCTGATTTTGATGGCGACCAAATGGCCGTTTATTTACCATTGTCTGATGAAGCCCAAAAAGAAGCCAAAGAGTTGATGCTTTCTTCTCTGAATTTGTTAAGACCGGCCACCGGATTGCCGGTTATTGGACCATTCCGCGACATTGCCTTGGGGTCATATTACTTAACCAAAATGAAAGAACCCTTTGACTCGGTTCAGGGCAAGCCCGCAGAACTGAAAGTATATTCAAGTATGTCGGAAGCTTTGATGGCTTTTGAATATGGATACTTGGCAAAAGATGCCAAAATTAAAGTGCCAAATCCGAAATCTGGGGCCGGTGAATTGCTAGAAACTTCGGTTGGCCGATTAATTTTTAACAACTCCCTGCCCTCTGACTATCCGTATATTTCAAAGTTAATTGACGCCAAAGCTTTAAAAGCTATTGTTAGGGATTTGATTGAAAAATATCCAGGTCAAGAATCCATGGATGCAATTGATCGGATAAAAACCATGGGTTTTGAGCATTGTACTTTATCCGGAGTTTCTTGGGGAATGGACGATTTGATTGTGCCGAAAGAAAAGAAACAAATGATTATTGACGCAGAGGCAGAAGTCGAAAAAATTGATTCTCATTTTGAAAAGGGACTTTTGAGTCACGAAGAAAAAACTTCTCAAAAAATTATGGTTTGGCAAGGGGTTAAAACTCGACTGGAAGCATTGTTAAAAACCTCTTTACCGCCAGATGGTCCGGTTATTTCCATTATTACCGCCGGCGCTAGGGCCACTTGGTCTCAGCCGGTGCAAATGGCGGGCATGAAGGGGTTGGTGAATAATCCCGCCGGAGATATTATTGAGTTACCTGTAAAATCTTCATTTGCGGAAGGTTTTAATGTGTTGGAATATTTTATTTCCACTCACGGTGCCAGAAAAGGAACTGCCGATACGGCCTTAAGAACTTCTTCAGCTGGATACTTAACGCGTCGATTAGTGGATGTAGCTCATGATGTTATTACCATGGAGGAAGATTGTGGTGATAAAAAGGGCATAGAACCTTTAAGGAAAGAAGCCGATGATATTGAACAAGACTTTTCATTTAAGTTGGTGGGGAGAGTTTGTTTGGAAGATGTTGTCTCAATAGTTGATAAAAAAATCACCATTGTCAAAAAAGGTGAAGTTATAACCTGGCCTCAGGCAAAACAAATTACAGCTGAAGGCGTAGCCAAGGTGAGAATAAGATCGGCGTTAACTTGTAAAAGTATTCGTGGTATGTGTCTAAGGTGTTATGGCTGGGATTTAAGTAGAAATACGATGGTGCGCATGGGTGAAGCCGTGGGTATTGTGGCCGCTCAAGCTATTGGAGAACCGGGAACCCAGCTTACTTTAAGAACTCATCACTTGGGGGGAGTAGTGGGCGCTGGTGATATTACGCAAGGTTTGCCTAGAATTGAAGAAATCTTTGAAGCTAGAGCACCAAAGGGTGAAGCAGTCATGTCTTTAAGTGATGGAAAAGTGATTAAGATTGATGAAGAAACGCGTATTGTGACTATTCAACCTTCAGCGGATGCCTTAGACAAAAAAGGTAAAAAATCTGAAGCTGGCAAGAAGCCATTACCTATTGAGTATAAAATTCCAAATAGGATTGCTATGTTGGTGGTTGTCGGTCAGGAAGTGAAAGAAAATCAGCCTCTCTGTGCCGGGAATTTGGATTTAAAGAAGTTATATAAATCGGCCGGTCTTGAAGAAACTCAAAAATATATCCTCAAAGAAGTACAAAGAATTTACGCTTCTCAGGGCGTGGATATTCATGATAAGCACGTGGAGGTGATTATCCAAAAAATGTTTTCAAGGATTCGGGTGAAAGAAGAGGGGGATTCAACATGGGTACGTGGAGAAATTGTAGAGTGGTCTATTTTTCAGGAAGAGGTAGAGAGATTAAAAGACCTAAAGAAAACACCTCCAATGGGAGTGCAAATTTTGCTGGGAATTTCTGAAGTGGCGTTGGCGTCAGAATCGTTCTTGTCCGCCGCTTCTTTCCAACAAACTTCACGCGTTTTAATTAAAGCTTCTTTGGAGGGTAAAGAAGATAAATTAAGAGGCTTGAAAGAAAACGTTATCATCGGAAAACTCATTCCGGTGGGGACGGGGTTTAGGGAGAAGGCTAAAAAATAGAAGCTAGAAGCTAGAAGCTAGTATCTAGAAGTTATAATACAAAAACCGGTTTACGCCGGTTTTTGTGTTGAAGTGTTTTTTAATTGTGATATAAAAAAGGTAGCATTAGTGTTCTTTTGTGTTCTGAAACTTTTTTCAAGGAGACAACCTATGCCAGAACCAAAGGAAATGGGAAACTTGCTTTCGTGCGCGAAGGCAGTGAAAGAACACCTGGTTTGGCTAAACTTTGTCCATGGGCCAAATCTTCCAGATCAACATGCAAAAGATCGTTTGCATACTGTCTGCAGTGGTCACGAAAGGATTTCTGAAAAACTCAAGGAAATCGAGGCCTTCGCTACGAAAACCAACAATTACCAGCTTCTTGCCATGCTCCATGAAGAGTTTGGCTACGGGATTCTGGTTAATTGGTAAGGTCCATGGGAGCAACGGATGCTCCTTTTTTATTGCGTTTTTCCCCTTGCACAGGCAAATTAAAAGGTGATACAATAAACTAATATTCTAGCTTCTAGGTACTAGATTCTAGCTACTGTGCTATGGCAAAAAACGGGAGAAATCAAAAAGATAACCCAGCCTCCGCTAAAGCTACGGCGGGCAAGGGGAAGAAGGAGTCGCTTTTGCATGTTCGGACCAAAAAGTGGATTAAGGCCATTTTATTCTTTTTGGTTGGGACAATAATTGCACTCTCATTTTTTAAAAAAGCTGGAATATTAGGAAATGCTTTGGTGATGGTTTTAAATTATGTATTCGGTGACGCACGTTTGACGGTGGTGACCATTATTGCATCCTTGTTTGTCGCCGGTTTGGTATTTTTAAAATCTAATAAAAAAGTAAAACTGCTGGCCATTTTGTTGGCTATAGTCTTAACGGTTATCGGAATTTCAGGTTTGGCTAGTAATCAGGGTTTAAATGTTGAATATGTTAGCATGTTTGGTTTGCTTGCTAAGCTTTTAGTAGGCGGATTTGGATTACTAGTTTCTAATATTATTTTTAGCACGATTATTTTAATCGGTTTGTTTATTTTCTTGCAATTTATCTGGGAATATCATCCGGAGGTTAAAGAAGAGAAAAAGTTGTCACTAGAAAAAACGCTCAAAAGCACGGATTCACCTAACTTAAAAATTAGTGGTGTTCAACCCGAAAGTGTTAAAGAAGTGCCCAAGTCTTCTTTATTTTCCGCCAAAGGCGGATCCGCCTTTGGCGGAAAAAACGCTGATAAAGCCGAAGTGGTGCCGGTGGCCGTCAATCAATCATTGCCCAAGCAGAAGGGTAAATATGCTTTACCGCCCATTGATTTATTAAGTAAAAATGAAACAGTGCCGACCAGCGGTAATATCAAAGAAAATTCGCTTATCATCAAAAAAACCTTTGAAAATTTTGGCATTCCGGTGGAAATGACCGAAGTGAACGTGGGGCCGGCGGTGACACAGTACGCATTTAAGCCAGCCGAAGGCGTTAAACTTTCTAAAATTACCACACTGGGAAATAATTTAGCTTTGGCTCTGGCGGCTCACCCCATTAGAATTGAAGCGCCCATTCCCGGAAAATCCTTAGTGGGAATTGAGGTGCCTAATAAGGTACGAGCGATGGTGACATTAAGAAATTTAGTGGCTGACCAAAAATACCAAACTTCGCCCGATTATTTAATGCTGGCGCTGGGGAAGGATGTTTCCGGTCAACCGATGTACACGGATTTAGCCGATCAACCTCACATGTTGGTGGCTGGAGCCACGGGCACCGGAAAAACCATCTTTTTAAATTCCCTGATTTTAAGTTTACTGTACAAATCTACACCGGAACATT
This sequence comes from Candidatus Staskawiczbacteria bacterium, assembly GCA_023245145.1. Taxonomy (GTDB): domain Bacteria; phylum Patescibacteriota; class Minisyncoccia; order Minisyncoccales; family Staskawiczbacteraceae; genus VGLO01. The sequence goes on from JAHFKW010000003.1 coordinate 14,679, forward strand.
TACGATTAATTATGGTTGACCCCAAACGCGTGGAATTCCAAAACTACAACAATATTCCGCATTTGCTTTGTCCCGTTATTAACGATGCGACGCGAACCATCAATGCTTTGCAATGGCTCGCCAAAGAAATGGAACGGCGCTTTGAAGTTTTTGCAGAAGTAAATGCCCGTAACATTAAAAGTTATAACACCAACAAAAAAGTTATTGAAACCAATGCTATTTTGCCTTACATTGTGCTGATTGTGGATGAGCTGGCGGATTTGATGGCCGCCAAAGGTAAAGAATTGGAAGCCGGCATTGTGCGTCTGGCGCAAATGGCGCGAGCCACGGGAATTCACTTGGTGTTGGCAACACAGAGGCCATCGGTGGAAGTTATTACCGGTTTAATTAAGGCTAACATTTCCAGCCGAATTAGTTTTCAGGTGGCCAGCCAAATTGATTCGCGCACGGTTATTGATACTTCTGGCGCGGAAAAGTTATTGGGTCTTGGCGACATGTTGTTTTTGTCGTCCAAATCTTCCAAAATTACGCGCGTGCAGGGGCCGTATGTGTCTGAAAAAGAGGTGAAAAAAGTCACCGATTGGTTGGATGAGCAAGCCAAGGTGGTGGATGAAGGCCAGCCCGGATTAATCGCGGGATTGAAGGACGCACTGGATAGACAAGAAGAATCGACCGAAAAAGGCGGTGGGTCTGATGTGTTTTTTGGCGATGATGATCCATTATTTGATGATGTCAAAAGAATTGTCATTGAAACCCAAAAAGCTTCGGCATCGTTTTTGCAGAGGCGTTTGAGGATTGGTTATTCTCGCGCCGCCCGATTAATTGATATGCTTGAAGAAAAGGGCATTGTGGGTGCGGCTGATGGCGCCAAGCCTCGTGAGGTCTTTGGCGAACAACCACAGGGCAAACTGGCTGAAATTGAAGGCGGAGGGTTGGATGAAAGCGAGGAAGCGCCCAAGCAGGATGAAAACTGGGAGAAGGTGTAAATTTAAAATAATATTAAAAGTAATTTTATGGCAAAAGAAAAAGAGGACAAAAAGGGAGCCGCCTCCGATAAATCTTCGGCGAGTCAAAGCAAAAAAGCCGAGGCGGAAAAGCATGACAAGAATTTGATGGATGCGTTGGCTGAAATTAGGGAAAAGTTTGGGGAAGGCTCTATCATGAAGTTATCCGAAAGTAATGCAGTGGATGTGGATGTGATTCCAACTGGGTCAATTGCCGTGGATTTGGCATTGGGCGTAGGTGGTATGCCGCGTGGCAGGATTATTGAAATTTACGGCGCCGAGTCAAGCGGAAAAACCACTTTAACTTTGCACATCATTGCCGAAGCCCAAAAAAAGGGCGGTATCTGCGCATTTGTGGACGCTGAACATGCTATGGATCCTGATTACGCCAAGCGCCTTGGGGTGGATGTGGATGAACTTTTAATTTCTCAGCCGAATTCAGGCGAGCAGGCTTTGCAAATTGTGGAAACATTAGTGAAGTCAGAAAAAATGGCGGTGATTGTGGTGGATTCGGTGGCGGCTTTAACTCCTCAAAGAGAAATTGAGGGAGAAATTGGCGACCAGCATATGGGCCTGCAAGCCAGGATGATGAGCCAAGCGTGCCGGAAATTGGGTAGCATCGCCGCCAAAACCAACACGATGATTATTTTTATCAACCAAACTCGTATGAAAATTGGAATGGTGTTTGGCAATCCGGAAACGACTACCGGCGGAATGGCATTGAAATTTTACGCTTCGGTTAGACTTAATTTAGCCAGAACCGCGCAGATAAAAAGTGGAGATGAAATTATTGGCAATCGGGTGAAAGCCAAAGTGGTTAAAAACAAAGTAGCCGCTCCCTTTAAAGTAGCCGAATTTGATATTTATTACAACGAAGGAATTTCCAAAGCTGGGGATGCTCTGCGTGCGGGATTAGCCAGCGGTATGATTAAACAAACTGGAAATACCTTCACCTTTGAAGGTGAAAAAATAGGCGTGGGGACGGAAGTTGCCAAGCAGTGGCTGAAAGAGCACGCCGATGCGATTAAGAAAATAAAAACCGCCGCATTTGCGGCAGTCTAGCTCCTAGATTCTAGATTCTGAATTCTAGCTTCTACTTCGGCGTATACGGCATCATGCTCATTTGGCGTGCGCGTTTGATGGCCGTGGCAATCATGCGCTGGTGGTGCGTGCAAAGCCCAGTTTTTTTGTGTGGCTTAATTTTAAAGAAGCCAGAAATAAAACGCGACAGTAATTCTGTATTTTTGTAATCCACTTCGTTAATGTTTTTTTGGCAGAAGTAACAAACCATAGTTGTGAATTTCTAATTAATAATTTCTACTAAATTTCTAATCATTGAAAATTTAATGAAAATTAGAAATTGAAAATTAATTTTAAAAGGGGATTTCTTTCACATCAATCTCATCCGCGCTTGGCTCTTCTTGACTTACAAAATTTCCTGGTGAAGCATTTTCTTGGATAACCGGAATGTCATCCGTTGCCACATTTGAGCTTTTAGTGGCGGTCGGTGTTGATGCAGGTTTTTGATATTGTCCGCCTCCCGCTCCCGTTGGCCTTGGACCTAATTGCAAACTATCGGCGATAATTTCTGTTTTGTACTGTTTGACTCCGGCTGAATTATTCCAATTTCTGGTTTTAATTCTGCCTTCCACCATGACCAGTGCACCTTTGGTTAAATATCTGGCGGCAATATCGGCTAGTTTTCCAAACGCGACAATATTATGAAATTCGGTATCTTGTTTTTTTACTCCGGCTTGGTCGGTATAAAATCGGTTGGTGGCAATTCCAAAATTGACTACTTGTTGGCCCGACGGCATGGCCCGCACTTCTGGGTCTCGCGTTACATTTCCTAAAATAAAAGCTTTATTTAAATTCATGCGTGCGTTATTATGCTAAAATCTCGTCTAATTTTTTATCTAAATCTTCTGGGTTGAGCTTTTCTTGCTTGTCCGCCGAAGCCTTGGCGAAGGCGGATCCTTCTTTTGCGGCTACCATCAACGGTTTTCTGGTCCTTCTTTCTTTCATAACTTTTACTGGTCGTTTTACCAATATAACACTTCGTAATATTTCTTTTTCCAAGTCCAGCTTACTTTTCACTTCTTTAATTACTTTTTCATCGGTTTGGAAAACGGTGGTGACAAAATATCCCGAGGAATTCTTTTTAATGGGGTAGGCTAACGTTTGAGCCGTTGAGTGATTTGAACTTAAAATCACCCCTTCTTTACTTTGGATAAAGGTTTCAATATCTTTAACACGACTGGTTACTTCTTCAGAGCTAATAGCTGACGTGATAATATAGGTTAATTCGTAGGATTTCATGGGGTTATATTACCAAATTAGCCTTGAAAATGCAAGTCTTCCATGCCAGAATAGTAATATGGTTAACAAATCTATTTTTAAGGCTTACGATGTGAGGGGCATTTATCCGGCTGATTTAAATAAAGAGGCGGCAACTAAGATTGGTCGGGCTTTTGTGCGTTATACTGGCGCCAAAAACATAGTGGTGTGCCAAGATGCTCGTCTATCCAGCCCAGAGCTATTTCGAGCCTTGTGCAAGGGTCTTTTGGCTGAAGGGGCAAAAGTGACCAGTATCGGCCAAATGCCCACCGAATGCCTTTATTTTGCGGTTGGCAATTATGATTTTGATGGGGGAATTATGATTACGGCTAGCCATAATCCCAAGGAGTATAACGGGTTTAAGATGATGAAACTAGGTAAAGAGCAAATTGAATGGATTCGGGGCGTTGATTTGTTGCCCATTGTTGAAGTGGGAGACTTTCCAAAAAAAGAAGTTGATGAAAAAATTATAAAAAATAATATCGTAGATGATTATATAAACTACATCTTTAATTTATTTGATTTTTCTGAAATAAAAAAGTTAAAAGTTATAGTGGATGCATCCAACGGAGTAGTGGGCAATACGCTTTCAAAAATAAAAATGCCGGTGGAAATTATCCCCCTTAATTTTAAACCGGATGGAAACTTCCCCAATCACTCGCCAAATCCATTAGAGCCGGGTGCGTCAGACCAAATTTCAGCTGAAATTAAAAAACAAAAAGCGGATTTTGGATTTATGTTTGATGGGGACGCTGACCGAATATTTTTAGTGGATGAAAAAGGCGATTTAGTTTCGGCCGATGTCGCCAGATTGGTCTTGGCAAAACATTTTTTAAAGAAAAATTCCAAAGCTGTGATTGTTCATGATGCCATTTGTTCACGTGCGGTGCCGGAATTAATTAAAAAATGGGATGGGGTGCCGGTGCGCTCGGAAGTTGGCTTTGTGAATATCCGGGAGGCTTTAATTAAAAATAAGGGCATTATGGGTGGGGAATTATCCAGCCATTATTGTTTTCGTGATTATTTTTACATGGATTCCGGCTTAGTGGCGTTTTTATTGATGTTGCAAGAAATTTCTTTGGACGGCCGGAAGGTTTCAGAAATAGTCAAAGAGTTGACGTTGTATGCCAAATCTCCAACGATTAATTTTGAAGTGAAAGATAAGGATGCCGTGCTTTCAAAGATCAAAGAAAAGTATAAAGATGGCAATCAGGACTTTTTGGACGGCGTGACGGTGGAGTATGAAGATTGGTGGTTTAATGTCCGGGCTTCAAATACGGAGCCGTTGTTAAGACTAACTATTGAAGCTAATACACAAGAATTGTTGGAGGAAAAGAAAAGTGAGTTGAGCGAGGTTATAAAAAATGAGGCTTAGATAAGCCCCATTTTTTGTTTGACTTCGCGCATGGTGGTTTCAGCAATTTTTTGGGCTTTGGTGGCACCCTGTTTTAAAATTTCTTGCACGTACACATCGCGCGCGGCAAATTCGGTTTGTTTTTTACGGAATGGTTCAAGATAATTTACCAGCACTTCTGCGAGTGACTTTTTAAATTCGCCATAATTTTTTCCGGCAAATTCTTTTTCTAATTCCTGTGTGGTTTTGCCAGTCAGTAAGCTGTAAATCATGAGCAAATTGGAAATACCCGGTTTTTTGGTGAGATTGTATTTAATATCTTTACCTGAATCTGTCGCCGCCGCCATAATTTTCTTGGTAATAGCTTCTGGCGCGTCAAACAGGAAAATGCAGGATTTTGCGTCATCCGATTTGGACATTTTCTTTTTGGGGTCCATCAGCGACATAATTTTTGCGCCTTCTTGTAAAATTAAAGACTTGGGTTCATCAAATACTTTACCGAATTTTTGGTTAAACTTACGCGCCAAGGTTCTGGTTAATTCAACGTGCTGTTCTTGGTCTTTGCCCACTGGTACACCACCAGCTTTGTACAGTAAAATATCGCCGGCCATCAGCACCGGGTAATCCAAAAGACCCACGTTAATATTGTCTTTAAACTTCTTAGACTTATCTTTATACTGCGTCATTCTCTCCAACTCTCCCAGGGGGCAAATGGTGTTTAAAAGCCAAGCCAATTCGGCGTGTTCTTTGATTTGAGATTGCGCAAAGATGATGCACTTTTCAGGATCTAAACCAGCGGCAATTAAAGCTACTACAGTTTCCCTGATTTTTGCCGGCAGTTGCTTTGGGTCGTAGGGAATGGTTAAAGCATGCAAATCAACGATGCAATAAATGCACTCGTTATTTTCTTGTAGGGCAACCCATTGTTTTATGGCTCCCAAATAATTTCCAATGTGAAGCTGATTGGTAGGCTGAACGCCTGAAAATATTTTCATTGCGATACATTATTCTCCTGTATTGTACCAAAAAGCAGGGGATCCCGAAAGACTTGACAAGAGTGCTTGTCCATGCTAACATTAATTCATAGATACCCCCCCCTACCCAAACAAGAAGGAGATGAGCCGTGACGACCACATTGAGAGACCTAGTCAACCTGAACACAGAAGTGAAAGCAATGATTTGCTTCTTCGGGTGTACGGCGAACTTCGAGGCGGAGTTCACTCGCCGTTGCAGGTACGTTGGTGATGCGATTTGTGGCGATTTCAATAGTCCGGGAGTATGGATCGGGGCGATGGATGTGAAGGCATTGCCGCCAGAAACCCACCTCGGCCCAAGAGCGGAGGAGGCATTCCTTGAACTGAAAAAATGGCTTGAAACCCAGCACCCAGATTTCAAGGCAAAGCCCACCGCCTAATCGTTCTTTCTTTTCGTCTGGCCCCTTGCATCTGCTTGGGGCTTTTTTCTTTACACCTCAATTACCACCGGCAAAATCATCTTTTGTCAGTCCTGATTGGCGCAAGATAGATTTGAAAGTTCCAAAAGGGATTTCTTTTTTGTGAGCTGGAACAATAACCGTCAACTTTTTATTTTCAATATATTTTCTAAATTTCACATGACTGCCTTTCTGCGATACATGCACAAAGCCCTTCTGTTGAAGAACTTTAATTATGTGCGAAAACAAATATAGCTTAGGCATGGTTTAGCGACAGGTTAACCAATTCCGGACTTTCAATTTTGGTCAGACCCCCGATCTTCTCATCCTCAAAATATAGTTCTAGCGCTTCGTTTAATTTAGACAGAGCTTCTTTTTTGGTTACACCAAAACTAGAAACCTCTACATTTAAACACTGGGCAACATAGTACTTACCCTCTTTCCAAATAATATTTTTTAAATTTATTTTTTTCATGGTTTTATTGTACCAAAAAGCAGGGGAGTCCGCCATAGTTCTATTCCAAAATGCAATTTTACACCTCAATTACCACCGGCAAAATCATGGGTCTTCTCTCCGTTCTTGCGAACAGAAAATCTCCGACTTTGTTGCGAATTTCATCTTTGACATATGACCAGTTGATCGGATTTTCTTTGCCATGGCCACTGGTTTTTTCCACAATTTCAATGACTTTTTTGCGAGTTTGGGCCAGCAAATCCTTGGATTCTCTTAAATACACAAATCCTCTGGAAATAATATCCGGACTGCCTTTGATTTTTCCGGTTTTACTGTCCACAATGGCCACAATCACAAACATGCCATCTTGGCTTAACGCTTGTCGGTCGCGTAAAACCACTTCGCCAATGTCGCCCACGCCAAGTCCGTCCACAAACACGTAATTGCTTGGCACTTTTTCTTTGAGAACTTCGGCTTTGCCCTGACTAAATTTTATCACAGAACCGTTGTCGGGCACAAATATCTTGTGTTTAAGGATGCCCATCTGTTCTCCAATTCTGGCCGCTTCACGCAACATAAAATGGTTGCCGTAGACCGGAATAAAGTAATCGGGTTTGATTTCGCTTAAAATTTGCTTAATGCCATCCACGTTGGTGTGACCGGAGGCATGCACGTTCATAATGTCGTTGTGGTAGACATTGTCTGACAGGCGGTAAATATTGTCCTTGACGCGCTGAACGGTACGTTCATTACCGGGAATAACCGAAGACGAGAAAATAATCGTATCCTGTTTTTTGATGGAAATATATTTATGGTTGCCGGCGATAATTCTGGGCAAGGCTGCCATTTCTTCACCCTGCGCGCCGGTGCAAATGACAATGACTTTATTATCCGGATAATTTTTAATGGAATCCACCGGAATTACCACGCCTTTTGGCACTTTAATGTAGCCCAGTTGGGTGGCCAGCTCAATATTCATCTTCATGCTAAAACCATCCAAGGCCACTTTTTTATTGGTTTTGGCGGCAAATTCCATGACCTGTTTAATTCTTTCAATCTGACTGGAAAAAGTAGCAATGATGGTACGGCCCGGCGCCAAGCCAATAATTTTTTGAATGTTGCCCATCATCTCTTGTTCGGTCACCGGAGTTTTGGTGTTAATGGCCCCCAAAGCTTCCAACATTAAAATGGTCGGCTTGCCTAATTTTTTTAAGTCAGCCAGTTGGTGGTAATGCAACACATCGCGTCCAACGGGGTCTTTTTCAATAGTCCAATCGCCAGGGTGAATAATTGTGGCCACCGGTGTTTCCAAAATCACCCCCACCGCGTCCATGATGGCGTGGTCAATGGCAAAAAAGGAAATTTTAAACGGCCCCAAATCAACTTTGTCCGAGATGTCTTTAATATATTGGATTTTCAGTTTTTTGGAAGCGTTTCGTTCCATATCTTCCACTCGGTGTTTGATCATTTCAATGGTTAAGGGCCGGCCCATAATCTGTGGATTACCCAATTTTTTTAATAAAATAGGGGCAGCGCCAATGTGGTCTAAATGTCCGTGAGAAAAAATCACGGCTTTAATTTGTTTTTCTTTGCCTTTTAAATATTCCGTGTTGGGGATGACATAATCAATGCCGGGCATGTCTTCTTCGGGAAATTGCAGGCCCATATCAAGGATCACAATATCGCCGGCGTATTCAAAGACGGTCATGTTGCGGCCCACTTCTTCACATCCGCCCAGGGGGATGATTTTCAGCGCCTGCTCACGAACTATGTTGGCTTGCATAGCAGGTTTTGCTATAATACTAGGCTTTGTCCCGCCGAAGCTTTGAGCGGAGGGGGATTTGCTTTGCACAGGGTGCAAAGATTTTTTCAAATCTTGTTTTATCATGTTTTTATTTTTATCGCTACGTTTTTGAGTTCACGTAAGCGAAGTTAATTTTTTATTTTGAGTTTTTTTTAAATAGTTTTTAATAAGGTCAATATCTGATAAATGCTTTGGTTTATTGTTTTTTGCATACTCAGTTTTAAATTTAATCGTATCTTCCAAAGAAGCAAATGGGATTTCGTTTATCAATTCAGATCTTTGGATTAATTCTTCTGTAGTTGGATTAAAATCTCGACAATTAACATCCAAATAGAGCTCTATCTGTCCTTGTTTTAAGTAGATTTGGCCAGGTTTTTCGTATGTCCAGGGCAATACTTCCCATTGCCCACTATTTTTACATTCGTTAAATATTTTTTCTGAAACTACAATATCTATGTCGTGCGATTCTCTTATATTGTGTGCCGCCATTGGTCCGCTTCCCACCACAACGTATTCTTTAAGTGGAAAGTTGATTTTTTTAATTTCTTGAAAAATATCCATACCTTTTGTTTACACTGAGCGAGTTCAGAGAATCGAAGTGTGCCCGGGACAGGAGTCGAACCTGCAAGCCTTGCGGCGCGCGCACCTGAAGCGCGTGCGGTTGCCAATTTCGCCACCCGGGCGGGTTTTACTTAGCTTTCAAAAAGTCTAAATCTGCTGGAACTTCTTTCATTGGCTCAACGAAGCGAAGTGCTGGCACATTTTTGTAGTGTTCATTTTTCACCCACGTACCAGGCGCCAAATAGTAATAACACGCGCCCTGATTTCTTTCAAATAGACTGAAATCTCCTTTGTCGTTTTCGGCCACCCAATTAGCCGTTTTTAATTGCTCGGCTCGCGAAGGATTAATTGTCACGTGTCCGTATCCGGCAGGAATAATAATAACATCTCCTTTTTTGGCGTGAACCACAAACACATCTTCAATATTTTGTTCATCTCCCTTTTGAGCAAAATACAGGCCTTCGCCTTCCAGCACCATGTAGACTTCGCCGTAAAAACCGGCGTGTACATGCCCTTTGGTTTTCACAAATTCTTGCCCCAGCATGCGCGGATGAATAATGGTGATGTCGTATCGCAAGCCATTCTTAATTTCTAGTTTTCGATACATATAATACAAATCCACATTTGGTGCAGTGCGAACCCACTCTTGATCAAACAAGACCTCTTCCATGTCATTTAAGCGTCGAACATCGGGAGTGTATTTTGCCAAATCAAATTGATGATTATTTATTGCCATATTCGTTTTGTTTTTAAGAACCAATTAGTAATATTTGAGAATCTTTTAGCCGGGTCAATGATTTTTTGTGTATCAATCCCATTAACGGCGCTTGAAACCCAATATATGTAATCGGGATTGTATAGAAAGAGAGCCGGAGCATCGGCCATGATGATGGTTTGTAATTGTTCGTACTTTTGTTGTTTTACCGACGGATCGGTGGTTTGCCGGGCTTCTTTTAATAGTTGGTCCGCTTTTTTGTTATCATATTCGGAAAGGTTTAAGCCTGGATCCACTTTTTGAGATGAATGCCAGAAGGGATATAAATCTGGCAGTGCGCCTAATGCTTCGCCATACAAAAGTGCTTCATAATTTCTGTTTTTTATAATAGGCTTTATATCAGTTGTTGATAATGCGTTAATGGTAACTTCCACGCCTACCGCTTGCCAGTCTTTTTTCAATCGGTTGGCAATATCTATTAATTGGGGCTTATTTAAGGTGGTCAGAGTGATACTTAATGTTTGAGAGTTAGTGGTTGGCGCAGTGCAGAGTGCATTTAATTTAGTTCGCGTACCGGCTCCAGTTTCTCCAGTTGCAGTTACATTCGGTAGATATTTTTTTTGAAATTCAGTCACTGCGTTTTCAGTTATTTTGGTGTAGTTTCCGAGAGTTTCGGATTCAAGGGTGATTTTAAAGGTATCATCCAGTTTTGCTAGGCATGTTTGTAATTGAGTAACTTCGTTACCTTTACTGCCTACTTTTAAATAATTGTTAAATTGGAAAGATGGTTTTTTGGTGGTGAATTTTATACGTTGACCCTGGGCGTTTTCTTTATATTCTGTTTTGTCTAAGAGTGTTTTTGCTTTTTGAACATCAAATGCATAAGGCATGTTGGGGGCATTGTATCCGAAAAATTCAGGTAGAATAGGGGAGTCTACTGCTTGTGCTGCATCTTTATTGGTGGCATAGGAAAGAGCTTGGCGAATGTGGATATCAGAAAAAATGGATGTTTTTTGATTATTGAAAAATACAGCAAAGTATCTAGGAAGTGAAAATGAGTAAGTTGTAAAATTGGTACTTTTAAACCAATCTTGGTTAATTTCTTTTTTTGCTAGTTCTTGATTATTTTCCAATGCAGCTAAAGCGAAGCCGTTAATTTGTCCGTTGTTTATGGCTCGAATTAAATCTTCTTTTTTTTCAAAAAACTTGAAAGAGAGATTGGCAATAAAACTGGGTTTTAAGTAATATTTTCGGCTGGAAGTTAATTCAATTTTTTCTATAAATCCAGCGGGGTTTTGGGTCAGGTTTAAGAATTGAAAAGGGCCAGAACCAATGGGTTGTAAATTGTAAGCCGAGGTGGCAAAGTTTTCTGGTAAAACACTCTCCCAAATGTGCTTGGGTAAGATTTTAACAGTGGCATTTTCCAAGAAAGAATTATAGGGAGTTTTTAGGGTAAATCTTACAGAAGTTAAAGATGTCTTTTCTATGCCCACGTCTATCCAATTAGCGCGGAGTGCACTTTTATAGTCTGAATTTTGGATGGTTTTGATGGTAAAAACAATATCATCGGCGGTTAGTGTCTTACCGTCATGCCAGAACAAATTATTTTTTAATTGAAAATCATAGATCTTACCATCAGGTGAAATGGTGTAACTTTTCGCTAAGTCGTTGCTGATACCACCCTCTTTATCATGGACTTGAAGCCCCGAGAATACTAGATCAATTAAGGTGCGATCGGTATCGTTAGTTTCCCCGTAAATGGGATTAATGAATCTGGGTTGGCCGACAATACCTTCAATATATGTTCCACCTAGGGTTGGCACCACTTTGGTGTGGCGATAGTAAAAATTAGCTATTAAAAAAATAAGAGAAATAATGGCTAGGGAAAAAAAGGTCAGCAGTACTAGTTTTTCACTTTTTTTAAGTACTTTAAAAATTTGTTTCCACTGAGAAAAGCTTGGAAATTGTTTCATTGGTTACACATTAAAAAACTAACCCTAAAATACTTAATAGAATAAAAAATACGGCCGTTACTATAGTGGCATAGTGAAGATTTTTTTGTATACCCCTTCTTGAAGAATAGTTTTCTCCGCCTCCGCCAAAAGATGATCCAAGTGCCGTGCCTCGTTGCTGTAATGCAATGAGTATTATTAATATGACAGAAATGGCAATTTGCGCATAGAATAGTATCTGGTTAGTCGTCATGTTTTAAGATTGATTTACTTAATAAAATATTTAAAATCCAAATGATAATCGTTGTCCAAAAAAATGGGAATAGGAGTGGGGCTGAAAATTCTCGAAAGAGTATGTCAATCACCCAAATGAAAGCCAAGTTAATTATTAACTGGAAAGGAAGAAACTGAGTAAAAAATTTTAGCAATCCCAATGTAATTCCCAGCAGTAGATAGATTTGCCAAATGGCAGTTAGGTGAAATCCAAAAAAAGTAGAATCAGTTAAAAGTCTAACGTAGACGCCTGGCACAAATAATGTTGCCAGCCAAAGACCTAACGTGGTGGCGATAATGGAAGATAGAATCTTTCGCATTAATTATATGGTAGCAGAAATTACATTAATTATCAAGTAGGGCTCTTTTCCTTAACTTTTTATGATAGGTGATAGCGAAACGATGGGCTTCGTCGTCTAAATGTTTTACTAAGTTATAAATTTCTTGGGGTAAATCTTTTAAGGGGATTTTGGGTTTGCCTTCTATTAAAAGCTCTTGTCGTCCTTTTGCAATTGATATAATTTTAATGCTTTGGGTTTGTTTAGGATTTAGGGTTTTGGATTTAGAGTTTATAGCAACATTAAGTTGCGCCTTCCCACCATCAATTAGCATGACTTCCGGGTAGCCCCATTCGGAGTGAGCCAGGCGTCTTTCTAAAACTTCTTTCAACATGGCAATGTCATTAGGCTCGTTTTTCATTCGGATTTTAAACTTTTTGTACTGGCTTTTGGCAGGTGCGCCATCCATAAACACTACCATACTGCCCACCGCGTTTTTGCCTTGAATGTTAGAAATATCATAGCATTCTATTTTATGGATAGCTTTTTTCATGCCCAGTAACTTTGGTAGTCTTGCAAGGTCGGACCTTACAATACTTTTGGCTTGTTCAATAACATGGGTGTGTGCTAAAACTTGTTCCAGCGCCTGAATTTTGTCTCGTACTTTTGAAGCATTCTCATATTCTTGAGAATGTGAGAATGTGGCCATTTCTTTTTTTAAGACATATAACGCTGTTTTACGTTTGCCTTGTAAAATCTGCGATAGTTTTTTGATATTATTTTTATACTCAATTAAATTTGGAGCTACGCCCGGACACAAATTCAAGTGGCACCAGGTGCACGGCCGCGCGCTGTGGCGCGCGGCCGTGTAAAACGGAAACACGCGACGCAAAAACTTCAAAGTCTTTTTTAAAGCTTGTCCTTCCACAAAAGGTCCGATATATTTTGTATCCGAATTACTTTTCTGATGAGTAATGTAAATAAATGGTCGTTTTCCACCTTCCACCGCTACGTAAAAATAGTTTTTGTCATCTTTCCAGATCGCATTAAATTTTGGCAGATGCTTTTTAATCAACTGGGCTTCCAAAACCAGCGCTTCAATTTCCGAATTAGTATTAATAAAATCAATCTTAGTAATTTTATTAAGATATAAATTATCTTTATAAGAGGGTTGCTGAAAATGATTTTTCACTCGATCACGTAAATTTATCGCCTTGCCAATGTAAATTATCTGTGATTTTTCATAAAACAAATACACCCCGGATGTTTTGGGTAATTGGTATATATTATTTTTCAATGCAGTTTGTAATATCATGCCTGGTATTGATATTTTTAATTATAGGTATAGCATAGTAGTTAATGTAGTTCATTTCAACCCCTATCCTCATGGGAGTCAACCATGGATAAATATTGGGTAATGGTTTGCCTTGATTTAGAAAGGGGCGACCCAGGTCTGAGGGGCTATGCTCTAAGCATTGAATCTTTGCATTTCACCACTGACCAAAATATGGCGCCAAAGTTTTCCAAAGAAGAGGCTCTGGAAATTGCTTCGCATTTTCGTAATCAGTGCTTACCATGGAAGGTGTGTATTGTTTTGATTGAGCCAAAATAGTTTACGAAAGCCCTGTTGTCGCGACAGGGCTTTTTCTTTTGTGATTTTTCTTGTATAATAGCGTATTTCCATGAAAAACGATTACATCAAAATTCGGGGGGCTAAGGTTCATAATTTAAAGAACATAGACCTTGATATTCCCAAAAATAAATTGGTGGTGATTACGGGACTTTCAGGTTCTGGAAAATCTTCATTGGCTTTTGATACACTGTATGCGGAAGGGCAGAGACGATATGTGGAAAGTTTGTCGCCGTACGCGCGACAGTTTTTAGGGGTGATGGATAAGCCCGAGGTGGATAAGATAGAAGGCATTAGCCCGGCCATTGCCATTGACCAGAGAAAAGCGGTGCACAATCCGCGTTCAACCGTGGGAACTATCACTGAAATTTATGATTATCTACGTCTTTTATATGCGCGTATCGGAAAGCCCCATTGCCCTAACTGCAAAAAATTAATTGCCCGCCAAACCATTGACCAGATTGTGGAGCAGGTTTTAAAAATAAAACCCAAGACGGAAATTATGATTTTGGGGCCGGTCATTCGTGCTAAAAAAGGTGAGCACACAGCAGTGTTGGAAGAAATTCAAAGGGGCGGATTTGTACGCGTACGCATTGATGGCGATATTTATCCTATAGAAGAGGCACTATTTAAACAGCTGGATAAACAAAAAAAACACAGTATTGAAGCGGTAGTAGATAGGTTGGTGTTGCCTGCCCACCGTGGAGGCGGGGAAAAAGAATTAGACCGTTCACGATTAGTTGATTCTTTGGAAACGGCTTTAAGGCTGGGTAAGGGAATAGTGATTATAAGTCAAAATAGTGGGGATTTGATTTTTTCAGAGCATTTTGCCTGTGAAGATTGTGGGATCTCCTTGGCTGAACTTGAACCAAGAACCTTTTCATTTAATAATCCTTACGGTGCCTGCCCGGATTGTACGGGACTTGGAGAAAAACTAGAGCTAGATCCTAATTTGCCAGCTTTAGCCCATACCTCTCCGAAAGTAGCTTTTATTATTTCTCAAATCAACAAAGACAGGTATCCGACTTCTGAATGGATGCAGGAAGAAATGAAAAAATACATGGTTGTTAAAGTTTGTGAAACTTGCCATGGTAAAAGGTTAAAGCCCGAAGTATTGGCTGTGACGGTCGCCGAAAAATCCATTGATGAAATCGTAGAAATGCCAGTGGAAAAAATGGGGCCGTTTTTTGCAGGATTAGTAAAAAACATTGGTTTGGCAGATAAAAAAATCAGTCAACCCATTACCAAAGAAATTTCAGAAAGAATTCAGTTTTTGTTTGACGTGGGATTAAACTATTTAACCTTAGACAGAAAAGCCGGTACGCTTTCGGGTGGAGAAGAACAACGCATACGATTGGCCACCCAAATCGGCTCAAAATTGTCCGGTGTTTTATATATTCTAGATGAACCATCTATTGGTTTACATGCGCGCGATCAGCATCGGTTAATTGATACATTGTTTCAGTTGCGAGACTTGGGAAATACTGTAATCGTAGTTGAGCACGATTCCCAAACCATGCTGGCGGCCGATTGGATAGTGGAAATTGGACCGGGCGCCGGAAAACACGGCGGAAAGGTGGTGTTTGAAGGAACGCCAATCCAATTATTAAAATCTAAAACCTCAACAGGCGATTATTTGAGCGGTAGAAAGAAAGTGTCCTCTGATTCTCCAAGCTTGGAAAATCACGGACAGCAGAAGTATTTAGAAATTATTGGGGCGACGGAACATAATTTAAAAAATGTGGATGTGAAAATTCCACTGGGAAAGTTTGTGTGCTTTACGGGAGTTTCGGGTTCTGGAAAATCTTCGTTGGTTAGTGATATTTTAGCAACGGCACTATTAAAACAGTTTTATCGGGCAAAAGAAAAGCCGGGTCAGCACAAAGAAATTCTGGGAACAGAACATATTAATAAAGTGGTATTGGTTGACCAGTCGCCCATTGGGCGGACGCCTCGATCAAATCCCGCCACGTATACCGGCGCTTTTTCTTTTATCAGGGACATATTTACTCAGACCAAAGAAGCAAGAATCCGTGGTTATTCGGCTGGCCGGTTCAGTTTTAATGTAAAAGGTGGAAGGTGTGAGGCTTGCGAAGGCCAGGGCGTAAAAAAAGTAGAAATGTATTTTTTGCCTGACATTTATGTTGAATGCGAAGAATGTAAGGGTAAAAGGTATAGCCGCGAAGTGCTGGAAATTTTATATAAAGACAAAAGTATTTCGGATGTACTGCATATGACCATTGAAGAGGCCGGAGAATTTTTTAAGAATATCCCAGGCATTTCTGACAAAATGAAAACCTTAAAAGAGGTGGGACTTTCGTATATTGAGCTAGGACAATCGGCTACTTCGTTGTCGGGCGGAGAGGCACAGAGGATAAAACTGGCAACCGAACTTTCGCGTCGTGATACGGGAAATACCCTTTATATTTTAGACGAGCCAACCACGGGTTTGCATTTTGAAGACATTAAAAAATTGGTGCAGGTGTTGCGCAACTTGGTGGACAAGGGAAATACAGTCATCACCATTGAGCACAACATAGATTTTATCCGTTGTGTTGATTATATTATTGATCTGGGTCCGGACGGGGGCGAAAAAGGTGGGCATATTATTGCAGAAGGAACTCCGGCGGAAATTACCAAGATTAAAGGAAGTTTTACAGGGAGGTACTTGAAGAAGTAAAAACTATTGACAGTTGATTGCTTTTTTCCTAATATTAGCAATCATAATCAATAAGTGCTAAAAAACATGAATATAAAACCATTATCAGATCACATTTTAATAGAACCTATTAAGGCCAAGGAAAAAACAGATACGGGAATTTTATTGCCAGACACAGTTGATAAAGATAAATCAGAACAAGGCATTATCATTGCCGTCGGCAACGGCAAAAAAACAGATGATGGAAAAATTGTGCCTGTTTCTGTGATGCCCGGTCAAAAAGTACTGTTTAATAAATATGGGCCAAGTGAAATTAAGGTAGATGGAAAAGAGTACCTTATTGCAAAGGAGGAAGATATTCTTGCAGTCATTGAATAGTTAAATGTCTAATTAACCTGATTATTCTAATTAACCTAATCAAATATTAATGAGTGAAATTAGAAATTTAAAAATTGGGTATTATTTAGAATAATTAGAGTAATTAGTATAATTAGAATAATTTATAAAAAATTATGAGCAAACGAATAATTTTTAAGGAAGATGCAAGAAAAGCATTAAAAAACGGATTAGATAAAGTGGCTAATGCGGTGAAAGTAACGCTCGGACCAAAAGGTAGAAATGTGGTTTTGGGTTCATCTTTTGGAAGCCCAACAATTACTAACGATGGTGTTTCTATTGCCAAAGAAATTGAATTGGAAGATGTTACTGAAAACATTGGTGCTGAAATTATCAAAGAAGTAGCTTCAAAAACGAATGACACTGCTGGGGATGGGACAACCAGCGCTGTTTTACTGACTCAAGCTATTGCTACGGAAGGTTTAAAAAATGTGGCAGCTGGGGCCAATCCACTGGCATTAAGAATCGGTATTGTCAAAGCCAAAGATGCGATTGTCGCCTCTCTTAAAGAAATGTCAAAAAAGATTTCTAGCAAAGAAGAAATTGCACAGGTGGCAACTATTTCTGCCCAGGATAAAGAGATGGGACAATTGATTGCTGATGTGATGGAAGAGGTGGGAAAGGATGGTGTCATTACCGTGGAAGAATCAAAAACGTTTGGTCTATCCAAAGAAATTGTGAAAGGATTGCAATTTGACCGCGGATATATTTCTCAATATATGGTCTCAAATGCCGAAAAGATGGAGGCAGTTTTGGAAGAGCCATATATTTTAATCGTTGAGAAGAAGATTTCCAGTTTACAAGAAATTTTACCGCTTTTGGAAAAGTTGGTGAAAGTTGGTAAAAAAGAACTAGTTATTATTGCTGATGATGTGGATGGCGATGCGTTAAGCACACTGATTGTAAATAAATTACGGGGTATATTTAATGCGTTAGCGATTAAAGCTCCTGGATTTGGTGATAGAAAAAAAGATATGCTAGAAGATATTGCTGTAGTGACGGGTGGACAGGTTATTAGTGAAGAAAAAGGAATGAAATTGGAAGCTGTGGAAATTAATATGTTGGGCCAGGCTAGGCGTGTTATTGCTAAAAAGGAAACTACCACGATCGTAGAAGGAAAAGGAGAAAAATCGGTCATTGATGCACGTGTGGCACAAATCAGAGCTTTAATTTTAAATACTACTTCTGATTTTGATAAAAATAATTTACAAGAAAGATTGGCAAAGCTGGCCGGTGGAGTGGGGGTTTTGAAAGTGGGAGCCGCTACGGAAGTTGAGCAAAAGAACCGAAAATTAAAATTAGAAGACGCCTTAAATGCCACCAAAGCGGCGGTGGAAGAAGGTATTGTGCCGGGCGGAGGGGTGGCTTTGTTGCGCGCCGCAGGCACGCTTGATTTGCTAAAACTGGAAAACGAAGAGCAAATTGGGCTTAACATTTTAAGACGTGCAGTGGAAGAACCAGTTAGGCAAATTGCCCAAAATGCGGGAATTGACGGCGCAGTAGTGGCACAAAAAATACGCGAAGGATCGGGAGATTTTGGATTTAATGCTGCAACAATGGTGTATGAAAATTTAATTTTGGCAGGAGTAGTTGATCCAACCAAAGTGGTGCGAACCGCTTTGGAAAATGCTGTTTCTGCTTCCAGTATGCTGTTGACAACCGAAGCCGTGATTTCCGAATTGCCAAAGAAAGATGAAAAGGCATCGCCGTCCATAATGGGTGGTGAAGATTATTAAAATAAATATCCGCCTTGTCTTGGGGCGGGTTTTTAGTTATAATAAATTAATGTCAGACGAAAAAGGTTCATCTTCAATGTTGTATTTGTTGGCTCCGGTCGGAGTAGTGGTGATTTTACTGATTGCTGTATTTTTTATTTGGCAAACATATTAATAATTCTAACTTCTCAAACTATGGAGTGTCCCAATATACATGGTCAGTTAAAAAAAATGTTATTTCACGATTTGGAGGTGGATTACTGCCCCGATTGTTTGGGTATTTGGTTTGACCAAGATGAATTGATGCATGCAAAGAATGATAAGGATGAACAGTTGCGCTGGTTGGATTTTGATGTTTGGCGAGATAAAAAAAAGTTTACGGTTGCGCCAGTTAATAAGCGCTGTCCAGTGGATAGATTGTCTTTTGTGCAGGTGGGTTATGATAATTCAAATGTGAAAATTGATTTTTGTAAGCATTGCAGGGGAATCTGGCTGGACAGGGGAGAATTCAAGCAGATTATGGTGTATTTAAAGAAAAAATCAGATTATGAGGCGCTGCACCATTACACTAAAAATTTGGCGGTGCAATTGTGGGAAGTATTTGCCGGGCCCGAAAAATTCAGGGAAGAATTGGAAGATTTTTTAATGCTGATAAAATTATTTAATTATAAATTTGTAACGCAGCATCCTCATTTGGAAACCTTAATTGAGGAGTTGCCCAAATAACCTATGATCGGATATATTATTTTAGTAATCGTTGTGGTTGTGGTCTTGTGGGTGGTGGTAATGTTCAATGGTTTGGTTACCTTAAAAAACCGGGCCAAGGAAGCATGGGCTGACATTGATGTGCAGTTGAAAAGAAGATATGACTTAATTCCTAATTTGGTGGAAACGGTCAAGGGTTATGCCACGCACGAAAAAGAGCTGTTTGAAAAAGTTACTCAAGCCAGAGCTAATGCCATGAACGCGCAGGGCGTGGAGGGTAAGGCGGTGGCGGAAAATATGTTGTCTGGCGCTTTGAAAAGCTTGTTTGCGGTTTCAGAGGCTTACCCGGATTTAAAAGCTTCGGTAAACTTTTTGGAATTACAGCGTGAATTAACTGACACTGAAGATAAAATTCAGGCATCTCGCAGGTTTTACAACACTAATGTTCGCGACCTAAATATTAAAGTAGAAAGCTTTCCAGCTAATTTAATTGCCAACTCTTTTGGCTTCTCTAAAATGGACTTGTTTCAGACGGCGAGTGAGGCGGAGAGGCAACCGGTGGGGGTGAAGTTTTAAGGTATAAAAATATGCCATTTAAGGAAGGGGATGGTCAAAAGGTTGGTGCAAGTAAAAATGAAGAGCTTGCGCCTGAGCAGATAGTGACAACTTTAGCTAATGAGCTACCTGGTTTTAAGATGAGAGAATTCTCGCATGTAGAAATACCTCAAGAAATAGATTATCAGGCTTTCGGATATGTCGATATGTCTCAAGGGACAGGAATAAAATTAAAACAATTGCAAGAAAGTTTAGAAAATCCTGATGGGAAATATACAGCTGCAATTGCAATAGTGGATGCAAATAAGAATATTACTTCAAAAAAATACAAAGAAGCAAAAAGAGTGGTAGATAAATCTAAGATAGATCGGCAGAAAACAGAAGACGAAATAAAACAATTAGAGGATGGGCAGCACGTCATGGGGGAGCTAAAAGAAGCACTGGAAAGTTTGGCGCGATTTTGTAGTGAGTTTTCTGATCGTCCGATGATTTTTGATTCACTCAATGATTCAGAGAGAAGTGCTTGGCGAGATGAGAAAGGTAAACAATATGGGGTGGCCTTTGATAAGTTTTTCAAAAGGAACAAGCTAACAATTAATTCGCTTTTGCCAGTTGTCGAAGGGGTTCATAGTTTACTGAAGCTTACCAAGAATATTAAATCTCCGAAAATACAGGAGTTTGTATCGATAGCCAAGGAAATTCCACAAGATTTGAAGTTTTATTACTATGTAACTTTAGAAGAAAAAGTAATATTTGTAGAAAAAATAGATAATCTCTGTAGAAAGTTTTTACAGCTTATTGGTAAAGAATAATATGGCCTCAATTTACACTCAAGCAGATTCGAATACTCGCAAAACTTGGTTTTTGATAACCGGGTTTTTGGTGTTTGTGATTGCCTAGACAAAACGTTATGAAAAAAGATTTTGACAAGTGGAATATCAGAAAAAAGGAAACCAATTCAGATAATGACTACTTGCCTCTGTATCATAGGCGTCAAATAAGATGGTGTCGTCTGGGTGTTAATGTTGGCTATGAACAAGATGGCACGGGGAAGGATTTTTCAAGACCAGTTTTAATTTTAAAAGGCTTTAGTAGGCATGTTTGTTTGGTCGTGCCCTTAACTACTTCTGAAAAGAAAAACCCTTACCATGTTTCAGTTGGAAAAATTGATGGCAAAAACGCATTTACTATTATTTCGCAAATCCGCCTGATAGATACTAAGCGTCTTGACCAACATATTGCAACACTGGATAAAAAATTATTTGAGTTAATACAAAAAGCCGTCAAAGACATGCTCTGACGACTTCTGTTGTTCTCCCCCGGTAAAGGGGGCCGGCCCGAAGGCATTTATGGTTCTATTATAGCAAATCATGGGTCTGTGTCAATAGTAAAAATTTAATCTATAAAATATTAAGATATGCCCTCTATTTACACTCAAGCAGATTCTAACACCCGCAAAACATGGTTTTTAATAACCGGGTTTTTGGTGTTTGTGATTGCGGTGGGGTGGATTTTCAGCCAGGCATTGCAATCAAATGTTATTTTATTCGTGGCGGTGGTTTTGAGTATCTGTATGAGCGTGGGGAGTTATTGGTTTTCAGATAAAATGGTGCTGGCAATGGCGGGCGCGCGAGAAATTCAGAAAAAAGATAATCCGGAGCTTTACAGAATAGTTGAAAATTTATGCATTACAGCTGGCCTGCCCGTGCCAAAAATATATATTATTAATGAAGCGCAATTAAACGCTTTTGCCACGGGTCGGGATAAAAATCATGCGGTGGTGGCGGTGACCGCGGGCTTGTTAGAGCGCTTAAATAAAACAGAATTGGAAGGCGTTATTGCGCACGAATTAAGCCACATTGGAAATAAAGATATGTTGATTGGCACTATGGTGGTGGTGTTGGCGGGAATAGTTTCATTGTTGGCAAACTTTTTTTTGAGAATTAGTTTTTGGGGTGGGGGCAGAAGGAACAATAATGATAATAACAGTGCTGCTGGAATTTTAATGATTGTTGGTATTTTGGCTGCTATTTTGGCACCCATTGCCGCTACGCTTATCAGGCTAGCTATTTCTCGGAAACGCGAATCATTGGCCGATGCTTCTGGCGCACTTTTAACCCGCTACCCGGAAGGCTTGGCTAGTGCGTTGGAAAAAATTTCAGCCGATATGACCCCCATGAAAGTGGCCAACACCGCCAGCGCGCATTTGTACATTGATTCGCCATTTAATGAGAAGCAAAGCGAAAACTGGTTTGTCGGGTTATTTTCCACCCATCCGCCGATTGAAGAACGTATCAAAGCATTACGCGAGACTCAATTATGACTATTATTCAAACTATTATTTTAGGAGTTGTAGAGGGAGTGACAGAATTTTTGCCGATTTCTTCAACCGGGCATTTGATTTTATTTGGAAAATTATTGGGAGTAGTGGATTCTGATTTTACTAAAAGTTTTGATATTGCCATTCAATTGGGAGCCATTTTGGCAGTAGTTGTCTTGTATTGGAAAAGATTTTTGCAGGGCGCTGACATTTGGAAAAAAGTATTTACTGCTTTTTTGCCAACAGCGATTATTGGGTTTTTATTATATAAGATACTTAAGCAATATTTGCTATCCAGTCCCATGCTCGTGGTATGGGCGCTGGCGCTTGGGGGAGTGGTGTTGATTGCGTTTGAATGGTGGCACAAAAAACTGTATGATGTCGGAGGTCATACAACTGAAATAAGCTACAAAAAGTCATTTTTGGTGGGACTTGCACAATCGCTGGCCATTATTCCGGGTGTTTCGCGCGCGGCGGCAACCATTGTAAGCGGCATGCTTATGGGTGTAAGTCGTGAAGCCATTGTGGAATTTTCTTTTTTGCTGGCAGTGCCAACCATGGCCGCGGCTACCGCGTATGATTTGTATAAAAGCGCGGGAAGTTTTTCATTTGACCAGTTTGGTTTTTTGGCACTAGGATTTATTATTTCTTTTATCGTAGCCGTAGTCTCAATCAAATGGCTTCTCTACTTTATCAAAAATCACAGTTTTATTTGGTTTGGGGTGTATAGAATTGGGGTAGCTTTGTTATTTTTTATATTCGTAGTAAGGTAATTTTGATGGGAGGGGGCGCATAATGGCTGGTGCAATACCCTGGAAAGGTATGACCCGAAAGGGTCAAGTGAGTTCGACTCTCACTCCCTCCGCTAATCTTGATTTTTTCTAAAAATCATTGTATTATAAGGTATGACCCACAATGATAAGGAAAGATTTTTATTGGAACATAATCGATTATCTCTATTTAGTTTACAATCTACCTTGGTTTTACTGACTGAATTTAAAGAAGCTAATCTATCTCTCTTTTTAGATAATGACTGGCCCATAGGTACGCTAGAAAAACCTTTCACCAAATGGCTAGCTCCGGTACTGCTGGCACGAAGAGAAAAACAACTTATTGACGCGTATGAAAATTATTCTGATGCCATATTTCGTTACTGTTACTATCGCAGTTTTGACAAAGAAAGTGCTAACGACTTTGTGCAGGAAACCTATAGTAAAACTTGGAAGTACATTTTTGCGGGCAACGAAGTAGAAAACATCAGGGCATTTTTGTACAAGATAGTGAAAAATGTGATCATTGACGATTTGAGAAAAAAGAAAATCAGCTCCTTGGACTACTTGATGGAAAAAGGATTTACCCCGGGCGTTGACACAAGGCAAAAAACCGAGGACCACTTTGTAAGTCAAGAGATCATGGAGATCATTAAATCATTAAGTGAGAAGTATCGAGACGTAATGATGCTAAAATACATCAATGATTTTTCCACCAAAGAAATCGCCTTCAGACTTCACGAAACAGAAAATAGTGTGTATATCAAAACCAGCAGAGGCATTAAAAAAGTCAGAGAGATTTTAAGGGATCAGGAGAGTAAATTAAATTCTAAAAAATAGGCATTGTAGCAATAAAAACCCGAGGCAACCGCTTCGGCTTTTTGTTTTGACAGAAATATCCTAATGCTGCGTCTTCAATAGTATGATGAAAAATAACAAAAATACAACAAAAGATAGTACGGCCAATGAGTTGTGGTCTACTTCGTGGACATATATTAGAACCGTAATTGATACCGCCAGAGAGCCATTTTTAATTTTGGATAGAGACTTAAGGATCATCGCGGTCAACAGCTGTTTTCTAAGGACATTTGAAGTTTCCGATAAAAATACCGAGGGAAGGTTGGTCTATGACCTGGGGAATGGTCAGTGGAATATCCCCAGGTTAAAGAATTTACTGGAAGACATTTTACCTTGCTTAGAATATCGGAATTATAAGTACTTTTACAATTCCGCCAGTCAAAAGTATGAAGGTGGGGTTCGGTTTTGTACTCAGGACACAGGTAAGGAAATTATTAATTATCCTAAGCTTCATCTTGAAAATGGAGAAAATAAAAATGCTCAACACCGGACAGATCAAAAATACAAACATCTCGTTAGGATCCTTAAAAATGCCAAGAGGCAATTAGTAGAAAAACATGGATTTGATTCTAAAATTGCGCCATCCTATTTTATTGAGTCTATTGTTTATAACGTTCCGGACAACCATTTTGGCACAGATTACCGCACGAGTTTAAATAATATATTGGAGTTTATATTGCGAAAGTGTGCTCCAGCTCAAATGACCACTGTAAGTCATCAGCACTTACTTTTTGGCTTAGAACCTTGGCAATGGAATACAGAACACGCAGCTACTTTCTTCCAGGCTGTTGAAAATCTCTAAAGTTAAAATTACGCATGGGTGTAAATTTATTTAAAACTTCCCACATCATCTTTTTTGCTGCCATACTGCCTTTGGGTAGTTTTTTGCTATCCTGGTTGCTTTATCAAATATTTCCCAACCCTCCGTTTTGGATGGAAACTATCACGCCCTTGTATGCTTACATTATTCTTTACGGTCTTTTTGATAGGTATGCTTGGAGTTGGTGGATTTTTAAGGCAACAGGCATATCCTATTTTCCTGATGTGCGGGGACGCTGGAAGGGAGAACAATCTTCAACATTTGAAGAAAATGGCAACAAGGTCAAAGTCCAAGCTGTGATAGAAGTTGAACAGACCTTTTCTAAAGTGTCGGTGCGCGCTTACTATGAGAAATCAAAATCAGAAAGTACCGTTGCAAATTTCTCAGAATTTAACGGAAAAAATTATCTATTTTACACATATGACAACGATCCAAGCTCCTTAGAGCGCGGTACAATGCAAATTCATAGAGGCAGTACCAAACTTGAGTATTTATCAAAGGAAAAACGCCTAATGGGTTCTTATTTCAACGGATTAGGGAATAAGGGCGATATGGATTTTCAGTTTGAACAAAAGGAATTAATAGGTAGATTTTAAGTAAAATGCCACCTTTTTATGGGTGGTTTTTGTTTGCAGTAAATCTATTCCAATCTATTGACATATACTTACATAAATGTTAATATAAGAACATAGGATGAAACAGGCGTTTTGCCCTATAAAACAGCACTTTCCATCACTCTCTCACTAGGAGAACTATCATGCTCGCGACCGCAACGACTCCGCTTCACGCCAGTGACTTCGTCGTGTGGAAGACGGTCAAGATTGGGACTCACAAGTCTCTCGCTGACCTTCAGTCCACATTGGAGAAGAAGGGCGTGATCCTGGCCTCTGGCAGTTCCGTGATCCTCCACGCGCCCGAGTTCGTGCTCAGCGCCGAGGAGAAGGAACTCGACCTCGTTCGGGTAACCCTGGATGAGCTGGGACTCAAGGGTGACAAGGGCGTTGACCACTGGGATGTCCTCAAGCGAGCGCACGAGATCGGCCTCCGACTCTGTCCGCCGGCTGTGGGTCCCGAACTCGCCCTGATCTGCGAGAAAGAAGACCTCACGGATCGCTACGGCCTCGTGATCGGCATGCCACTCATGGCTGACCCTTGGTGTAATCCGCAGACGTTCTTCCTCTGCTACGAGGAGGAGTACTCGTCCAGCGGAGAATACATCAATGCTACCAATGTGGTGGTCCTCAGCGGTGCGCACGACGGCCCCGATTATCGGTGGCATCGCACGACGACGGGAATCTTCGTCAAGCTCCGGCGGTAGATCGGTAAAAAAGAGTGCCAGCTCTACAATTGGCAAACGAGCCCACGGATGGTAACTGTGGGCTTTTAACTTACATGATTTTGTGATAGGGTTTTATTATAAAGATGGGATTTTTTCCTCAAAATAGGTTCTAATGAGGTTTAGTCCCCTCCGCCGCATATTATTAACAATTAATAAATATATTATGAAAACACTAACATGCGACTTATGTGATTATGTAGCCCAAGGAGAAACTTTTGAAGAATGGATGAATGCGCTCAAGCCTCATTATGTAAAGACCCACGCCGATGTTATGCAAAGCAAAAAAGGTACCCCAGAAGAAATGAAAGCACAAATGATGGAATGGATGGCTGAAAACAAAAAAAGATTTGATGAAGCTAAGTAAAATTGTGCACAAAATGCCCGCGGATTTGAAAAAAGCCATAACTTCTTCTGCCACTGCGCTTAAGGCCTGGGAAGATATTACACCTTTAGCGAGGAATGGATGGATTTGCTGGGTTGAATCGGTTAAAAAGCAAGAAACAAGGAAAGATCACGTTCGTCGCACGAAAGAGGAATTAATCGGTGGCAAACGCCGGCCGTGTTGCTGGGTGGGTTGTAGGCATCGGTAAAATGTGCTAGGCTTTTTTTAGTGTCGAAACTCAAACTGGAGGGAGATTAACATGAGATTGTTCTTGACGCTTGCTGCGGTTATCGATTTCGTGGTAACGAAGAACTGCGGTCCGCTCATTTTGACAGATGCAGTGTTCTTCCTTGATTGCTCTCGGGAGAAGGCGCTTGACAACTCTTGCCCAGTCGCTCAGTTTCTCAAAGAGATAGAGCGACAGCATGGTGCCCAAAAGATTTCTTGGCGTGAGGAGACTATGGCCGTTCAGCAACATCTTAGCGAGCTTTTGGAAAGGAATGGCTTGGAACCGCTCAATACGAATCTTCCGCCAGTTGTCGAGCCCGGTTTTCTCAAAAGGGCCGTGGAAAGAACAAACAACACTGATGGCATCGTCCGTGTCCAAGTGTTCATCTGACACTTTTTTCAACAGGGCCCGGGGCGATTCTCGGGCTTTTTTCTTTGTAAGTTTTATGATATGTTTCATGTATAAAATACAATTAATAAAAATAACCACATGAAAAACTCAATTGTACACTTTGAAATTCCAGCTGATGATGTTTTGCGCGCTAAGGATTTTTATACTAAAACGTTTGGCTGGGAGATAAATAAATTCCCGATGCCAGAGGGGGCGGCGGAATACTACGGAGTAAGAACCACGGAAGTGGACGAAAAGTTTCAGCCCAAAACTCCGGGTGCGATTAACGGAGGCTTAATGAAACGCCAAAACGCTGGCCAGCCGTTTATGAATTACATCAGCGTGGATTCCATTGATGAGATGCTCAAAACTATTACTGCTAACGGCGGTATGGTAGCTCTACCAAAAACCGAAATTGGAGCTGGGATGGGTTGGATTGCGGCCTTCAAGGATACGGAAAACAACTTGATGGGGCTTCACGAAGTGCCGGCGAGTATGAAGAAATAATCGCACGGGTTGATTTTTATTCAAATTCGTGGTAATAACATTTTAGTACCAGAATCCAAAACTTCCTTTGAAAGGTTGGTGGAGTATGCCAAGTCAGTTGAGCTTTGTGCGTGTCGAGCAGATTGGCGATGTTTGCGTTGCCCATGTGCTAAGAAAAAGGATCCTTGATGAGCCCACGATTTTCAAAATCGGCGAGGATTTGTTCTCGCTGATCGATGTGTACGGACACCGGAGCATTTTGCTCAATATGTTTGAGGTTGAATACATGTCCAGCGCTATGCTGGGCAAATTCATTACCCTCCAAAAAAAGTTGCAGGCCAGAGGAGGCAAACTTGTCATGTGTTGCTTAGATGAAGATATTTGGGAGCCTCTTCGGGTGACTCGCGTCGACCAGATTTGGAAAATCATAGAGACCCAGGCACAAGGTCTCAACCAGTTTGCAAGTTGATCAACACGCAGAGCCGACTTCTAATCTCAAGGAAGCCGGCTATTTTTATGCTACAATATTAGTATATGCATAGCATATAAATAATTGCTCGGTTGATATGAAAATCATTTCCTGGAACGTGAATGGGATTCGGGCAGTCCATAATAAGGGGCTGTTTTTGCCGTTTATGGAAAAGTATAAACCTGATGTACTGTGTTTGCAGGAAACGAAGGCCCAGCAAGCGCAAAGTGAAGTTGACCTACCTGATTATGAAGAGTATTGGAATTCGGCAGAGCGCCCGGGCTACAGCGGCACGGCGATTTTTTCTAAAATCAAGCCGTTGTCGGTTGTTTTAGGAGTTCCAGATAAAATTGCTAAAAAATATAATTTGAAGGATAAGCATGGCGATGCCAATGCTGAAGGTCGGGTGATTATGGCCGAATTTGCCAAATGCTATGTGGTTTCGGTGTACACCCCAAATTCTAAAGATGATTTAAGTAGAATTCCACTGCGACATAAACAATGGGATCCAGCGTTTTTAGAATACATGAAAACACTAGAAAAGAAAAAGCCCGTGATTTTTTGCGGTGACTTAAATGTGGCGCACACGGCCGATGATTTGGCAAATCCAAAACCAAATGTTGGAAAAAAAGGATTTACCAATGAAGAGAGGGGAGGAATTGATAATATGATAAAAGCGGGATTTATTGATACTTTTAGAATGTTTAGGCAGGGGAATGGGCATTACACGTGGTGGAGTCACTTTGCCAATTCACGGGCCAGGAACGTTGGCTGGCGCATTGACTACATTTTTGTTAGTAAAGTTTTGAAATCCAAAATAAAAAAAGCCTTGATTTATGCCAGTGCGATGGGCAGTGACCACTGTCCGGTGGCGGTGGAGATTACGATATAAAAAAATAACCCCCGACTGTGTTTAGTACGGGGGCCTGCAGAGAATAGATTGTGGATTTTAGTAATCGGCGGTCAAGAGTTTCCAGTTTTCGCCTTCTTTTGGTCGGATGGCTTTTGAGCCAAGACTGCAAAGCCCATTTTTCAGACATTCCTCGGGTGTGCACGTGGGCGTGGCGCGATTGATGAGTGCGATAATTTTCTTTCCATTAACTTCGGTAAGGGTCGAACGGTTGACCAGCACCAAAATGAACGGAAGAACAGTCGCGCCAGCATTCATAGTGGCTGTGCCCGCCATCTCAACACTGCCAGCTGTGTTCAGCACATCGTCGCAGAGCAACACTCGCGACCTTGGCAAAAGCCGGTGTTCTTCGGGAGCGAAAACCATGGATTTTACACCTTGGTTTTCGGTTTTGGCCGGCGAAGCCCAAAAACAGTTGATGTGCGTCTGAGCAAAAAGTCGGATGCTGATGAATTCAGCCAGCTTTGTGGCACCGGTTTTAGGTCCGACAACGCCATGGACCTTGAGAGGATCTTGGCATTGTTTAAGAAAGATTTCCGTCAGGTCCGCGGTGGCTTCACGCAAAAGTGTTTCGTCGGCAATAATGGCCCGGCTGTCAAAAAAATCGTTTGAGTGATTGCCTAATGTCAGGAGCGGGTGCGGACGAAGCGGATTTCCGTCGTGGATGAAGAGTGAGTCCCTTTTTTCGTACTCTCTTTGCCAACCATGTTGATCGCGAAACATGAAGTATTCCCCTGTAAAGGTGCGGTGGGGTTGTTTAATGATATATTTGCATAAAAACTGGTTATAGTAAAGTACTTGAAATTGAGGTGAAATCAAGGTAGGATGTAAACATGAAAATTAAACATATTTTTAAAAATAAAAAACTAGTGTGGGGTGGAATTGCGGTAATAGTCATTATCGGAGCGTATTTTTTGTTTTTTAATAAAAAAGCAGAGCAGGAAACGTTAACCATAACCAAGGGTGATTTTTTGCAACAGGTGTCGGTTTCCGGAAAAGTGGCTTCAACTGAAAATTTAGATTTATCATTTGAGCAGTCGGGAATTATTCGGGGCGTGTATGTGAAGACGGGGGACAGAGTTTTGGCGGGAAAGTTTATTGCCACCCAAGATACGGCTCAATTCAATACCCAATACGCACAAATGGAG
Organism: Candidatus Staskawiczbacteria bacterium; assembly: GCA_023245145.1. Lineage (GTDB taxonomy): Bacteria > Patescibacteriota > Minisyncoccia > Minisyncoccales > Staskawiczbacteraceae > VGLO01. The sequence goes on from JAHFKW010000003.1 coordinate 44,624, forward strand.
GCTGGAATTGAATTGCAAAAAGCCAAATTAGCTCAATTATTGGCCGGTCAAAGTCCGCAAGACTTACAAATTGCCGTGGATAAAGTCATTTTTGCTAAACAAGATTTAGCTAGTTCTTATCAGAGTGCCTTGGTCACGTTAAACACTTCTTACAACGCTTTATATAATGCTTCCAGCGTGGCACTGTATATTAGAAACACCTATTTTTCCGATGCGCAGGGATTTTTAGTGCAAAATACCAAAAATATGATTGATGGGTATTTGGCTGATGCTAAAAAAAATGTGGATGAATTTGCCAGTGCTTCCGATAAAGCCATTACCAATGTGTATTTGGATACCAAGAATACTTACGAAGCACTTAAAGTCATTAGAGATCAGTGTGACCTGGATGTGTATTATTCGCGAGTGACAGCGGTGGACAAAACTTCTTTGGACACGCAAAAAATCAATATTAATACAGCGATGACCAATTTGGCGGCCAGTCAGACCACCATTGCTTCGTATAAAGCAGGATTAATTCAGGCGCAAAATAATTTGGATTTGGCTAAGGCGCCGGCTCGAGAAACCGACATCGCTGTTTACCGGGCCCAAATTAAGCAGGCCGAGGCTCAGGCAGAGGAAGTGGAAACCCAAATTAGAAAACGTCAAATTTTTTCACCAATTGCCGGCGTGATTACGGCAGTGAATGCCAAATTGGGGACGATTATGGGTGGCGGAGAAACGGCAGTGTCGGTGATTAGTGATGGTCAATTTCAAATTGAAAGCTATGTTCCCGAAATTTATATTTCATTGGTAAAAGTTGATAATGAAGCGGATGTGACACTGGATTCCTATGGCGCCGACAAAGTTTTTAAAGCCAAAGTTATTTCTATTGATCCTTCGGAAACAGTTAAAGACGGAGTTTCAACCTATAAAATAACGCTGGAACTTATGGCTTTGGGCGAGCAGATTAGAAATGGTATGACAGCCAATGTGGTAATTACTACCAATAAAAAAACCGATGTCATTTCCGTGCCACAGGGGATTATTAAAAATCAAAATGGTGAAAAGATAGTGCAGGTAAAAAATGGCGACAAGATTGAGGCGAGGAAGGTGATGGTGGGTGAAATTTCTTCAAATGGAAATGCGGAAATTGTGAGCGGGCTTTCGGAAGGGGAGGTGGTAATTATTAAATAATTTTAAAATTGTAAAAAAAGCCCGCGACAACAAGTGCGTCGCAGGGCCTGGGCGAGTTGCATCAGCTGGCGATGGCAACTTTAATGAATTTGTTTATCACGTCAAGTTCGAGAATCGTGATTTTTCTCAAGAGATCGATGGTGAGAGGTACCGATTTACCGCTACGAATAACATATACGTGAGCGATAGCAGTTAACAGGCTTTCGTTTGGTAAATCGAATTCCAACGCATCGTATCCTTGAATTTCGATTGCAAGTCCTCTCGGGCAGATTGTGGCTTGCAAATCCACATCAGCAAGATTCATCTAGTTTACTCCTTGAGTGAATTGGGTACCAAAGTTTATTAGATACTAACATTTGTGCATAATATGTCAATAATTTTAAACATCAAAATCGGATATTTTTTGGCTTGGCGGCAGATACGCCGGGCTAACATTTGGACCACTGGCCTGATTGTGTTTATCATGGTGCTGACTTTTTTGAATTTGGTAGTAGTTTCAGGAATTTTAGTGGGGTTAATTGAGGGCTCTATTGCCGCCCATCACGAGCAATTCACGGGTGATGTTATTTTATCCAATTTGGATAACAAACAATACATTGAAGGTAGCCCCAATATCATTAGCATTATAAAAAATATTCCCGAAGTGGCATTCGTGACATCGCGTTTTTCCACGGGTGCGGTTTTGGAGGCTAATTACGAAACTAAAAAAGATACGGATAAAGCCAACACTGCCAGCGCGCAATTAATCGGCATTAATCCTTCTGCGGAAGATGCGGTGACGGGTTTGGCTAGTCACATGCTGGAAGGGCAGTATTTGGTGCCGACGGATTATGATAAAGTGTTGGTGGGAAGTTTTTTGCTGGCACAGTATTTGTCGTTTGACAGTCCAGATTTAACTTCGCTTAAAGATGTGTACGTGGGGACAAAAATTAGAATAAAAATCAATGGCATCACGCGCGAAGTAACAGTGAAGGGCATTTTGAAAAGCAAAGTGGACAACATTAGTCGGGGTCTTTACATGGTGGATTCGCAAGCTAAAGATGTAATTGGTCGCCAGGACGGCAACGTAGCGCAAATTGCCGTGAAATTAAAACCGGGTGCAGATCCCTTGAAAGTAAAACAAACATTACTGTTGGCGGGAGTTGATAAAAGCGCCAAAGTTCAAACGTACATTGATGCTCAGCCCAAATTTTTAAAAGATATTATTGCCACCTTTGCCATGTTGGGTAATTTTTTAAGCAGTATTGGCTTGGTGGTTTCGTCTATTACTATTTTTATTGTGATTTTTATTAACGCTTTAACAAGACGCAAATTTATTGGGATTTTAAAGGGGATTGGGATTAACGGCCAAGCGATTGAAATCAGTTATATTTTTCAGTCAGTGTTTTATGCTATCAGCGGTAGCGCTATTGGTTTAGTGCTGGTGTATTTGGCGTTGGTGCCGTTGTTTAAATCGCATCCGATTGATTTTCCGTTTTCCGATGGCATTTTGGTGGCGCCACTTTCGGGCACATTAATTCGCATGGGACTGTTGATTTTTGCCACCATTGTGGCAGGTTACATCCCCGCGCGCATGATTGTCAGAAAAAATACGTTGGATAGTATTTTGGGAAGGAACTAACATGATTGAAACCAAACAATTAACTAAATCATTTACGGATGGAGATAAAACCACCCATGTGCTAAAAGGCATTGATTTTAAGGCCGAGCAGGGGGAATTTATTGCCATTATGGGGCGGTCGGGGGCTGGTAAAAGCACTTTGCTTTATCAAATGAGTTTATTGGATGATCCAACCAGCGGAGAAATTATTATTGATGGAAAACATGCACACAATATGCAATCGGAAGAAAAAACCGAGTTTCGGCTGAAAAAATGCGGTTATGTGTTTCAAGATTATGCTTTACTACCGGAATTAACCACTTTGGAAAATGTAGTGTTACCATTGCTGATGTCTGGCTCTGCCAGATCTGGCGAAGCCAGAGAACACATGGAAAAAGCTGAAGCTTATACACGCGCTAAAAACGCTTTGGCAAAAGTGAAGCTGGCTCATCGGCTGAATAATTTGCCCAGTCAGCTTTCTGGCGGAGAACAACAGCGTGTTTCTATTGCCCGAGCGATTGCCAACCACCCCATTATTTTATTTGCCGATGAGCCAACGGCCAACTTGGATAACGAATCTTCCGCAATTGTGATGGAAATTTTTCAGGAATTGCATAAAGAAGGCCAAACCATTATTATGGTGACTCACGAAGAGCAATACGCCAAACTGGCCCAAAAAATTGTCAAAATTGACGATGGAAAAGTTATTTCAAATATCAAAAACTGATTATTTGTTGTTTCGCGAGTGCCAAAAAAATGCTTGGCTGAAAATCCATAAGCCGGAAGTTTTTTATGCCTCAAAATTATCCGATTTTGAAAAAGCTATTATTGAAACGGGAAATGAGGTGGAATTGGAGGCGCGAAAGTTATTTCCAGCCGGAATTTTAATTGAAGGTCGGGGCGAAGAAGCGCAAATTGTGACAGAAAATGAATTGTTGCGAAAAACTGCCATAATTTTTCAGGGAGCATTTGGCAGGGATGGATTTTTTGCGGCGACGGATATTTTAGAATTTAAGCCAGAAACGGGCGAGTATTTTTTGTATGAAGTCAAAGCCACCACGGATGTGGATAAAAAATCGCATTATCACGACTTGGCGTTTCAAATTTTATTGCTCTCAAAATTTGGCATAAAAATAAGTAAAGCGTTTGTCATTCATTTAAATTCTGAATATATCCGCCAAGGCGACGTTAATATTCATCAGCTTTTTACCACCACCGATGTAACCGAAGAAGTTGAAAGTGTCAAAGAAGAAGTCATGTTGCAAATGCAAGATGCCAAAAAGTATTTGCTGTCTGAAAATGAACCCAATGGCCACTGTGATTGCATTTACAAAGGCCGGTCAAATCATTGTGCCACGTTTGCTTATTCAAATTCGGATGTGCCTACATACGGCGTACACGATATTTCACGCATTGGTGCCAGCAAAGCCAAGTTACAAGAATTAGTTGATGTAGGAATTTTTGAGTTAAAAGACGTGCCGGAAGAAACGATAAAAAAAATGACGCCGGCCCAGCAAAACCAAATTTTCGCGTATGTTAAAAATCATATTTTAATTGATAGAAATAATATTCACAAAGAATTGAGCGCGCTGAACTTTCCACTTTACTTTTTAGATTACGAAACCTATCCATCAGCCATTCCGCGCTTTGATGGGTTTTCACCATATCAGCAAATTCCGTTTCAGTATTCTTTGTATGTGTTAGATTCGCCCGAAGCGGAGCCACGGCATTTTGAATTTTTGTACGCCCAAAATACTGATCCGAGTTTGGAATTACTAAAGTCTCTTCAAAAAGATATTGGTACTTCGGGAAGTATTATTGTCTGGAATAAAAAGTTTGAGTGTAAAATAAATGAAGAATTGGCGGTGCGAAATCCAGATTTTAAAGTTTTTATCGAACAAACCAACGCGCGGGTGTATGATTTAATGGAAATTTTTGGTAATCAATATTATGTGCACAGGGATTTTAAGGGGAGAATTTCTATTAAAAATGTGTTGCCAGTGCTAGTGCCTGAACTTTCGTATAAAACTTTAGCTATTCAAGAAGGCGGCACGGCCAGCCAAAAATGGAATGAAGCGGTGACGGTTGCGAGTCGCGAAGAAAAAGAAAAAATTATTACTGATTTAAAAGAATATTGTAAATTGGATACACTTGCCATG
>JAHFKW010000003.1:49658-98822 GCA_023245145.1 Candidatus Staskawiczbacteria bacterium
TGGTATAAGTATAAGTAACATAATTAAAATAAAAAACCATGGAAACAGAAACTAGGCACATTATAGACTTGTCTAATAAAATGTATAAATTGCCGATTGCGATGATGAGCGTGGTGGCAATTTTGGGATTAGGATTTTTGGTGTATGCGTTTAGCGCGTTGCCACAAAATGCTCCTCATGAAATTCAAGTTAGTGGCAATGGAAAAGCGTATGTAAAGCCCGACATTGCCATGATTAGTTTTGGCATGCACACACAAGCACCCAAAAGTCAAGACGCGGTTAATCAAAATAATACGGTGATGAATGCGGTAATTTCGGCTATTAAAGGCCTTGGCGTGACTGATAAAGATATTCAGACCACCTTGTATCAGGTTCAGCCGGTGTATAGCTATCAGGCCGTGCCGATGATGTATCCGGCTCCGGTTAGGAATCAAGTGGTGACGGGCTATTCTTTAGACCAGCAAATTCAGGTGAAAATCAGGAATTTTGACAATATTAATGCTATTTTGGACGCGGCTACAAAAAATGGCGCTAATACCATCGGCAGTTTACAATTTACAGTGGACGACATGGAAAAAGTTCGTTCTGAAGCTCGTGCCAACGCCATTATGGAGGCCAAGGAAAAAGCAATGAGTATGTTTAATTCCGCTGGTTTACACGGCGCCAAAATTGTAAATATTTCCGAGGGATATAATTATGCAGAGCCGATGTATGCTACGGGCGTGGCCATGAAAGATTCAGCAGTAAATGTAGCGCCTTCTATTCAAACCGGCCAAGAAGAGGTGAGTGTAACAGTGACTTTAACGTATAGAGTCAAATAATGGAAGATTGTATTTTTTGCAAAATCCTAGCGGGAGAAATTCCATGCGCCAAGATATATGAAGATGAAGATGTTTTGGCGTTTTTGGATTTATTCCCGCTCACGAAAGGTCACGCACTGGTGATTTCGAAGCAACATTTTGTGGATGTATTTGATGTTTCTGAAGATGCGTTGCAAAAAATTGCGATTGCTGCGAAAAATATTTCCACAAAATTAAAAATGGTACTATCTGCCGATGGAATTCGCCTTTCTCAATCTAATGGCAAGCATGCTGGCCAAGCTGTTTTTCATTTTCATTTGCATATCATTCCACGATACGAAAACGATGGCGTAGGCATGACCGAAACAACTACTGCACATCCGCCAAAGGCCGATTTTGAAGAACTCAAAAAACTGGCGGAAAGACTGAAGATGTGATAAGATAGTGGCACATGGACTCCCAAATTGAAGAAATCAAAAATAAGCTGAATGTATTGGATGTGGTGGGAAGCTATATGAAGCTTACGAAAACAGGAATCAACTATCGGGGAGTTTGTCCATTTCATCAAGAAAAATCACCTTCTTTTTTTGTTTCGCCTGGACGGCAAATGTGGCATTGTTTTGGGTGCGGTAAAGGAGGCTCCATTTATGACTTTGTGATGGGTATTGAGGGCGTGGAATTTGGCGATGCCCTACGGATTTTGGCGGCCAAGGCGGGCGTGCAATTAAAACGAGAAAATGCAGAGCTAAGAACCGAAAGACAGAGGTTGTATGAAATTTGTAATTGGGCTTGTTCGTTTTTTGAAAAGCAATTGGAGGCCAGCGAAGTTGGAAAAGAAGTTAAGGAATATTTATTAAAACGGGGCATTACTGACGAAAGTATTAAAAAATGGCGAGTTGGATATTCACCGGATTTATGGAACAGCCTGACAGATTTTTTAATCGGCAAAGGATATCAGAGGGAAGAGGTGGTGAAAGTGGGCTTGGCGATTCATAAGGAAAATTCACAAGATTCGTACGATAGATTTCGCGGCCGGATTATGTTTCCGGTGTTTGATTTAAATGGGCAAGTGGTGGGGTTTGGTGGCCGGGTTTTTAAGCAACAAAACGAAACGGCTAAATACATTAATACGCCCCAAACGCTTTTGTATGATAAATCCGGAATTTTGTATGGATTAAATAATGCTAAATTAGCGGTTCGAAAAAAAGCGGAATGTGTGGTGGTGGAGGGTTACACCGATGTAATTATGGCGCACCAGGCTGGCTATGAAAATACGGTGGCGGCCAGCGGAACGGCTTTGACCAGCCAGCATTTGGTGATGTTAAAAAGGTATTCGGAAAATTTGGTTCTGGCCTTTGATATGGATGTAGCCGGTGACAGCGCCACCAAACGGGGTATCAACAACGCACAAGAACTGGGTTTTAACATAAAAATTATCGGCAGTTATGGCCCCGCCGCCGCACAAGGCTCTGGCGGGCAAGGGATGGTCTACGAAAAGTCCGACCCAGCGGAGATTATTTTAAAAGATGCCAAGATTTGGGAAAACGCAGTGACCGGGGCCAAAAGTATTATGGATTATTATATGGACTTTTCCTTTGGCCACTTTGATGCCAAAACTCCGGAAGGGAAGAAAGAAATTAGTAAAATCGTATTGCCGGCCATAAAAAGATTAGTTAATGGAATTGAACAATCTCACTGGATTCAAGTGTTAGCCGAGAAACTGGGAGTTAGCCAAGAAGTGATAAAAGAAGAATTAGGAAAAGTAAAGGAAGAAAAGTCGCGTCAAGAAGAGCCGGTGGCAGTGCCATCGCTTAATGGGCAAGAGCAACGCAAGCTTTTGTTGGAACAAAGAATTATGTCGCTGGAAGGAAGTGAAAATGAAGAAGATAAAAAAGAATTACAGCTTTGCATTGATGAGCTGGAAAAGTTAGAATCAAAAAACCGTCAGCAGGCTTTAATGCAACAAATTTCAGGCGAGCCCGACGAGTCAAAAAAGCAAGATTTAATTCGTCAATTGGACACGGAAACCAAAAAATTTCATTCAATTACCTAAGTATGTCAAAAAATAAAATCAAGGTAAAAAAGGCGCGCAAGGTTTTGGGGGTTAAGAGACCTGCCAAAAAAACCAAGGGCGCAAAAAAGCATACCAAGCCCGTGAGATTGCGTGGTAAGGCGGCGAAAATTTCACAAGAGCAGATTGATATGCTTTTAAGAAAGGGCAGTGAACGGGGATTTATTACGTCCTCGGAGATTTTGCATGCTATTCCAAATTTGGAATACGACATTGAAGGTTTGGAAAATATCTACGATTTGTTAAAAGAGCGGGGGGTTGAATTGAAAGAAGCTCGAGAATTCTTGGAAGTAAAAAGTGGCAAAAAAGAAAAAAAGGCCAAAAAGTTGTTGGTGGGGAAAATTGACCCGATTCAAATGTATTTAAAAGAAATTGGGCGGAGCAGTTTTTTATCGGCCAAGGAAGAAAAAGAATTGGCCAAACGCATTGAGCATGGCGACGAAGATGCTAAAAATAAATTGGCGTTGGCCAATTTAAGGCTGGTGGTTTCCATCGCCAAAAAGTATGTGGGACGCTCGCCTAATTTGACGATGCTGGATTTAATTCAGGAAGGAAATTTGGGTCTATTTAAAGCGGTCAAAAAGTTTGATTGGCGAAAAGGATATAAGTTTTCAACTTATGCGACTTGGTGGATTCGTCAGAGTATTACCCGCGCGTTGGCTGACCAAGCTCGAACCATTCGAATTCCGGTGCACATGATTGAAACTATTTCCAAATACACTAAAGTACGCCGAAGTTTGTTGCAAGAATTGGGTCGCGAACCGTTGGCTGAAGAAATTGCCGCGGAGATGGGGCTGGAAGTGGACAAAGTGCATCACATTCGAAAAATTGCCCAAAAAGCGGTGTCTTTGGAGACTCCGATTGGGGAAGACAAAGACAAACAAGACAGTGTGTTGGCCGAATTTATAAAAGACGATAAAAGTATTGCGCCCAACACCGAAGCATCGCGTAATTTGTTAAAAGAACGGTTGAGTCAAATTTCCAGCGAATTAACTGTCCGTGAATTAAAAATTTTGGGGATGCGATTTGGACTTGAAGACGGCGTCATGCACACGTTGGAAGAAACGGGGGAGGAGTTTGGTGTTACGCGCGAAAGAATTAGGCAAATTCAGGCCAAAGCGCTGGAAAAATTACGCCGGCACGCGGATTTAAAGAAAGTGAAAGATTATTACTAGAATGAAACTTTCTATTGGCGATAAGGCGCCGGAATTTAATTTATTAGACCAACATGGAAAAAGCCATTCGCTGGCGGAATATGAAGGCGGGTGGTTTTTGCTGTATTTTTATCCAAAAGATAATACGGAGGGATGCATAAAGGAAGCCTGTGCGCTAAGGGATGACTTTCTAGGTTTTAAAAAGTTAAAAGTAAAAATTGTGGGAGTGAGCGCGGATTCGGCTTTAAGCCATAAAAAGTTTGCCGATGAATATAAACTGCCGTTTACTTTACTATCAGATGAAAAAAAAGAAGTTTTGAATTTGTATGGCGTGTGGGGTGAAAAAAGTATGTATGGCAAAAAGTATATGGGCACATTGCGCACGTCATTTTTGATTAATCCGGAAGGAAAAGTTGAAAAAATATACGAGAAAGTAAAACCGGCGGAACATAGCCAAGAGGTATTGGAGGATATAAAAGCATTAAAAATATGATACGTGCGGTAATTTTTGATATGGACGGGCTAATGATTGACAGCGAAAGGCTACATTATCAAGCCTACCAAGAAGTACTGAAAACATGCGGCATTGATTTTACGTTAGAGCAATATCTTGATTTTTGGGGATCGGACAAAGATATTTGCAGGCGGATTGTTGAAAAGTTAAAGCCGAATTTATCGGAACAGACTCTGTTGGAAGAAAAAAATAAACTATTCAGGGACGTGTATATTCATGAGGTGACGCCCCAACCAGGGCTATTTAAACTTTTGGAGTTTTTAAAAAGTAAAAACTATCCAATGGCCGTGGCGTCCAGTTCTCAAATGCATGAAATAAAAATCGTGCTTGAAACCATTGGAGTTATTAATTACTTTAAAGAAATTGTGTCGGCTGAATCGGTGGAACACGGCAAACCGGCGCCGGATTGTTATTTACTGGCCGCAAAAAAAATCGGCGTTGAGCCGGAGCATTGCTTAGTGCTGGAGGATGCCCCCAAAGGAGTGAAAGCGGCCAAAGCGGCGGGGATGATGTGTTTTGCAGTACCCGGGATGGGGTTTGCCCTTGAACAATTTTCAATCGCAGACAAAGTTTTGGGAAGAGGCTTGGATGAAGTGAAGAAATATCTTTAATCAATGTGCCAAAATTTCACCGAACCCTTTTCCTTACCGTCAGCTCCATAAAACTTTAAATTCGCAAAATCTTTTAAGTCGCTGATAAAGTGACCCAAGCCAAAAGAAAACAGACAAAAACCAATGTAGCTTTGCCACATCCAGGCGCCAATAATCATTAAGATTAGGCCGTAAATCCAGTGGTCGGGTAGCCAAGCTGGATCCCCAATCCAAAAATTGACATAGTTGTCACCAATTCTTCCCACTACAAAACCGACAAATCCTACAGCAAAGAAAATAATAAGACCAGTAAGCATAATAAGTGTATTATACTAAATATCAAAAGCCTCGGTCAAGACCGCAGGTTAAAAAACATTGCTACCCCTTGGGTAAAAAGTCCGAATGTGCTTTGTAGGAGTTTAATTACGTCTTTCTAGGATTATTGAGTTGAATAGACTTAGAAAGTTATTTCAAACGTTTCATCGGGTTGCTTGGTCATATCTAGAATCCGAATCCAAACCGGCTTAACTAAAAAGTATCTTTGGTCTTGTTTGTGTACGAATTTTTTAGAGCGTGGATTTTTAGCGACCAAAATAGATGAATATTGCAAAGACTCTTGTTGAGACAATTCTTGTGCAATGCCTTCATACTGAACTGTACCTTTTTCACTATCCCAGCCAATTACAAAAGAAACGTGCTGATTATTTTGTAGGTTCTTATATTTTCTTGTAGTATTTTTTGTTCCAAAGATAATTTCAAAACTCTCATTTTCAGCAAAAGCAATTACAGCACTTTCTGGCTTCTTTCCATCAATGTCAACAGTTGAAATAACAGTCAACATATTCTCCTTCATAAAATCCATTATTCTCTTTTTAGCTTCCTCAATATTCATATTCACTAAAAAGATTAATTAAATCGCTTCCACTTTCCTTCTGAAACAACTTCTGTATCTCCATCTACTACTTTTACTGCTGTCTGGTCATCTATAGCGTACAATGGAATTTCAATATCTTTAGCCACTTCATCAATCAGTTCCGAGGCTCTAGGAAAATACGGTGAATTCATATGTGGCACCACAAGAAAATCCACAAAACCCAACCCCTCGTTAGTATCATCATCAATAATAGGCTCTTCATATAATCGTTGCATTTCTTTTTCTTTCAGTTTTGGAGCTACCACCATACTTCCAGCGCTAATCCCTACATACACCCGAGACTTTAATAAATCAGACAAAACTTTCACCAAACCAGATTTTTTAATTTGTCCCATCAAGTAAGATGTATTTCCTCCGCCAACCATAAGCACATCTGCATTTCTCAGTCGTGGTTCCCATATATCTTGTGAAACAGCTGCGATGTCTACAATATCTACTTCTTTGAAACCAAGTTCTTTACATTTAGCTAAATCACCAATAAGCCACCATTTATCTCCTTTTTCAACATTTGCGGCAGTAGGTATAAAAACAAGATTGGCATCCTTAAAATCTTTGCCTACTAAATCTCGTAAAGCATCAATCATTGTTTTGTTTTCGAGACCTCCTGATGTGAGTAATAGTTTCATGGTTTTAAAGAAAGATAAAGAATAAAGGATAATGATAAAGGGGTCGTGATAAAGGATAAAGGGGTCGGGTACCTTTATTTTAAATATCAAAAGCCTCGGTCAAGACCGCAGGTTAAAAAACATTGCTCCCCCGGTAGGATTCGAACCTACGACCCTCTCGTTAACAGCGAGACGCTCTACCGCTGAGCTACAGGGGAATGTGACTCAGATTTATCATACTAGATTTTAGATTTTTTTCAACCCTTCGGCTCCACTCAGGTCAGGGATTTTTATAAAATAGTAATAAAAAAGGCGGTCCGTTGGATAGACCGCCCGAGTGGTTTATGCAGCCATGTATTTATTGCAGAAGGCCAGAACCTTGTCCTTGAATTCTTTTGGCGTTCCATTGTTTTCGATAATCTCGTCGGCCCCTAATCCGATTTTTAGAGTCATCGCAACCGTTGGAAGCTTTTCGTTTTTGTTGAATCTTCTGCGCGACATGCCGTGCTCTCCATGTCGTTGTCTGGCTTGCAGTCTTTCGAATCTTTTATCTGGCGAGGCAGTAATATAAAGACTCACTACTCGTAACTTTTTGTTACGGCGAAGTCTCACCACCATTTTTTCGTCATCAAGCGTGCGCATGCAGTCGAAGACGACGAATTTGGTGGATGCTTCCAGAATCTTGGCCTCAATCGCCCTTGCCAAGAATCCCTTGCCAAATGTCTTTGCCAGCGTCATTACCAGTTTGTCGCAATAATGGCGCTCTAGTGGCAGGTTGAGAATGCCGAGAATCTCTCGGATGATGTCTCCAGTGCAAAGGTGGGTGATGTTTTTCTTACCCACCCGAGCCGCCAGTCTGCTGTAAGTATATCCCTTACCAGCAAGTGGTTCTCCGACAAGGACGATGAGAGTTTTTATTCCTTTTTTCAATCGCATCTTCGCATCTCCTCAAATAGGGGAATGGGGTAAATGGTTGATTGAACGAACAACTAACAAAAATAATACTACCAGTTAGCGGGCCCGATGTCAATATATGGCCACAAATGGTTTTTATGGTAAAATATGATAAATAAGAATTATTAAATATAAAAAATATGTCAGAACAAAATTCGGCAATTATTAAATGGTTTTCCGTTGCGGTTATTGTGGTGGCTGTGGTCGCCAGTGGCGTTGTTATTTATCTTAACAAAGACAATACCCAAAACAACCCCTCCGGGCAAAATCAAGTTGATATTGCTAAGGTAAATACAGAAGGAGCAGCTTTTCTTGGCAATAACAATGCGCCGTTGGTGATGGCCTATTGGTCGGATTATCAATGTCCATATTGCAAAAGAAATGAAGCCGAGGTTATGAGTCAAGTAGTTCGTGACTACGTTGACACGGGAAAAATAAAAATGATGTATAAAGATTTTGTTTTCTTGGGAGCGGATTCTGTGACAGCCGGATTGGTGGCTAAAGCAGTTTGGGAAATTGCACCTGAAAAGTTCTCGACTTGGCATGACGCGATGTATCAAAAACAAGATGACGAAAATAAGGGTTGGGGCAATAAGGCGGACGTTTTGACCTTAACTCAATCCTTGGGAATTGATTCTGTTAAAGTTGGTCAGTTAATGGATAGTAAAACCACTCAATATCAAGCTGATTTGGATGCGGACAAAGCGGAGGCGGGCAGGTTTGGTATTACCGGAACACCAACGTTTATTATCGGAAAACAGTTAATTATAGGAGCAGTTTCCTATGATCAGATTAAAGCGGCCATTGAAAAGGCCATCCACTAATTCCAATAATTCATTTTATTGAAATAGGCATCAGCTCGGTCAATGATTTTTTTCATAGTGGCTACACATTCCACTGGATATTTACCTACCGCAGTTTCATCGGAAAGCATTAAAGTGTCGGCTCCATCAAAAACGGCATTGGCGACGTCAGTTACCTCGGCGTAGGTTGGGTGACTCTTTTCCACCATACTCATCATCATTTGAGTGGCTACCATAGCGTGTTTTTTGTGCCAATGAGCATGCCTGATTAATTCTTTTTGTAAAATGGGCAACTCTTCCAAAGGCATTTCAATACCCAAATCTCCGCGGGCAATCATAATGCCATCAGACTCGCGAATGATTTTATCAATGGCCGGCATGGCGGTTCCCCGTTCAATTTTGGCAATAATTGGAATATTCGGCCCGATAATTTTTCGTAATTTGATAATATCTTCTTCGCTTTGCACAAATGATAGTCCCATATAGTCCACGCCAACTGAAGCACCAAAAGCCGCATCAATTTCGTCTTTGGCAGTCAATCCACCGCCGGATAAATTAGTTTTCGGTAAATTAATTCCCTTTTTACTGCTTACAACTCCGCCTCTTTCCACGGTGCAGTAGATTTTTCCGCCTTCAATTTTGGTGATAATCAATTCAATGGCGCCGTTAACCAAATAAAACGGATGGCCAACTTCCAAATCGTTAATTAAATCCTTGCTGTCAATGGGGATGCAGGTTTTGTCATTTGGATCGCACTTGTCAAAAGAAAAAGAATATTCCTCTCCCTCTTTCATATGAATCTCTTCGGGTAAAATACCAACACGGATTCTGGGTCCGCATAAATCTTGGAATACTTTTACGTGAATACCAGTTTCTTCTTTAACTTTTGCTAAATTGGCCTTTAACTCTATTAATTGGTCATTGGAAGCGTGCGCAAAATTAAGCCGGCAGGTGTCCATACCAGCCAACGCCATTTTTTTCAAAATTTCATAGTCACCCGACCTTCGCCCTACATTTGCTACAATTTTTGGATTCATATATTTAGTTTTTAATTTTTAAAAATACAATATTAACCATATCACAAATTCTATGAATATACAATACTGTTGATTTGCAATTTAAAGTTAAAACGGGCAGAATGAAGATATGTTAAATGTTATTATTCCGCATATTAAAAAACATAAGAAAATTATTTTACTGGCATTTGTGACGGTGTTTTTTCAGCAGATTTTTTCACTACTTGACCCCCAAGTTTTTCGGTTAATGGTGGACAATTACATTACTAAATTTAAGGTGTTGCCAGCGTATGATTTTTGGTGGGGCGCGATGTTGCTATTGCTACTTTCCATGGCTATCGCGCTGGCGGCCAGAATTTCCAAGCATTTACAAAATTATTATGTTAGTGCCGTAAGTCAGCGTTTGGGTGCCGGAGTGTATGCCGATTCTATAAAAAGTGTGTTGAGTTTACCCTATGAAATATTTGAAGACGAACGTAGTGGAGATTTACTGGAAAAACTGCAAAAAGCTCGGACAGACTTACAATCTTTTACCGGAATTTTAATTAACATGGCCTTTTCATTGTTGATTGGCGTTATTTTTGTGGTGGCCTATGGTTTTTATGTACACTTTGCCATTGGAATTTCATATTTATTATTGATTCCGGTTTTGACAGTAGTTAGTTTTTACATGAGCCGGAGAATTAAAAAAGCCCAAAAACAAATTGTGGCTCAAACGGGAAATTTAGCCGGACAAACCACTGAAACCTTGCGCAACATTGAATTGGTAAAAAGTTTGGGGCTGGAACAACGTGAAATTGAAAGGCTGAATGTGACGAATGAAACCATCTTGGAACTGGAATTAAAAAAAGTAAAAACCATTCGCTATTTGGGATTCATTCAAGATACGATTTTAAACACGCTACGCAGTGCCATTTTGGTGATTTTATTTTGGCTTGTGTGGCGGGGGACGGTTTCGGTGGGAAACTTTTTTACCTTGTATATTTATTCGTTTTTCATTTTTAATCCGCTCAGCGAAATTGGCACGGTGGCAGCCAGTTTTCAAGAAGCCAAGGCGGGGTTGGAGATTGTCCAGAAGACGGTGGATAAAAAGCCAGTTGACGCCACCTTTGCACAAGGCTCTGGCGAACCAAAGAAAAAAGTTGAAAGCGTGGATTCCATTGAATTTAAGAACGTGGATTTTGCTTATCGGGAATCAAGCACCAATGTGTTAAGTCAGGTAAGTTTTATGGCTCGCAAAGGCCAGACATTGGCATTTGTGGGGGCAACGGGCAGTGGTAAAACGACTATTTTAAAATTACTGCTGGGACTGTATAAAACTAAAAAGGGTCACATAACCATTAATGGCTTTGATGCCGAAGCGATTGATTATGATTTTTTGCGAAGGCGTATTGGCTATGTTTCACAAGACACACAACTTTTTACGGGTACAGTGCGGGAAAATTTACAGTTTGTAAAAGCGGATGCTTCCGACCAAGAATGTATGGAGGCGCTGGGACTGGCTTCTGTCTTAGGAATTGTTCAAAAGAGTAATAAAGGCTTGGATACGCGTATCGGGGAAGGGGGATTAAAACTTTCGGGTGGGGAAAAACAGCGATTGGCCATTGCTCGGGCGTTACTACGAAAACCGAATATTTTGATTTTTGACGAAGCCACCAGTAATTTGGATTTAATTACGGAAAAAGCGCTAAACGACACCATTAAAAATATTGTGTCTAAAAAATCGGATTTAATTACCATTATTGTGGCGCATCGGTTGAGCACCGTGGTGGCGGCTGACACCATTTTTGTATTAGAAAAAAGCCGGATTATTGAAGAGGGCAGTCATGCCAAGCTGCTGGAAAATAAGGGATTATATTATGCCCTGTGGAGAGAGCAAGGTTTGTAGTATTTTTATTTTTTGTTATAATCAAAGCATGACAATATTAGAAACTTCGCAAATCGTGTTTAACGTGGTGGCGTCGTTGACCATTTTGGTGGTGGGTTTGTTGTTGGGTGTAATCGCTTGGGAAGTGATTATGGTCATTAAGCGGACCAAAAGAATTGCCAATGATATTAAGGCCGAATCGGTAGAGCTGTATAAAAAATTAGACAGTTTTTTGTTGGCGGTCGGCTCGCTGTCGTTTGTTTCAAAATTATTTAATAAAAAGTCTAAAAAGAACCATGAAAAGTAAATTAAAGTTTATTGAAGGGGCGCTGGCGGGGTTGGCTTTGGGAGTGGCGGCGGCAATATTTTTAAATTCCAAAAAGGGCAAGGAATTGCAAAAAGATGCTAAGCATGCGGTGGGGGATTTTTATAAATCCGTGGCTCCCAAAATCAAGAAAATGAAAAAAATGGGGCAGGATGAGTATAAAGCTTTCATGAAAGACGCCGCCGAAAAATTTGGTAAAGCCAAAAAAATGTCAGCCGAAAAGGTAAAGGATTTGGTGGCCGACGCGCAAAAATCGTGGAATCATTTGACCAAATAATCAAAAATTATTATTAAAAGTTTACAATCATGATCAAGCAAATTGTCGGGGTTTCAATGGTGGCTTCTTTATTATTAGTGGGAGCAGCTGCTTTTGCCGAGACAGATAGCATGACCAGTGGTGCGGTGAGAGTTCCATCAACTGCTTTGCCTTGTGTGGCAGCGGCGGTGGCAACAAGGGAAGCGGCTTTGGCAACTGCGGTAACAACCCACGCCAGTGCTATTAGTGCAGCATATTCGGCTCGCGCAACGGCTTTGGCTGGCGCTTACGCCAAGGGCACTAATGCAGAGGTGCGGGCATCGGTAAAAGTTTCTTGGTCTGATTTTAGAAAAGCAGTTGAGGCGGCTAATAAAACTTTCAAAACTTCTAAAAATGCAGCTTGGGCCACATTTAAAACGGCAGCCAAGGCTTGCAAGGCGCCATCCAGCGTTACGGATTCACTAAATGCTTCTTTGGAAGTTTCAGTGCAGTAGTTTTAGAAAATAGAACACAAAAAATCGCCCAAATTTGGGCGATTTTTTGTGTAAAAAAAGGCGAACGGGGCGAGCGTTCGCTTGAATTGGGCCGGTGCTACCAGCCGAATTTTTTGAAGTATTTGTCGAACCACTTGTTGTGGCTGATTTCCGCGACTTTGTATGCCCGAGCTTCGTCCATGAGTCTGGCATTGACGCCTGCTATCGCGTTAATCAGTTCATCGCATTCCCAGGGTGCTCCCGAGCACGATAAGATGAGTCCCGATAGCGTCGTGATTGCGCCCGGGTACATCTTTTGGTCGAGGTCAGGGTCGTCGTTAAAGTCTGCGCTTTGGTAGCCGCTCACATCGAATTTGTGCTGGGCCTGGCGAGTTACTTTTTCTTTCATAAAGCCTGTGAATCGTGTTGCCCTTTCCGCCGGTAAATCCCCGACCAGAAGATGAACGAGGCGAATGTCGGGAGATAGCGTATGAGCAATCCCGAACATCACACCTTTTCTGTCTTTGGGAAAGTCGTCGAACGTCAGCAAGTTTTTGATGGTTCGTTCGATATTCGCCGCGAAGTTGAAATTGAGACCTTGCAGATTCATGGCTTGTCCTTTTTGTAAGAGCTCTTATTGCGAAACCAAATAAATACTACCACAGTATTCTACTTTTGCAATAGTGGTAAATTTTTCTGACGAGCGTACAATAAAATATATGCAAAAAAACAAAGTGGCGATATTTGACATTGACGGCACCATATTTCGATCCAGCCTTTTGATTGAAGTGGTGGAGGCGTTGGTGGAAGCAAAATTATTTCCTCAAAAAACGGCGTATGGGTATAAAAAATCGCATGAGGATTGGCTTAACCGACGCGGTTTGTACGAAGATTATATTATGGATGTGGTACGGGTGTTTGAAGAAAATATAAAAAATGTTCGGCACGCGGATTTTATGCGGATTTCCAAACAGGTAATTGCTTTGCATAAATATCACACGTATGTGTACACGCGTGATTTAATCAAAAGTTTAAAAAAACAAGGCTATTTTATTTTGGCCATTTCGCATTCTCCCAAAGAGATATTGGATGAGTTTTGTGCGGAATACGGATTTGATAAAGTCTATGGCCGAGTATATGAAGTGGGGTCGGATGGAAAGTTTACGGGCAAGACTTTATATTTGGAGGAAATTTCGGATAAGGCCAAGATTTTAAGACGGTTTATTGCCAAGGAGGGATTAAGCTTGGCAGATTCGGTGGGGGTGGGGGATTCGGAAAGTGACATTAAGTTTTTAACATTCGTTGAACAGCCGATTTGCTTTAATCCCAATAAAAATTTATATGAACATGCCAAAAAACATGGTTGGAAAGTGGTGGTTGAGCGCAAAGATGTGATATATAATTTCTAATTAACCTAATTATTCTAATTGACCTAATTTTATGGAATTAAAAAATAAAACAATTATTATTACGGGGGCAGCGCGGATTGGGCAAAAAGTAGCGGAAGAATTGAAAAACCGGGGAGCCAATTTGGTCATTACGTACTTTAAAGATGCATTGGAAGCAGGTTCTTTTGCGGATTTGGCGGTGCAGGCGGATGTATCAAAAAAAGAAGATGTGGAGCGTGTTATAGCTACTGCCAAAGAAAAGTTTGGCAGTATAGATATCTTAATTCACATGGCGGCGACTTATGAAAAATCACCATGGGAAGCTTTGAGTGAAAAAGATTGGGATAAGAATATGAACGTGATTGCCAAAAGCGCGTTTTTGTTTGGCAAAATGGCGGGAGATGAGATGCTTAAAAGTGGCGGTGGCAAAATGATATTTTTTTCAGATTGGTCGGTGTTAACAAGGCCATATACGGAATATTTGGCATATAACGCAGCTAAATCAGCGGTGGTTGGTTTAACCAAATCATTGGCCAAAGAATTAGCGCCGAGTATTTTGGTTAATGCCATTGCGCCGGGCCCTATGTTACGGCCAGCCGATTTAACTGATGAAGAAAATGAAGAAGTTTTAAGCCACACGCCCTTAAAACGTTGGGGCGGGGCCGATGAAATCGCCAAAGGGGTTTTGTACTTGCTGGACGCCGATTTTGTCACTGGACAGGTGCTAACTATTGACGGGGGAAGAGAGATATGCTAAGATGACCGTACTTGATATTGGCCCGTTAGGGCTAGTGGAAACGGGTCGGGTTTCTAAAATAGCAAGATAAATAATAAAAATCAAATGACAGGTACAATCAAAACTTTGGTTGCTGGAAAAAACTTTGGTTTCATCTCACGAGAAGGTGAAGCAAAAGATCTTTTCTTTCATGCCAACGATTTGCAAGGAGCAACTTTCGAAGAAATGAAAGTTGGAGATGTTGTTAACTTTGATGTAGAAGAAGGCCAAAAAGGCCCTGCTGCAAAGAATGTAACAAGAGCTTAATTCTTGCGTAATCCAAAAAACCGTTACTTCTGTAGCGGTTTTTTGTTGTAGCTAACTATGTTATAATAATTAAATCAAAGGCCGAGATATTTAAATAGTTATCAAGTTGCAAGTTATAAAGTTATCAAGTTTGACTTTATAACTTTATGAACTTTATAACTTTAAACTTCGATGGACAACATGCAAAACATGGGAATGGGCTTAAGCAAAAATGTGTGCAAATGTCACCACCATAAAGCAATGCCTATTTTGGTAATTGTATTTGGCTTGCTTTTTGTAGCTGGTAATATGACTTGGGTGAGCTGGGAGTTTGTAAACATGGTTTGGCCGATTTTAGTGGTTATTGCTGGAATTAAAAAGTTAGTCATGGGTATGGGAATGTGCAAGTGTTGCTAATTACGTAGCAACGAAAAATCCCGCCAGCGGGATTTTTCGTTGCAATAAAAAAGTATTTCATTTATAATGACCCTATGATTTTATCCGACAAAGATATTAAAAAAGCACTCAAAGAAGGCAAAATTGGCGTAACTCCTTTATTTCCTAATTCGATTCAGCCGGCCAGTGTGGATGTGCACTTGGGAGCCGATTTTTTGGTATTTAAGAATACCGATAATGTGTGCATTGACCCTAAGGAACCGATTGATGACATGATGGAAGCAACTTTTATTGATGAACATAAGCATTTCATTTTACATCCGGGGGAATTTGCTTTAGGCATGACTTATGAAACCATTGCGGTTCCCAACGATATGGTAGTGCAATTAAATGGTAAATCTTCTTTGGGCAGAATCGGACTGATTGTCCATGCTACGGCCGGATATGTTGATCCGGGAAACACCCTAAAAATTACTCTGGAATTGCATAACTTGGCTAATTTGCCCATTAAACTTTATTACAAAATGCCGATTGCCCAAGTGGCATTTGTAACATTGTCCAGCGAAGTGGAAGTGCCATATGGTAAGAACAGCTTGAACAGTAAATATTTTGGCAGTGTTAAGCCTATCGCCAGTCAATACCATAAAAATTTCACCAAAAATAACGAATGGCTTACGTTCGATGCAAAAAAGAAGAAGTAACTTGTATAATTTAACTTCCGGCGTTCCTTTTAATGTCAGCAGATCAAAAATTGCACTTTTTTTAGAATGTCCCCAATGTTTTTACTTGGATAGAAAATTGGGAATTGCCAGGCCCGATATGCCCGGTTGGTCGTTAAATAGCGCGGTGGACAGTTTATTGAAAAATGAATTTGATCTTTTGCGTGAACAAAAAAAGCCACATCGACTCATGCAGTCTTATCATTTAGATGCTGTGCCGTTTAGCCATCCCAGTTTTCATATCTGGCGCGATGATCAGGATATGAAAGTGGGTGCATCGGTGTTACATAAGGCAACGAATTTGAATATTTGCGGAATTATTGACGATATTTGGATTAACAATACAACGCAAGAACTGCATATTGTTGATTATAAATCCACCAGCACCGATTATCCTATTTCTTTAAACAGTAGATGGAAAGAGGGCTATAAAAGGCAAATAGAGGTGTATCAGTGGATTTTTAAGAGACTTGGGTTTGATGTGTCACAAACAGGATACTTTTTATTTGCCAATGCCACTCGTCATCGTCCCGGGTTTGATGGTAAATTGGAATTTGAAAATACGATTATTTCCTATGAAGGTCAAACGGACTGGATTGAGCCGTTGATATATGACATTAAAAAATGCTTGGATGCAGGCCAAGCACCGGCTTCGGGTAAAGAGTGCCAGTACTGTGCATACCGTAATCTTATTAATAATGAGACGTTAAAAAATCAATTGAGTTTAATATAATCAATAAACCTATGAACCTTATAGATTTTGTCAACAAAAAACTTGCCATAGAAACTGTCATTGCTCAGTTTTTAGTTCTAGCTTCATTGGGATACCTTTTGTTTTTTAAGAAAAAGTACCCCGCTGTCGGTTTATGGCTTTCCAAGCAAGCCGTTTTGTTGGCTTTTCTGGTAGCTTTGGGCGCAACGGTTAGTAGCCTTTTTTATTCAAACATAGCCGGGTTTGAGCCTTGTGAACTATGTTGGTTTCAGAGAATATTTATGTATCCGCTAGTGGTTTTATTGGGTTTGGCTTTGATAAAGAAAGAACGAATTATTATTGACTACGCTTTGTCTATTTCAGTTATTGGATTCTTTATTTCTTTGTATCATAACTACGTGTACTACCAAAATGGTGGACTTAGTGCTATTTGTCAGGTGGGAGGTGTGGGCGTTTCATGCGTCAAGCGCTATGTTTTTGAATTGGGATATATTACTATTCCAATCATGGCCTTGACCGCGTTTGTATTGATTATTACTTTTTTGGTTTTTGCCAGTTTTAATGTTAAAAATCATGTTAGTAAATTAACGGATGTATGATGAAGGGAGCAGAGCCTATTTTTATAAATAACCACGGAGATGTTGGTATACTCATGCTACACGGTTTTACCAGTACCCCGGATGAGTTTCGCGAGTTAAGTGTATATTTATCGGAACAGGGATTTAACCTTTACGCTCCCTTAATTGCCGGTCATGGAACTTCCCCCGAAGATTTAATGAAAACCAGACCAGAAGATTGGATGTTGTCGGCAAAACAGGCCTATGTCAGAATAAAAGCAACATCTCAAAAGGTGTTTATTATTGGTAATTCTTTTGGGTCAAACTTGGGCTTTTGGCTTATCAAAGAGTTTAAAAATGAACCAGCTGGTATCATAACTTTGGACGCACCTATAATTTTAAGAAATCATTTTTTTGCCATACTTAGACTTTATACGTACGGTCTTTTTAAGAAATATTACGTTAAGTCAAAAAAAGTATACGAAACTGATTACATTGATGGCGCAGATGATATTACGTATCGATTAATTCCGCTCAAAAGTTTACGGGAGTTTTTAAAGTTTATAAAATATGAAAGCATCCCTCATTTGTCAGAAGTGAAAATCCCAATTTTAATTGCTCACTCCAAAGATGATCCTATTATTCACCCCAAATCCGCGCCGTATATTCATAGTCACATAGGTTCTTCTTCAAAAAAAATATATTGGGTGGAAAGCCGTTACCATGGATTTACCATTGAGGGTCGGCGTAAAGAGGTATTTCATATGATTTCAAAGTTTATCCAAGAAATCTTGAGTTATGAATAAAACTATTCCGGAATTATTCTTCGAAGTAGCCAAAAATTTCTCACAAGATAGTGCTCTGTCCTATAAGCATAATGGGATCTATACTCCGATTTCATACTATCAACTTTCCTTGAGAGTGCAAAAAATGGCCAGTATATTGAAAGCTTACGGACTTAATAAGGGTGATGCTGTCGCACTCTTATCCGAAAATCGGCCCGAGTGGTTGATAGCTGATTTAGCAATTATGTCGCTGGGAGCTATCACAGTTCCACTGCACACAACTTTAGTGCCTAGAGCCATGTCTGAAATTTTGCGTCACTGTGAAGCTAAAATATGTATTGTCTCAAATCATACCTTCTCAACCAAGTTATTAGATTTTAAAGGGCAAGTTTTAGATTGGAATGCATTGGCGCAAGAAAGTAATACTGAATTTTTTGATAATACGATAATAATGGCGGATCCCGATGATATTTGTACGATTATGTATACTTCTGGAACCACGGGGGAGCCAAAAGGCGTTGCCTTAACCCATAAAAATATATTGAGCAATGTGGTGGCGGTCAATGCCGTGGTTCCCGTAAAACCCGGTGATGTGTTTTTATCTTTTTTGCCATTGAGTCATATTTTGGAAAGAACGGTCGGACATTATATCCCCCTATTCTTTGGAGCGACTATTGCCTATGCAGAAAGCGCAAAACAATTAGCTCATAATTTACAGGAAGTAAAACCTACGGTATTGATAGCGGTTCCCAGAGTCTTTGAAAAGTTCCATGATTCTATATGGGATGGCGTCAAAACTTCTTGGTTTAAAAAGAAATTATTTATTTGGGCGCTACGACAGGTAAAAAATACTGTCTGGTATTCCTTGGCCAACGTATTAGTTTTTCAAAAAATCAGAAATGTGTTTGGCGGAAAATTACGCTTGGCGATTTGTGGTGGAGCTGCTTTACACGAAAATTTACCTAAGTTCTTTTCTAACATCGGTATTACTATCCTTGAGGGTTATGGATTAACTGAAACCTCGCCCGTGATTAGTACTAATACACAAAGTTTTTTAAAATTTAGAACGGTCGGTCAGCCTTTACAGAGTGTTATGGTTAAAGTTAATGCAGATAAAGAAATTTTGGTTAAAGGTGACAGCGTCTTTAAGGGTTATTATAGAGATGCGATCGCAACCCAAAAAGCTTTTGATGCAGATGGATGGTTTTTGACTGGAGATTTAGGGTTTATTGATGTGCAGGGTTTTTTAACTATTATTGGGAGAAAAAAAGATATGTTTGTTTTGTCCGGAGGTAAAAATATCTGGCCGGAAAATATAGAAAACGTGTTAAATAACGATAAATTTATTACACAGTCTATTGTGGTTGGTCGAAATCAAAAGTTTGTTTCGGCATTAATTTTTCCCGATTGGCCGGAGGTGGAGCGCGCGGGCTTGGCCCGCGCGCCAAAAAGTAAAGAACTTCTGGCGCTTTTTCAAAAAAGATTTGAAGAAAAAATTAATCCCACACTTTCCAAAGTGGAACAGATTAAGAAGTTTACTCTATTGGGTACATCGTTTTCACAGGAAAAAGAAGAATTAACTCCCACCTTAAAACTGCGTCGACACGTTATTGAAAGGCGATATGAAGAGGAGATAAATAACATGTATTATAATTACTAAAAATGGTATAATAATTAAATGTTAAATGAAACATTTTGGAGGAACTATTTTAGGGTATATGACAGTTTAAA
This sequence comes from Candidatus Staskawiczbacteria bacterium, assembly GCA_023245145.1. GTDB lineage: Bacteria > Patescibacteriota > Minisyncoccia > Minisyncoccales > Staskawiczbacteraceae > VGLO01. The sequence goes on from JAHFKW010000003.1 coordinate 69,330, forward strand.
CCAAATATTGCCTTATCGGCAGTTGCTATTGGATATCAAAAAAGCACTGGAATTAAAATATACTGATGTAGTGCTTGACCTTGGAAGTGGAACAGGTAATTTAATGATGGAATTAAAGGGTGAATGTAAAGAAATTATTGGCATTGATTTTTCGCGTGAAGGAATCAATATTCATAGAAAAAAAGATCCCTTGGCTAAGCTTATCATAGCAGATATTACTAAGCCCCTGCCCTTTGGAAATAATTATTTTTCCAAGGTGGTTTCCAATAATGTAATTTACACGCTTAATAAGCAGCAGCAAGTGGCACTTTTATTGGAGGCATGGCGTATATTAATCCCCGGCGGAAAATTAGTGATTTCAAATGTTAAAAAAGATTTTTCTCCAGGTATTATTTATAAAAATCATCTTTTAAAAAGCGTAAAGAGTAAGGGATTTTTTAATACACTTACTACCGACTTTACTTTGGCGTTAGCAAATATAAAAATTTTATATTTTAATAAAAAAATAAAGGAAAACGGCGGGCAAGATAATTATCACTTTCTTTCAGAGTTAGATCAAGCAGATTTACTGAAATTGACAGGATTCATTGATATTTCTCTGGGTAAAGATGTGTATGCGGGGCAAGCTATAATGCATAGTGCTTATAAAATATGAATGTAATAAGCGAGCTTTCACTACCAATCCTGGGTATGTCAAAAACCATCTATTTTGGAATACCCAACACGCCCGTCGAATTAGAAGAAATGTTTAAGTTAAGATACAACATTTACAATACATTGCATTATTTTAATCAAGATGTGGTTAGACCCCCACTAGATAAAGATCAGTATGATTTGAACGGTAAATGTCAGTATTTTATTGCTAAAATTGATGAAAAAATAATTGGTACGATGAGATTAATTCAAGATGAATTTTTACCAACCGAAAAAGATTGTTTTGCCTTTGAAGAACCGCTTAGTATGAAAGAAATTGCTCGCCAAAATCGGGGCGAACTAGGAAGGTTAATTGTTGTTTCCCATGATAAGAATACTTATTTGCCAAGAAATATTGTGATGCTATTTTTGATGTATTCGGTAATGGTGTTTTCGGAGAACAAACATATATTGGGCGGTTATTCATTTATTACTCAAAAGCTATATGGCAAATTGCAAAAATTAAAATTTCCTTTTCATTTGATTGAACATTATAAAAATATTTATCCTCGCGATGGCCTACTTGGCCCCTATTTTTACGAGCATGGCGAAGTGTTGCCTATTTATTTTTTTGTCAAAGAGGCAAAAATATATTTAGAAACACTGTTAGATAATAAAAATATGTTTAGAAAAGAGAGCGGAAGAAAATACATCTTAAGACCCACTATTTATAATACATTTTTAAAGATACTCAAGATATTATGATATCTATCATTAGCCCTATTTTAGCCATAGTTATTTTACTTAATTTCATATTGGGTATTATTATTCTGTCTCGCGGTTTACGTAATAAAATTAATGTATTATTCGGACTAATGTCATTGTCAGTAGCACTTTGGAGTGTGGGAATTTTGGGTTTCTATCAAATTGCTTTTCCTACATTACCTTCGGGTTGGATTATTGTTACCCATACGTCAGCATTATTTATTTCTCTAATTTTTCTTTATTTTACATTGTATTTCCCGGAGTCGATTATTGAAAATAAGATAATTGTAATGCTACTCTCTTTACCCTTTATCATTATTATGTATTACTTGCTATTTACGAAAGAAATAATTGGTATGGTAGTAGCTCCTATGTATCAAATTAATTTTGGCTACGTTTTTTACACTCTTTGTATATTAGTGTATTTTTTCTTAAGTTATGTAGCTCTTTTCATACAATATAAAAAAACTATCGACACCATTCAAAAAGCCCAGATTAAATACATTGCGATCGGCTCAATTGTTTCATATATGTTGGCAAATATTATGGATTTAATACTGCCATTTTTCGGAGTGTTTAATTTTACTTGGCTGGGGCCGGTGTGTACGTTGCTTTTGGTGGGTTCTATTGCTTATGCCATTTTAAGGCACCATTTGTTTAATATTAAGGTTATTACCACTGAGTTACTTATTTTTTCTGTGTGGGTGTTTTTACTGTTAAAGCTGATTGTATCGCAAGGGTTACAAGACTGGATTATTAACGGGGGATTATTGTTGGCGGTGGTAGTAGTAGGTATTTTGCTCATTCGTAGTGTGCTAAAAGAAGTAAAACAGAGAGAGCAAATTGAAAAATTAGCCAAAGATGTACAGCGATCTTTAGAGGTTGAGAAAAAGGCTAATGAGGAATTAGAGAGGTTGGATAAGTTTAAGGATCAGTTCTTAATGACCACTCAGCATAATTTGCGGACGCCGTTGACGAGTTTAATGGGATATTCGGATTTGTTACTGAATGGTACTTTTGGCAAACAGAATAAAAAAACCAAAGAAGTAATAATAAAGTTTCAGGGGTTGACCAATGGCATGATAAAAATGGTCAACGACTTTTTAGACATGGCACAGTTTCAGTTGGGTAAGGATATTGTGGCTTTAAAACCCGGGGTGGAGCTTGGGCCGATCTTGGACGAAATTATTAACGAACTGAAATTTAAATCTGATTCAAAAGGTATTTTACTTGAATTAAAAAAGCCGGATAATTTACCAAACTTAAATGCCGATCGCGAAAAATTAAAGGCTGCGTTGTTTAATGTGATTGATAATTCTATAAAATATACTCCCAAAGGAAGCGTGACGATTAATGTTGGTCACAATGGGATGCTTAATATTGTGGTGACAGACACGGGTATTGGCATCACCAAAGACAGAATAGAAAACTTATTTAACAGTATGTTTGAGAGGGGAGAGGCGGCTAAGAAAGCGTCTACCGTGGGCAGTGGCATTGGATTATATTTGGCGTATCAAATTATTAAATCTCACAAGGGTACGATTCGCGTTCAGTCGGAAGGCGAGGGTAAGGGCTCTACTTTTTACATTGAATTGCCACTGTAACTTAAACTAAATTATACACAGCCACCTTGACTTGTTTTTGTAGTATAATTAAGCTATGAATGTCGAGCCTCAACGCCTTAAAAAATTCCTCGTAGATGCGGAATTAATTAGCGAAAAAGACTTTGATAAGGCTTTGAAAATAAGCCAAGAAAAAAGCCAAAAAATTGGCGATGTTTTGGTTAAATTAAAATATATCGATCAAGCTAAATTAGCCAAGTTTGAAGCTTACCTGTTGGGAATCCCCTTTGTTAATATTGAAAAAGAACAAATTAATCCGGATGTGCTAACCATTATTCCCGAGCAAATTGCCCGTGCCCACAACATTATTGCTTTTCGCCGGAATGAAAATAATTTAGAAGTGGCCATGTTGGACCCGGAAGACTTGATTACCATTGAATTTATCAAGAAAACCAATCCGTTGCTTAAAATCCTGCCCCGCTTTACCACGCCCGATGGTATTAAAAACGCATTGCGCCAATATCAAAAAACCTTGGATCTTGAATTTGGTGATATTTTAAAATCAGACACCGCCAATATCAGCCATGTTAGCGATGAACAAAATGATAACCAAAAGTCTGAAGAACTGATAAAAGTGGCTCAAGAGTTACCTATCATTAAGGTGGTAGACACGTTGCTTAAGCATTCCATTTTGCAACGGGCTTCGGATGTGCACATTGAACCGCTGGAAAATCAGGTGGTGGTGCGTTTTAGAATTGACGGCATTTTACATGATGTAATGTCTCTGCCGTTGGCGACGGCGCAAGGTATTGTGGCCAGAATTAAAGTGTTGAGTAATTTAAAATTGGATGAACATCGTTTACCGCAAGATGGCCGATTCAAAATTGAAACTGATGATTACAAATATTCGGTGCGTGTTTCGGTTCTGCCCGTGTTTACCGGCGAAAAAATTGTGATGAGGCTGTTGGCTGAAAATGTGAGAGTGTTAAGTCTTGAAGACTTGGGGTTTTCAGGCAAAGCTTTGGAACGCATTAAAGTTAACATGAAAAAACCGACGGGTATGATTTTAATTACGGGGCCGACGGGGTCGGGAAAAACTACGACGCTCTACGCCATGATGCAAATTTTAAATACACCCAGCGTCAACATTTCCACCGTGGAGGACCCCATTGAATACCGCATGCCCCGCATTAATCAAACTCAAGTTAATTCCAACATTGGGCTGACATTTGCGGCCGGCCTGCGCTCGTTAGTTCGCCAAGACCCCAACATTATTATGGTTGGGGAAATTCGTGATAACGAAACCGCTTCACTAGCCATCAATGCGGCACTGACCGGTCACTTGGTGTTAAGTACGCTTCACACCACGGACGCGGCGGGCGCCATTCCAAGGTTAATTGACATGCAATGCGAGCCGTTTTTGATTGCCTCCACCACCAATGTGGTGATTGCCCAAAGACTGGTCAGAAAATTTCAGGGCGAAAAAGAAAAATATTCCGTTAAACCCGAGGATTTAGAGAATCTGGAAAAGTATTGCAATTTGGAAAAAATCTTAGAAATTTTAAAAGCGGAAAAACTGATAAAGCCCAAAGGGACATTAAAAGACATTGAATTGTTTAGACCCAAGCCTTCCAAAGATTCCATAGATGGTTACAAAGGGCGAATGGGGCTTTACGAAGTTTTACCGGTGACCGACACAATTAAAGAATTAATCATCAAAAAAGCCTCTACGCGCGAAATTAAAGAGCAGGCGATTTTGGAAGGTATGCGCACCATGTTTGAAGATGGATTTGTAAAGGCGGTGATGGGGCTGACTTCCATTGAAGAAGTTTTGAGAGTTATTATAGATTAAATAGTATGCCTAATTATTTTTACACTGCTAAATCGTTTGACGGAACGGCTGAAACCGGTGTTTTGCCTGCGCAAGATGAGCGTGAGTTGGCACAGATTTTGAAAGGCAAGGGGATGATGTTGATTCGCGGAGTTTTAAGCGACCAGCAAAAAAAGTCTTTTTCGAAAATGAGCATTTCTTTGTTTGGGGTTTCGGCCACGGAAAAAATTATGATGACGCGAAACTTGGGGGTAATGTTTTCCACCGGTTTGTCGCTGACAAAAATGTTTGATATTTTGTCGGTGCAAACTAAAAATAAAACCCTCAAAGACGCCCTGCTAGATGTTAAAGAAAAAATCAATAAGGGCGAAAACCTTTCAGAAGCCCTTAGTCGCTACCCTAAGATTTTTTCTGAGCTGTTTGTGAACATGATTAAAGTGGGGGAGGAGTCGGGAACTCTAGAAGACATTTTTGCCATTTTAGCACTACAACTTGGCAAAGAACACGAATTAAAGTCCAAAATTGTCAATGCCATGATTTATCCATCTATTATTTTGGTGGTGATGGTGTTGATTGGCGGAGTCATTATCACTATTGTGTTGCCGGCTCTGGATACTTTTTTTACGTCGCTCAATGTGGATATTCCGTTTTACACTCGTGCCTTGCTTTGGATGGGACGGTTTATGTCTGAACGTTGGTATGTGGTGCTAGCGGGTTTAATTGCCTTGGCCGGCGCTTTATTTGGAGCCTTAAAAACTAAACCGGGAAAATGGCTACTGGACACAATACTGCTTAAACTGCCTTTTGTTTCGCCCATTGTCAAAAAAAGTAATTCCGCGGCGTTGGTCAGATCATTGAGTTCTTTAATTACCGCGGGGGTCTCTTTAAATCGGGCCTTGGAAATTTCTTCTAAAACATTGGGGAATCACTATTTTAAAAATGCTGTCATGGAAACTGAAAAACAAATTAAAAAAGGAGAAAAATTGTCCAATGCCTTAAAACCCTATCAAAACTTATTTCCTTTTGGTGTTATTGAAATGGTGGAAGTAGGTGAGGAAACAGGAAAAACCGCACCGATTTTAAAAAAGTTAGCTGATTTTTATGAACAAGAAGCCATTAATGCTGTGGAAAAATTGACCATTATTATTGAGCCGTTGTTGATTGTGTTTCTGGGACTTTCCGTCGGATTTTTTGCCTTTTCCATTATTCAGCCAATGTATTCTTCGCTTAAAAGTATTGGAGCATAAGGCATGAATCATAAAACACATAGCATACATCAAAAAGGCTTTACGGTGATTGAGGTGGCAGTCAGTGCCGGAATTTTTGTGGTTTTGGCAGTAATTGTGGCCCAGGTTTATTTTCTTATTATTAATCAGGTGGTGGCGTATCGGGAACAAATCGCCGTTTCTTCTCTGGCTGATCAATATTTGGAAATTGTCAGAAACTTGCCATATTCAGCCATTGGCACGGTGAGTGGAAATCCGCATGGCAATTTGGCGGACTCGGTTAACCCGATTAATGCCACAGTTAACGGCGGATCCTATCAATTGTATTACGAAGTAACTTATCTTGATGATCCGGCGGATGGAACTATTTTGGCCGGTACCGATTTTGCTTCCGATGACTATAAGCAAATCAAACTGAACGTAAAAAATATGCAGACTCAAGCCAGCAATAACTTTTTTTCTACCATTGCGCCCAAGGGGCTCGAGGGTTTAGCCAGTGGCGGAGCTTTGAGTATTCAGGTCTTTGACGCGGTGGGTCAGCCGGTTTTTGGTGCCAGTGTTCATATTCAAAACAGTGCGCTTAATCCCAGTATTGATTTAACTCGAACTTCTGACGCTGGCGGTAATTGGGTGGAAGTGGGTTTGCCTAATAGTGTTAATTCATATCGCATTACGGTGACAAAAAATGGTTATTCGACGGATCAGACCTATCCAAATTCGGTGGGAAATCCCAATCCTGTTAAGCCTGATGCCACGGTTTCTAATGGCCAGGTGACGCAAATCAGTTTTTCCATTGATAAAACCAGTACACTCACTTTTAATGTCCAAGACCAAATTTGCAGTCCTACGGCTTCGATTGATTTGGCAGTGCAAGGTGCTAAATTAATCGGTACGCCCAGTGTTTTAAAGTTTAATAATAATTACACCTCTAATGGAAGTGGACAAGTTGTTTTAAATAATATTGAGTGGGATACGTACACCCCCGCATTAAGTTCTTTAAATTACATGGTTTATGGAACCTCGCCCATTTTGCAAGTCAGCGTTTTGCCAAACACTACCCAGACATTCACGTTGATTGTTGGACCTAAAACTAGCCATGCTTTTTTGGTGATTGTAAAAGATTCGGCTAATGGCAATGCGATTGAAGGTGCCACGGTACGTCTGCAGTCCAATAATCCATCGGTGGACAGCAGTAAATATACGGCAGGTTCTATTTGGAATCAGCAGGATTGGGCCAGTGGAACTCATGATGGAAATTTAGATATTGATAATATTCCTTCGGGTTTGAGATTACTTTATTTTAATAATCAGTATGTTTCTTCCGGTGTTTTTACGTCTTCCATATTTGATACGGGTACAGAGGCTACGGCTTATACGACTTTGGAATGGCAACCGCCAAGCCAAAACCCGGCCACGGCGCTCAAATTTCAATTGGCCACCAATAATGACAATCTGACCTGGAATTATTTTGGCCCCGATGGAACAGCTAATTCTTATTACACGGTTTCCGGTACTACCATTAACGCTATTCATAATAACACTCGCTATATTCGCTACAAAGCTTTTCTTTCAACCACGAATTCAACCCAAACTCCTGTATTAACCAGCATTAATATTAATTACGTTTCGGGGTGTTTTACGCCGGGACAAGCTATGTTTGACAGTCTGACTTCCGGAAATAATTATAGCGTCGCCGTCAATGCTACGGGCTATCAGACACAAACGATTGATAATATTAATATTTCAGGATACAACGTATTAACTGTTTTAATGACACCTTAGCCCCGCTAAGCGGGGAATTTCAAATTTTTAATTTTAAATTTTAAATAATTGACTTCAAATTTTAAATTTCAAACTTCAAATTCACAGAAAGGCTTCACTATTTTAGAATTACTAGTGGCCGTATCTATTTTTGGTGGTTTGGCTATTTTAGTGGCACTGCTATTTTCTGATGTGTTTTCCGGTTCAAAACAGCAATTGTTGGCGGTTGACAATGTTGAGCAGTCTCGTTTGGTTGCCTCTCAATTTTTAAATGAAATGCGCAATGCCACCACGGGTGTGAGCGGTGAATATTCTTTGGGGCAAGCAGGTGACCAGCAGATTATTTTTTATTCCAAAACTACGGGTACGTCCACTGTTAACCGAATTCGTTATTATGTTTCCGGAACAAAATTATACAAAGGAGTGGTGATTCCTACGGGCAATCCGCTGACGTATAATTTGGGATCTGAAGTTGTAAAAGTGGCACAAAATGATTTGACCAATGGCACGGGGCAAGTATTTACATATTATGGCGATACTTACAGTGGCTCAGAAAATTCTTTGACTCAGCCCATTAACTTAACTGCAGTAAAATTTGTTAAAATTAATTTGACGGTGCTCACCCAAGCTAAAAATAATAGTAATACCACTTACTCCATCAGCGAAGGAGTCACGATACGGAATTTAAAAACCAATTTAGGAAATTAATGATGCATACCAATAATCATCAAAAGGGCGTAATGCTGATATATTTGATTATCACTATTTCTTTGTTTTCCATTATTATGTTGCCGGTGCTGGATATTGTTTCAAAAAAAATGATTATTCTGCGTTCTGCGGTTGGCAAAGAGCAGGCTCTTCAAATCGCTGAAGCAGGTATTAATTATTATCAATGGCATTTGGCACATTATCCAACTGATTATAAGGACGGCACTGGCCAAAATGGACCGTATGTTCACGATTATAAAGATTTTGACACCCAGCAGACGGTGGGTAAATTTAGTTTAGTTGTTACTGCTCCGCCCACAGGTTCCACGATTGTGACTATTCAATCAACTGGCTGGATGAATAATGCACCTTCGGTCACACGCACTATTACCACGCGCTTTGGTATCCCATCCATGGCTAAATACGCTTTTTTAAGTAACGATATTATTTGGATCGGTGATACGGAATCCATCAGTGGACAGTTGCTGAGTAATAATGGTATTCGCTTTGATGGCGTCGGAAATGCTCCCATTCAATCCGCTAAACAAACCTACACTTGTCCGTCTAGTCAAGGTTCTCCTTGTCCTGCTACAAAGAACGGAGTATGGGGGAGTGCTTCTCAAGCTGTGCAAAATTTCTGGCAATTTCCAGTTCCGGCGGTGGATTTTTCATCGCTGACCTCCAATTTAGCCAGTATGAAAACATCCGCCCAAAGCGGAGGAATTTATTTACCACCTTCCAATGCGCAGGGGTATTCTTTGGTTTTTAATATCGATGGCACTGTTACGGTATACAAAGTGACGAGTCTGTTATCTAACCCAACAGGTTGGGATACTAGCTGGGTGGCTCATAATGAATATACCGATTATAATGCCAGAACTCTCCAATTCACTCAAAATATTCCGGCCAACGGTATTATTTATGTGGAAGATAAAACTTGGGTGGAAGGAACGGTTAAGGGTCGAGCTACGGTAGCGGCGGCAAAATTACCATATAATGCTTCAACTGCACCTACACTTTATATTCCTAAGAATATTGTATATCAAGCAAAGGACGGGTCTAATGTTTTGGGATTAATTGCTCAAAAAGATGTGGTGGTGACTAATCACGCATCCAACACATTGGAAATTGACGGTGCTTTAATTTCTCAAAACGGGGCGGCTCAGTTTTTTTACTACCCCAATAATGTAAAAACTAGCATCACCATTTACGGAGCAATTATGACATATAAACAGTGGACTTGGAGCTGGGTCAATGGTTCCAATCAAACTACTTCCGGTTATCCCAATACTTTTTCCAATTACGACAGTAATTTGCTTTACGGACCTCCGCCCAGTTTCCCATTTTCTTCGTCTGACTATCAAATGCTAAGTTGGACAAGTAATTAAATAATCTTATTATCATGAAAAGAGCTGATTTCCCCAACGCTTCGCCATTGCAACCCCTTCCGCCGGGCGTAGTTTCAAATATTTCTCATAATATCAACTCTCAAAGTCAGGCAAATTACGTTGGGCCGTCTTCGGCTGGCACGGTTGAAATACTCAATCCTTCTGTGTTAAATATGCCCCAAACTCCCACTCAACCCAAAAATAATTATTATCTCTGGGCGGGTGGCGTAATGCTGGTGATATTTTTACTATTGGTGCTTGGCTGGGTTTGGTTTAATCGGATAAAGAAAAATGATATACTATAAGTATGTTTAAGTTTTTAAACTTACAACCGGAAATATTCGGGGTAGATGTTAATGATTTATCGCTACGGATAGTGAAGCTTAAAAAAAAGCGTAAGGGTTTTGTGGTGGTTTCTTGTAGTGAAGTATTAGTTCCGCCCGATGTTATTAAAGAAGGGGTTGTTCAAAATCAAGACGCATTAGTGGAGATTATTAAAAAAGCTCTGGCAGGCTCGAAGGGGAAAAAGTTGGGTACACGCTATGCTATTATTTCATTGCCCGAAGAAAAGTCTTTTTCACAGGTTATCCAAATGCCTCGTATGACGCATCAAGAATTAGTTTCTGCCGTTCCCCTTGAAGCAGAAAACTATATTCCTTTGCCTATTGATAAAGTCTATTTGGATTTTCAAATTATTGATAGTCATCAGGGTAATGATAAAAATACGTTAAACCACGTTGATTTGCTGATTAATGTGATTCCCAAAACTATTGCCGACACCTATGTAGCCTGTTTTAAAAAAGCCGGTCTTATCCCATGTATCTTAGAAGTGGAGTCTCAGGCTATTGCCAGAGCTTTGATGAAGGAGGGCACCAGTACTTCACCAATTATTTTTATAGACTTGGGCAATGCGAATACTAGTTTTATTATTTTCTCGGGTAACTCTATTCGTTTTACGTCTTCCATTCCGATTTCTTCCAATCAACTAACTTTGGCAATTGCTCAAAAAACAAAGGTTAGTTTTGATAAAGCTGAAGAACTTAAATTAAAATTTGGGTTAACAACGAAAAAAGGAGAAAAAAATTACGACATTGTCAGTGCCATGGATCCATTACTGTCTGATTTGGCCCAACAAATTAAAAAATATATTGAATTCTATCGTGATCATGTATCTCATGAGTATTTTCCCTTGGAGGGAAACATAGAAAAAATTGTTCTGTGTGGCGGTGGCGCAAATTTAAAAGAACTAACAGATTTTTTATTCAAAAAGTTAGCAATTCCGGTTGTCATTGGTGATCCTTGTATTAATTTACTGCCATTAAAGAAAGGGAAAAACTTTTTAATTCCAACTGCTAAAGCTCAATCCTTTGCTACGGCACTTGGACTGGCACTGCGAGGTGCTAGCCAGGGTTTACTAAACGAATATCATGATTAATCTTCTTCCTCCACAAGAAAAAGGAGCATTACGATTTGAACAGCAAAAAAAGCTGGTTATAGTTTTAGGTAATATGGTGATTATCTGTTTATTGTTTTTGATTCTCATGTTACTTTCAGTTAAATTTTATATCTTGGAAGATGTTAGATACCGCCAAGGCATTTTAGACGAGATTGCCAAAACCAATCAAGGTTCTGACTTAAATGGGTTTAAAAATATCATTCAAGATTATAATGCTCGCATGAACACCGCGAATGATTTTTATAAAAATACAAATTCTGTTTCGGTGGCTATTAATAAAATACTTTCCTTACCACGGCCAGCGGGACTAAAGATAACTCGTATTTTTGTTGAAAATAACATTGGGCCGGTCAAAATATCTTTGGCAGGTTTGGCTGATACCAGGGATAGTCTGCAGGTGTTTAAAAAAAGTATAGAAACCGACAAAGGAATACAAAATGTTTATTTCCCACCCGAAAGTTGGGTAAAACCGGTCAATATTAATTTTTATATCACCTTGGAAGTTGATTATGAATAATAAGCAAACCATTTACCTTATCTTGGCAATTTTTATAACCACAGCCTTATTATTGGTATTGTTTTTAATATATCCTATTTTTTCAGACATTAGACTTAGTTCAAAGCGCATTTTGCATCAGCGAGCTCAAATGCAAAATATGGAACTTGAAGACCGCCAACTAACTATTTTTAAAGAAAAATATAAAGAATACCAAAGCAACCTCTTAAAAATCGATAAGTTACTGGTGGATGCCAATAACCCGATTGACTTTATTACTTTTTTAGAATCTGTTGCGCGAGATATAAATATCTTAACCGAAATCAAGTTACTGGCTACTCAAGCAAAAAATGTTCCGAAGTGGCCAACGCTCACTTTTCAAATTTTGGCTAATGGGAGTTTTTCAAATATCATGGCTTTTTCTCAAAAGTTAGAAACGGGTCCATATTTAATAAAGGTCCAGCGTTTGTCAATTACCAAAGAAGAGATATTAGCTGGTAAAGAAAAAACAGTAGGCATGCAAGCTGATATGATAATACAAGTAGTCATCAAATGAAAAAAATACCCCTACATATTAATATGGGATTTGTAAAAAAGTATGCCCATGCCATTAAGCTACTTCCATGGGTATTGGGTATTCATGCTTTTTTGTGTATTATTATTTTTATGGTCATAGTCGCAGGAGTTGGCGAGTTGTTATTCTATCAATATGTTACTTTGGTACGCACTAGCACTTTGCAGGGTCAAGTTTCTCCTACGGAGTTTCAGGAAAATACCTATCGAGCTATTATACAACAATGGCAGGACCGTGAAGAAACTTTTAAGAATACCTCTGTGAAGGATTTTAAAAACCCTTTTTAAATAATTAATAAAAATATGAGTAAAAAAATATATTTAATTGAAGATGACCCCGCTATTATTGATATTTATGCCACCATGATAAAGCGAGCTCATTTTGAAGTGGAAGTCTTAAGTTTGGGTCAGCAGGTGTTGGCGAAAGTCAAAGCCATTGTGGCAGGGGAAGAATCAAAACCGGATTTAGTCCTGCTAGATTTAATCTTACCTGATATGAATGGGATGGAAATTTTAGCAGAAATGAAAAAAAATGAGGCTACAAAAAGTATTACAGTGTTTATTTTGTCCAACCAGGCGGATGCAGAGAGTTCGCAGGCAAGTTCGGTCAAACCTGATAAGTTCATTGTCAAAGCCAATATTACGCCAACACAACTTTTGGAAATTATCCAAAAACAGTTGAAATAAAACATGGAAGAAATTTCTTTAAAAGCTCAGGAACTGTTTAATATCGGGAGTTTTGGCGTAACGAATAGCCTTTTGCATGCATTGATAGTTTCATTGACATTAATGATATTGGCCATTCTTTTCTCTGGAAAAATAAGAATAGTTCCGGGCAATGTGCAAAGTGCCATAGAAATGGGGGCAGAATGGTTGTTAGAATTAATGGAATCAATGCTCGGTTCAATGAAAAAAGCCGAACAATACTTTCCATTAGTTGCTACGATTTTTGTGTTCATCGCCTTTTCAAATCTCTCCGGTATTTTGCCCGGCGTGGGGTCGCTGTTTATAAAACATGGTCACCAAGAAATTTCCTTGTTCCGTTCTCCCGCCGCAGATTTGAATTTTACATTGGCCTTTGCGGTAATCTCTGTTATGGTAACTAATATTATAGGAATGATGGCGGTGGGAGTATTCCCTCACATTGGTAAGTTTCTGAACTTTAAAAGCCCCATTATGTTTTTTATCGGTTTACTGGAATTCGTTTCGGAATTGGCAAAAATTATTTCTCTGTCATTCAGGTTGTTTGGAAATGTGTTCGCTGGCGAAGTGTTGTTGACCATTATTTTCTTTTTGACCCCCTATATTATCCCGTTACCGTTTTTATTCCTAGAAATCTTCGTTGGGTTGATTCAGGCGTTCGTTTTTGCTATGCTTACCCTGGTTTCTATATCACTGCATACCGCAGTGCATGAACATTAGTCAATTATATAAATATAATTAATTTTCAATTTGTAATTTGAATTCAATTTGAAATATTCTAATATTTAATTTTTAAATATTGATTTCAAATTTTAAACTTCAAATTTCAAATTCACAATATATGGACACAGAGCAAGTTCGTTTATGGGCAACCGTTGGGGTTATTGCCGTTGGAACCATAGCTCCAGCGTTTTCAATCGGTTGGATTGGGTCTACCGCACTAAAATCAATTGCCAGAAATCCTGAGGCGGCTTCCAAGGTTCAAACCGCCATGATTTTGGCTATCGCATTTGCCGAGGCTATCGCTGTGTATGCGTTGGTAGTTGCATTGGTAGTTAAATTCGTAGTTTAAATATATCTATGGAGGCAGGAGGAAGTTTATTTGAACAATTAGGTATCAATTGGAAGCTTTTTTTAAGTCAAGCTGTCAATTTTTTTATCCTGTTCATTATTCTTAGGGCTTTTGTATATAAGCCCCTTTTGGCTGTTATAAAAAAAAGGAAAGAAAAGATTCAGGAGGGTTTAACTAAAGCCAGAGAGGCTGACATTAGGTTAAAAGAAATTGATGTTATTGCAAAAGACCATTTAAAAAAGGCTGATCAGGAATCCATTGCTGTTATTAAAAATGCTGAAGACCGGGCTAAAAAACTTGAGGAATCCTTAGTCAAAAAAGCTGAAGAAAAACAAAAGCAGTTATTGGCTCAAGCGCAAATTCAGTATGAAAAACAACAAGAGGAATCGCGTAAAGAAGTTTTGGCTCAAGCCGCCAGTTTAGTAAAAAGACTCATTGTTAAAACAGTGGAGTTGAAACCGGAAGCAGTAGATGAAGCACTCATAGAAAAAGCAGTTAATTTTGTAAAACATGAAACGTAGCACCAAAGAGTATGTAAAGGCTATTGAAAAAGCCCAAAAGTTTAACTTGCAGAATTTTTTACGATTGTTAGAAAAAAATAATGACACCAAAAAACTGAAAGGAATTGTAGCTTTGGTTGAAAAAGCAGGGTATCGAAACATAGTTATTGAAACGGCCAGAAAGTTAAAAAAAGTTTGGCGGTTCAAAAAAAACGATAAGATTAAAGAAGAAGTAAATCCAAAATTAATAGCAGGCGTCAGGATTACTATTGATAGCAAAAGACAGTTAGATTTATCATTCAAAAATTTACTAGAAAAAGTATTCCATGAACAATAACGTCATAGAAAAATTAAAACAAGCCATTGAAGGTTACGAGAATAACCCGCAATGGGAAGAAATCGGCACCATTATTGAAGTAGGTGATGGGATTATTAAAATTTCCGGCCTTTCAAATGTGGAAAGCCAAGAAGTATTGGTGGTAGAAACCGGTAAAGAAAAAATTAAGGCGGTGGCGTTAAACCTTGAAGAAGATGCGGTTGGAGCTTTATTGTTGGGTGATGCAACAGCAGTCAAAGCAGGACAAACCGTCAAAAGAACTAACACGTTACTTTCCATTAATGTTGGAGAACAGCTTTTGGGCAGAGTGGTGGATCCTTTAGGCAGAGCCATGGATGGCAAGGGGCCGATTTTTTCAGAAAAAGACAAGCCACAGACAAACCCTTTGGAAAATAATGCTCCGGATGTTTTGGCCCGCCAATCAGTTAAACAGCCATTACACACCGGAATTAAGGCCATTGATGCCATGATTCCCATTGGCAAAGGTCAGCGAGAATTGATTATCGGAGATAGGGGAACCGGAAAAACCGCTATTGCTCTGGATATGATAATTAATCAGGGCCGTGAGGGGGGAAAGCCGGCCATTTGCATTTATGTGGCCGTTGGGCAAAAAGAATCAAAAATTGCCAAAATTGTTGAAACCCTAAAAAATAACAATGCCCTAGAGTACACGATTGTGGTGGTGGCTGGCGCCTCAAGTCCGGCTGCTTGGTGGTATCTGGCTCCTTTTGCCGGATGCGCTATTGGTGAATACTTCCGCGATAAAGGCCAAGATGCGTTGATTATCTATGATGACTTATCAAAACACGCTTGGGCGTATAGGCAGATTTCTTTATTATTGCGAAGACCGCCGGGCAGAGAAGCTTACCCGGGAGACGTGTTTTATTTGCATTCAAGACTCTTGGAAAGGGCCGCCAAGCTTTCAAAAGAAAATGGGGGAGGCTCACTTACTGCCATTCCTATTATTGAAACTCAACTTGGTGATGGTACTGCCTATATTCCTACCAACGTAATTTCTATTACCGATGGGCAAATTTATTTGGAATCTGATTTATTTTATCAGGGTACTCGCCCGGCGGTAAACGTTGGGTTATCAGTTTCGCGCGTGGGAGGTGCTGCTCAAACCAAGGCCATGAAAAAGGTAGCTGGAAGATTGAGGCTGGAGTTAGCGCAATTTAGAGAACTGCAAACCTTCGTTCAGTTTGCCTCGGATGTGGACGAGGCGACCAAGCAGAAAATCAAAAAAGGAAGAATTATGACCGAAGTCTTAAAACAGCCAGATTTGAGGCCATTGCCATTTGAACAGCAGGTATTAGTTTTGTATACGGCGTTGAATGGATACTTTGATAAGTTTGAACCCGAGCAAATTCAGGCCATAGAAACCAAGTTTTTAGAATATGTAAGTAGCTTACATAATAATTTGCTTGAATCACTAAGGGAGGAGAAGCAAATTACTGATGAAATTGAAGCGGATATGAAAAAAGTTATTACCAAATTCATAAGTGAACAATAGTATATGGAATCGGTTCAAAACTTAAAAAAACACCAAAACATACAAGCTATTGACATGGGGGCCGGTTTTGCTATAATCAAATTGATTAAACACACTGCCTTCCTTTGCGCAAGCAAACGACGGCAGTTTTTTTATGGAAAGTAAAAGAATAATGATTTTTATTGATGGCGGGAATTTCTATTTTAAATTGAAAGAAATGTCCCAAAAGCTTAATAAAAGATACAGTCTTCTTAGTTTTAGGTTTAGAGATTTTTGTGAGTGGTTGGTCGGAGAAAATAAGTTATTGGAAATAAAATATTATCTTGGTGCAATAACCAGGGAATTAAATAACGAAAAAAGCGAAAAAATGTACACCAACCAGCAAAGGTTGTTTAGGAAGCTGCAAGCTCAAAATATCACCATTGTCTTGGGACAGCTCATCCGTCATCCCGATAAAACATATCACGAAAAAGGAGTTGATGTAAGAATGGCCGTGGAAATGATTAGATTTGCCAGAGAAGATAAGTATGATGTAGCATACTTGTTAAGTTCGGATACCGATTTGGTGCCGGCGGTGGAAGAGGTTCGGGCTTTTGGTAAAAAAGTTACCTACGTTGGTTTTCCAAAGGGTCAGTCGTTTGGATTATCTAAAACTGCCAACGATGTTATTTTATTGAGGACGGAAGAGGTAGAAAAATTCTTAAAACTAGCTTAATATGGAATCGGTTCAGAATTTAAAAAAACGACTCAAATCAGTCGCCAATATCAAAAAAATCACCAAGGCCATGGAGTTGGTGGCGGCTACGAAAATGAGGAGGTCTCAGGAGATTGCTTTAAGTTCCAGACCGTATGCCCTTGTTGCATTGGATTTATTGGCAAATTTGACATTGATAGAAAAAAGAAGGGGATTAAAAATGCCGGAGTTACTTGAGCAAAGAAAAATCAAGAAAGTACTATTTGTGCTGGTGGCGTCAGATAAGGGGTTGGCAGGAGCATTTAATAGTTCGTTATTCAAAAAATTCGAAAAGTATATTGCAGAGAATAAGCAACACTACGAAAAAGAAGAAAAGATTTTTGCCGCGGTGGGTGAAAAATCTTTCCAATATTTATCAAAAAAGCATTGGAATATAGTCAAAAAGTTTGTTAATGTAGGGGATTACACCGCCATGGGGCAAGTACAACCCATCACCGATTTTATTATTACGGGGTATTTGGAAAAACAATGGGATAGGGTAGTGGTATTTTCAACCCACTTTAAATCAGCTTTAAAACAGGAAGCAATGGTGAGGAGAGTCTTACCGGTTGATTTTGACCATGTGAAAGAAACGGTTGGCGACATTATTCCGCAAACAGGAAAGTTTGCTGAACTCATGAAAAAACAAAATCTGGTATTTACGGGAAGCGAAAAAAGTGAAAAAGAGTACGTAATAGAACCGACACCAGAGTTGGTATTGGAGCAATTGGCAAAACACTTACTTTTTATGCAGATTTACCACGTAATTTTAGAGGCCAATGCTTCCGAACATTCGGCTCGAAGAATGGCCATGAAAACCGCTTCTGATAATGCTAGTGATTTAGGTCAAACATTGAATTTACAGTATAATAAAGTCCGACAAGCAAGCATCACTAATCAAATCATTGAAATTAGCGCGGGAGCGGAGGCGCAGACATAAATTACTCTAATTAATCTAATTATTCTAATTATTCTAATGAATAAAGGAAAAATTGTACAAATTATCGGGTCGGTGGTGGATGTGGAATTTGAGGAAGGTGAAAATTTGCCGGAGATTTTTAATGCCCTCAAGGTCAAAGGCCCTAATGGGGAAGTGACGCTGGAGGTGGTAAAGCATTTAGATATGCAAAAAGTCAGAACCATTTCCATGCATTCAACCGATGGATTGAGGCGTGGTTTGGAGGTTATAGATTCGGGAGCGCAGATTTCTGTTCCGGTTGGCCAAGAAGTCTTAGGTAATATTTTTAATGTCTTAGGTCAGACTTTGAATTCAAGTTCCAAGCTTCAGGTTCCAAGCTTCAAGAAGCGTTGGCCAATCCATCGGCCCGCTCCATTGTTCGTTGACCAAACCACCAAGGTTGAAGTTTTTGAAACCGGTATTAAGGTAATCGATTTAATCGCGCCTTTTATTAAAGGGGGTAAGGTTGGTTTGTTTGGTGGAGCCGGTGTAGGAAAAACTGTTTTGCTGATGGAATTAATCAGAAACGTGGCTGAAGAAAGTGGAGGAGCTTCCGTTTTTGCGGGCGTTGGAGAAAGAACTCGCGAAGGGAACGATTTATATCAGGAAATGGCTGAATCGGGTGTTATTAATAAAACTGCCCTGGTGTATGGCCAAATGAATGAAGTGCCGGGGGCTCGCGCTCGTGTGGCACTTTCGGCTCTGACTATGGCCGAATATTTTCGTGATGAAGAAAAGAAAAACGTACTGTTATTTATTGATAACATTTTTAGGTTTTCACAAGCCGGTTCTGAAGTTTCGGCACTTTTAGGCAGAATGCCATCGGCGGTGGGGTACCAGCCAACCTTGGCTCAAGAAATGGCCGAATTGCAAGAAAGAATTACTTCCACTAAAAATGGTTCTATTACATCAGTGCAGGCTATTTATGTGCCGGCTGATGATATTACCGACCCGGCTCCAGCTACCACTTTTTCTCACTTGGATTCAACCATTGTGTTAAACCGAGCCTTGACCGAAATTGGAATTTATCCGGCTGTTGATCCGTTGGCCTCAACTTCCAGCGCCCTTGATCCAAAAATGGTGGGCGAAAGGCATTACCAAGTTGCCCGAGGTGTGCAATTAACCCTGCAACGCTACAAAGATTTGCAAGACATTATTGCTATTTTGGGAATTGAAGAATTATCTGAAGCTGATAAAAAAGTGGTTAGTCGAGCCCGCAGGATACAAAAGTTTTTAAGTCAGCCGTTTAATGTGGCTGAAGTTTTTAGCAACATTCCCGGTAAATACGTTAAACTTGAGGACACTATTCAGGGTTTTGAAGAAATTTTGTCAGGCAAGCATGATGAAGTGCCGGAAGATAACTTTTATATGAAAGGAGGGATCAGTGAAATTTCTAATTTCTAATTTCTAATTTATAATAATGAAGCTTTCGATATTTTCTTTAAAGAAAATTTTATTTCAGGGCGAGGCTCTGTCTTTAAACTGCAAAACGCTTATGG
Organism: Candidatus Staskawiczbacteria bacterium; assembly: GCA_023245145.1. Classification (GTDB taxonomy): domain Bacteria; phylum Patescibacteriota; class Minisyncoccia; order Minisyncoccales; family Staskawiczbacteraceae; genus VGLO01. The sequence continues at coordinate 89,022 of JAHFKW010000003.1, forward strand.
GCGAGATTACCGTTTTAGATAATCACGAAACATTGATTGGGGTATTAGCTTCGGGCATTGCCAAAGTTATTGATAATGGTAACCAAGAGCATTTTTTCGAAGTGGCATCAGGGTTTTTAGAAGTCAAAGAGAGTAATGAGGTTAGGTGTCTTGTGGATTAAATACTTGACATTGTTTTTCTCTTTCGTGGTATAATTAGAGAAACGTAAAGGTCGCATTAATTAAAAAATTATTTATAGTTTATTTAAAAAAATGCAAAATATGAAATGGTTAGATATGGTTGCCCTTCTTTTATTAGTAGTTGGTGGCTTAAACTGGGGCATTATGGGACTAACAGGAGACACTAATGTTGTGTGGATGATTTTTGGCACTTGGCCAATGCTTGTTAGTCTAATTTATGTTTTAGTGGGATTGTCAGCAGTATACGTGGGCTGGATGGCTATGATGAAAAAGGGAGCCTAGTTCTTAAAATACAAACAAAAAATCGTCCTTCAACAAGCTTAGGACGATTTTTTGTTTGAGATACTATTTAGTATCTTTTGGGTGGCCTGTTTTTTTTCCAGCAATCTAGGCAGTAAATCGGCCTGTCTGGGGCTGGTTCAAAAGGAAGCTCGGTGATTTCTTTTGCGCAGTCGGAGCACTTCCAATTTCCCTGTACTTTTGGGCGTGGGGCGAAACTTCCACCTCCGCCATTATTGTTATTGAACATTCTTTTTTAATTTATGATGATTAAAACGACCTTGGTGACTCAAGGTCGTTTTGCAACCCTTTGTCTAAGTTAATGATACGCTTTGCAGAGTAGCGTGTCAACATTTACAGCTAAGATTAATTTGTTTATTATGGAAATGACATGAAATTTCATATCTCTAAAAAATCAAAAATCAGCAATGCTCGGCTTGGCTTTATTGAAACAGAACATGGGGTGGTTGAAACTCCGTGTTTGGTGACTGTGGCAACCCAGGCCACGGTAAAGACCCTAACCAGTGAAGAAGTGCAAAAAGCTGGTTCACAAATTTTAATTGCCAACACATTTCATTTACACATTAAGCCCGGCGAACAGTTTTTAAAAAAGGCCGGTGGGATTCATCAATTTATGAATTGGAAGCGGCCGCTTATGACCGATTCCGGAGGGTTTCAAGTTTTTTCTTTGGGATTTGGGCGGGATCATGGTGTGGGTAAAATTTTAAAGGGGCAGAAGGATTTACAAATTGAATATGGGCATCAGCCAAAAAATATTAAAATCACGCAAGATGGAGTGTATTTTAATTCTCCAGTGGACGGTAGGCGACTTTTTATCGGACCAAAAGAGTCTATAAAAATTCAAGAATCCATCGGGGCCGATATTATTTTTGCTTTTGATGAATGTACCTCACCGGTAGCGAACCATGAATACACTAAAAAGTCTTTAGAAAAAACACACAAATGGGCTCAAGTTTGTTTAAAGGTGCATGCCGCCTCCGCCAAAGGCTCCGGCGGGCCGAGGCAAGCATTATTTGGCATCGTGCAAGGCGGAAAATTTAAAGACTTACGTATTGAGTCAGCTAAATTTATTGGTAGTTTGCCATTTGATGGGTTTGGCATTGGAGGGGAATTTGGCGATGACAAAACAAAAATGCCGAAAATGTTGGATTGGGTTATTCAAGAATTGCCCGAAAAAAAACCCAGGCACTTATTGGGGATTGGCCATTTAGACGACATGGAAAAAATTATTAAGGCGGGCGTGGATACTTTTGACTGCACAGCTCCTACACATTATGCCAGACGCGGAGTAGCATTTACATCAGAGGGCAGGCTGAATATGCGCCAGCAAAAGTTTTTAAAAAAACGCGAGCCGTTGGATAAAAATTGTGTCTGCGAAGTTTGTTTAAATTATAAAAAAGATTACATTTGCCATTTACTGCGGGCAGGGGAGATTACGGCACTGCGATTAATTACCTTTCATAATCTACACTATTTTAACCAATACGTTGCCAATATAAGGGGAAAGATTAGAAAAGGGGAGATATAAGTGGTATAATTATTTTATGGATAAAAAAATACACACCTTGCCCGAGTTGCCCTATGCCTACGATGCGCTCGCGCCTTTTATTTCCAAAGAAATTATGGAATTGCATCATAGCAAGCATCATGCGGCTTATATTAAAAATTTAAATGATGCGTTAGGTAAACATCCCGAACTATTTGAGAAAACAGTTGAAGATTTATTGAAGGATTTAGATGTTGTGCCAGAAGATATTCGCATGGCAGTTAAAAATAATGGTGGCGGGCATGTCAATCACAGTATGTTTTGGGAAACAATGTCACCAAAAGGTGGTGGAGAACTGACAGGAGTATTGGCAGAAGAAATTACAAAGACATTCGGTAGCTTTGAAGATTTTAAAGCCAAATTTAATGATGCCGGCGCTAAACGTTTTGGCAGTGGTTGGGTTTGGCTAGTTAGGACAAAAGAGGGAAAGCTGAATGTCCTATCAACGGCTAATCAAGATAATCCCATGTCGGAAGGACATTTTCCAATTATGGGTAACGACGTCTGGGAGCATGCCTATTATCTGCAGTACAAAAATGTCCGAGCCGATTATTTGAAAGCTTGGTGGAACGTAGTCAATTGGCAGGCAGTAGAAAAAAGATTTAATAATATTTAAACTTATGATAACTTTAGAAGACGTCAAAAAAAATGCGCAAATTTTGGAGTTCATTAATCAAACCGAAGAGGCTATGGAGGCTTTGCGTTATACTAACCACGGCCGGCGTCATTCGGATGTGGTGGCCGAGCGTTGTATGCATATTGCTAAAGAGATGGGATTAAGTGATCGTGAAGCTGAATTGGCAGCGATTGCCGGCTTTTGCCACGACATGGGTAATTTTTTGACCCGAACTTATCATCATTTTTTTGGAGCCCAGCTTTTTTCACAAGTTTTTATTGGTAAATCTGATCCAAAAGAGTTGGCTATGATTATGCAAGCGATTAGCAACCACGACAAAGATGAAATGAATTTTGTGCATACCGTTTCCGCACTTTTGGTGCTGGCGGATAAATCCGATGTCCACCGCAATCGGGTTTCAAAACAAAGCATGGAAGAAACCAAAGCCGATATTCATGACCGAGTGAATTGGGCTACCACGGAAAGCGGTCTGAATGTGGATAACAAAACTAAAAAAATTGTGTTGAGCCTGAAAATTGACACTACTTTTTGTCCGATTATGGAATACTTTGAGATTTTTACGGAAAGAATGGAGTTTTGCAGGAAAGCCGCGCAGTTTTTAGGGTATAATTTCGGACTGCAAATCAATGACGTGGAATTACTGTAATGAAAGCTAAAGATTTTTTTGTGGTTTGTGATAATATTCGCAGTTTGGAAAATATCGGTTCTATTTTTAGGACGGCCGATGCACTGGGGGTAACTAAAATATATTTATGTGGAATTTCAGGCAAGCCACCACATCAAAAAATCAGCAAAACAGCTTTGGGAGCAGAAAAAACCATTCCATGGGAATACTGCAAACAAACCTGGCGCTTAATCGAAAAATTACAACAGCAAAAAATACAAATCATTTCACTTGAACAAAGTAAAAACAGCGTTTTATATACAAAACTTAAACCGAAGTTTCCGCTGGCGTTGGTGATTGGCAACGAAGTGAAGGGAGTTTCCCAAAAAGCGCTTCAGCTTTCCAATAAAATAATACATTTGCCCATGCAAGGTAAGAAAGAATCGTTAAATGTTTCGGTGGCTTTTGGCGTGGCAGGATATCAAATAATGAAATAAAAAAAAGCCACCCAGCGCATGCGCAAGGTGGTTTGTTGACGGGTTAGGTTGAACAGCGTCGAATGCATTCTTCCGCCGAAACCCTTTGTCCGACCTCTACAGATTTTATATCTTGCATGACTAGCAAAGATTTTTTTCTGATAAAGGCGGTGGCTTTAAATCGCAAAACTCTGTTTTTTCTAAAGAAATCCTGTACGGGGGTGTTTTCCGCTTTAACCACTATCGTAACGGCACCACCTGGACTCTTCCTGGAATCTGTGACTTGTTTTAGCAGTAATTCATATGGTTTATATGAAACCGAGATACGACTTGATTCTGCAATGAATTCTGCTATCGACGGGTAGTGGCAAACAAGGCCACCGATAATTTCGTCGTCATGAAGAAGTACGAACGCCTCCCATGCTTCATGGTAATAACGGGTTTTATACAGACATTGCTTTAGGCGATCTGGTTCTAACCCGAGATTACTATCTCTCGCTATCCTCTTGATTGTCGGTAAATCCCGTAAAATCATTTCTCTAATTCTCCAATTAGGTTCCTTTGATATCACGAAGCACCTCCGTCCGTTGGGTTATAACAAAGAGCGACAATCGACACTCAACTAATGCTAAGCCCTGCCAATATGGAAGTCAAGACCTTGTCCATGCTATAATAACCACATGATAAAGTTTCCCAAAAAAGTAATCTATGTTACGGCGGGGGCGGGTGTGGCATTGGCGGTACTAATTATTTTGTTTTTCGGAAATATTGGGATTATTAGTGTATTGTCTTTTTTTGAAAAGCCAGATCCCTATATTGGTAAGATAGTGCTTTTTTACGGCAATGGCTGTGAGCAGTGTCAAAAGGTGGATGATTTTATTAAGACTAATAAAGTAAAGACTAAAGTTTCATTTGAAGAGGTTGAAGTGTTTGATAATAGGGATAATGCCAAGATACTGATTCATAAGGCTAAATTTTGCGGTTTGAGCGAGAAAGATTTGGGGGTACCTTTTTTGTGGGATGATCAATTTGGAAAATGCGTATATGGCTATGCTGATGTCATTAAATTTTTTCAGGAAAAGCTCAAAAAAGTCTTGAAACCTTGACATGACAGTTGACATTCGGGGTATATAGGCTAAAATGACCTAAAGTGTAGATAAATTCAAAATGAGTACAAGGTCGAAACAAATTAGAAGCTAGTATCTAGAAGCTAGAATCTAGAGTACGGCAAATAAATAATTCTAGATTCTAAATACTAGATTCTAGATTCTCAAAAAATGGCAACAGAAGCATATTGTGTAAAGTGCAAGGCAAAACGAATGATGAAAGACGCCAAAGAGGTTTCCATGAAGGGGAAGGGTGGAAAAACCAGAGCGGCTATGACGGGGACCTGTGAAAAATGCGGCACAAAAATGTTTAGGATTATGGGAGTCAAGAAATAATATTATTAAAATAAATTAAAAACATGCCAAGAAAAGCAAATCCAGCGTTGCTCAAGCCCTACAATCTTTCTGCTGATTTGGAAGCAGTAGTGGGCAAAGGGCCAATGAGCCGAGGACAGGTAGTAAAAAAGATTTGGGAATACATTAAAAAGGGTAATATGCAAAATCCGGCCAATAAAAGAAATATTATTGCCGATGCAAAATTAAAAGTTATTTTTGGGGGCAAGGGTGAAGTAACCATGTTTGAAATGACAAAATTGGTTTCCAAGCACCTTACTTAATAGTCATCAAAAAACACTGGCCAAGGTCGGTGTTTTTTGATACAATAATCAATGATGAAAAATAATAAAACAAAAGAATTACTGGGTGAGCGAACCGTTATGCTCATCAAGCCCGACGGAGTTAAGCGCGGATTGATTGGCGAATGTATCCGGAGAGTTGAACAGCGTGGCTTAAAAATCATTGCCATCAAAATGATGGTGGTGGATAAAGAACACGCTCGCAAACATTATCCCGGCACAGAAGATTGGCTTCGTGGCATGGGAGTAAAAACTTTGGATACCTATGCCAAATACAATAAAGATCCAATCAAAGAATTAGGAACGGCTGATTCTCTTAAAATTGGTAATATGATATATGATTGGAATGTAGATTTATTTACATCGGGTCCGGTAGTTGCGATGTTAATTTCCGGCATTCATGCCATTGATATGGTTCGTAAAATTGTTGGAAAAACAGTACCGGCTTTAGCCGACATGGGGACAATTCGCGGAGATTATTCGGTAGATTCTCCGGTTTTGGCCAATCAGGCCAAGCGTGCCATGCGTAATGTTGTTCATGCTTCGGGGGATTTTGTTGAGGCAGACCACGAAGTTACGCATTGGTTTTTGCCTTCAGAAATTCATGACTACATCCGATCCGAAGAAGAGGTCATGTTTTAGTGAATAAGTTTTCCACTGGACAGACTTTTTTTAAAGGATTACAATAATAGTAGCTCTGAAGTTTCACAAGAATTCTATATTACCTTATTTTAAGGGAGTTCAATATTTGTTCTGGCCTTGGCCTGAACGTGAGAACACCCACTTAGATTTTCATAGAATCTAAAAGGGCTCCAGAGCAACAAAAAACCACCGTAAGGCGGTTTTTTGTTGCTTTTTTTATCCACACTATCGCACGTTGTTGATATTTTATTCGCGTGTTAAAATGTATCAATAAGCAATTAAAAAGTGCCTTACAAATTTTTATTATTGTTTTTATTTTTAATTCTATTACCCGTGGAAACGGTTTTAGCATCCACTACTGACGGAACTGTCACCGGGTATGCTTGGTCTCCACAAATCGGTTGGATAAATTTTGGAAATACGGCGGGCAATATCCACATTACTGATTCACTATTAACTGGATACGCCTGGAATGAAAATACCGGCTGGGTAAATTTAGGGGCAACCGGCAGTGGAGTAACCAACAATGCCGAAGGTACTTTGAGTGGAAAAGCTTGGTCACAAGGCACCGGCTGGATAGATTTTTCCGGAGTCACTATAAGTTCTTCGGGGGTTTTTTCTGGTACTGCCAGTGGCGACAATAGCATTACTTTAGTTTTTGGTTGTACTCAATGTAATATTGTTACTGATTGGAGGCCAGCCAGCGCGCGATCTAGTCAAAGTGGCGGTGGTCAAGGAGGTAGCGGTGGTGGCGTGGGCGGTGGATCAACTGGAGGTGGCCCATCTCCGACTCCCACGCCAACTCCTACGCCACCACCGTTATCCAATCCTGATCCTACCCCCAATCCAACGCCTTCACCTAATCCAAATCCTCTGCCCAATCCCAATCCGCCACCACCTTCATCGCCCAATGCCAACCCTCAAGAGTCTAGTGGCAACAATACTCTTAATTCCGAGGTCGTAATTAATGCTGTTAATCAAGCTACCGAGGTCGTAAAAGACAAAGCAACAGAAGCTGTTGGTGTGACTTTGGAGAAAGTAAAAGAGTATTCTCGCGAAGTAAAAAAAATTATTCAAACACCGGAGGGTTCAGTTATTACCAAGATTATTTCAACCACCGGAGTAGGAATTGGCGTAGCTACCGCTACTTCAGTTTTTGTTTTTTCCTCATCATCCGTATTTGAATTATTATTGATTCCTTTTAGATTATTGGCGCTACTCTTAGCCTTTGTGGGACTTAAAAAACGGAAATTGCCATGGGGCGTGGTTTATGATTCAATCACAAAACAGCCATTAGACCCGGCCTATATTAGTTTAAAAAATATTTTTGGTAAAGAGGTTTCTTCGGCCATTAGTGATCTTGATGGACGATACGGATTTTTTACAGAACCGGGTATTTATCGTATTGTTGCCAACAAAACTAATTACGTTTTTCCTTCTGTAAAAATGGCGGGTAAAACTAACGATGAGCTGTACACTAATCTGTATTTTGGTGAAGATATAGGAATTAAGAATCTGGGCGATGTAATTATAAAAAATATCCCTATGGATCCTATAACATTTGATTGGAACGAATTTGCTAAGAAAAATAAAAAAATTATGAAGTTTTATTCTCAATGGGACAGGTTATTCTACGGTTTTTCAAATGCATTTTTCATTATTGGAATGGGCGTGGCCATAGTAGCTTTTTTTGCCGCTCCGTATCCCTACAACACTATTATTGCCGTGGTGTATGCGATATTATTGCTTCTAAGAGTTTTGGGTTTCAAGCCAAGGGCATACGGTTTCGTGATTGAAAAATCCACCGGCGCACCGTTATCATTTGCAATTTTAAGAATTATGGATCCGGCATCAGGTCGAGAAGTTACCCACAAAGTGACAGATGCTTATGGAAGATATTATTGTCTGATACCATCGGGAATATATTATGTGAAAATAGAGAAAAAAAATATGGATGAGTCTTATTCTGTTATATATACTTCCAATACTATCAATGTATCCAAGAAAGGTATCATCAAAGAAAAGTTTAGCGTATAAAAAATAACATTAAAAATTATAAATTTCAAATCACATATTATTTGTAATTTGTTGTTTGTAATTTGGAATTAAAAATCTTATGTCTCAAAATATTTTAGTGGTGGAAGACGACGAATTTTTACGAGGATTGATTGGCCACAAATTGTTATCTGAAGGATTTAGTTTTTTCGTTGCTAAGGACGGCAGGGAGGGGTTGGATAAAATCAAAGAGACTAAGCCAGATTTAATATTACTTGATATGCTTTTGCCCGTCATGGATGGTTTTGAGGTTTTAGAAGAAATAAAAAAAGATCCAGAAATCGCTTCCATTCCGGTGATAGCGCTTTCAAATTTAAGTTCCAAAGAAGATATTGATCGCGCATTGCAGGCAGGAGCTATTCAGTACCTCATAAAATCACAGTCCAACCCCGGCGTTATTATTGATACGATTAGAGAAGTTTTAAAGAAAAAATAAGAAAGTTATACACATACTCGACACTTAGTGAATGTGTTAAAATAAATCTGGATTTTTATGTTCTAATTCATGCTTGAATTCATACGGCAATGTATTAAATTAGTAAAAGGATTTATCGCTGACAGTACAATCAAACTGTTTAGTTTTTTTCGTGTCAGTTTTTTTTCATCTTTACTTTTAGGTGTAGTGGCGGCTGGATTATTCTCGGCCACATTGTATGTTTTTGCCACACCCCCCACTAGTCCGTATGCGCCCGGCGAAACCACTAATCCAAGCTGTGGTCCGAGTGATACTAATTGTACTGTGGTCGCTTCAGTTCCATATACGGGGGCCACTGCAGCTTTGAATTTGGGTAGTCAGAATTTTACCACTTCTGGTACAGTGACTTTTTCGGGTTTGACGAGCAATGGATTTTTAAAAACATCAGGAAGTAATGGCACGTTATCGGTTGACACCAACACATACACCTCAACCACTGACAAACTTAGTGTCTTTTCTGCCACCACTTCTGCCGAATTAGCTGGTGTTATCAGTAATGAAACAGGTTCGGGCCTCTTAGTCTTTTCCACCTCGCCCACCCTTGTCACCCCGGTCTTGGGAGCCGCCACCGCCACCAGCATTAATGGACTGACTATTACCTCCACCGCCGGTACTCTTACCATCCCCAACAACTCTTCGGCGGCTTTAATTTTGAGTGGTAACTTTTCCACCACCCTAACTTCCACCGCCACCACCAACGTCACCTTACCAACCAGTGGAACTCTTTACGGCACCGCCACCGGTTCTATCACTTCCTCCGCCCTAGCTACCTCCTTATCTGATGAAACGGGGAGTGGAGCCTCTGTCTTTGCCACCAGCCCCACCTTTGTCACTCCTATTTTAGGCACTCCTACCTCGGGTACACTGACCAACGCCACCGGATTACCGATTTCCACCGGAGTCAGTGGATTAGGAACGGGAGTTGCCACTTTTTTAGCCACTCCATCCAGTGCTAACCTAGCTTCGGCAGTGACGGACGAAACTGGCTCGGGTCTTTTGGTCTTTGCCACTAGCCCCACTTTCACCACCCCCGTTCTTGGAGCCGCCACCGCCACCAGCATTAATGGACTGACTGTTACTTCAAGTACTGGTACTTTAACGATTGCCAATAGTAAAACCTTAACTGCTTCCAATACTCTCACTTT
>JAHFKW010000004.1:0-37217 GCA_023245145.1 Candidatus Staskawiczbacteria bacterium
TTTCGCTCACTTCAATGTTGGCGTTTTTTTCTCCGGGACCATAAACCACCGCAGGAATAACCCCTTCGGCTCGACCAACGTTGGTTCGTTTACCCAAATTCTTCCTTAGTTTGGCTGGTAGTGAAATCATGTGATTATACTAGTATATTTTCCTAGAAATGTAAATACCTGCCTACCGGTAGGTAGGTCTATGCCTTCCCCTCGCTTCCAAATAGTTTGATATTCTTTTCTACCACGGCTTGTACGGCGTGGATAGCTTCCGGCAAATATTTATATGGCACGATTTCTCCGCCAGCTGACAGACTTATCACTCCAAGAGTTTTGCGGAGCGTATTACTAAACGCCAAGCGCGTTTCCGTATTAATATTGATTTTACAAATGCCCAGCTTAATCGCCTCTTTGATATCATTTTCGGGAGTGCCAGATCCGCCATGTAAAACTAACGGCAACTCAATTTTTGATTTAATTTCTCGCAACCGATCCATACGTAAATTGGGCGAAACTCCTGTCACGTCCATACCATGAAACGTTCCCACCGAAACTGCCAATACATCCACCCCTGCCTGTTTCACGTATAGCTCTGCGTCTTTTACCTGTGTTAAATCTTCTTCTTTTATTTCAAACTTTTCCGTATACATTTTTGAAGCATCCGTACCAATCCGCCCCACTTCGCCCTCCATAACAACGCCCTTCCACCCAATCAGATTTTTAATTTTTTTACTCATCTTAATATTTTCTTCCAGAGAAAGTTTTGACCCATCAAAATGTACCATGTCGTAGCCCGCGTCAATCGCCTCTTTTACATATTCAAACGATTTCCCGTGATCCAAATTTAAAAATATTGGTAAATTATATTTCTTACGCAGAACATTTCGCATGGCCACGGCTTCCTGCAACCCCACAAACTTACTTTCACCCTCGGAAGTACCCAAAATAACGGGTGATTTTAACACCTTCGCCGCTTCTAATATGCCCCTCACCTGCGACCAGTCAGAGAAGTTGAATTGCCCAATCGCCCACTTTTCTTTTTTCGCCCGGCCAAAGTAGTATTTTAATGTTTTCATATTTACTTTTTAATGAATTAAACTATAATATAAATTAGTTCACTTCCCAATCCTTTTTGAGGAATTTATAATGCCTCAATCAGCTCAATGTACCGATCCTGCAACTGGCAGTAAATTAAGGCTGTTCTGCCTCGGCGAAATTGAAATAGAAGACGATAACGAACGACGCAGACTTCTCTTACATGGTACCGAATGTAAGCCTTGCCGTGATATCCTGCTCGAGCAAAAGGCAGAACATGGTAAGCCTTTCAAAAAGTGATTTAGCTTAACCCAGGCACACTGACTGCTTGGGTTTTTTATTGTACTACTTCTTTTATAACCTCCGCCTTCTCAAACCCCTCACCCTTCTTCAAGAGCCCTTGTTTGGCTCCAATCTGCGACAAACAGCCCACAGAATTGGCCATCCCCAGCTGAATAGCTGATTCAATGCTCCCTGTCTTCATAAACTCTGAAACAAACCCCGACCCAAACGCGTCTCCAGCCCCCGTGGTATCCACAATATTCCTGTCAACGGGTGGCACAGCGGAATATAAATATGTATTATCTGAAACAGTTACGCCCGAACCCCCCTTGGTCATCACCACCACCCCCGGGCACATGGCATCTATTTTTTGAAAAATCTCATGTTCTTGCTCATACGGAATTTTGGTCAAAAAACTGGCCTCTTCTTGATTTAAAATCAATACATCAATTCGTTTAGTAATTTCTTTAAACCGCGTCAAGGAAAGTTGAGCCAAGCCGGGGTTGACCGCTATCTTTATCTTACGCTCAAAAGCAAAATTTACCAAATCTTCAAAACTATCGCAAAGCTGGCCTGATAACGGCGCCAAATACAACCATTTCGTTTTTAGCTTTTTAAACGGAATTTGAGGCTTTTCCAACAATTCCGCCGCACCCCGATAGGCTAAAATTGTCCGGTCTTCTTTCATATTCCCCAGTACAACAATAGAATGATTGGTAGCTTTTTTTTCTGTTTTAACCACAAAACGTGTATCAATTTTCAAGCTTTTTAATTCATTGATTAGTTCTTGGCCAGATAAATCCTGCCCCACCACCCCGCAAAAAGCTGTTTTAAAACCTTGTTTGGCAAACGTGGCCGCCGTATTGGTCCCCCCACCACCTGTATTAAAATGAATTTCCTCAATGTCAATTTTTGACCCAAACGGAAAACAAACCTGCTGACTTACTTCGCCCGCCGTAGCTTTACGCGAAGGCGGGGTATATTTAAGCGAAGTTAAATTTTTAGGCTTGACCACAATGTCTTTCGTGGCTGAACCAAAGGTGATGATGTCAAACATTTTTCTCTTTCTCCGCCACCAACATGGTGGTTTTAATAATACTATCTGGATTTAAAGAAATAGATTCAATTCCAAGCCCCACCAAAAATTCGGCAAAGTCTGGAAAATCCGATGGGCCCTGGCCACAAATTCCCGAGTACTTGCCCGCTTTTTTACAGGCCTCTACTGCGATTTTAATCAAAGCTTTAACCGCTTCATTTTTTTCATTTCCCACGGCCGCAATTTCTGAATTATCTCTATCCAACCCCAGCGTAAGTTGCGTCAAATCATTTGAGCCAATGGAAAAACCGTCAAAGATTTCCAAAAATTGTTCTGCCAATACCACATTGGCCGGAATTTCACACATCACGAAAATCTTTAGTGGATTTTCGTGACCCTGAGCCACGTCGAAGGGTGACCCCCTCTCCAGCCCACATTCCTTCATAATCTCTAACACCTTTTGCCCCTCCTCCACCGTTCGGCAAAACGGAATCATCACCTGTACATTATCAATCCCCATTTCTTCGCGAACTTTTTTAATGGCACGGCACTCCAACATGAACGCCTCTTTGAATTTTTCGTTGTAATACCTTGAAGCACCTCGAAAACCAATCATGGGATTGCGCTCATCATCGGCCTCATACAAATGCCCGCCGATTAATTCCCTATATTCATTCGTCCTGAAATCCGAAAATCGCACAATAACTTGTTTTGGGTAAAACGCCGCGCCGATTTTTCCTACCCCTTCAGCCAGTTTATCAACATAAAACTCGGCCTTATTTTCATATCCCATACTCAATGCATCAATTTGTTTTTTTAGTTCGGATGATAGCGTCGCATAATGAATCAATGCGTTGGGGTGAATTTTTATGGTGTTAGCAATAATTAACTCTTCGCGCGCGAGCCCCACGCCGTCATTGGGAATAAAACTTAAATTAAAAGCCTGGCTCGGATCCGCCAAATTCATTTCTATTTTTGTGCGTGTTTTTTGGAGAGCCGAAATATCAGTTTTATTGATTTTAAAATCAATCAAGCCTTCATACACAAAGCCATGTTCGCCTTGACTGCAATCCACCGTCACTTCCTTGCCCGTTTTTAACACTTTGGTGGCATTACTCGCCCCCACAATACAAGGAATTCCTAATTCACGAGATACAATGGCTGCGTGCGCGGTTCGGCCACCCTGATCAGTAATAATTGCCGAAGCTAACTTCATGGCCGGCACCCAATCTGGGTCCGTCATACCCGTCACCAACACTTCTCCCTTTTTAAATTTATTAATATCTTTGGCGCTTAAAATATTATTGACTTTTCCATGTCCAATTTTACTGCCCACCGACATGCCGCTTACTGTAACCTGTAACCTGGAACCTGTAACCTGTAACTTATATTCTTCCAATACATTCACATTTTTTTTGCTGGCCACCGTTTCAGGGCGAGCTTGCACAATATATAATTTTCCGGTTTGACCGTCCTTGGCCCATTCCATGTCCATGGGTTTTTGATAATGCTCTTCCACTAGCATGCTCCACTTAGCCAATTGTAAAATATCGTCATCGCAAAGCACAAACCTTTGCTGGTCTTTTAAGGCGGTTTTGGTGTTTTTTATGGGACTCTTGGGGTTGTTAGTGTAAACCATAGTCAACAATTTTGACCCCATCTTTTTTTCCAAAATTGGTTTATGCCCTGTTTTTAAAGTTGTTTCAAATACATAATATTGATCGGGCTCAACTCTACCTAAAACCACATTTTCACCTAATCCAAAGCTAGCGTTAATTAAAACCACATCACCAAAGCCCGATTCCGTATCGCATGAAAACATCACTCCACTGGCGCCCACGTCGCTTCTCACCATTTTTTGAATTCCGGCCGAAAGCCCCACCTTGGTGTGTCCAAATCCCATTTCTTGTCGATACGCAATAGCCCTGTCGGTAAATAACGAAGCAAAACATTTTTTGACTGCTTCCAATACCTGCTTTTCACCGGTAATATTTAAAAAGGTTTCTTGTTGGCCGGCAAAACTGGCACCGGGCAAATCTTCCGCCGTAGCGCTGGATCTAACCGCCACATCCGTATTTTTTACCTCATAATTTTTAGATAATTCCTGATAAGCTGTAATAATATCCGCTTGCAAATCAGCGGGTAATCTAGCGCCTAAAATTAACTTTCTCACTTGAAGCCCCTTGTGTTGTAAGCTTTTTAAATCATGTACATCCACATCGTGTAAAATGGCTTCAATTTTGGGAGTTAAGCCTGATTGAGTTAAAAAATAAAAATAAGCCTCGGCGGTGGTGGCAAAACCATTCGCCAAATTCACGCCTTTGGAAAGCAAATTATTATACATTTCGCCTAGGGACGCATTTTTCCCGCCCACCACTGGCACGTCTTTAATTCCCAATTCCCGAAACCAAAGTATATTTTGCATTGTTATATATTATAACTTTTTTGCTACAAACTCGGTAAACTCGGCCAAACGACACGAAAAGCCCCATTCATTATCATACCAAGCCACCACTTTGATTATATTGCCCGATACCATTGTGAGATTCGCGTCCAAAATTGATGAATAACTGTCGCCCTTAAAATCCATAGAAACTAATTCTTGTTCTTCTACCCTGAAAATTCCCTTAAAATTCTTATCTTTGGCAGATTTTCTGAACACCTCATTTACTTCTTCTATAGTAGTTAATTTTTCCACTTCCACCACCAAATCCAAAACCGAAACCACCGGTGTTGGCACACGCATAGAAATTCCGTCCAATTTTCCATCCAATTCCGGGATTATTTTCCTGATGGCTTTGGCTGCCCCTGTGCTGGTGGGAATAATATTAAGTGCTGCGGCTCTGGCGCGCCTTAAGTCTTTGTGTGGCAAATCCAAAATTTTCTGATCGTTGGTGTAACTGTGAACCGTATTCATAAACCCTTTTTTAATCCCAAAGTTATCATGCAAAATTTTGGCCACCGGCGCCAAGCAATTCGTAGTGCAAGAGCCCATGTCCATTACATCATCTTGATCAATGTCAAAATTTTCGGTGTTGACGCCAAGCACATATCCGGCGCAATCTTTACAAGGCCCCGACACAATCACCTTTTTAGCTCCAGCTTTCAAATGTTTCCCCCCGCCGGCTTTATCTGTAAAAAGCCCGGTGCACTCAAGCACAATATCAATACCCAAATCCTTCCAAGGCAATTTTTCCGGATCTTTTTCCGCAAAAATGTTTTTGGGTAATTTACCATCAAAATTTCCGTAATTGGAATCATGTTGCAACAAATGCAACAGCGTTTTTTCGTCGGTTAAATCATTGATCGCCACTACTTCTAAATTTTTGTGGTTTTCCAAAATCCGCCGATACACTTGCCGGCCAATTCTCCCAAATCCATTGATAGCTATCTTTGTCATGAAACTTGAAACATGGAACATGAAGCAAGCAACGACGTTGCGTTTTTTTGTTTCATGCTTTATGTTTTATGCTTTATGTAATTTTGAGTATTTCATCAATGCGAGCCTTATCAAACCCAATCACCACTTCCCCATCCAAATCCACCACCGGCACACCCATTTGTCCGGAAATCGCCACCATTTTTTCCAATTCTTTTTCATTGAGAGACACATCAATTTCCGTGTAATCAAATTTTTTCTCCGTCAAATATTCTTTGAGTGTTTTACAATAAACGCACGTGGGAGTGGAATAGATAGTTATCATACTATTTTGAATTTAGCACCGTCTCAATGGCGGCTTTGAAAACAGCGTAGGGTTCTGCACCATTAATAAATTTTTTACCAATAATACTTCCGGGAGTTCCATTGACCCCAAAACCGGTTCCTTCGGCCTTGTCAGCATCAATTAAAGCTTGATACGCCACCACATTTTTCTTAGAAAGTGCCAGGGCTTTATTGGCATCAACCGCGCCAATGGCTTTGGTGGAAATTTCCATAATTTTAGCTTCAGTGGCCCAACCGGTATTTTCCTGACCTTGATTGTCATACATAGCTTTATGCCAAGCCTCAAATTTAGCTGGCGCCGCTTCCCATACAGCACGACCGAACACCGCCAAGGTCTGTGAATCAGCTCCCAAAAATGCATAATCTTTATAAACAATCTTAACTTTTCCCGAAGCCACATATTCCGCCATCATTGGAGCAATCACCGTTTGAGCTGCTTTTTTACAAAACGGACACTGATAATCCGACCAAAAAGCTAACACTACGGGTGAATTAATGTTGCCCACATACGGATTACCATCAATTTTTACATCCGCAATATTGACGGGTTTCATAGCCGGATCGCGGCTATCATCAATAGTCAACACATTGGGGAATAAAAATTTTCCATCGTGAGTGGCAAAACTCTCAAAAGAACCCCCGCCAATTTTTACTTCAAGTTTCACCAGTCCGTATTGTGTTGAAACCTTTCCCACCGTAGCTGTTTGACCTTGTAAATATTTTTTGTTGTTGGCATTTAAAAAATCTACGGCTTTTTGGGCAATTTTTTGATTGCTGGCACCCAAAAATGGGATTTTATCTTTCAGGTTGGTTTGCGTCACCAGCACCGCACCCAAAATCAATACTGCCAGCACGGCTACTCCCACCAAAATAGTATTTTGGTTTATTTTCATAGTTGGCTTTTCTGGTTGACCGGGCCCGCCTGCATCGCTATGCGAAGCATTTCGGGCAGGCATTAATTCGTTTGAGGGAGTAATAACCGGCGCTTCTTGAACGGGTAAATTATTTGGTGAAAAATTTTGTTCTTCCATGTTTTAAAATAATTTAATTAATTTTTCTTTATTTTAGCATTGCACCTTTTTTATTGCAACTTAGGCAAAATTCTTGGGACTTTTTAAGTTCATATTTTCATCAAATTCATACTGTGTCAATGAGCCAAAACCCAATTCCACATTAATCATTTGCTCATCAGGAATATTTTCAATATATTTTACCATCGCCCGTAAACTATGGTGACTAGCACAGACCAACACATTTTTACCATCTTTCAAATCTTTTTCAATGTGTTCTTGGTAAAACGGAATAACCCGTTTGTAAATATCGGGTCCAGCCTCCCCACCTGGCGGAGCGGATTTGTACGAAGCTCTCCATTCCTTGACCTGCTCTTCCCCATATTTTACTTTTGCTTCGGCTTTATTCATGCCCTGCAAATCGCCATAATATCTTTCGTTTAATGCTTCTGTCACATACACCGCTAAATAATCTCCAGCGCTACCATCCGTAAAATTTGCCCAATCCCTCATTTTGCCATCCGTTAAATATCTAAATAACGGATATCTTTCTGGAATATAATCGTAAATTCGTAGCAACGTTTCTGTAGCGCGAATTAAGGCGCCTGAATATGCCACATCAATTTTTTGTTTAGCGATTAACGGGGCAATTTCTTTGGCCTGCTCTTTGCCAACATCAGAAAGTGGATTATCGCACCACCCCGCCCAAATATCCAATTTATTCCACTGCGATTTTAAATGTCTTTGTAAATATAATTTACTCATATTTTATTTTTTATTTAATTCTTGTTCAATTGCCAACAACCGATCATATTTTACGATTCTGACATCTTTAGTATACGCTCCTGATTTAATAAAGTCAGCTCCAACTCCCACGGCCAAATCGGCAATAAAATTATCCATGGTTTCACCGCTTCGGTGACTGACCATAATTTTCCAGCCATAACTTTTGGCTAAATTAACCGCGTCAATGGTTTCAGAAACCGTGCCAATTTGGTTGACCTTAATAATAATTCCGTTGCAGGCTTTTTTGGCTTCTGCTTCTTTAATTTTTTGGACATTGGTAGTTGTCAAATCATCTCCAATAATAATCGTTTCTGGTAAAGCCATTTTCATAGCCTTAAACCCTTCCCAATCTTCTTCGCTAAACCCATCTTCAATAGAAATAATCGGAAAGCGCTTTACTAAATCCGCATAAAACTCCACTAATTGTTCACGGCTTAACTGCATGCCTTCCTGCGGTTCATATTTTCCATCGCGGTAAAATTCCGAAGCTGCACAATCCAAAGCAATTTTTACATCTTCATGACCGCCAATGGCGCTTTTGATTAATAACAAAGCTTGTTCGGCTGTAGCAATGGCTGGCGCGTATCCGCCTTCGTCCCCCATTTCGGGTACTCCCGCTGGTGTGGCCTTTAGTAATTCAGTTAAAGCATTAAACACTTGGCTTCCCAAAACCAAATTTTCTTGAAACGTTTTTTTCATCGGCACCACCATAAATTCCTGCAATTCCAATTCATTTTTGGCATGAGCCCCACCGTTGAGTATATTAAAACTTGGCAATGGCATGCCAATTTTGTTTCTAGAAATATTTGAAAGATGCTGATATAAAGATATTTTTTGCGCTACAGCGCCAGCACGAGCCACCGCCATAGAAACCGGCAAAATAGCATTGGCTCCCAATTTTGATTTATTCGGTGTGCCATCCAGCGCAAGCATCAAGTCATCAATTTCCTTTTGATTTGAAGGGTCCATTCCCACCAACTTTGACGCAATAATGTCATTCACATTCGCAATGGCTTTGCTGACTCCCCTTTTATCATCATCCCGCAATTCCAAGGCTTCGTTAATTCCCGTTGAAGCCCCCGAAGGACATGAGGCAATAAATTCCCCATCTTTAGTTGTCAAAACCACCTCCACCGTCGGCTTCCCTCGCGAATCTTTTATTTCTCTGGCAATAATTTCTGTAATCTTACTCATGTTTTAATTTTTACTTTTTTTATAAGTTATTTTAACAAAATTAAAAAAGTGTGGCAACTATTGACATATACTATTTAATAATATACTATTAAATATGGCGGTAATTCAAGCCTTCTAAAATTGAAAGGGAATTAACATGAAAGCTTGGTTCTGGCATTTGGTTTGCGTCATCGTTATCGTTGCGCTCCTATCGGGATGGAGATGGGAGATAGGTAATCTAATGGAAAAAGAAGCTGAAATCACTCAGCTTAAGGCAACTGTAGATGCGCAGAGACGGGATATTGAAGATCGCAAAAAAGAAGCACATGAGGAAAGACAACGCATACTCAAGAGATATCAAGAGTACGAGGACGAGATTGTCCGAATCATAGAGGGGAAAAAGAAGTGAGGTAAAGAACCACAAACCCCGAGACATGCGCAAGCAGACTCTCGGGGATTTTTTTACGCTTCGACGTGACTCGGGGGCAGGCAAAACTCCAATTTATTAATTCTCAATAATCATGCGGCCGCACGAAAAGCGAGAATCTTATTTTATCTCTTCGATTACAAAAATCTTTACGTATTCATCCAGTGCGTGCAGTGCCAATACTTTTTCCACCGCCTCCGATACATCATAGGGCGTAACCCAAACACTATGCTGAAACTTTTTAAATCCTAAATTCTGCAAAATACTTCTCAACAAATTACGCATCCCCCGCCTTTTCTCCGGCACATCAAACATCACCATTAGCCACTTACCATCCTTTCTCTTGGCGCGTAAACTGAAATGAGCACTAGCCATAAAAACCCTTTCCATCCCCCTTTTTGTAATTATAAAACCGTCCTTTTGTTCTAAACTCTTTATTTTAATATATCCGTATTTTTTAAGATAATAAATAAATTTACTAAATTGCTGACGTGAATACTTTTTAGCCAGCGGAGTATTGGGCGCAATCATACTTATAATGCTTCGACGATATGGGTCAGCCACATCTGCAACATCGCGTACCTGACCCAAAAAATGATATACATCCCATAAAAATTGGTCGGTAACTGATAATTTCATAACGTATTTTAATTCTTAGAATCAATGCGGCCGCACGAATTCTAAAAATTTAACAATAAATAAAATCCATTAAATTTATTCACTCTTCTTAATACCACTCTATTTATATTTTCAATGTCTGGTATCAGTGAAAGTTAGTGTTGCTAACTAACTTTCCTGATATAGTTATACGCGCTAAGGGCGGCTTTGGCGCCTTCGCCGGACGCCATGACGATTTGTTTGTACTTGCCCACATTGCAATCTCCCGCGGCAAAGAGGCCCGGGGTTTTTGTTTCCATCATTTCGGGCGTAAACACAATTTCTTGCTTATCGTTCAATTCAACTAAGTCACCCAGCCAAGAAGTGGAAGGACTATATCCGATTTCTACAAAAACTCCATTGACTTCTAATTTATTTTCCCTTGGCTCGCTGGAGCCTTGGGCGGAGGCGGCTTCTTTGCGATCCACATAATAAATCGCATTTACAAAAACCTTGCCTTCAATTCTGGTAACTTGTGCGTTGGTAATAATTTCAATATTTGGATTTTTGGCCACCAACTCCTGATTCTCTGCATCGGCGTTAATAGTTTCACCATATTCCAAAATCGTCACGTGTTTTACATAATTAGATAAAAAGACTGCTGTTTCAAAACCGTTATTTCCCCCGCCCACCACCGCCACCACTTTATTTTTAAAAATCGGCCCATCGCAAAGTGAACAATAGCTTACCCCCTTGCCCGAAAATTCTTCTTCACCCGGCACATTAATTAATTTTGATTTGGCGCCACTGGTCACAATCACCGCCACGGCTTCATGCGTTTTTCCCGATGCGGTTTTTATGGTAAAGACTTTTTCGTTCTTAGAAATTTCAACTACTTCGTCCACCTCAACCGAAAGTTCATTGGCGGATAACTGTTTTTTGTAAAGCTCAACCAAATCCGGCCCGGAGATTTTTTCAAACCCCGGATAATTTTCAATATCCACCGCTTTTTTGGCCACCTGTCCGCCAATATCCTTGGAAATCATCAAGATATTCAACTTTTGCCGAGCCGCGTAAATACCCGCGGAAATTCCGGCCGGACCAGCGCCAATGATAATTAAATCGTATTGCATATGATAATTTCTAATTTTAAATTTCTAATTTCTATTAAATATTCAATTATTAAAAATTTAATGAAAATTAGAAATTAGAAATTGAAAATTATATAACTATGTTAATTGCTTTTCCCTTTATAAATCCCCTGATATTCTCCACTGTGGTCTCCAATATTCTTTCCAGAGCTTCTTGGGAATTAAAGGCATTGTGAGGCGTAATAATCACATTTTCCCGTTCCATTAAAATATGGTTTTGCAGAATTACTTTTACATCGTGCTTCTTTGAAACTTCCCGCGATAATAATTGACTATCTTCCCTTAAAAACTTTTCTTCTTCCAAAACATCTAATCCAACGCCCGCTAAAATTCCTTCATCCAGAGCCGTCGTCAAGGCTTGCGTTTCAATTAATCCGCCTCGAGCTGTATTAATCAAATAAGCACCCTTTTTAATCAACTTGATATTTTCCTTATTAATTAAATGGTGCGTGTGCGTATTATACGGCGCATGCAAAGAAATAATGTCTGATTTTTTCAGTAACTCCTCCAATGTCGCATAATGGAATTCCAACTTTTTAGCCAATTTTTTGTCTTCGTGTGTGTCAAAGGCCATGACGCGCATTTCAAACCCATTGGCAATACGTGCCACATGCTGGCCAATATGCCCCATACCCACAATACCCAAGGTTTTACCCTTTAAATCAAAACCACGCAGTCCATGGACTGAAAACCCCTCTTTTTTAACGCTTTCCACCGACTGGTGAATTTTTCGGGAAAGATCAAGCAGTAAAGCAAAGGCATGTTCGGCCACCGTGTTTTCGCCGTAGGTTGGCACGTTGCAAACGCTGATCCCATGCTGCTCAACTTCCTCCATATTCACATTGTCATATCCCGTAGCCCGCACCGCCAGCATTTTTAAATTTGGCAAAGCATCAAACATGGCGGGGGTTAATTCTGAATACACAAAAGTAGAAATAACTTGGCAACCTTTGATTTGTTCAATGTGCTCGGCCAAAATATGTTCAGGGAAAAAAAGTAACTCATGGCCTTTGAGCTTGTGCTGTAAATACGGCTTTTCCCATTCTTCAATCTCAAAAAACGCAATGTTCATATTTGTTTATTGTACACCACTGTCCTGAAAATGAAAAGTTTTTCAACAAAAAAGCCGTTATTAAGGCGGTTAAAATGATTTGAGGGCGAGCAACTTGCGTTGCTCGCCCCCGAAAATTTGCGCCGAAGCGCTTACCTACGGCCACGTCATGTGGCTACTCCTTTCTGAAGGGCCGGCGGCGTAGTGTGGTTACTAGCCGCCAATCGAACTCGATGGGTCGCGCGTGTGCCGCCGGCGATGTTAGCCAGCGACGACGCGGCGGCCGTTCGTGTTGACGCCGAAGAGGGGTCTCAAAAATTTTAGGGATTGGGGCGCCCGACTGACCTTGTGTTGATGCTTGCGCATAAACACCTCCTTGCCTTTCGGCAGTAAGAGAAAAGGAACGGTTAGTGAAATATAGAAACACGAAGCTAAACCCTTAAAGGAGCAACTTCGTATCTCTATATCTGTGAAAAGAGCTAATTTGACCCTAATAGTTCATTATAGCATATCCAGAAACCTTGTCAAGCCCCCTTGGCCTTTTTGCTATATTCCCCAGCCTAGCACACTACTTAATACTTTTCAAGTATTTTTTCAAATCTTCGCCAAACACCGGGTCCTTTAAAGCCAAGTACATAAAAGATTTGAGCCATTTGAGCTTGTCGCCACATTCCAACCACTCCCCTTTGACTTCATAGCCGTACAACGGCATACCATCGTTTAACATGGCATCAAACACCTCGCCCAAAATAATCTCGCCTTTTTCAGAAGGTTTGGCTTTTTTTAAATAATTAAATACCTCCGGAGTTAACACATATTTTCCAACAATCACTAAATTGGATTGAATTTGGTCGGGGCTCGGCTTTTCAATAATTTTTTTAATTTTATATAAATTGCTGGAAATTTTTTCCACCGCCACATTGCCATAAGCTCCAATCACTTCTTTGGGCAGAGATTTTAAAGCCATAACCGGCGCGTTAGTAGTTTTAAAAATGTTTATGAGTTGCTCTAGGGCGGGAATCGGAGAATCTATCACATCATCACCAAAAGAGACTGCCATGGCTTCGTTAGTCACCAGTTTTGAGGCCTGTAAAATGGCGTGCCCATCACCTAGTGGTTGTTTTTGGGTCACAAAAGAAATATCTAAACCCTCAAATAGCATTTCAAAACTTTTTAATTCAGCCAGTTGTTTATCTTTTTTTCTTTTGATGAGCAATTTTTCTAATTCGGGGGATTTTTTCAAATAACTCATGAGCATTTTTTGCTTGGGACTGACAACAAAAACAATCTCTTTGATACCGGAATTTTTCACTTCTTCTATAACGTATTGAATAATGGGCTTATCCACCAATGGAAAAAACTCTTTGGAAACCACCAAAGATAAAGGTAAAAAGCGCGTACCCAGACCGGCGACAGGAATAATTACTTTTTTAATCTCAAAAAGGCTGGAATCTCCCATTCTTCTTCTTGTTTAGTTTTTTTATTTTCTTCTATTTCTTGCGCCTCCCTTACTTCCAAGGCACTCCTGCGAACTGGTTCGGGTTTTTGGTTTAGCACGTTAAAGACTGGCAACATCACTGGCAAAGGCGTAATCTTTTTTAACTTTTTCTTTTTTATTTTTTTAGACTTTTCTTTTTTTACTTGTTGCTTTTTGACTACTGTTTTTTTAACTTTTTGTATTGGGATAGCAGGCTGACTCGTCATTAAAAGAGTGGTTTTTATTTTGTTTTTTAGGTGAGGCTCTTTGGAAATCCCAAAAATAATTTTGGCACTTTGATTGTCAGCGGCAATGCCCTTGCTGATCTTATCCACTTCAAACATGCTTAAATTACCGCCCCCGGCAATGTTAAATAACACCTTTTGTGCCTTAAAATTACTATTTTGATACAATGGATTATGTAAAATTTCCCGAACTACTTTTTCGGCTCTATCAGAACCAAAAGCTTCGGCAGTATTTAAAAATGCTTGACTGCCAGTACCACTTAAAATGGTGCGCAAATCAGCAAAATCAATATTAATGATACCGGGACTATAAATCAAATCTATCAGACTCTCCAGTGATTCTATGAGACTTTTGTTGACCGTGGAAAATGCATCGGTGATAGCGGTGTTAGCCTGAATAACCTTAAATATCCTTTCGTTGGGAATAGTAATAGATACGTTAAGTGACTTTCTTAATCCTTTCAGAGCCTTGGTGGCTATTTTATACTTATTTTTTCCTTCAAATTTGAAGGGTAGGGTAAATATCCCAAAAGTTATGCCACCAAAATTTTTGGCAGATTCCACAAAAGTTTGTGTGGCGCCGGATCCAACACCTCCCCCCAACGAAGCAATAAAAATAACTATATCTTGTCCCGAAAACAGCTTAGTAATTTTTTCTTTTTCAGATTCAGCGGCTTTTTTAGCCAAATCAGTGTTTAAACCCGTGCCCAAACCATGAGTTGCTTCTTGCCCGAATAAAAAGTATTTAATTCCTCGACGTTTTTTGAAAGCCCTTACATCGGTATCGGCAATAACAAAAGTGGCTCTGTTAAGAGATCTGCCAATTTCTGAAACTATTGATCCGCCACCGCCACCAATACCAATTACCTTTATCTTGGCTTTAAAAAATGATTCGGCGGGAAATGAAGCCGGTGCCAAAACCTTCTTTCGGTGTTTGACCAATTTTTTGACCCTTTTTGCCAATTTCTTTTTTTTAGACTTCATTTAAGTACGGATTTCTATCACCTTGACTCTGGCCATGTGTCCCGAAATGATTTCAACCAACGAAGGTGCTACATCAAAATAATCAGCCAACAGCTTAACAATGGCGGCATTGGCCTTGCCATCAATTGGTGGCGCTTTGACTGACACCGTATAATTTGCCTCATCAATTTTTTCAATACTATCCTCTTTGGCTCCCGGTTTGGCCTTGATAATTATTTTCATATATTATTTTTTATGACCACAATTACACACCATGCAATCGTCCTCACATTCACAACAGTTATAGCACAACCATTCCTGACAAAGACACTTGTCCTTCAATGTAATAAACAACTTACCGCATTTTTTACAATTTGCAGTTTCTTTAGGGAATGGCTGTTGCTTTTGCGTTTTAGCCACCATACCTCATCTTACAACTTAAAACCGCCCTAGTAAAGGCGGTACAGTATTTTTTCTCTCGTTTTATGTGGGCTCAGAAGGAATCGGACCTTCGACCTCTGTCTTATCAGGACAGCGTTCTACCACTGAACTATGAGCCCCAATTGTCCCAATTAGATTAAATAGTAACAAATAAAGTATATTTGGTCAACAATAAAATAAAGCACCGCAACATATTCAGTGGGTCAAATTTTTTCAAACTCTAAAAAATATCCCTTTAACTATTTTAGTTCCTGAAAAAAGGGTTATCGGAAATGGCCCTCGATTACTGGTTTCCAACATTAACTTGCCATCAAAGCCACCTTCAGAACCCGGTTCACAAAAAATTTCACATTGCAAGGCATCCAATCCTTTTTGCGCCAGAGCCCCTTTCATACTTAAAAAACAGGCTACATTTTCTCCTAGCTTTAATGTTTCCGCAGTATGACAAATCACAAATTCACCTGGTTTTAACAAACAGCCCTCCTGCCCTATCTCAAACTCCTCAAACCCGACCTCCTTTAGTTTTCGGATTTTATTTCCCAGTGTAAATGTATAACTGGCCGGTTTTAAAAGCTCCTCATTAAATGGAGTAATCTTAATCTCGCCCACTTCAACCGCCTTTTTAATTTGTTGTTTGGAAAGAATCATATATTAAAATTATAACACACTCTCCATAAAAAAACTCGCGAAGCACAATGGCAACGCGAGCATGAATAACTAGAACTTTTCGGGCAAATAGACAATGGCAATGTCCAGACGAAGGGCCTGTTCGTGCTCCCAACGCGCGCCAACCGAACTTTGCCATCCTTTGAGAAAATGCAGCTCATGGATGTGCCCCGATTCAAACACAGGCAAATAGAACTCGTTGAGCAAATCGTGATCATACCCAGGCTCAGTCCTGGCCTCCACTAATCGCGCCATAGCAATTTGAAAGGGCCGCTGGTCAAACACGGTCTTGCTTTGCCGTGATAGCCACTCGATTGCTTCACGAAACGCCTCCATATTTGCCTGAACAGACCCTCGTCCGCCCGTTGAAATGGGGCCGCACACCTGAAGAACTGGTGTCCCCGGAAGTCTTTTCAGGAAATTCAACGCAAACTTTTTCATCTCTGTATAGCTCGACATAGAGGCGACCAATTTAACCTCAGCCGGTGTCCAATGCAGATGAAAATCCATGATGTTTTCTCCGATTCTAGTTGTTAGTGAAAGGTGCAGTGATTTTAAATTACATTAAACTAAAAAGCCTCGTTTTTCAAGAGAGCTTTTTATTTACAAAATAATTTACAACTTTTCTTAAACAACTTTTAATGTATTCCGTATATTTCATATCTTTTCATCTTTATCAGCCACGCCAAGATCTTTAAATGTCTTTTTACGACACTCTTCGCACATGGCATGCGTTATAATACCAGGCTTATCATCTTTCCAATCGGCTAACCCCATATCCCCATTACACCAACTGCAAACCTTCTTTACCGTGTATTTTCCCTCTGAATCTGGTATATCTGGTGTATCTTGTGGTTCTTGTTCTGACATAATAAATTTATATTAAAGCCCAGTCAATTGTTGTATACGTTTTATAACAAGGACATAGCAACGACGTAGCAAGGACGGTCCTTGCTAATTCTTCTTTTTGAATAATTCAACAAGATCTTCTCTTTCTTTTCTTGTAAGTTCTACTTTTATTTCTACTTCGTACATATTTATTTCTATATATTTCAACGATTTTTATACAACCACCAGGACTTTTTCCATCCATTCGTCTTCCATCTGAAAAAGAAATGGACGCAAATGGCCAGTATCGCAAGAAACAGGAATACATACGCCGTGATTGCGAGCCCCTTCCAACTATACATTATAACTACGAACACGACTATTGTAATATATTTTATAACCCGGAACCGCACCGTTTGCCCGCGCACAATCACCTCTTTTTCTCTCTTTAAAATTTCTTTAAGCGACATTTTTATTTTTCTTTTCGTAGCGGCCAGGCCAACAAAATTGTGTCAATTTTCCTTTCTTTGTTTTCACCTTATTTCTTCCGCCTCACCGCCAGTTTGATGATTTTTTCGAGTTCTTTAATATTAATATCGGAAAGTTTGTTGATATACAACCCCCCCCTTTAACCTCTTCGTGCAACGTCGATGACTGCAACATTTATTTTTTTCATAGTCATCATTGCGTCAAAAGCTCGTTTTACTTCTGCGCCACCAGCTGAGAGTGCTTCAGTTAGCGTACGTGGCGTGATTTGCCAAGATATTCCCCAGCGGTCCTTACACCACCCGCAGTCGCTCTCCTTGCCACCGTTATCAACAATTGCATTCCAGTAACGATCCGTTTCCTCCTGGTTGTCCGTTGCAATCTGAAAAGAGAATGCTTCAGTTTGCTTAAACGCAGGACCACCATTCAGGCCAATACAAGTAATTCCAAAGACCGTAAACTCTACCGTGAGCGCATCGCCTTTCTTGCCACCTGGAAAATCACTGGGTGCATAAAAGATGTTAATTAGTTTACTATCTGGAAAAGTAGCTGCGTAAAAATTCGCCGCGCTTTCTGCATCTTTATTAAACCAGAGGCAAATGGTATTTTTTGGTGTCATATTTATTTAGTATATTAATATTAATTTCTATTTTGAGAAAGAATGCTGTGTTCCTCGGTCTATAACCAACATTTCAGGAATAAAAATTAAATATTATAAATTTTTCATGAGACCCACTCTTGCGTGCCCCGAAGGGTAAAAATTCTCAAACCTAGCAAAAACTTTATAGCCCTGTTTAACATAGAAAGCCTCTCCTTCATATGCCGCTGTCCAAACCCAAATATACTTTATGCCAAACAACCTAATCTTATCCTCAAGCAACAATAATAGCTTTTTGCCATAACCATGCCTTCTGTATTCTTTTTCGACCAATAAATCAGTTAAATAAAAATACGGCTGGTATCGATCACCGTTTTTGTTTGCTAATCCACTTGATGCTCCTACAAACTTTCCGTTATCGGTTGCGATAAAACCAAAGCGCTCTTGTTTTTCTGGCAGATTACCAAACTCTAAACCGTGCTCGTTAAAAGCTTCTTGTTCTCGCCTATACTCTATGTCGATCATATCACGAAACTCAAATGCTATAGCCATACAATAAATAGAAAATTAAATTTTATGCCTCTCGGTCACTTATAACCATATACTAAACTGCTGACTGACCCAGTCTAGAACCCCACTTCCTAAGGGCAAACTGGGTATTATTGAGTATATTAAACATAGGCGTCTCAGTCGGGGTCATTATATCACAAAACGGAACAAATGGAACACTTTTTCGTGGTTTTCCAAGGGAGAATGAAGCTAAATTACGGGACACGTGTTCCGAGTGTCCCACTCCCCTTTTTAAGAAATATGGATAAAAATTGGTGCTATTGACAAGGGTTTTAAAAAGCGTAGACTGGACAGTAGATCGTTCAAAATTTTACTGACTGAAACCGCCAGAGAGGTGTGACCTCTCATTGCACTCTTCCTGCAAAACCAAGGAAGTAAAACAAATTACAAGAGTAGCGCTTTCAGCTAAATATAGCTCTCCGTTAGTTTGGAGTAAAATTACCACCTAGGAACTATTTAGAAAAAAGAAAATATCCGATGACATTTTTGTCGGCCTGTTTTCTCTTTTTTGAGTAGTTCCTTTTTGTTTTACCCAAAAGGTTAACAACTGGTCGACAGCCTCTATTTAAGAAATGGAACATGCCAAGACAATGCCGTCGAACGGTCTGAAATATTAACCTAAATAAAACAAACATGAACGAGAAAATTGAAATTGTTTACGTGCCGATTGAGAAGCTCAGGCCATCGGAATACAACCCGAGAAAAATTAGCCCTGAGTCATTTGAACAATTAAAAGAAAGTTTAAAACGGTTTGAGCTAGTGGATCCGCTTATCGTCAATTGTGCCGAGAATAGAAACGGCGTAGTTATCGGTGGCCACATGAGATTACGAGCCGCCATTGAAGTTGGTTTCAAGGAAGTTCCAGTAGTATACCTGAACATTCCCAATCTTGAAAAAGAAAAAGAGCTCAACATCCGGCTCAATAAAAATACGGGTGAGTTTGACTGGAACCTCTTGGCCGATTTTAACGAAACATTTCTCAAAGATGTTGGCTTTAACAGCGAGGAACTAGATAACGTGTTTGGCATCGAAGATACACCCGAGCAGTTTGATCTGCAAAAAGAATTACAAAAGCTCAACATCCAAAAAATTGAAATTGAGAAAAGAGATGTATGGGATTTAAACGGAAGTCGGCTTATGTGCGGAGACTCTACAATTGAGTCAGAAATGTTAGCGTTGATGGACGGAGAAAAAGCGGACATGTGCTTTACCGACCCGCCATACATTTTAGATTATTTGCGTGGCAAAAAGAAGAAAAGCGGTGAAGCTGTCACTGGCTTTGGAGCCAAACGTGATCGCCGATACTTGGAAACTGATTCCCTGCCAGATAATTTCACCGAGCTTTGGATGAAAAATGTGAAAGCCGTGGCCAAAGATGACTTTCATATCATCGTATATGAGAATTGGAAAAATATCCGAACCATTTGGAATGAAATGGAAAAATACTGGAAGGTAAAAAACATGATTGTCTGGCATCTGCCCAACCGCGTACAAGGATTTGCCGCCAAGTACAAGTTCTTTAACAAGCATGACATTGCCATGGTTGGAACGTCGCATAATGAAACGAAATTGAATGAGGAATCGGAAGAGGACTTACTCCAAAACGATTACGAAACCGCCCTCTACGCTATCTCCGGCAAACCACATTGGGAGGGTTATGAAAAAGGCAAAAAGATTTGCCCTACAGATTTTCTTGAATACAAAGCAGCCGATGAAAAATCCAGCGGACAAGGCATTATCTTTGGCACTAAACCAACTGAAATTCTCATCCCCTACATTAAAGTGCTCACAAAAAGAGATGATTTAATTTTGGAACCCTTTGGCGGATCAGGTTCAACACTGATCGCGGCCACTAAAATGAAGCGCCGATGCTATATTATGGAAAAGTCGCCCGTGTATGCTGAAGTTATACGGCAACGCTGGGAAAAGTTAACTGGTCTTAAGGCCGTCAAAATCCATGGCAAGTAACCCTCGAGAAAAAAGTGACGGACGACATGAACGGCAAAAAGAAATCGTTGTGGAACAGCTTAAGAAAACACCTATTGTAAAACTGGTATGCGAGAAAGCCGGCATCGGTAGAACCACGTTCTACCGATGGCAGGACGAAGATGATGAATTTAGAAAAGCCGTCGATATGGCAACCCTAGAAGGAAAACTAACGATTAACGACATGTCAGAATACCAACTCCTTTCCTTAATTCAGAGCAAACACCCTTCAGCCATTAAATACTGGCTTGAGCACCACCACCCTGATTACTTAAAGAAAGGTCGTATCGAAAAAGAAGACCCAGGGCCCAGCGTAATTATCCTGGGCGACGAAGAAGATGACTCCAAAAAAGACACTTAACTTTGACGAACTCGCCCACTTTACTCCAAAGCAAAAAGAAGCCAGTAGGGCCGTAAAAAAGTTTCGCTTTGTATTGTTTGGTGGCGCCATGGGTGGCGGAAAGTCCTACTTTCTACGTTGGCAACTCATTTATATGCTTCTGTCATTTCATCAGCGAGGCATTGATGGTGTAACAGTTGGTTTGTTCTGTGAAGATTACACCAACCTCAACGATCGCCAATTATCAAAAATAAAAGCAGAATTTCCTGCGTGGCTAGGAGAATATAATTCTAGCGAACATAACTTTACTCTAAAAAAACGCTGGGGCGGAGGAATTATTGCTTTTAGGAATTTAGATGACGTATCAAAGTATCAGTCAGCTGAATTTGCAGTGATTGCGGTAGATGAGCTAACTAGAAACAAGGAGGAAATATTCAACGTGTTACGAACCCGCCTCCGCTGGCCGAAAGTTCCGGACACCAGATTTATCGCGGCTTCCAACCCTGGCGGAATTGGACACGAGTGGGTAAAAAAGCGATGGCTTGATGGAGTGCATCACGCAAATGAGAAAGAACCTGACCAATTTATATGCATTCCTGCTCTTCTCAAAGATAATCCTCATATTGACCCCTCCTACCTCGCCCAAATTGAGAGTATCCCTGACGAGAAAAAAAGAAATGCATATTTAAACGGTAATTGGGATATTTTTGAGGGGCAGTATTTTACCGAGTGGGATAAAACCAAACATGTGGTTAAACCTTTTGAAATTCCCTACTCATGGTTTCGCTTTCGATCCATTGATATGAGTGGGCGGAATGGCACTACTTCATGCCACTGGTACGCAATAGACCACGACGGTACGGTTTGGGTTTATCGCGAATACTACGCCAGCGGGTTAGACTCAGACCGCCATGCTATAAAAATTAATGAGTTAAGTAAAGATGAGGAATACAGATATACTACATTTGATAATTCTGCCCTGGCGCAACTGGGCTTACCAGAAACAACCTACGAAATTTATTGGCGACATGGGGTTGAACTAACGATTCCGTCGATGAAAAATAGGATTATGGGCTGGGACATCGTGCATCAATATCTGCGCTGGGATGAAAAAAACGAACCACGGCTAAAAGTATTTGATACCTGCCCAAATATGATTCGCACCCTACCCATGCTTATCCATGACGAGCTGCATCCCGAAGACGTGGATACCAGGGGCGAAGATCACGCCGCCGACGAATTGCGATATTTTTTGCAAACCTTGCGGGAGCAAAAAACACCACGGCCACTGAATGCAGTACAAAAAAGAATGATGCAAATACGGAGGTTGCACGGGCTGGATCCAAGCGAAGGACTTTATCCCGAAAGTAACGAAACTAGTTAAGACAGCTTTCCTTAAAAATTTAAAATAATACTTTGTATCCCTCAAAGTTTTCTGGTTTTTCGTATTCAAATCTTTCAAAGAGATGAATGCGCACTCGCTCTTTTAAATGTTCTCGCTGCTCTTTTTCGTCTCCAATTTCCTTAAGCCAAGTAGGCGGACTCTTAATGAAAAACTCCATCAGTTCACTATTTTCAGAAAAGGCTTGAATATCCATATAGAAAATATCTTCAATAAATTTTTCATTCTCACTTCCATTTAGTGGCGATAGCTGAATAAGCTTTCCCATCTTTTCTTTGTTGAAAATTAGAACCTGCTTGTCGACTCTTTGGTGATAAGTCTTAAATACAGGAACGAGCTGCCCATTCAAATCATACCAGCCATCAAATCCTTCTATCGTTAGTTGTTTAATATCTTTATTCCACTTTGGCCTATATTTTTTTGAATCTTCTAGAAATTGCCATATAGCAGTGCCGGTTGCAAAAATTACGATATTAGCCGGATCCTCAAAACTTAAAAGAGTAGATTCAAAGCTTTCTCTTGGAATTTCTTTACAATTTCTTGCAATGTCATCAAGGAGGTATGAATTTTCTCCAGAAGATAAGTCGTGACCATAATTTTCACCCCATCTGCCAAAACTAACATTCCATTCATCAAAAAAAGCAGCTTTATCATCCACGATATTCACTCCAAATCGCTCTTTTTTTCCGGGAATCTTTTCTTCTATTTTATTATCGTAGGATTCCAGATAATTAATAAAAATGTCTCTTAAAATCGCCCCTGTATAGAAGCTATCCATTACTTCTTTTTTGAATTCCTTGACTTTGGTTTGACTAATAGTTATTTCCTTGTGTTTTGTAGAAATTTGTTTAGTGGCTTCCTCTTTGACTCTTTTTAAAAATGGTACCAGTTTTTTATCAAAAAGTTCATCAATTTTACTCCTATCAAAACCAATTTCAGAAAGTAAATTTACGTCTTGCTTAAGATCATTAGCCATTACAACTAATCCATCTATAGAATATTCTATATTACTGAGGTTGTGTATATGCAGTTTTGGCAGACTATAATTCTCTACTTCCTGACACCCGCCGGCTCCGTCTACTGAAAAACCCTTTAGGGCACGGAGAAGTAATAATAAAAAGTATTGTTTATTGTATTTTTCACTGCCATGGTGGCCTTCCCAAAAATCCATGTTTTTATTGGACGGATTTTCTTTAAAATAGGATTTTATTACATCATTGAGTGTTCTTGGATTCACGTCATGTCCAAGCCAAGAAGCATCGGAATCTAATGGCTGTTTATATTCCCATAAGTATTTTATATAAGAATACTTTTGCTTAAAGAGAGAGTAAATACCAATAGCAAATACAACTTCTAAAAGATTTTTATACTTAAGTTGTAAAGTTACAAAATCTATTATTTCCTCTTCAATCTTTTGAGCGCTCTGCTTTTGACTTTCGCCAATATTCGGCTCAACTATTCTTTTTAAATTTTCAAAACTTTCTAACCATGCCTTCAGCTCTTCTTGACTGTTTATGTCTTTCTCTGAATCAGTTAGTTCTGTAGCTTGTTTTTGAATATCGTGTTTTTGATTAACCTCATTGTATTTTTTAGTATCACTCTCTAAAAGAAGATGAGTATAATTCCAGACCTTACCTTCATTGTAGTCTGATATGTGAACGCCATCCACCAGCGTGGAAACTAAAGAATGGAAAAGAAATGTTCTACCCTCGGATATAATGTATCTAATAATTGATAAAAAATAATTGTTAAAAATACTGAGATAAGAGAGATTAAAATCTTTTGTCGTACTCCGACGCAACCCATTAAAAACTATATCTGTGTACCAATTAATTGCTAGCGAATAGATGGATGGACCAATAGTATTAGAATCACCACTTTCTTTAATGGCTTTATATGCCATCGAACTTGTTAATCTTAAAAATTGTTCAACAAAAAGCTGATTATCGGGCTCCTGGGAAATTTCGGCAAGTAAACTATTTAAATTATAGACTACATATCTACTTATTTCATAGTTACTATTTTTTATCGCTGCTTCATATATCTTCTTATAAGAGTCCAAAAACTGGGTTAATCCCCTTAACTCTCGGTCTGGCGTAAATCCTAATAAAAGACCGGCCTCTTTTTTCAGATCTTCCACGCTTTTTGTTTTACCATCTATCTCCGCACTTTGGTTTTTATTAATAGGAACAACGTATCTATTAAAAAAATCAGCCGACCATAATAAAGAGTCAAACTTTTCAGGATTATCTTTTTTTAATTTTAAAAATTGATTAAAGATTTTTCCAAATTCTTTGATAATATCTGAAACCGTTTCATTATCTCCTCTTTCTACTTTTACCAAAGCGATATTTACCATTTTTTCCAAAGCAAAAAGCCAAAGGTTGCGCTGCTCAGTAATTGTTTTATTTTTGGAAAATATCCTGAACATAACCTTTTAGTTTAGCAAGAAATAATTCATCAGTTTGCGTAGTATATTTCTCAACCAATTTAATAAATTTATAAAAAATTAACATATTAATAAAAAACCAAACTAGGATAACCCATAACAGGCCTGAGTTTTGTTCGTCTGAAAAAATAAGAAAGATTGTGATTGTAATATTTGATAGGAAAAGTAAATACTGTATTTTGTATAGTATTTCATTCGTAAAAAGCTTTGCAATCTCTTGGTCTCTATACCTCTCAGCGGCCCAACTGACTACCTGCAAGGTTATTGGAATTGATACGCCAATCAAAACTCCTTCAACAGCCATCGCATCCGATAAGAAGCCGGTATTGGGTTTTATAGAAATTAGCCACAAAAACAACTGTGGAACGAAAACTGATTTTGGAAGAGTGTGATTAAGTAATACATGCACTTTAAATAATCCAAGCATGTAGCCAGAAAATAACCCCACCAAAAAACCAACTATTACTTGGAATTTTCTTAAGACGATAATACCCCTTAACCAACTTGAAATTTTCATGATTTCAATAATTTATCTCACTTTACAATAAAAAGCACTATTCGTAAACAAAAACCGCATGGTGCGGTTTAGTCATTGCCCATCTAGGCGATTCCCCTTTTCTCTTTTTCTATTCATTCATTAACACTTGTTTTTGCGCTTCAAAATCGGCGACTGATGCAGTATTAGAAATTGCGTCAATTCTTACCAAATTACCGCTACTATCTTTCTGGGCAATGTAACTTAATATATATTTATTCGTAAGGCTATCCTTAACAAACATTTCCATATAGTCCGCCTTTTGACTACCAAAAAATCCTCCTGCGTAAAGGCAGGTATTAAGCCTGCTGTTATAAGAATAGCTTGGATTGAAAACTAATATTTTGCCTAAAGAAATAACTAGATTTT
Organism: Candidatus Staskawiczbacteria bacterium; assembly: GCA_023245145.1. Classification (GTDB taxonomy): domain Bacteria; phylum Patescibacteriota; class Minisyncoccia; order Minisyncoccales; family Staskawiczbacteraceae; genus VGLO01. The sequence continues at coordinate 25,616 of JAHFKW010000004.1, forward strand.
GATACATTTGCTCCCCCACTTGCTGGCAGTTTAATTTCACGGGCAAATCGGGTATGAAAGAATCTTTTTTAACTTCGTTTTTAGTTACCGTGGGTTTTTGCGGAACATTTTCTACCTTCTCAACGCTTACGATGTCTTTCCTATTATTCATGTATTCAGAAATGTCTTTTTGTTCTGTTGGTTTCGGTAATAAAAAGGAGAAATAATAAATAAGATAGATAACCAGCACTAGTGCAAGTATCAAGATTCCTAATTTAAACCAATTGTCTTTTACAAAGTTTTTCATAGCGTTTTTTTAATATTATTTCTGGTTGGTAACAAAAAGCCCACCACCAGTTTGGCCTTGCGGCCCATACAAGTTTCCCTGTATGACGCTATGAACGCTCCCTGATGATGGGATCTTTATGTTCATAGCGTTTTTAGCCATACCCATAGGGAATCTATGGGGTTAGGCAATCATTATTAAATTGTAGGTTTATGATAGCTTAAAAAATGATAATTGTGTAGTCTTTTTACCAACAGTTTACTGATTCCACCATTCGAAAATATACAAACAGGGAGTGCGTAATGCACTCCCTGTTTTTCTTTGTTAATTATATTGCGATTTTTTTCTAAGCTATCTACTGAGCAGGAGCGATTGGTGTTTCACTTTCGAGATGCCCCATTTTGTGACCGAATCCAAAGCCTCCATGTCCCCTGAATCCTCCACCAAACATGAGATACTGCAATGGAATACTGTTATCAGTTGCCCATTGTTTTAGAGAATCCATTTGGGTTTTCATAGCAGCTTGAATTTCTGCTTTAGTTTTACCCTGTAAGCTGGCTTTGAAAGTAGCTTGTTGTGCCTCAAGTTCAGCTTTTTTGGCGATGATCAATGTTGCCTGAGCTTGAGTTAACTTACCATCAGTAACCGCTTGGTTAATGCGATCGGTTTGTTTTTGCTGCATCTTTACTTGCATTTGAGTTCTTTGATCATTAAACACCTGCTGAACATCTGCAGGATTTAAATTGAACTTTGTAGCAATAGCATTAACTAGATTGCTCATTGGGTTTGAAGTTCCCGTAATTGAAGCGGCTGAAACACTACCAACAGCGATTACTCCTGCCGTAGCGACTGCTACGACTGGTAAGATTACGTATAAAAGATATTTTTTATTCATTTGATTTTTTGTATTATTGTGTGACGACCTTTCACCCATTATTACAACTCAAACTTATTTTTATTTCAAATTTCATCTTGGCATGGGGCGTCTCATCATTCCTTTGCGCGAAGAGAAAAAATTGGAATCCTCGTCTATTTTCCTCAATACATTAGCTTGTATAGTATCACCTTTTCTTTCCCCGATAACTAACACCTTATCATCTTCGCTAAGATCTTTTTTCATCACATCACTAGTAACAACACTTAGCGTTTCTCCGTTTGGAGTTTCCATAGTAAAACCATCGCTAGTAATTTCAATAATACTTCCGTTGTGAAAATTATGAAATCTGGGAGCACCGTACCCACGATAAAGCTGTCCAATCAATGGTAATCTGCCTTCGCGAGCATTATGAAATAGGCTTGTATGAAAAGGACTAAAGCCAATAATAAAACCTGTAATTAACACTATACCTATAATTCCAAGCAGAGAATACACCACCGGTCTTTTATAAACAAAAGAAACATGTTTAGCAAACACCTCCAATACGATAACAAGTACTCCGGCAAGAATAATCAATAGCCAAGGCAAAGAACCTAATAATATCCTCAAGCCAAAGAAACCAAAACCCGGAAGAAATACTAACCCGCTCACCCTTAAAGAAAAAACTATGAAACTAATAAGATAGATAACAAATAAAAACAAAACGCAAACACCCAGGGCGAATAAAATCGCCCTCATTACAAAATACGATCTGGATTTCATCTTTATCTTTCCCTCCTTGATCTTATCCAGTATTTCATTCCCTAAAGTATTGTTGTTATTTTTATTGGTTTCCATAGTGGTATCCTTGTTTTTGAAACATGAATTTTAACATTTCTTTGGCCCGCTTAATTCTTACTCCTACCGTAGCAATAGGAATCTGCATAATTTCGGCAATCTCCTTGTAGCTAAATTCCTCTAGATAATACAGGGCTACTGGTTCCCTATACTTATCCTCCAATTGATCAAAACATCTGTCTATTATTTCTTTCATTTCCCCTTGGTCTATCTGGCGATTAATGTCATTACTATTTTTAGCGTATTGAGGAAAAAATACATCTAAGTCAAAGAGTGGTAAAAAGTTTCTCCGCTTGTTTTTCTTGAATGCATTGACTATTTCATTGTGAGCAATGCGGTATAACCAAGAAGAAAACTTTCTCTTTATGTCAAAACTATTAATGTTAATATATGCTTTCGTAAGAATTTCCTGAACTACATCTTGTATATCTTCATGACGATAAAGTACTTTGCTGGCATAGCGCATCATTTTCTTTTCATATCTTTCAATGAGGATACCAAAAAATTCAACCTTGCCAGATTGAACCAAAGAAGCGACATCTTCATCGTTTTGTTCGAAATTATCCATACCTTAATATACCATACTACTGTCCATTACCTGCCGAAGGCTGAGGTAGTGCGGGTCTTAATTGGATTGATTGAGCGGTAACACTCCCATCAGTGTTCGTTTTGCCATTTACCATAACCGTTTTGCCAACCGTAAGATCAGTTAGGGTTCCTGCAACAAATTTACTAACTTCGGTGCTGTCTGAATAAAATATAATCCTTGAACTGCCATCTCTCATTTTTATGGTCATACTTTGGTCATCCTTAGAAATAATATCACCGGAAATAAAACTTGCTCCTGCGGCGAATCGGCTATTTCCACCAGCTCCATTTCGCATTCCAGTCAACCCTGCTCTTTGTGCCGACACTTGGCTGGTTTTATACAACATACCTCCATAAAAAGCCCCTCCCCCAACTACCGCCAAAGAAACAACGAAAATAATAATCTGTATTTTTTTATTCATATTTTTTATTCGTAACGCAATGCCTCAATGGGATTTAATTTGGCTGCCCTTCGTGCAGGATAGTAGCCGAAAATAATTCCTATTACTGCGCTTACGCCGAATGCTAATACTATTGATAATAATGAAACTTTCGTTGGGATTCCTGCCAATTTTGAAACGCCAAAAGAAATGAGCCAGCCCAATATAATCCCTACGGCCCCACCTAAAAAGGTAAGCATGAATGATTCGGCTAAGAACTGCCAACTAATATCTTTTTTGGTAGCCCCAATGGCTTTTCTTAATCCGATTTCTCGAGTTCGCTCTGTCACTGTCGTTAGCATCATATTCATAATACCAATACCCCCAACTACTAATGAAATACCAGCCACCGATGCAAGCAGGATAGTAAATATATTAGTTACCGAAGATGCGGTTGCAATAATGTCTTGCTGGTTTAATACCTGAAAATCAGCTTGCGCTGGGTCACCAATATTGTGCCTTTTCAGTAATACATTGGTTATCTGACTTTGTACTTGAACCATATCGTTCTGGCTAGTTGCTTCAACACTGATAGTGCTTACTCCATTATTTCCGGCTAAAAACTTTTGGGCGACGGATATAGGAATATAAATTACATCATCCTGATTACCAAAACCAGTTCCGCCTTTAGATTTGGTAACTCCTATCACCTTAAAATTAATATTATTAATACGAATACTTTCGCCAATAGGACTTGTGCCTACTCCAAAAAGATCATCTCTAGTGGTAGGACCAAGCACCGCTACTTTTGAAAGTTGCTGGACATTCTGATCAGTAATAAATGAACCCGTATCAACCTCGACATTTCTAACTTCTGGATACGATTCATTAGTTCCGGTAATTTGCGTATTGGTATTAGTGCCTCTTGCCGTAACTTGGTAGCGACGTGATGTTTCGGGAGCTATAGCCTTGGCGCCAGTAACTTCTTTTTGTAGAGCATCAGCGTCTTCTTGCGTCAATGTTTGTGCTGATCCCCTTCCTGTGCTGATCTGAGTTCCTACTCCACGAGCAAAACCAGGCATTACCAATATTAAATTAGAGCCAATTGACTGAATACTGGATTCAATAGAACCTTGTGCCCCCTGACCGATAGAAATCATCGCAATCACCGAAGCAATGCCAATAATAATCCCGAGCATCGTAAGCCCGGAACGCATTTTATTTACCGTCAAAGCTGAAACTGTTTCTTCAAAAAGGTCTGTAATATTCATTGGTTATGATTTTCAATTACTCGCCTTTTAATATTCTTCTCGTCTTTAATGATATCTCCGTCTTTAATATGGATGATCCGGTCGGCATGCTCGGCCACATAGAGCTCGTGGGTAATGAGAATAATAGTGCATTTTTTCTCTTCATTTAATTTCTGGAATGTTCCCAAAACAATTTCTCCCGTTTTGGAATCAAGGTTGCCCGTTGGTTCGTCAGCAAGAATGAGCGACGGATTGTTTACTAAGGCCCGAGCAATGGCCACTCTTTGCATTTGCCCTCCCGAAAGCTGATTTGAATGATGATGCCAACGATCATCGGGCATCCCTGCGGCAATTAACGCTTCTATGGCCTTTTCTTCTCTGGTTTGTTTTGAAACCCCCGCATACATTAAGGGCAGCATGACATTTCTTAAAACTGTCGCCCTGGGCAATAAGTTATACGACTGAAAAACAAACCCAATTTTGTTTTTTCTCACAGCTGCTAATTCGTCATCGGATAACTTTGAAACATCTTTATTGTCTAAAAAATACGTTCCAGTAGTAGGTGTATCTAAAGCTCCCAAAATATGCATGAGGGTTGATTTACCAGAACCAGAAGGACCCATAATGGCCACAAATTCCCCATCTTTTATATCAAAAGAAACTCCCTTTAACACTTTTGTTTCATGGTCGCCACTTGTATAAATTTTAACAATATCTTTGCATTCAATCATGGTATTATCTGCCAGTTGTTCTATTTCCTCCTCCACCAAAAGTACCCCCGCTTCCACCACCTGTAATACCAGGAATTCTAATGCCGCCATTCTGTGTTTGCGTTGTAGTGGTTGCCGTACTCATAACAGTTTGAGTAATTACATTATCGCCTTCGTTAATTCCGCTGATAATTTCCGTATCGGTGTCATTTGAGATACCTACTTCTACTGTTTTTTGTTGGGGAATACCATCTTGCAATATTTGCACATATTTTTGATTGCTAGAATTTTTTACAGCGGAATTAGGTACCATCAACACATTCTGTTTTACTTCGGTAATAACCGCCGCAGTAACCGACATGCCCGGTTTTACCTGACTGCTTTGCGTATCAAACAGAATTTTTACATTGTAGTTAACTACTCCCTGCGTAACCGTTCCCAAGGTATCAATTTCAGCAACTTGGCCAACAATACTTAGACCATCTATGGCATCAAATGTAAGTGTGGCTTTTTGTCCTACCTTGACCTTTGTTATATCTACTTCATTAAAAGGAATTTTAGTAATACTTTGGTTGGTAATGAGGGTTATCGCTACCGCTCCCGAAGAAGCAGAATCTCCTTTGTTAAGTGCTACATTGGCAACTACTCCTGCGTATGGAGCATAGATATACGAATCGGCCAAAGTGGCTTTTGCATCGGCCAGCGAATTTTCGGCTTGTTGAATTGATAAATTCTGGGACCTGACTGACAAGTCCTGAGAATGCAAATCCAAATCGGAATTAGCGATAGAGTCTTTAGCATTTTTAATAGTTGACTGCATTTGTAAAATATTAGAAAGAGCGACATTAGCTTTACCGGTATAGGTATTTAAACTAGCCAGATGCGTATCGGCAGTTGAGATGATATTCATTTGATATTTTGTAGTGAGATCTTTATAAAGTTGAATAAGGTTGTAGGCATCTTTAACACCATCAGCAACCTCTTGAGTAGTATTGTAAGTCTCAGTTAACATCACCTCAATGGTTGCCGTATCAGAAGATCGAGTCATAGACTTATAGTCATCAAAATTTTTATCGTAATCCACCTTTGCTTTAGTATAAGCATCACTAGCACTTTTTTTGTAAGCCTGAAGTCTGTCTACTTCTTGCCATGTAAAACCGTAAGCGCCGCTAGCATAGTAATCCATGTTCGGATTCCACTTGTTTATTTCGTTGCCATGCAACACATCATCCAGCCCCGTCATTACGTCGGGCAAATCTAAAAAAGCATTAGAAATCGTATTAAAACTATCTGTGTATGCTTTGGCAAGACTATCTTCGGCCTGCTGTTTATTTTGAGGGATGGTTATATTTCCGTTATCACTTAATTTCTCCAATGAAAGCTTGGCATTATCAAGAGAAATCTGGGCATTTCTGACTGCTTTTTGAGCATTAGTAGTGTCAAACGCCATAAGCAAAGTACCCACCCTTACTTGCTGGCTATTTTTAACTCCCACATACGTAACATTTTCTGAAACCTTGCTTTTTAAGTCTATCTGGTTTGAAGCCGAAACCTGCCCACTTCCCGAAATTGAAGATACGATAGTTCCTTTTTCTACTGGGGCAGTTAGATAGCTAATTTTTCCAGAACCTGCGCTGAATGACTGGTACCACCAATATCCTCCTGCGACCAACACTATAATTACTATGGCAGAAATGATTTTATGCGATATTAAGAATCTAGAAAATCTTTTAATTTTGTTGATCATAAGTAATAAAAAAACAATAATTATGGGTATTCATATTAATACAACAACAACCCTTAATTTATTTCATTAATCCGAGAAGCATTCTAATGAAAAGTTACCAACTGATGGGGTCTGGACTCCCTGGCGCCATTCTGTCATTCCTTGATGTAGAAAGGTCGAATATGAGCATATTAACCTAAAACTACATAAAAACATGAATCAAGGAACAACGGCACAATTTAGAAATCCTCAGTCCCCTCCTATTGTAGCGGCTGAATTGAAATACTGCCTCTATGCTAGAAAAAGTACGGAGGCTGAAGATAAACAAGCTTTATCTATAGAATCGCAGGTAAAAGAAATGCTAGTACTTGCGGAACGAGAGCATTTGAATATTGTGGAAATAAAACGCGAAGCTCATTCTTCTAAAGAAGTTGGTCAACGACCAGTGTTCAATCAGATGATTACGGAAGTCAGGGAAGGAAAATACAATGCGATACTAACTTGGGCGCCTGACAGGTTGAGCAGAAATGCCGGAGATTTGGGATCAGTAGTAGATTTAATAGATCAGAAACTGCTCGTGGAAATCAGAACTTACAGCCAAAAGTTTACCAATAACCCAAATGAAAAATTCTTACTTATGATTCTCGGGAGCCAAGCCAAACTGGAAAATGATAATAAGGCGGTCAACGTAAAACGCGGTCTTCGTACCCGATGTGAAATGGGATATCGCCCAGGAGTAGCGCCAACCGGCTACCTTAACGAAAAGCATGTCGACAAAAAATGCCAAGCCAGATTAGATCCAAAAAGAGCACCGTTCATTAAACAGATGTTCGAAAAGGTGGCTAATGAACAGTGGTCTGGCAGGAAAGTATATAGATGGTTAATAGAAAATGATTTTAAGACTAAAACCGGAAAACCATTAGTACTGGCGAATATTTACCTGATATTACGAAATTCATACTACTATGGAGAATTTGAATTTCCTGTAGGAAGTGGAAATTGGTACACAGGAAAACATACTCCGATTATAGATAAAGTACTATTTGAAAAAGTACAAACGACGCTTAATGAAAAGTATGTGCCCAAAACTGAAAGTAAAGAATTCGCCTTCACTAAACTGATTAAGTGCGGATACTGCGGATCGGGGATATCGGCAGATGAGAAGTTCAAAAAGCTCAAAGACGGCGGAGTTAATCGACACGTCTACTACTTTTGCACCAAGGCCAGAAATATAGATTGCAAGAATGCACCAATCAATGAACATGGCTTAATAGATGAGCTGATAGAACTGATGGATAAGATAAATTTAGATGAACTAGGTGTAAAAAATAGAATAGAACAAGAGATCGCACGCTTCAATAAATTCAGAGTCGGTGTGTTGGGTCATAAAAAGGAAGCAGCTAACGATAGTGACGTGGACACTCGAAACTATGCAAAATACATTTTACGAGAAGGAACGCTTATTGAGAAACGAGAACTACTATTTTTTCTGAAAAGTAAATTAATACTGAAAGACAAGAAAATCACACTGGAGTAGCCAGCAGAACAAAAAACCATCGAAATAATCGATGATTTTTGTTCTGAATGCGGCGCTCGGCCGGTGTGCCATCAAAGGAAAAGTTCTCTATGCGTCTCAGTCATTTGACTTAGCATAGGGCTGCTGCGGGACTAGGATTCGAACCTAGATAAACAGATCCAGAATCTGTTGTCCTACCATTAGACGATCCCGCAATAAAACGATCCCGCAATTTTAGGCCTTCAAATATTTTCTTATCACAATAAAACTGGAAACGACGCCGAGGGCCACTCCCCCACCCAATTGGATTAAAATAATCAACAACATATTTTGCAAAAAATAAATAAATAAATTAAATCCGGGCATGATGATGGCCAATGTGGGCGCTAAGAAATAAGCTGTCAAACCCGCTATCAAAAAACAAATTACAAAAGAAATAGCTCCAAACAATGCTCCCTCAATTACAAATGGCGCGCGGACAAACCAACTGGACGCCCCCACCAATCGCTGGGTGGCAATTTCATCTTTGGAGGCGTCAATGACTAACTTGATAGTATTAAACACTACTAAAATAACCACCAAGATAAGTAATATAGCCAATGCCAAACCAAATCGATTGACGATGGAGGTAATAGAGAAGACTTTTTCAATAGTATCCTTTTTCTGGGAAAAATCAATCTTTTCTATGAGATCGTTAAATTGAGGCTGGTTTAAAATATTGGCAATTTCCTGATATTGAGCCGGGTCACCGCTGGTACGAATGTTTAACGCGGGTAAAAATGGATTATCCCCCACTTCAGTTAAAGCTTTGGATAAAACCGAATTGTCAGCGTGCTTTTCATTAAAAACTTTTAGCGCATCTTCTTTAGAAACATATTCAATACTTTTTATTGCCGGTGCATCTTTTATTAATTCATCTTTAACCTGCAAAATATTTTGCTCGAGGACATCGGATGTAAAATAAGCTGTGATGTCAATTTTTTCCTGAATGGTTTTAATCAGAAAAGTATTGACGCCATGCAGGAAAAATAATCCTGTCAAAAGCGAAATCGTAATCACTAACACAAAAATCGCCGCCACCGACATGCCTTTATTGCGATAAAAATCCATGAAAGCAAAATTAAAAACCCGTTTGAAGTTGGTTAACATAGTTGTGAAATTTCTAATTAAATAAGAAACTTGCCCTTGGCTTCGTCCCTAATAATTTTACCATTTTCTATAGTAATAACACGTTTGCCCAGTTTATTAATCATTTCCCGATCATGGGTAGATAAAATCACTGTTTTTCCAGCCTTATTAATTTTTTCCAAAAGACTTAAGACTTCGTAGGCATTATACGGATCCAAATTTCCCGTGGGCTCGTCGGCAATAATCACGTCCGGATAGTTTACCAAAGCCCGCGCCACCGCCAAACGCTGTTGCTCACCACCGGAAAGTTGATCGGGAAAATTATTAGTTTTATCTTTTAAACCAATTACCTCCAATACTTTTGGCACTTCCTGCTCAATTTCTTCGTTGTCACGACCATTGACCTCCATAATATATGCCACATTTTCAAACACCGTTTTAGTAGGCAATAATTTATAATCTTGGTAAATACCACCAATTCTGCGCCGAATTTTTTGCAGTTCCACCGAATCTATTTTGGCGATATCTTGTCCATTAAAAAAAACATGGCCAGTGGTTGGTGTTTCCAATCCCAAAATCATTCTTATCAGAGTCGTTTTCCCCGCGCCCGATTTTCCCACAATGGACACAAACTCTCCTTCCGCAATTTCAAAAGATACATCATCTAGAACTGTCACATCCGGCAGATAAATTTTAGTTACATTCTCAAATTTGATCATATTCTTCAAGTTTTAAGTTCCAAGTTTCAATTCCGCTTGGATAAATTCCTCTAAATCTCCTTCCAACACATCTTCGGCCTGGCTGGTTTCGTATTGGGTGCGCAAATCTTTGACCATTTTATACGGATGAAGCACATAACTTCTAATTTGGTTTCCCCAACTAGCGGAAAGTGTCCCCCCGCCCGCTGGCGAGGCTCGCCCAGCATCCTGGGCGTCTTTTATCTCTTTCAACTCTTTTTTGTGTTCTGATTCTTTGAGTACCAACAACTTTGAATACAAAATTTTCATGGCGTGCTCTTTATTTCTGCCCTGACTTCTTTCGGATTGACTAGCCACCGCAATGCCGGTTGGCAAATGAGTAATTCTAATAGCCGACTCAGTTTTGTTAACATATTGCCCACCCGGCCCTGACGCTCGAAACGTATCCACTCTTAAATCTTCCGATTTTATTTCAAGTTCTGCAAATTCTTCAATTTCAGGCATAACTTCCACCAAAGCAAACGAGGTGTGACGCAACTTTTGAGCAGAAAAAGGTGACTGACGCACCAAGCGATGCACCCCGGCTTCTTTTTTTAAAAAACCATAGGCATACGCGCCCTGCACCTCTAATGTCACAGACTTAGTACCAATTCTGCCATCCGGCCCGCCACCCTCACCAAAAGATTGATGTAAAACATGGTACTTCAATCCCCTTTTATCAAAATACTTTTGATACATTCTAAGCAACATCGTGGCCCAATCCTGTGCATCCACTCCACCCGCTCCGCTAAAAATTTCTATAATAGCATTATGTTTATCGTATTTTCCTGACAGAAAAACTCTGAATTCTTCTTTGGATATATTTTTATCCAGTTTTTTGAGTGCAGTGTCATCCACTTGACCCAATTCGCTTAACTCTTTTACATCCTGTAATTCTTTTTTCAATCCTTCAATCGTTTCCAATTCTTCTTTTAAAGCGGATATATTTTGACTCACTTTTGCCGCCGTCTGATGATCGTCCCAAAAATCCGGGGCTTGTGTTTTTTCTTCCAGATCTTTTAATTGCTTTTCTTTGCCATCAACATCAAAGCCGGTCCACCAAATACTGGACCTTTTGCTCAAGCTCTGCAATGCGCAAATTTACATCCGCCATACTTAGTGGAATTATTTTATAATTCATATTAACAGATTTTATAAAAATAAAAAAGCGCCACACCCAGACCTGGGTTTGGCGACTTTTGTTGGTTGGTTAAGCCACAAGATATCCTTCAAAGAACTCGTTTTCACCCACCAGATACAGATCGAGTTGTACGAGCACTGCTTCCGCTTGCCCAGTAAGCGGGGTTTCGTTCTCTCCAGTTTTTTTCGGCTCACAACGATTGAGGATTTGGGTAAGGAAACTGAATCCCTTGTCGATTTCTTCTTTCGTCAGAACCCGAAGAAACTTAAGTACGAAAGACTCCCACAGCCGCTTAACCTGCTCGAACGTTTGCATGATGTGCTCCTCAAAAGAAGTGAAAAGGTCTAAATACACTATACCACATTATCGTAAAGATTGATACCCTCCCTTCACCCCATTTTTACTCAATACTATTTGCCAAAGCTGAATGTTGCGAGCCCGAAATCC
>JAHFKW010000004.1:37317-94244 GCA_023245145.1 Candidatus Staskawiczbacteria bacterium
CCACGCTTTATCAAAATTTTCAAACCAGGCCATCAAAGTTTTGTCATAATCCGCCCCAAAATTATGCCAATCTTCCACGATAAATAATCCCTCAACACATTTACCGATCTGTGCCATAGATGGCAACATTCCATTGGGAAAAATATACTTTTCAATCCAAGGATCCATAGGCATTGTCCCATTTCCCATGCCAATGGTATGCAGTAAAAACAATCCATCTTCCTTTAAAAGTTGTCTCGCTTTTTTAAAATAAGTGGCATAATTTTTAGTGCCCACATGTTCAAACATTCCCAGCGAAACAATATAATCAAATCGCCCCGTCAATGCACGATAATCCATTAACTTAATTTCAAGAGGCAATCCCCGGCACAATTCCTTTGCCAATTTCACCTGTTCTTTGGAAACCGTCACACCCACCCCTTCAATGCCATACTTTTTTGCTGCAAATTTTAAAAAACTGCCCCAACCACAGCCGATATCTAAAACCCTGTCACCCTTTTTCAGTTTTAATTTTCTACAAACTAAATCTAACTTAGCCTCTTGAGCCTCATCTAAGTTTTGGGCGTCGTCAGTCCAATACGCACAGGTATATACCATGCGTTTATCCAGCATGGCTTTATACAAATCATTACCCACATCATAGTGTTTTTCTCCCACTTCAAAGGCCTTTTTAAAACTGCCGACATTAAATAATTTAAACTTTAACAACGTTAAAAGTGTTGACAGAGATAGTGTAAATTTTTTTCCCAAGCTAGCTGATAATATTTTATAGATAAATTGATCAACATTTTTTGCATCCCACCACCCATCCATATATGATTCACCCAGCGCCATAGAGCCATCGCGCAACACTCGTGTATAAAACTTTTCATTGAAAATTTGTATATCAAAACCATTGGGGCCATTGATAGTAATTCCCGCTTTTTGTAATAACTTTTCGGTTTCTTTTTTTGCAGACATGGAATTGTGAGCCACTTCCGGGACTTGAACCCGGGACCTACTGTTTACGATACAGTCGCTCTACCGCTGAGCTAAAGTGGCAGACTAAATTACTTTTTAAACCAACCGCTAATCCAATTCAGCCAGGATTGTAGAATATTTTGGTGGTACAATCCATCTTGTGAATTTTTATTATCCGACACAACAAAAGAAATTATTTTTTCTCCGGGTTTTTGCAAATCCAATTCTTCCCTAGCCACTTTTTCTATATACTTTTCGTCATTCACCCTCAAAATTCCTTCCTGCAAATTATCATTTTTACGTTTTGTTTCCTGTATTTTATTTTTTAAACTTTCTACTTGTGCGTTAAGTTCTACTTTTTTCTTATAAATCCGAACATTGGCCATCATTAAAAAAATACAGGCAGATATTATAATTGCTCCTCCCGATATCAAAATAATGTTTTTGGCTAATCGAGTCTTTTGTTTTTTTTTAAAATCTGGTAAACTCATGATATGAAACTGAAACTAAAAAAAATTATCAACATCGTCTGGATTATCCTCATCAGCTTAATCACGTTAAGCTTGATTATTTTTTCCGTAGGTATAGGTTTTATTAAATAACTATTAAGAAACAGAGATACTCTTAATGGCACTTTCATAAGTGGAGAGGATTTTTTTTGCCGTATTCACATCTAGGCTATAACTAATATCATACACAATGGAATTCCTGATGCCGTGTGATGCTACTACTTCATCAAAATTCTGAATAATTTTTCTACCGGTTTTTTGTAACAATTCCTCCAAAGTATCACCTTCAAAACCTTTTTCTTCCAATACTTGATACAAAAAATCATCTGCCTCAATAATGGCTAATTTATATTCCGATTCGGTGCCGGCCTTAATGCCTTTGGTAATTATATTCCACCTCCTGTTTATCTCTCGCAAACCAAATGACTGCCAAGATAGAAATTCAATAGTATCTTGTAAAAATTGATACTGAATATAACTTGAGTTTATGTAAAAATAAATAATGGCGCAAAAAAAGAAAACGGTAAAAGCAATAAAAACCAGCTTGACGCCAAACAGCTGATCCTGAATAATGGGGCTGGAAATAAAATAGATAAACTCTCTTATTCCCAATAAATCGTAGATGTATTCCCAAGTTATAATCATACTTTATTATTATAACATTTTTTCCATTAATTCCGCCACTGCTAAGACTTTATTTTCTTCAAAATGATTGCCAATTATTTGCAGGCCAATTGGCAACCCTCCAATCTTGCCTGCGGGCAGTGAAATGGCCGGAATCCCTGCCAAATTCACCGAAACCGTATAAATATCCACCAAATACATAGCCAAAGGATCACTTGCCTTTTCGCCCACTTTAAACGCCGGCGAGGGCGCTACCGGACTAAAAATGACATCCACTTTTTTAAAAGCTTTGGAAAAGTCTTGCTTAATTAACTCGCGCACTTGCTGAGCTTTTTTATAATAAGCATCATAGTATCCACTGGACAAACTATAGGTGCCCAACATAATTCGGCGCTTGGGCTCTGATCCAAAACCTTCTCCCCTGGTTTTTGTGTAAACTTGTGACAAGTTTTCAGCTTCTTTTGAAAAACCATATTTTATTCCGTCGTAACGCGCCAAGTTACTGGAAGCCTCGGAAGTTAGTGTAATGTAATACGTTGCCACAGCGTACTGCAAATTTGGTAAACTGATGGGAATTATTTTTGCACCAGCCTCTTTGGCTTTTTCAGTCGTATGGTTAATTATTTTTTCAACTTCGGGGTCCAATCCTTTGGCAAAATATTCTTTCGGAATTCCAATTTTTAGTCCTTTTAAATTGATAACAGAATCTTTAAAATTATAATCTGCACTAGTTGCGTCAAGGGCATCATTTCCGGATATGGCTTGAAAAATAATTTTACAATCTTCAACTGTTTTGGCAAACGGACCAATTTGGTCCAGCGAAGAAGCTAATGCCATTAAGCCACTACGGGAAACCGCGCCATAGGTCGGTTTTAATCCCACCACGCCACAAAAAGAGGCTGGCAACCTAATTGAGCCACCCGTGTCGGAACCCAATGAAAATACGGCTGATTTAGCCGACACCGAAGCGGCTGATCCGCCGGAGCTCCCCCCTGCCACTCGCGTTAAATCATGCGGATTTTTACTCACTTTATAAGCCGAATTTTCCGTGCTGGCACCCATGGCAAATTCATCCAGATTGGTTTTGCCTAAAATTACCGCTCCCTGTTTTTTTAATTTGGTAATGACCGTGGCATCATATGGGGCAAAATAATTTTCCAAAATTTTTGAAGCACTGGTAGCCTTTTGTCCTTCCACCAAAATGGCATCTTTAATACTGCATGGTACGCCCATCAACATTGGAAAGTTTTCTTGCGTGGCAATTATTTTATCCGCCGCTTCGGCTTGCCCAAGTGCCAATTCTTCGGTAACCAGCAAATACGCCCCGATTTTTGGGTCAATGGCTTTAATGTGCTCTAAATAGGCCTTGGTTACCTCGGTTGAAGTAAACTGCTTTTTTTTAAAGCCTTCATGGAGCTCGGTAATAGTTAAATCAATCAAACTCATAAAATGGATTTTACTTTTACGTAATTGTCTTGTTTATCGGGCGCTGACGCAACCAAATTATTGGCCAGACTCGCCACCTGTGGCATGGCCTTATCAACTCGAGTCACCTTTTTGATTCCTACATTCTTGAGAATGTTAGAATGTTTCGCCTTACTTACTTTTGGCACTTTCGCCTTTTTCAGTAAATCAAAATAGCCCAAAATCGCCGACAAATCTTTTTGCATTTTATGGGTTTCATCTTCGGTTAACTCCAATCTCGCCAATTTAGCGATATGTAGCACTTCTTCTTTACTGAGCATGCAATAATTATATATCAAACTCGTCGTCCTTGGCAATCAACGCCCCCAGCATTTCCATATTTTCCAGCGCAATGCCACAACCGCGCACCACGGAAGTTAATGGATCATCAATAATTTTACAAGGCATTTTAGTTTCTCGTGCAATAAGCTGATCTAATCCTCGCAGTAAACTTCCTCCACCCGCCAAATAAATTCCGTTAGTCATCACATCGCTCAATAATTCCGGTGGCGTTTCCTCAATTGTCACTTTAATGGCCGCCACGATTTGTTTAACCGAGCGCTCAAGCGCCCGCTGAATATCATCATTAAACACTACTACTTCTTCGGGCAACCCCGTCACCAAATTTCGTCCGCGCATGGGCATTTCTTTTTTATCCTTAAGTGGTAAAGCTGATCCAATATTTATTTTTATGAATTCGGCTGTGCGCTCCCCGATTAATAATTTATACTCTTTTTGAGCAAATTGAATAATATCGTCATTAAGTTTATCTCCGGCTATTTTTAAACTTTTAAAAGCCACAATCCCTCCGAGTGAAATAACAGCTACTTCTGTAGTACCGCCGCCAATATCTACAATAAAATTTCCACCAGCTTCTTGGATGGGTAATTTGGCGCCAATGGCTGACGCCAACGGTTCTTCAATTAAAAAAACTGTCCTGGCACCGGCATTTTTGGCCGCATCAATCACCGCCTTTCTTTCCACCTCTGTTACTCCGCACGGAATACCAATAATCACCCGCGGAGTATATCCAAACCCAAACCATTTTTTACTACCTGCCACCGCTTTTTCAATAAAATATTTTAACATTTGCTCGGTGACTTCAAAATCTGAAATCACGCCGTTGACCAATGGCCGGGTGGCTGTTATATAAGAGGGAGTTCTGCCTACCATTTTCTTGGCCTCTTCTCCAATAGCTAAAATTTGTCCAGTTTTGTTATTAACCGCCACCACCGACGGCTCGTTGATAATAATTCCCCTGTCTTTTACATACACTAAAGAATTGGCCGTTCCCAAATCAATGGCCATATCCATGGTCAGAAATGAAAATAGTTTTTTAAACGGGTTAAACATGTTTTAGAATTTCTTTGATTTTGATGAGCTTGACAGCATCTTTGCTCCTCTCTTTTAGTTCTACTGAATTTTTCTCAAGAGTTTTTTCAGACACTACCAGACGCAGGGGAATTCCCAACAAATCTGATTCGGCAAACTTTTCCCCAGCGGTTTTATTCTCCCTATCGTCCCATAATACTTCAACACCCTCACCATGTAAAGTCTTGTAAATTTTATCGGCCGATGTTTTAACTTTTGGTCCACCTAAATGAATTAAGTGAACTTTAAACGGCGCCACACTTTTTGGCCAAATAATTCCCCTATCGTCGTGACTAGCTTCTACAATCGCTCCCATTAACCGACCAAGACCGATGCCATAGCAACCCATCAGCACTGGTTTATCGTGTCCATCCCTATCAGTAAACTTTAAGTCAAACGGAGTTGAGAATTTAGTACCAAGCTTAAAGATATTTCCCACTTCAACCGATTTTTTCTCATCAAATTCAGTGTTCCCACATTTTGGGCAGGTTGGATTTTCTCCTTTTATTTCTTTGTTAATCGCAATGCTACATTTTTTGCAAATATAAATTAAATCCTCTCCTGCATTGGTAAGCATTTGGAACTCATCGGAATATTTGGAAAAACTTCCGCCACTTGCTAATGTCCGATAAACCTTTATTCCAGTTTCTTTAAAAATATTCTTATAGGCTTTAGCGCAAATTTCGTAATATTTATCCAAATCGCCTTGATTGGCGTGAAAAGAGTATAAGTCTTTCATTAAAAATTCCCGCGTTCTTAAGATGCCCGACTTGGCGCGTAACTCATCCCTGAATTTATTTTGTATTTGAAATACATAAAAAGGCAAGTCTCTGTATGAGAAGACGATTTTTTTTGCCAGTGGCGCTACCACTTCCTCGTGGCTCAAACCAAGTCCGTATTCTTTGTCGCCCGATCCTTTTAGTTTAAAAAGTACATCCACACTATCCCATCGACCAGTTTTTACCCAATTCTCTTTCGGACTCAAAGAGGGCATCAGTATTTCCTGTCCGCCAATTTCTTCCATATTCTTCCTGATTATCTGCTCAATATTTTTTAACACCCTAAATCCGAGTGGTAAAAAACTGTACACACCGGCCATGAGTTGATCCACATATCCCGCTCGCACCAAAAGATCGTGGCTCACCGACTCCGCATTAGCACTTTTGTTTTTATTGGCTTTGTAGAATAGTTTTGATTGTTGCATGGTTAGAATAATTAGAAATTAGTAATTAGAATAATTCAGATTAAAATCCTCCTTTCCAAAACTCCATCACCCGCGGGATGTCAAATTTGATGGTGACAAAAATGGACATAGTAATTAACAAAATGAAAAAAATAATGGTTAACGACTGCTCCACTTTGACTGACACGGGTTTTTTGCGCGCCCATTCAATGATTAAAAATAATAATTTTCCGCCATCCAAGGCCGGAATTGGGAACAAATTAAAAATAGCAATTAAAACAGAAATAGAGCCGATAAAATACAAGAAAAAACCAGGGCCGTAATCCACCGCTCGCGCCAAAAAAATAATAATGCCCACGGGGCCAGCCAACTCGGCACCACTTGGTGCGCCTTTACCCGAGAATAAATTAGACGCCACGCCGTAAATTCCTTCCAAGGCCTGCCAAGTTACCTGACCGGTGTACGCAACTCCTTTCACTGGCGCTTCATAAAAACGGGATTTAACAATCACATTAGCTACCCGCTCCAACACCACGCCCGTGGGACCTTCTGTGTCAGGATACTCAAGGCGCGGAGTTAAGGATAAAAATACCTCTTTACCTTTACGATGTGCCGTTATAATCAATGATTTACCCTTGTTGCTTTCAATAAACTTTTGAAAATCAGAAATTTTATTGACGGTCAGATTTTGGTTTTGGTTTTGCAAGCTACTAATGACATCCCCCACCTTTAGTCCAGCTACTTGGGCTGGTGAACCCTTTTGTACCGCCACAATTTGCACACTGGTGTTGGAAATTCCGGCCACATCTTGATCTCCCACTGGAACCCGTGCTCCAATTAAAAACACTACCGAAAAAATAATCATGGAAGCCAACCAAAATGCCATTACTCCGCCGAGCACAATTAACATGCGTTTATACATCGCTAACTTAGCAAAACTTTTCAAATCATCCACCCCGCCTTCTTCTCCATAAATTTTCACAAAAGCTCCCAACGGCACCATGTTTACAGAATAAAATGTATCACCAAATTGTTTGCCAAATAATCGTGGTGGATATCCAATACCAAATTCTTCCACCTTCACGCCAAATTTTTTGGCAATCACAAAATGCCCGAATTCATGAATAATCATCAAGGCAATTAGACTTAAAAATGCGATAATTAAAGTGAGAATCATAATTTAGGCAACTTCTTTTGACTTTCTATCTACCAACTCTTTGACTTTTTTCCCATACTCATCAATCAGTTTTTGTAATTCATCTTTACCTTTAAATTTATCGTCTTCTGTCAAGGTTTTAGCTTTCTCGGCACCCTGAATTTTTTTCCAAGCTTCTTCACGCAAATGACGCATGGTTTGATGCGTTTCCTCCGCTTTTTGGTTTAAGATTTTTACTAAACTATTCCGGTATTCTTCCGTCAACGTTGGCAGACTTAAACGAATCAAATCTTTGTCCACCGCTGCAGACATACCCAAACCCGCCTTTAAAATGGCTTGCTCAATGGGCTGAATATATGAACCATCCCAAGGCTGAATAATTAATTGGTTGGTTTGCGGAGCCGAAATAGACGCCAATTGTTTTAGGGTAAATTTCTGGCCGAAAGCGTCCACTTCCACATCTTCCACTAGGGCCGGCGTGGCACGCGAAGTTCTAATTTTTGCTAATTCTCCCTCCAAAAATTTAAGGGCTTTTTCAAATTCCGGTTTTACGTTTTCAATAAATGGTTTTAAGCTCATATTGTTAATAGTTAACTGCTAATAATAATATTTCTAGGGCCAATTTGGTGTTGAGATTTGAAACTTGGGCTTGGCACTCTAAATCCAGCGTTAATTTTAATGCTTCTTTATATTTGACAATATCTTTTCTAAAATGATTCTGCAAGGCGGTCAAGATATGTTGAAAATTCTCTCCCTCTAAATTGGCGCTTTTTACATACTTAAACTTTTCTGCTAAATCCAGATCAAGAATTCTGTGCAAATCCGCGTCAAGTTCCGCTTCAATCCTTAAATTTCCCAAGAAATTGATAGTCTGACAACGCGAAGTAATCGTTGGTAACAACATTTCGGGTTTATTTGTCAGCAACATAATCAGCGTCTTGCCTTTTGGTTCTTCTAAACTTTTTAAAAAACAATCTTGCGCATCGTTGGTCATTCTTTCGGCATCTTCGATGATAACGGTTTTCAGATCGCCGTTATAGGATTTATAAGCCAAAAAATCCTGAATTTCCCTCACCTGCTTGATGATAATACTGCCATCTTCGGCTCGCGTCGTCATGACATCCGGAAATTTACAACCAATCAGATCCACAAATTCTTTTGTAAAACTCTTAATCCCCACCCCATCTCTGCCCGCAAAAATATAGGCATGCCCCAAATTCCCCGATTCAAATTTACCCTCTAAAAACTCCCATTGTTTTTGGTATTGCATCGCAGTTATCTTATCAAAACTCGGCACGCAATAAAAGAGTTGACAAATTAAATTTATAATATATCATAGACAACGTATCCAAAAACACACATCATAGAGGTATTCAGTCATGGAACGCTTAGTACTCTACTTGGTTATCTTAGCAGGAAATGCTTTCGTCACTCTTTATTTCGCCAACTCCCTGGCCGATACGATCTTAACCGCACCTGATAAAACACTGATAATCAGAACAGTGATGTGGGGCTGGTGGACTTTCGTCTCAATATTGCCCCTCATTACGTTTCCCATATGTTGTTGTCTGAGAGATATAAAGAAGGTTATCAGGACAAATAAGGAGTAGCAACAAACAAAAACCCCCGACGTGCGTGACGCCGAGGGTTTCTTTTTTTACCATTACACCATAAAAATGGTATGATAGTTTACAAAGCTTCGTTTTTTACACTACCGTAACACTACCAATAAATTAGCAACACTATGTGAGTTTTTCGATTAAAAAGATTTTTACGTATCCGTCTAGATTGTGTATTTGCAAAAGATCTTCGGTTTGACGAAAAACATCGTAAGGCGTAACCCAAGCGCTCTGCTGAAACAATTCATAGCCCATGTTTTTTAAAACGCTTCTCAAAAGTCCGCGGGCCTTGGGGTGCTTTTGTGGAATATCAAAAATCACCATAATCCATTTTCTATCTTTTCGTCTTGGCCTTTCTTCAGACGTCCATTTTGAAACCAGTGCCTTGGAAATACCCTTTTTCGTCAATAGTATTGCCTGTTTGCCCTCTAAGTTTTTTACCTTAATATAGTTGTTCTGTTTGAGATAATATACGAGCTGACTAAACTTTCGCTTATTTTTATCTCTGCGGTACTTTTGAAAAACCGGGTGCTCGTTTCCCGTCAACATATAAATTCGATGATATCTATCAGCCAGCAACATATCGGCCACCTCTCCTGTCATGCAGAGAATATCAAGTAGAAATTGATCGGTAATAGGTAATTTCATAAATAATATGGTAGTGTCTTTTACAAAGCTTCGTTTTTTATCATACCATAATGATAAATTGCAAACAACAAAAAATCCGCCCTTTAGCGGATTCTTTTTTTTATTTCTTGCTCATCACCACCTTCTTATACTCCTCCAAATGTTCCAGCACCGTTCCTGTCCCCTTGATAACGCAAAACAGAGGCTCTTCGGCAATAAAACACGGTACGCCGGTTTGCTGGGCCACCAGTTCGTTAATTTTTGGTAAAAGCGCTCCCCCACCCGCCATAATAATTCCTTTATTCATAATATCGGCTGACAATTCCGGCGGAGTTTCAGCCAATACCTGTTTGGCTGATTGAATAATTTCAGACAGAGTATCGGAAATGGCTTCACAGACTTCATTGTTGGAAATTTTAATGTTTCGTGGCAAGCCTAAAATCAAATCTCGACCCTGAATTTCCATAAACTTTAATTCTTTTTGCGGCAGTGCTGTGCCCACTTTTATTTTAATTTCTTCGGCTGACTGCGTACCAATCGCCAAATTGTATTTTTTCTTGATATATTCGGCAATCGCCGCATCAATTTTGTCTCCCGCCACGCGAGCCGAATGAGCCGTTACAATTCCACCCAAAGAAATCACGGCCACTTCGGATGTGCCACCACCAATGTTAATAATCATATGACCTGAAGAAGAATTAATGGGAATTCCGGCCCCAATGGCGGCCAAAATCGGCTCTTTAGCAACGTAGGCTTCACGAGCCCCTGCGGAAAGCGCCGCTTCAATTACAGCTCGTTTTTCGGTGCTGGAAATACCGGCCGGTACCGAAATAACCAATTCGGGCTTAAAGATTCGCCAATGTTTGGTGGATTTGGAAATAAAATGACGCATCATGGCTTGGGTAACTTTGTAATCAGCAATCACGCCGTCTTTTAACGGGCGATAGACTTTAATGTCAGCCGGAGTTCTGCCAATCATTTCTTTGGCGGCTTGGCCCACTGCCAAAATACGTTTGTCAGACAAAGAAACAGCCACCACTGATGGCTCACTTAATACAACTCCCTTTCCCCGAACATACACCAAAGAGTTACACGTTCCAAGATCAATCGCTATTTTATTGTTGAACATTTTTTATAATTAAGAAGTTACGCGCTTTATGTCGGCGCCGATGGCCTGCAATCTCTCTTCTATTCTCTCATATCCGCGGTCAATATGGAAGATGTCATGAATAGTAGTTTTTCCATTAGCCATCAATCCCGCCACAATCAACACTGCTCCCGCCCGCACATCCAAGGATTTTACCTCCACTCCATCCAATACTTTGGGTCCAAACACAAAGGCTCGGTGCGGATCCACAATTTCAATATCCCCACCCATTTTACGAAGCTCATGCGCCCAGCCCAACCGATTTTCATACAACGGATCATGAATTAAACTTTTTCCCTGCGCACGCGCCAAAAGTGGAATGATAATCGGCAACAAATCTGTGGGAAATCCGGGATGGGGCAACGCCTGGACTTTTAGAGGTTTTAAAAATGGAGAATAAAAAACCGTCACCGAATTTTCTCCCCGATCAAAATTCACGCCCATTTCTTCCAGTTTGTGTAAAAACATATCCAAATATTCAAAATTAATGTTTTTGACCACCACTTTTCCGGGGGTCAGCGCACCAATCACAATAAACGTGCCTGCTTCTAAATTATCGGGTTCCACAAAATGTTCACAACCATGCAATTTTTCCACGCCTTCAATAATAATAGTGTGACTGTCTTTCCAGTTTATTTGTGCGCCCATGGCCGTAAGCATTTTAGCCGTATCCTGCACAGATAGTTCCGCCGCGGCACCTTTAATTATCGTTTTACCTTTGGCCAGCACCGCCGCCATCATCACCGCCTGCGTAGCCGTGGGCGAAAACTCTCCCAGCATAATGTCGTGACCCACCAATTCATCTCGCCAAATATGATACACTTCACCTTCACGCTCAATATGAGCGCCAATTTTTTTAAGCGCTTCCAGTTGCACCGTGATTGGTCGTAATCCAATCACATCTCCGCCCGGAGAAGAAATTTTAAAATCTTTTAATCGAGCCAACATACTGCCAAACAACGCCACCGACATTCGGGTTTTTGAGACTTTTTCCAAATTAATATTTTGAGCATTAATGATTTCTGCCTTCAATTTTAACCTTCTTTCGGCCAGCCATTCGGTTTTAACTCCCAAACTTTCCAGCACTTCAATAGTGGCCTTAATATCAGCAATTAACGGTAAATTATCAATAATCACTTCGTCCGTGGTCAACAAAACCGCCGCCAAACACGGCCCCGCGGCATTTTTAGAGCCACGTACCTCAATCTCTCCTCTTAATTCCTTATTGCCGTTGATGATAAACTTCTCCATTTTGCATGGAACATGCAACATGAAACATGAAACAGGCGAATTATCGTTGCTTCATGCTTTATGCTTCATGTTTTATGATATCTATATTATGCGATTTTATTTTCCATGTCAATTTGACATTATAAACTAAAACTGGTAGTATATCAAGTACCTAGCCGTGGGACTTTCCCCGGTGAGCAATACAGTTATTTGACAAGGAGAATGCAGTGATGGCACGTCCAAAACGCACGATTAGTTTCACAGTCGGAGTCTTCGGGATTCCGGCCAGAATTGATGCGGAGGGTAACGTTCGCATCAAGGTTAACGTCCGCACCGACCAATCCAGACAACTAGATCTCGCCAAACTTGATTCCAGCTCAACCGTTTTGCTGGTTGATTGCCCAGGCGGAGCAATCGGCCATGAAGACGTGGCCATTGACGACGCCGCGCTCGCTCGGGAAATAGCGGAAGAAACCGGGGGGATGCACCATGACTTCCAAGGGCGAATTCCGCCCTCCGTTCGCTCTCCTTACCAAGGATGCTGAGCTTCCTGGCGATCTGGCTTTCTGGAAGCCGATCGTGCTCCACGGCGAACCCAAGCCCTCCGACGAAGCACTTGATCACCCCTGGGTTACCCGAGCCGAGCTGGAAGCAGGCACCACATACCGCGCCGTCTCCGGCTTAGGATTGGCTGGCCGCACAGGTAAAATGATGGTCGCCGCTTTGGACTTCTACGATGCCAACAAGGATAAGCCTGAATTTTTCTCGTAAAGTCAGACCCCCAAGGCCCACCCGGACTTACAACCGTGCGTGGGCTTCTTTTTTTCCCATTTTATGATAATGTAAAGCCCATGACCAAACGAACCCGACTCATTATTTTGTTAATCTGCGTGACACTGTTTTTGATAATCGCACCCTATTTGGTGCTTTATTCACTTGGTTATCGGGTAGATTTTAGTAATCAAAAAATCGTAGCTACGGGTGGTATTTATATAAAAACAGAACCAACCGGCGTCAATATAACTATTGATCAAACTATAAAAGAAACTACGGGATATTTTTATAATTCGGTGTTTATACAAAATCTAACCCCAACCATTCACACGGTTGATATTAAAAAAGAGGGATATGTTGATTATCAAAAGAGTTTAGTAGTTGAAGAAAAAGCAGTCACCAAGCTGGAAAACGTTATTTTATTTAAAAAAGATATTGCATTTACGGCTCTTCTTGATGTACCGGCCAGCATCAAAGTAGCGCCCAAAGATGCGACGCTGTCATGGCTTAACCCAAAAGATTTAACAGAAACTTTTTACGTAAAAAAAAATAGCATCTATTCCACCAAATCCGTCTTGGCCTTGGTCAAAAATATTCCCGTGGGCATCTTGAGCCTGAGCCAACATATGGTC
The DNA here is from genome assembly GCA_023245145.1 of Candidatus Staskawiczbacteria bacterium. Taxonomy (GTDB): domain Bacteria; phylum Patescibacteriota; class Minisyncoccia; order Minisyncoccales; family Staskawiczbacteraceae; genus VGLO01. Next base: position 50,614 of record JAHFKW010000004.1, read on the forward strand.
ATTTCTCCCGACAGCCAACATATGGCTTATTACACCGATCATGACATTTTTCTCATCCGCGAAGACAAAAAAATTCACCTATATTATTCCTCCCAAAAAATTACCAGCCTCTTTTGGATTAACAACGACTACCTGACTTTTTCTGATAATGAAAAGCTGATTATCTCTGAAATTGACGTACGGGGAAACATTAACAGCATCACTTTGTCTCAAACCACCGATGAAATGTTCTTCAATCAACAAGATAAAAAACTTTACCTAATAAAAAACGAAGCACTCCTAATTTCAGAGCGCCTCGTGCCATAATTTTGTTTACCTCTTCGCCCACTGCGGAGCTTTTCTGGCTCTCTTTAATCCAAACTTCTTTCTTTCTCGCATGCGTGGATCTCGAGTCAAGTATCCCACTTTTCTTAGTCTCTTTTTAAAATTATTGTTGAAATCAACTAAGACTCTGGCGGTGCCGTGCCTGACCGCTTCTGCTTGCGCACTCCTGCCACCACCACTAACAATCACTGTCACTTTAAACTTATCTAATGCCTTCATTTTGCGCATAGAAGCTGTTACGGTTTGCTGGTCTTGAACCATGGTGAAATATTCCTGATAAGGTTTATTGTTAACCAAAAACTGCTTCTCTCCTCTGGTAAAAAGCCTCACCCGGGCCACAGCTGTTTTCCTTCTGCCAGTCGCTTCAAAATATTTATCCGGTTTGGCAGCCAATTCTTTTTCAATGGATATAGGAAGATCTCCGTCCATGTCATCGTCCATATCAATAGGCGTCGCCATTATTTTGGCAACCTTTATTTCTTCATCCCCAGCTGTAGCAACTACTTTTTTAATTTCTTTTTTTACCATTATTTATCAAATCTTAATCTTTTTATTTGTCTGGCTCTTAATTTATTTTTGGTCAGCATTCCCATCACCGCTTTCTTAAATACCTCCGAGTAACCTTTTTTCTGAATCAACTCCTTCATGGTAGCTTGCTTTAAACCACCAAGATACAACGTATGATGGTAGTATATCTTATTTTTTAATTTATTACCTGTAAATTTTAATTTATCAACATTTTTAATGGTGACATAATCGCCGATGTCTTTGTAGGCTTCAAACCCCACTTTATTTTTGCCCCTTAGTAATACAACCACTTCGGCCGCTAGCCTACCTAATACTTTGTCAGTCGCATCAATAAAATGATTTTCCCGTTTTATTATTTCTTCCATAAACTTGATAACTTTATAACTACTTAACTAGCTCTATTATCGCCATTCTGGCACCGTCTGATTTCCTTGGCCCCATTTTAATAATTCTGGTATACCCACCCTGACGAGCTACAAATATTGGTGCGATATCATTAACCAATTTTTTGACCGTAGGCGAAGACAATTCCATAGACAATATTCTCCTATTCGCCACTGAATTATCTTTGGCTCGAGTAATCATTTTTTCAGCAACCTTTCTTAGCTCTTTGGCCTTAGCTTCCGTCGTTTGGATTTTTTCATGCAAAAAGAGACTGGTGGCCAAGGTTCTTAATAATGCCACCCGCTGACTCTTTGGTCTAGATAAAATATTTCCTTTATTTCTTTTTCGCATTTTTTTTAGTTGCTTTTTTAACTTCTTTAGCCACGCCAGAACTTTTAACTGTGGTGGTTTTTACTGTTTCATCTTCACCGGCTGATTTACCTTCAAAAATAATATTAAAATGTTTCAGGATAATATCTACGGCTTCATAAAAAGCTTCTTCGGGGCTGATAGTGCCATCGGTTTCTATTTCTAAAGACAGTTTATCAAAATCAGTTCTATCTCCGACACGCATATTTTCAACACTAAAATTCACATTCTTAATTGGAGTAAATATCGCATCCAACATAATGGCACCAATTTCTGGTTTTTTAATTTTGCGATGGTCTTTTGGTTCATAACCAACGCCTTTTTCTAATGTAATTTCAATTTCCAACTCTGTTTTCTTATCCGTAATCGTAGCAATGTGTTGCTTTGGGTTCGCCAGTTTGACTTGAGGAGAGAGCTTAAAATCATCTCCGGTAACTTCTGTTTCTCCCTTTACTGCTAGACTGACTTTTTGACTGACACCTTCGTATATTTTAAATCTTAGATTTTTAAGATTAAGCAATATTGCAATAACATCTTCCAAAACACCTGTTATGGTAGAAAATTCGTGGGCAGCACCTTTTATTTTTACTTCGGTTACAGCTACTCCCCCCAATGAGGACAGCAAGACTCTTCGTAAGGTATTACCAATCGTTACCCCATAACCGGGATACAAGCCATCCATTTCAAACACGGCCTTGTTTTTATCTTTTTTAGTAACCTTTGGCGCAAGTGGCAATGAAATCATAAGTTTTTATTTTAATTATCGTGAATAAAACTCAAAAATTAATGAAATTTCGACCGGTGGAGCAACCTCTGCCAAGCTTGGTTCACCCACCGCTTTAGCTTCAACTTTTTCCTTATTTAAATTAAGCCAGGTATGCGTCTCTCTTTTTTTTAATTCAACAAGTAAATCTTTAAATATCGGTTTTTTCTTTTTAGTTTCTTTTAAAGTAATAATGTCTCCCTTTTTTACTTGGTAAGATGGAATATTCACCGGCTTTCCATTAACCAAAAAATAGGAATGATTAACCATTTGCCGGCTCATGGCGCGCGTTTTAGCTAACCCAAGTCTAAACACCACATTATCCAATCTCTTTTCTAAATATTTAATAAGTTCATCCGACACATTTTCAATTCGTCCCATTTTACCCAGTGCATTTAAAACATATTTTTTAAATTGTTTTTCACTCAAACCGTAGAGCCTTTTTAAAGTCTGCTTCTCCACCAAAGATTTTTTGTATTCTGAAACCGCGCCACTTCGCTTTTTTCTTTCACCGGGCGCACGCGAAGGCTCCTTACTGGTAAAAGGATTAATTGGGCCCATGCCTTTAGATTGTGATTTTTTTTCTTCTGCCATTTTTTGAATATTTCAATATATAGATATATAAAAATTAAACCCTTCTCACTTTTTTCGGCCTAACTCCATTATGTGGAATGGGCGTCATATCTTTAATGGAGACTACATTCAGGCCCTGATTCACTATAGTTCTAACGGCCGATTCTCTGCCCGCACCTATACCCTTGATAAATACCTCCACCTTTTCTACTCCTAACTTTTTACAAGTATTTACAATGGCTTCCGCAACACGAGAAGCAGCAAAAGAAGTGGCTTTTTTGGCTCCCTTAAATCCCACCGCACCGGCTGATTTTGTAACCAGCACCCCACCCTTTGCATCGGTCAGCGTAATAATAGTGTTATTATAAGAAGAAGAAACATAGACGCGAACCTCCGCCACTTTCAAGGAAGATTTGACCTTTACTTCCTTACCTAAAACCGCCTCAATCTTTTCTGATTCTTTAATCGCCTGCTCTTGATTTTCAGTTGTAACTTGTTTTTTTCCCATATCCTCGATATTTCAATATTTAAATATTTAAATCTTCTTTATGTCGGGCTGGCGGATGGCTTTCTACCAGAGCCCATGGTTTTTCTTACATTGCCACGTACGGTTCGATTATTAGTCTTTGTTCTTTGTCCGCGAGTTGGTAGCTTTTTGGAATGTCTTGTTCCTCGCCAAGCACCAATATCTTTTAATCGCTTAATATTAATCATCACCTGTCTGCGTAAATCTCCTTCAATTTTAGTCACTTTTTCAATGCCGTCTTTTAAAGCATTCACTTCTTCGGCGGTTAAATCCTTGGCCAATTTATTGGGGTCAATCTTAGTATCCGCTAAAATTTTCTTACTTAAAGAATTCCCCACTCCGTAAATGTAAGTGATGGCAATGGCAATTCTTTTATTTTCTGGGATGGTAACTCCCGCAATTCTTGGCATAGGTTTTATCCTTGTCTTTGTTTGTGTTTTGGATTTTTTTTGCAAATAACGTAAAGCGTTCCGTCTCTTTTGACGATCTGACAATCATTGCACATTGGTTTTACGCTTGGTCTGACTTTCATAGTTACTTTAATCGATAAACTATTCTCGCTTTTTTATCGTCGTACGGGCTCATTTCCAGCGTCACTCTGTCACCCGTTAAAATTTTAATCCTATTTAAGCGCATTTTACCCGACAAAAATCCCATCACTTCCCTTCCGTCTGCTAATAATACCCTAAAAAAGGCATTTGGTAAAGCCTCGATAACCCTGCCTTCCAATTTAATCGCTTTGGATTTATCTTGGGGAATTTCCGCGGGTTTTCGCTCGTTATTTACTAGTACAATCTCGTCCATTTGTATAATAAGATGTTATCAAATTAATGCCAATTCGTCAACACTATGGCTTATTATACCCCATTTTTAATCAATAAAAAAGCCCAACCAAGTGATTGGGCCAAAAGAATGACGCAGGCCATGAGTCCTAGCCAATCAACAAATCCGCTACGGACTCATAGAGTCTTGATCGCTCACCTTCCGCCGAGGAAGCGTGAATGACAACCATGACCTGAATTTTACCGACACCTTTCCAATGTTCCCTGATGAGACCATAAACGATGTCTTTGAGGGCCTGAAGCGCCCCGTCAAAATCCCTTCCCTCCTTGATGGTGATGCTGCTCGCGTTGTAACTGACGAACGGTTCTTGGCCCACAGCAGGATCTGTCTCCTGGACATACATTTCTGCGGGCCCCATGGTGCCCACTGGGACACCGAAAAACTTTGCGACCACTTCTTTCTCCAAGCGCGACCTCAATTGGTCGAGCGCGAGTTTGAGTTTAAGTGGAGCGTCCTTAATCGTCACAGCTTTGAATTTCATGACAGTTTTTCCTTTGCAAGAAGATTGAATTTTCAAGGGACTAACAATGACCCTCGACCTACTAGAATACTATATGTATTTATTGAAAAAGTCAATAGCAACGTAGCAAAAAAACAAAAAACGCCGGTTTGGCGCTTAATAAAACTGGTGAGCTCGATTTAAAAATTCAGACCAACCACTATAAAATTCTCCACTTGACACGCGATTATAATCTGCTATACTTAATTTACTTTTGGGGTTACCCACCGATCCCCCGCTTAGCGGGGGTGATGATGAGAAAGCTCGAGCAACGTCTCGAGTTTTTCTTTTACTTTGTCAAAATCCGAATCATCAAGAGCTGCAAGTCGTCGCTGAAAACGATTTGCATTAAACATTCTTATTTGGTACAGCAACACATATCTCTTTTCACCATGAACCGTCACATCAACAAACCATGTGCCAACTTTCTCTTTAGTAGAAAGTGGCATACCAATAAAGTTAGTGCTTGATAACTTTTTCAATATCAGCACGGGTCTTTGATAATCTTTGCCTTTCCCACAAGATTCAGTTTGTATGTTGACCCCAACAGAGCACCACCAAATATCGCCAGATTTAAACAGATATTTCTCTTTTTTATTCTCCAAGTCCTTCTTTCGTAAATTCCAATTATCAAAATCCTTATTCATACCTCCTAAAAGTTAAACCCTATGTTAATCCTATCCTTATTGCTTGGCGCCTTGTGCACCCAAAATGGCCAGAAAGAAATTTCGCTACGAGTCACTGCCCCGCCATATTTTTGGTCAATCATCTGTTTAATCTGGCTGGCCGACAAGCGACTGGAAAATTCCACCACCTCATTTTTTTGAATATCCAAATATGTTCCAAAACTTACTTTAATAACCAAGCTCTCTGTTCCGCCCGCCATGTCCACCGCCTCGGCAGAATATTGCACATCCAAACTTTTTTCCAAATATTCTTTTCCTTCGGGCAATTGGGCCAACAAATCACTTTTTACAAAAGAGGTAATGTCGGATTTTTTAAACACCAACGCCGACACGCGCACCTTAGCTGTTTCATTAAAATTATCCGCAATGCTATCGGCTTTTACGCTGGCCGTAGCCCCCACCACGTTTTTAGTAATAGCATTATCCAGTAAAATATAGTCAGCCGAAATCTTACTTCGCAAAGCTACTTCGGCATCCGCCAAGACTTTTTTGGTCAGCACTTCTTTAGCATTGGCAATGTCCGCATTAGTGACTTTCTTGACATCACCTGTATATCCGCCTTCCATGGCTGATGTTGACTCCGCCCAAATGCTGTAATAATACGAAGTTCCCGATAATTTGGGAACCGAAAATTTGGATGCACCAATGTTGTAGGCCGGTCCGCTTTCTTCGGCTTGAACTTTAACACTAATAGACCCGGCAGTTTTACCCGACATAGCCGGAACCATAACTTTATCCAGCGTCACGAAATACTTTCCTGAATCCGACAAAAAGTGCGTGCCAACTTTTAAAGACAGTGGCGAAGATGGACTAATTTTATTATAAATCTTAATGGTGCCGGTGGCCTTGCCATCGTTGGAGGCGCTACCCGAGGCCGGGAAATTTTGCGTGGCTTCTTTGGATTCTTCCACATACATCGCCGGAATTATCTTTTTGGCAATATCCACCGTATTGAATTTTTTACTAGCCGTGATTTTTTCTTGAAAAGAAATAGTGTCAATTTTTGGCCAAATTTGAATATCGGCTTTGGGTAAAGTATTAAAGAAATAAATTCCCAAAAGCAACACCACCACCCCTCCTCCCATCATCAATTCTATCAATGGAAATCGCCTTTCCGGAGTGCTTGGCTTTGATTCTATTTTAACCACCGGCACCACTTTTGAGGCTATCTTTCTTTTTTTAACCAACTTTGGCGGTTTAATGTCGTAGATTTTTTTAGGCATACATTAAAAAAATTACCTTAAAACTGCTTTTATTCTGCGCACTCCCTGACTTGAGGCTTCCTCTTTTAAGATTTTAAATTGACCCAATTCTTTGGTATTGCCAACATGTGGACCTCCACAAAATTCCTTACTGACCACGCCATCTTTGCTCTGCCCCGCCGAAGCCTTGGCGAAGGAGGGTCCTTCTATAAAATATACACTGACCGTATTTCCGTATTTTACACCAAATTCCATTTCAGCTCCAATTTTTTGCGCCTCTTTTAATGGCATCTCTCTCTGAATTACATTCAATCCAGCATCAATGTTTAATTGTACCATACTTTCCAGTTTTTGTTTTTCCACATCTGTCAATTTTCTGTCAAACGAAAAATCCAGACGCAATCTTTCCTGATTAATGTTACTACCCCTTTGTTTCACTTCTTTTCCAAACATTTCTTGGAGCGCGGCCAACAGCAAATGATGCGCGGTGTGTAATTTTACGGTCGCCGGTTCATGATCTGCCAATCCCCCCTTAAACATGCCAGCCGAAGCCGTACGTGAAAGTTCTTGGTGTTGCTTGAGCAGTGCATCAAATTCTGGCTGATTAAAATTTTTAATTTTGTCACGCAACACATCCACTGGCAGACCATACGTTTCGTACAAAGAAAAAATTTCTTGGGCGTCCATATCTTCTTTAACATGTTTTAAACCCTCTTTCATGGCCACTGTAAAAGCCTTAAATTCTGCTTCAACCACATTTTTCACTACTTGAAAATTATCTAAAGAAAAACCAGGATACATCATAATCCGGCGCATTAACCTTCGCAAAACATACCCCTGATTTTTATTGGAGGGCCGAGCACCATCTAAAATCAAGGCTACAATGGCCCGGGTATGGTCTTTTATTATCCGCTCTTCTTTGGTACTGGCACCGCCCTGCCTCTCCGGCAGGCGGGCAAAAATATCCGTGTCAAAAACCGTTGGCACGTTTTGTATTACCATTGCCAATCTTTCCAACCCCATGCCGGTATCAATACCTTTTATTTCTAACGGTTTTAAGGTTTTATCTTTTTGTTGGTAAAACTCATTAAATACCAAATTCCAAATTTCAATTCCACTCACATATATTTCCGTAGTTGGTCCGCAAGGCCCTTCGTCACCGGTCGGACCCCAAAAATTGTCAGCTCGCCCACATTTTTTAATAGTAATATTTTTATCAAGTGACTGCCAAATATCAAATGATTCTTGATCAAATGGCACACCTTCCGTACCTTCAAAAACAGTGACGTAATCAATCTTAAGCCCCAATTCTTTAGTGACAAATTCATGAGCATAACTAATAGCTTCTTTTTTCCAGTATCCGCCAAATGAAAAATTTCCCAACATTTCAAAAAAGGTCAGGTGGCGTTCGTCCCCCACTTCTTCAATGTCTGAAGTTCGAATGCACTTTTGACAACTGGCTACATTTTTACCCCAAGGCGATTCTTCACCCAAATAATAGGGCTTAAATTGTTGCATACCGGCGGTTGTAAAAAGCACCGAAGGGTCAGTTGGCAGAAGCGAAGAACTGGGCACAATTTTGTGTCCCCCATTCTCTTTTTTAGAAAAAAAATCTAAAAATGATTGCCGTAATTCGTTTGAATTCATGGCGTAATTATAAAACAAAAAATTCATTTCCGCAACAACAAAAAACACCATTTTAGGTGTTTTATTTTTAATTCCCTTCTCTCAAACCACAAACATTTTGTGGGCTGGGAGAAGTGGGTGTTGGAGTTGCATGACTGTGAAACTCCAACACCCCCTCGAATGGACCAGATAGGAATTGAACCTATCGGCATTTTCGTGCTAAAAGCACTACTTGCCGTCACACCCGGACTGGCCCAACTTACAAAGGCCATGGTTCCTCATCTTGCCACAAGGTATTTTACGTCGTCTACCGGCCATCTCGATCGACGCCTTCCTAATTTTCTCCAGGAGGAGAGGAGTTACCACCCGACCACCTCCTCGGATACTCGGCTATAACCGAGTTGCCCCAACTTGTGCGCGATGAACTGGAGTGAGCAACTCCAGTTCACACCAGCCATGGTGGAGAAATCTCCACCATACTGATTGCCGGGCACCTCACTTCGCCCTTCGGTGGCGGGAATAAACCCGCTCAGACGCTCGAACCAGTAACGGCTGAGCGAGATCTCACGGCCGTCGGTCGTGAGAGCGAAAAAGCTCTCAACGTCCCGACAGTGAGAATTTTTGGCTCCGCAGTGAATCCTGGTCCACTTACGAACTGCGATGATGTCGGCCATGATATTCCCCCTTCAAGCAATAAAGAGACATACACATCCCCACTGGCGATATACCAGCGGCAAACATATACATTCCCTTCTTCCAGCCCACCAACCGTGGCCACAGCCAGGCGCCCCAGAAAGAGCCTTACTGACGGACTGAAAGAAAGGTAGGATTTTCAAGGTTCGTTCAAAAACTATCTCTTTATCCTATACCTTCATTATACACCCATCAAGCAACCTTGTCAAGCCCACGCGGTTTTACACCCAAAAACAGCCGTTTTGCCTAGGCAAACGGACTGTTTAGTCATTAAGAACCCTTTTCTACAATCTTTATAAATTCTTCTGCATTCAGTGACGCGCCGCCAACCAAGAGGCCGTCCACCACTTCCAAATATTCTTGAGCATTATCAGCTTTCACACTTCCACCGTACAACACTCTCACATCCCCTACTAAATTTTTTATCGTTTCCATAGCTTTTTTTACATCTTCCGGCCGGCAGTTTTTTCCAGTGCCAATCGCCCACACGGGCTCGTAAGCTACAATTAATCCTGAAGCCTGAAGCCTGAAACCTGAAACCCCTGCAAGCTGTTCCCTCAAAACCTCCTCCCTATTTTCGCCTTCGTTTTCACCAACACACAAAATTGGCGTCATGCCAACCTCCAAAACTGCCTGCAGTTTTTTGGCGACATCTTCATTGGTTTCACCAAAATATTTCCTTCTTTCGGAATGACCAACAATTACATATTTCACATTCGAACTTTTCAACATTGCCGGCGAAATTTCTCCCGTAAACGCTCCTTTATTTTCCCAAAACACATTTTGAGCACCCAATTTCAATCTTGAATACTGCCGCCCATGAAATTGGGCGAGCCTCGCCCCTCTTGGGGCGGGAAATTTTAAACTTGAAACATAAATAAACGGTGGGCAAATCACCACTTCGGCTTTAGCGTCTTTTACGCCGGCTTTGATGGCATCAAAAAGTTCCAACGCCTCTTTCTGGCTGGCCGGATTCATCTTCCAGTTTCCAATAATTATTTTGTTCATATGTTTTATTTATTATACCTCCGTCAACACTTTACATCCATCTTTCGTAATCACCAACGTATGTTCAAAGTGAGCGGCTAAAAGCCCATCGCGAGTGGCAAAACCGTATCCGTCTTTGGCCTTACGAATTTGCCATGTGCCTTGGGTTACCATGGGCTCAATGCAAATCACCATCCCCTCTTTTAATTCAACACCCTTATGACGCTGACCATAGTTTGGAATTTGCGGATCTTCATGCACCTCCTTGCCAATACCATGACCACACAAATCCCGTACCACGCCAAACCCTTGGTCTTCCACAAAACGCTGAATGGTATGCCCTAAGTCCCCCACTGTCACCCCCGCCCGCGCTTTTTTTAATCCAAGTCGCAAAGCTTTTTTGGTCACTTCTTTTAACCTTCTGGCTTCAAAACTAACTTCCCCCACGGCCACCGTCACAGCCATATCGGTGTTGTATCCTTTCCATTTTACGCCCAAATCCAGGCCTACCAAATCCCCATTTTTTAACATATATTTGGATGGATAACCATGCACAATGACATCATTAACCGAAGCACACAGTGAATACGGAAAACCTTCGTAGCCCTTAAAAGCCGGTTTGGCACCCGCAGCCAAAATGAGAGCCTCGGCGGCTCTGTCTAATTGCAAAGTGGTAATTCCCGCCACCGCCATTTTTTCAATTTCTTTAAGTACGGTAGCCAGAATTTTTCCACCTTCGGCCATAATGGCAATTTCTTGTGGAGTTTTAATTAAGTTCATTCGTTGGTTATTTTTGATAAAATGTTATTGACTTGCATTATCGCATCTTCCAGTTTTCCCGTATTTATAATCGTAAAATCTGCCATAGCAATTGGCCCGCCTTTTTCAATATTTTCTATTTCAGAATAATCACGTTTTTTTGAATCGTCTTTTAATATTGATCTAAAACGATTATCTACATCATTGCTAGCGGTTCTATTTTCCAATCTCTCATATCTTAATGTCGGCGGAGCGTATATGGCGAGCACATACATATTGCTACCATATTTTTCTTTCAGTATTTTATACTCTGTCCAACTGTAGAGTCCATCCCCCACCACATTTGACGTTTCAAGGAATGTATCAAATTGGGAAATATTTAATATAGCCATCGCCCCCATACCATGCTCATTTCTTAATCGCTCACGGACTATTTTTTCATTTGTTTCGTTAACTTCCAGTTCTTCTATTTTTATTTCATCTATGACAACCTGTCCAAATCGCACATATTCAAAACCTTTTTTGACTAGTTCATCGGCAACAATACTTTTTCCAGAGCCAGCCATTCCCACGGTAAAAATAATCTTATTTTTCATCACGTCCTATCGCCTTTAAAATACTTTCGTGCACTTCTGCTACCGATTTTTCTCCATCCACTTTTTTTACGTTAAAATTGTTATTTTCAAAATACTCAAACAGCGGCAAAGTTCTATCTCGGTATTGCTGAAGGCGCACCTTAATAGTTTCTGCATTATCTAAATCTTTGCGCCTTATTAATTGAGAACCATCCAAAGGACAAAGTTCTAAGTTCTCCGTTTCTTGGTTAAATAAAATAGAGTGACGCATCAGCTCGCAAATTTTGCGGTGGGTGTTTCTAAATACTGTAACTTCGGCACTAATTTCAATCATGGCAATGTGGATATTTTCTTTGCCATACAACCTTTCCAACACCGGCATTTCTTTTTCGGCTTCGTACAATGTCCTCGGAGAGCCAGACACAATAAAACTCTCACCATCTTCAGCCAGATGCTTAAACTCTTCCAGTATTAACTCTGTGATAAATGGCGGACTCGTCAGAGCACCCGTTTTCCAATTGGCTATTTCTTTACCCACATTATAATCTTGGCCTTCAACCGTAAACGTTTTACTTTTGTCTTCATTCTTAAAACAACGCTCTAATACCTTACTTGATTCAAGATGATAGTATCCCAATTTTTCAGACAATAATTCTGATTGCGTGCCCTTGCCCGCCCCCGGAGCACCGAATATGATGACAACTTGTTTGCTCATGAGATTATTGTATCAAAATTAGTTAGCCTGAGCAACTATTGACTTATCACTAACTTAGTGTAGTGTATTAGTTAGAGTAAAACCTTTTCAACTGAGGGAGAATATCATGTCGATCGTAGTCATTGGTAAAGGAGGAGGCAATATTTCTCATGTAGAAATGGACGAGATTCACAGGAAACTACTGGTTTATGAGAAAAACCCCATTGGAAATAAACTGATGGAGGAAATCTCAAAAGAAACTGGCATTTCGGTCGAGAGACTTGAGCTGTACCAGACTGTTTTCTGGTACGCTCTTGAAAGAGGCTGGCGACCACCAACACAAATTTAACCTCCACGCCCACATCGCATGGTCAAAGAGCGGACTCGCCCCCGCTCTCTTTTTTTACAAAAAAGCTATCAACAAAAGTTGTCTGGGTTTTCCCAAGCTTGGAGATTTACAGACACAAAAAAATCCCTGCCTCATCGGCAGGCAGGCAGGTGCCTTTCGGCGGAATTTAAATATTCAAAAATTTATAAATTGATTGAAAATTCAGTTTTTAATCTGACAGATTAAAAACTGTCGTACTCCCTCATTTGGAGTTGCGCGTTAATGGTGCGCATCGTTTCCAATACTACTGAAACAATAATTAAAAGTGATGTGCCTCCAATTAAAAAGGTAAATCCGGTCACGCCCGTCGCCCCAGCCACAATGTTTGGCAATATTGCAATCAAACCCAGAGAAATAGCCCCCACAAACAAAACGCGGTTTAAAATATGTCCCAAAAAAGCAATTGTAGATTCCCCTGGCCGAACGCCCTGAATAAACCCACCCATTTTTTGTAAATTTTCAGCGATTTGTTTTGGATCAAATGTAACGGCGGTGTAAAAATAGGTAAAAACAATAACCAAAATAAAGTATAATCCGCCATGGATCCATTGGTTGTTAAAAAACGCGGCGGTGGCGGTGGCAACGTTACCCACAAGGCCCTGTACTCCGCCCAAAAAGCCGGCGATCATACCCGGAAACAGTAAAATACTCAATGCAAAAATAATTGGAATAACTCCGGCCGGATTGACGCTTAAGGGCAAATAGGTAGATTGTCCGCCAAACATTTTATTACCCCGCACACGCTTGGCGTAGGAAACCGGAATATTCCTGCGAGCCTCGGTAATCAAAACCACACCGGCAATAATGACAACCGATAACACAAAGAATAAAATATATGAAGGAATTTGCGAAGGATTCCAACTAATGAAGGTTTGAAAAATATTCGTTGGCAGACTGGCCACAATACCGGCAAAAATTAATAACGAAATGCCATTGCCCATACCCTGCTCACTAATCAGTTCACCAATCCACATTAAAAACATGGAACCGGCAATAATGGTAATTATAGAAGCAATCATTAAGGGTAATGATAAACCGGTAATAACTCCCTGTCTCTGAAATAAAGTTAAAATACCGTAGCCTTCAAATCCGGCCAAAGGAATGGTTAAAAGCCTACCATACTGATTAAATTTCTGCCGACCCGTTTCTCCTTCTTCTTTGTACAATCTTTCCAAAGCGGGAAAAATCATCGTCAACAGCTGTAAAATAATAGTGGCGGTAATGTAAGGACCAAGTCCCAAAAGCACAATGGAAAATTTACTTAAGGCGCCACCCGAAAAAATGTTAAGTAATCCAAAAACTTGATTTTGATCAAAAAATCTCCTTAAATTTTCAGAACCAATACCCGGAATTGGCACATTGGCCGCAATTCTAAACACCACAAAAAGAATCAAGATAATAATGGTTTTATTTCTTAAATCTTTATTTTTAAAAAGTAATGTAATTTTATCGTACCACATATTTTATGGAGCATGGAACATGAAACATGAAACAAACTACGTCGGTTGCTTCATGCTTTATGCTTCATGTTTTATGATTTCACCGTGCCACCGGCCTTTTCAATGATCGCTTTGGCCGATTGAGAAAGTGCCACACCCTTGACGTGGAATTTCTTAGTTACCGCTCCCGTGCCCAAAATTTTAACCTGGCCGACATTTTGAGAAGTTATTTTTGATCCATCAGCAAATTTCTTTTCTAGCGATGCCAAATTTACCGTGGCTATTTTTTTACCAAAACGTTCAGCCCGATATCCTTTTAATTTTGGATAACGCTTAATTAATTCGCGAATAATCGGCGCCAATTTCCTGCCGGCACGAGCGGTTTGCCCCTTGCCTCCTTTACCGGAATAAGTTCCTTTCTTTCCTCCTCGGCCGACAATTTTACGATCAGCACTCTTATGATTTGGCTTTAATTGATGTGTTTGCATAATTTTAGATTCTAGATTCTAGATACTAGCTTCTCACCCTAAGCTTTTTCAATGCTTCCATGGTCGCTCTGGCGTTGTTTAATTTATTTTTTGACCCGGATAAAATTTTAGAAGAAATGTTTTTTATTCCTGCCAATTCACAAATGGACCTGACAGCCCCGCCAGCCACCAATCCGCGTCCCATACTTTGGGGCTTTAACATAATCATCGCCGGTCCCACCTTAGCTTCCACTTGGTGCGGAATGGTTCCATTGATAATTACTACGTTAATCATATCCTTTTTTGCGCGTCTTGTCGCTTTATCAATGGCCTGCGAAACATCTTTTCCCTTATCAATGCCAATCCCAATTTTACTTTTTTTATCCCCAGCAATCACCACCGCTCTAAAACTCATCCTCTTTCCGCCACCAGTCACACGTGTCACACGAGCCAAATCCAACAACTTGGTATCAAATCCATCATTTAAATCACCTTTGCGTGACCCAAATTTTCTCACTGGCCGAAAACCATCAGAGTTTCGCTCGGTTTTTACTGCTGGCGTAATATTTTCTTTTTTAACTTCTTCCATAACTTTATAACTTGATAACTTTTAAATTTAAAACTTCAAGCCTCCTTCGCGCGCTCCATCCGCCACCGCCTTAACTCTACCATGGTACACAAATCCTCCTCGATCAAACACGACTGCTTCAATCTTTTTGGCCAACGCCTCTTTGGCAATTAATTTTCCAATTTCGGTGGCATTACCAGTTTTTTTACCTTTCTTAAATTTTAAATCCGAGACCTGTACTAATACTTTGGCTTTATCGTCATCAATCAATTGAGCATACATATACTTAGCGGATTTAAAGACCGAAAGTCTGGGCCGTAAAGCCGTACCAACAATCTTGGCCCTAATCCGTTTGTGAATCCTTTTTCTTTTTATTTGCTTATTCAACATACTTGGTAAACTTTTAACTTTATAACTATTTCTTCGTTGCTACCACTTTCTTACCTTCTTTTCTCCTTACTTTTTCACCTTGGTATTTAATTCCCTTTCCTTTATATGGTTCAACCGGTTTGGCTTTTCTAATTTCAGCCGAAATTTGCCCCACCAACTCTTTATTAATTCCGGAAACCGTAATCAAGTTTTTTTCCACAGCAAACGTAATTCCCTCGGGCTTTTTAATTTTTACCTGATTAACAAATCCTAAATTCATTACTAGCTCATCCCCCACTACATTAGCCTTAAATCCCACCCCTTCAATTTCCAATTTCTTTTCAAATCCTTTTGAAACACCTTCCACCATGTTGGCAATCAAGGCGCGATATAATCCCCACAGCCCGCGTACCTTATTATCCAATTCTTTTTTATTGGGCGCCACCGAAACTTTCCCATCCAAAATTTCCACTTTGATATTGCGGTGCACATCGGTTCTTAATTCCCCCTTTGGACCCTTAGCCAAAACTGCTTGGCCGTTGATGGTCAGCGTAACCCCCTGTGGAATTTCAATTAATTTTTTACCGATTCTTGACATAATCTTGCATTATATACTATTTATTACCAAACTTCAAGGAGTACTTCTCCGCCCAGTTTGGCTTTTCTGGCCTGATTATTGGTCATTAAACCTTTTGGCGTAGATACGATTGAAATACCAAACCCCCCTCTCACTTTTTTGAATTCATTAAAACCTGCGTAAATTCTTTGTCCGGGCTTGGAAACTCTTCTAGCATCCTCTATGGCTGGCACCCCGGTGTTATATTTTAAACCCAACTTTAACATCTTTACTTTTCCCTTAGCCACTTTTTTCACATCAGTCAAAAACCCTTCGGCTACTAAAAGTGTGGCGATTTCATATTTTAATTTTGAGAAAAACAACACCACCTCTGTTTTTTCAACAGCCCCCGCATTCCTAATTTGATTTAACATGTCTGTAATTGGATCTGTCATACGAAGTTTAATGTTATCAAGTTATAAAGTTTTAAAGTTCGGACTTGATGAACTTGATAACTTGATAACTTTTAACTATTTTTACCAGCTTGATTTTGTTACGCCGGGAATTTCACCCTTGTTGGCTAATTCTCTAAAACAAATTCTACACAGCCCAAACGCTCTCATAAATCCGTGCCTTCTACCACACTTAAAACACCGGTTCACCTTTCGGCTGGAGAACTTTGGTTTTCTTTTTGCGCTTGCAACTTGTGATGCTTTTGCCATAATCTGAAATTTAAATATTTAAATATTTAAATATTACTTTTTTATTGGAAAACCCATTAATCTGAATAATGCTAACCCCTGTTCATGATTTTTAGCGTTAGTTGAAACGGTCACCTGCAATCCAATAATAGTTTTTTCTTTGTCAGTAAAAATTTCCGGGAAGTTAATATGTTCACGAAATCCAATGTTTAAATTTCCACCCTGATCCACAGACACAATATTCAATCCCTGAAAATCTCTTGATTTTGGTAGTGATAAATAAATTAATCGCTCCAAGAAGTCCCACATTCTGCCCTTTCGTAAAGTAACCATCGCCGCAATTTCCAAACCTTCACGTAATTTAAACCCAGCAATGGACTTTTTTGACTTAACCAAGTTTGGCTTCTGGCCAGAGATTAATGCTAAATCCTGTGAAATTAAATTTATCATTTTTTCTCTTTCGCTGGAAGTTTTAGTAACCGCCTGTTTTCCAAACGAGGAATTAATGGTGACTTTGGTAATGCGGGGCACCGACATTGGATTCTTAAATCCAAATTGTTTCATCATTGCGCCAATCACCTCGGTATTAAATTTTTTCTGTAACTTATCCATGTTATACTTCTGATTTACATTTTTTACAAATCCTAAACTTTTTTTGACCTTCTGTCTTGTATCCAATCCTAGCTGCTTTTCCACACTTTGGACACAAAAATTTTACATTACTGCTTTGAATCGGAGTCGCCACTTTTACCATTTGGCCGGCCTCACCCTGTTTTTTGGGTTTTACCGCCTTATTTTTTAAATTAATTCCTTCAACCAAAATCATCTTTTCGCTTGGCATGGACTTTAAAATCTTAGCAGTTCTGCCTTTGTCTTTGCCTGAAATCACTAAAATTGTATCTCCTTTTTTTATTTTCATAATAATTCTGCTGCCATTTGGGCAATTTCGTCAAAACCTTTATCTTTAACCTCTTTGGCAATCGGTCCAAATACTCTGCCCCCTTTTGGTAATTTTCCCTCTGCTAATACTACCACTGCATTGTCATCAAATCTAATATAGGATCCATCGGCGCGCCTGAATTCCTTTCGCTGGCGCACAACAACGGCTTTTACTACTTCGTGTTTTTTTACCAATTTTCTAGGCGATGCTTTTTTGACCGTGCCCACAATTATGTCTCCCAATTGACCGTATCTTTTACCGCTTCCGCCGGGAACATTAATACACTGGATAATTTGTGCTCCACTATTGTCTGCCACTATTACCATACTTCTTAACTGTATCATATTGTAAATATTTCAATATTTAAACTTTAGCAATCACTTTAAAATGCTTGTCTTTGGAAATGGGTGCGCATTCTTCAATAATAACCACGTCCCCCATCTTATACTCCTTCTTTTCATCATGGGCCTTAAACTTTTTATGGACTTTATATCTCCTTTTGTATTTTGGATGTTCTTTAACTCTTTCAACTTTAACAACAACGGTTTTTGCCATCTTATCTGAAACCACGATTCCTTGTAATTTTTTCTTAGACATATTATTTTGCTTGGCTCGCCGACTTCGTCTGGCCAGAGGCAGACTCCGTCGAGCCGACGGCCGAAGCCTTGGCGAAGGCGGCAGACTCTTTAATTATAGTTAAAGACCTTGCGATTTCTTTTTTAATATTACTGATTTCTTTGACGTTTTTTAATTGATTGCTAGAAAACTTAAACCTAAGGTCATGTAACTTTTTTCTAAGTTCGCTTACCAGCTTTTCTAATTCTTGAGTATTTTTTTTTCTTAATTCTACTGTTTTCATAATTTCTAAATTTCTCGTTTAACAAACTTGGTCTTAATTGGCAACTTAATGGCTGCTCCTCGTAAAGCCTCTCTCGCTACTTCTTCTTTTAATCCATCTACTTCAAAAATAATCCTTCCCGGCTTAATGGGGTAAACATAGTGATGAACAGCACCCTTACCTCCTCCCAATGGTACTTCTTCTCCTTTTGATGTCACCGGCTTGTCTGGAAAAATTCTCACCCATACTTTTCCTCCCTTTTTCATATAACGAATAATATATCTTCGAGACGCTTCAATCTGACGTGCCGTAATCCACTTGGTGTCCATCGCTTTTAATCCAAAACTGCCAAAATTTAATTGGGTTGCTCGTGTTTCCACTCCCTTGGTCACCCCTCGGTGCCATTTTCGGTGCTTAACTTTTTTGGGCATCATTAAACTCATATTCATGGAACATGAATCATGAAACATGAAACAAAAACGTTTTCGTTTGCTTCATGCTTTATGCTTCATGCTTTATGTAAACTTATCTCCTTTATATAACCACACTTTCACCCCGATTACACCATATGTACACAAAGCTTCATTGTGGGCATAATCAATGTCGGCTCTAATCGTTTGCCTTGGCATCCGGCCTTGTGTCAACCATTCCCTTCTAGCAATTTCATTTCCGTTTAATCGACCGGAAACCTCCATTCTAATACCTTTTATTTCTTTATTCTGCATCACCCGCTCCATACTTCTTTTTAAGACTTGTCTGAAAGGAATTCTTTTTTCAATTTGCTGAGCAGCCATTTGCCCCACCAGAGCAGCAGAAGTAAATGGGTTTTTTATTTCTTTAATATCAATTTTAACTTGTCTTGCCGAAGCCTTGGCGGAGGCGGGTTTACGCTTTGCCATTCTAGTTAGCTTTTGATCAATTCCCTTTTTTAAAATTTCCACTCCTTCTCCCCCTCGGCCAATAATAATTCCCGGGCGGGCGGTTTCAATGATAATATTTAATTTATTGGCTGAATGTTCAATTTGAATATTAGCCACCGATGCCTCTTTTAATGTTTCCCTTAAATAATCTTTTATTAAAAAATCTTCTTCCAAATATTGTTGCATCTTTGTACCATAAAACCCTCGGATATTAAAATCTTCCATTCCTTTAATTCTAAATGCTTTTGGGTGAACTTTATGTGTCATTATTTATTTTTACTTTTTACTTCTTTTTTTTCTGATAATGTCAACTGAATATGTGAAGTTCTTTTCATAATCGGATAAGCCCTACCCCGGCTCATTGGAAAACTTCTTTTTAGCGTTGGTCCTTCGTCTGCAGTAATTTTGGAAATATATAAATTCTTTTCATTCAATTTTAAATCATTCACTGCCGAAGCTACGGCGCTGTTAAGTAACTTTAAAACCGGCTCCGCCGCTCGCTTTACCGTAAATTCCAGAAGCGCGCGAGCTTTGTCCACATCCTTACCTCGAATCACGTCAATTAATTGACGAGATTTTCTGGGTGTAATTCTGATATTATTTAACTGAACTTTAACTTCCATATCTTTATATTATTTTTTTGGCCCGGCGGCTGGCGCTGTTGCGGCAGGACCCGGCTTTACTTCGGCGCCCGCTTCAATATCGCGCTGCATTTTTCCTCCATGCCTGTGAAATTTGGTTGTAGCGGAAAATTCTCCCAATTTATGGCCCACCATATCTTCGGCTACAAATACCGGTACAAATTCTTTTCCGTTATGCACTCCAAAAGTATAACCTACCATTTCCGGAGAAATCGTAGAATATCTGGCCCAAGTCTTGATAACCACTTTGTCTTCTTTCCTTAACTTCAAGACTTTCTCCATTAATTTTGAATCTACAAATGGCCCTTTGCGTAAACTTCTTGACATAAAATGTTATTTCTTTTTGCGTCGTTGAATAATATATTTATTCGTCCACTTTTTTCTATAGCGTGTCTTAACTCCCAAAGCATGTTTTCCCCATGGGGTTTTTGGATATTTAAGCCCAATCGGCTGTCTACCTTCTCCTCCTCCGTGCGGATGATCTACCGGATTCATGGCAGAACCCCTGACATGAGGCCTGCGTCCTTTTAAGCGTGATTTTCCGGCTTTACCTATGGTATAATATCGATTTTCCTGATTTGAAACCATACCAACCGTCGCAAAACATTCTGACTTTACTTTTCTAACTTCACCGGAGGGCATTTTTAAATTAGTGAAAACGGTTTCATGTGCCAAAACCTGTGCAGAGCTTCCGGCTGACCTAACCGCAATGCCTCCACGACCGGGCTCTAATTCAATATTATATACATTCGTACCAACCGGAATACTTTTCAACATCATGCGATTGCCGGGTTTTAATTCAGCTTTTAATGAAAAAATAGTTTCGTCCCCCACTTTTAAATCTTGCGGTGCAATAACATACTGCCTCACCTTATCATGATATTCAATTAATGCAATAAAAGCAGTCCGATTTGGGTCATATTCTAAGGCAATCACCTTGGCCGGCATGTCCATTTTTGTTTGGGCAAATTCAACTATTCTATACAATTTTTTAACCCCTCCGCCCTTATGCCTGGTCGTGATTCGGCCGGTGGCTTTTGATCTTCCGTTACTTCTTCGCAAAGCCAAAACCAAACTCTTCTCGGGTCTTTTTTTTGTCAGCTGGGAAAAATCAATACCAGTCATTCCGCGCCTTGATGGAGTTGTTGGTTTATATATTTTCATTTAGTATAATTAGAATAATTCAATCTTTTGTCCTTCTTTTATAGTCACAATGGCTTTATGATATGCCTTCTTAAAACCTTCGGTTCTGCCTAATCGCCTCTTTTTATGCGGAATGCGCACCATATTTACCGAAAGCACATTAACCCCATATGCTCCTTCAATGGCCTTTTTAATTTCTGGTTTATTGGCATGATTATAGACCGTAAACGTATATTTGTTTTTTTCTGATAAATAATTAGCTTTTTCTGAAATGTGGGGGGCTTTTACAACTTGATATGAAAATTTCTTCGCCTCGCTGGAGTTTCGCTTTGGCGAAACGGAGGCGGGTTTATCCTTTATTTCTTTTACAACCGAAACATTCTGGGCTTTTTTTTCTTTAGCTTTGTCTTTTTCTTTTTTATTTTTTAAAAAATCTAACAGTGCCATATTATTTTGTTACAAAAATTTTCTCTATATCTTGAATTCCGGCTTTCGATATAATCACATATTTGTGATTCAATAAATCCACCACATTCAAATTTCGGGTTTCGGCCACGCCAGTTTTAGCAATGTTTCTGGCCGACATAAAGACATTATTACCTTCACTGTTAATCAGTAATCGCGAAGATGAACCGACCGGTAATTTTTTAATCAAACTGGCCATATCCTTAGTTTTTGGTTTGTCTATCTTTAATTCATCCAACACCACAACTAAATTATTTTTAGCTTTGCTGGACAACACCATAAACATGGCTTTTCTACGCATTTTGGTTGGCACGGTTTTTTCGTATACTTTTTCATTGGTTGGACCACCTGTTACTCCCCCACCTTTCCAAAGCGGTGATCGACTTGAACCTGCGCGAGCCCTACCTGTTCCTTTTTGTCGCCAAGGTTTTCGACCTCCTCCACGAACTTCGCTTCTATCTTTGGTATGCGCAGAAACTTGTCTTTTATTGGCCGTTTGCGAAATAAACACTTGGTGCACCAAATCAGCGTTCATAGGAACCTCAAATATTTCTTTTGGCAGAGTCATTTCACTTGCCTCTTTACCTTCTTGTGTATAAACTACCGTTTTCATATTCTATTTTCTAACTTCTAATTTCTAGTAATGTTCCCCTATGCCCAGGTACAGCTCCTTTAATGGCCAGTACATTATTTTCTAAATCCACTTTAGCAATCATCAAATTTTTAACCGTAACTCTATCGGTTCCCATTCGGCCAGGCATTTTTCTGCCCTTAATAGTGTGTTGTGGAAATCGTTGTCCGATAGAACCAATCGTCCTGGCTTCGTGTTTCATACCATGACTAGAATTTCTCCCCGACATACCATGCCGTTTTACTCCTCCCTGAAATCCTTTTCCCTTTGAAGTACCAATCACTGTCACCACATCCCCTTCCTTAAATTCAGTCACATTGAATTCATCGCCAACGTTTTTTATAAATTGGGAATTAGGAATTAGAAATTCCCGCAGGTGTCGGTATTCTTTACCCTTCATAGATTTTCCAATTTTATTTTTCTTGGTAATTTTCACAAATCCGATTTGCAATGCATCATACCCTTCTTTGGCTTGCGTTTTTTTCTGTAAAACTGTGCACGGACCGGCAAAAACCAAAGTCACCGGAATCACTTTTCCTTCAGAGAATACCTGGGACATTTCAATTTTTTTACCTAATATAAATTTCATACTTTATAACCTGATAAACTTGATAACTTTTAACTAAAAATGGGCTATCGCCCATTTTTCTGGCAATGTTGTTACCGGGCACAATATTGTGTCCCAGAAGTTAACAATTGTCTAATATGTTATACTATTAAATTTTGATAGAAATGTCAACACCCGATGGCAAATTCAAGTCCCTCAATGCTTCAATAATTTCTTGATTGGGACTTAAAACATCAATCACTCTTTTGTGGACTCTCATTTCAAATTGCTCTCTAGCATTTTTGTGAACAAAAGTTGAACGATTAACGGTGTATTTTAATACTTCTGTCGGCAGAGGCACTGGTCCGATAATTTCAACTCCACTGCGATTGGCAATATCAATTATCTGTCTGACGGAACTATCAATAATCTTATGATCATACGCTTTTAATTTAATGCGCAATTTAGGCATCAAAGCACCCTCAACCTCTTTGGGTGTTTCTATTTTTGGCGCTTTTTTGGTTGAAGGTACTTTGGTTGTTGCCATACGTTTATTTGATAATCTTGGTTACCACACCGGCTCCCACGGTTTTACCTCCTTCTCGGATAGCAAATTTGCCCTGCTCTTCCAATGCTACCGGCACAATCAGTTTTACCACTAATTTAGCAGTATCGCCCGGCATTACCATTTCGGTTCCAGCCGGCAAAGTGACATCTCCGGTAATATCAGAGGTTCGGATATAGAATTGCGGTTTGTAGCCGGTAAAAAATGGAGTTGCTCTTCCACCTTCATCTTTAGACAAAATATAGCATTCTGTCTCAAACTCGGTGTGAGGAGTAATGGACCCAGTTTTGGCCAACACTTGACCTCGTTCAATATCTTCTTTCTTTAAACCTCTCAATAAAATTCCCACGTTGTCTCCGGCTTGTCCCCTGTCCAAAGATTTTTGGAACATTTCCACCGAAACAGCGACAGATTTTTGAGTTGGTCTAATTCCTACGATTTCCACTTCATCGTTAGCATTAATCACTCCTCTTTCGATTCTACCGGTGGCCACAGTTCCTCGTCCTTCAATAGAAAAAACGTCTTCAATGGCCATAGCGAAAGGCTTATCTAATTCTCGCAAAGGTTCTGGGATATAATTGTCACAAGCATCCAATAAATCAATGATTGGCTTGGCAGCTGCATCATCCACGGATGTGGCGGCCAAAGCTTTAGTGCTAGAACCACGGATAATTGGCGTTGTATCCCCCGGGAAACCATATTTTTTCAATAATTCACGAACTTCTGATTCCACCAAATCCAAAATTTCAGGGTCATCCACCATATCACACTTATTCATGTACACCAAAAGTGATGGTAATCCAACCTGTTTGGCCAGCAAAATGTGTTCTTTGGTTTGAGGCATAGGTCCATCTGGAGCAGATACCACCAAAATTCCACCGTCCATTTGGGCGGCTCCGGTGATCATGTTTTTAATGTAGTCGGCGTGTCCAGGGCAATCAATCAAAGCATAGTGACGTTTTGGAGTTTCGCATTCCAAGTGGGTGATAGAAATCGTCACCCCTCTGGCTTTTTCTTCCGGAGACTTGTCAATCTGGTCAACATTTTCTCCAGACGACATTAAACCACGCAACTTTGAGATGTGCATGATAGCCGCTGAAGTGGTGGTTTTTCCATGGTCAACGTGACCAATGGTACCGATATTTACGTGCGGTTTTGTTCGCTCAAATTTCTCTGCCATTTTGCTTTTTATTGCCCAACGATTAAGCCAGTTTGGACAACGTTAATTAATTTTTAATATTATTTTACAATACTCACTATATTATTCTATTTGTGGTTAATAGTCAACACCCCATAAGCAAAAAACGCTAATCTTGGCGTTTTTTATTAGTAATTACTAAATTTCGAGGGCTTTTTCAAGAACCCTAACTCTCTTTTCAAGACTTTGAGGGTCACTAATTTTTACTTCTATTTCATCCAACTTTGCTTCAACCTTCCCCAACCTATCATCCATTTTTTTTACTTGATCCTCAATTTTTTCTACCTGTTCTTTTGTGGCAACCTTTTCAAAACTATCATTCATCATTTTGGCAGTGGGGAAAATATCAGCCATTGCCTTGATTATTTTTTCTAAATCTTTATTATCAAACATCTTTTTTTTCTTCTTTAATAACTTTGTGTTTCTTTAAAAAAGCTACAATGGGAGTCGCACAAGGATAGCAAGCCTCAATTTTGTTATGAAAAAATCCAATACCTGCCACGATGTATTCCCCCTTAGTATCTTTTTTACAAATATCGCATTTCGTAATGTTCATACATCTATAATATTCCTTTCCAAAAACCATGTCAAACCCTTCGATAAAAACTCAGGGCAAGCAAAATTCTAAAAAATAATGGGTTTTCTATTGATAAATATAGACTCAACCCAGCGCGCATTATCTTCTTTTCCTTCAGAAAATATTACCATAATCAAACGACTTCCAACGTAAAAATTTAATTGTGATGATTTTCCAACTGCTATTCGTCCTAGCACTTGCCTGCTGCTCAGTTTTGCCATAATAGTTTCATAAATTCTAGCATACAATCCCTCTGCATTTTTCCGATAATTTTCTATAATTTCATTTTCAGACCAAATTCCACTATCGCTATACAGATCAACAAACGAATCTTTATAGTGGACGATAAACAAATATAAATCCGTATATGCCTGTTGAGTAAAAATTACTTCGGGCATGTTATTACACTTTTAGCTTAGCATTTTTCTTCCAAGCTAACCTCAACTCCATCCTCAATTTTTCAGCCGACTCATTAATGTGCTTTCTCATTAATACATCGAATTCTTTGGCAGTATAACCAACTCTTTTTTGAGGTGTATCTTTTTTCATGTTTTTTATTTTATTAACTTTATTCTACCACCTCAAAAACGTGTGTCAAATCCTTCGACGTGGCTCAGGACCAGCTCTCCGACCAGGGCAGGTTTGCTAAATATGGTATATTGTGTTATGATTTTGGTGCCAAACAAACTCACACTCCATCACAAGTTTAGGAGGCATTCATGAATGTGCCAGGAGCAAGAGAGGTGTACTGCAAAGCGGCCTGGAGCACCCTAGAAAAAATCATCGACAGGAAACGGTTTAGAAATGTAGGGTTCATTTACAGGGCAAAAGCCATTGAATGCATATTGCATGGTTGTAGCCCAAAACCTGTTCTTGCCCTACTTTCAAACATCAATTCCGAGAGAGATGTGGTACGTTCAAAAATCGCACTCAATAGCCCAGAAGCATTGCGAAGAAGGATACTGAACATATAGATCCTTTTCGTCCAAGCCCGCGCGGTCGATCGCCGGGCTTCTTTTTTTATTATTTTTGAAAGTAAGAAAATATACTACATTTCT
The DNA here is from genome assembly GCA_023245145.1 of Candidatus Staskawiczbacteria bacterium. Classification (GTDB taxonomy): domain Bacteria; phylum Patescibacteriota; class Minisyncoccia; order Minisyncoccales; family Staskawiczbacteraceae; genus VGLO01. The sequence continues at coordinate 76,656 of JAHFKW010000004.1, forward strand.
TAAAGCTTTTGTATTTGTAGTATAATGTTGAACCCGTAGGACTAGCGGAATATATTATATTGTGCTATGATTTTGGTGGTTAGAAATTATCCAACACCGAGGGAGAGAAAGAAAATGAAACCTACTGGAAAAAAAGAGCACTTTGACATTCTGGGCGCCCAAAAACAGGGGAAATCGCTGCTGATTATCGGGACCAAGTGCAGAAGACTGGAAATCGAATTTTTAGCGGTGGAATGGAAGGTTACCACAACTCATCGCGAAAAGGATCCGTATGGATATAGGTACCCAAGGGTTCTTCTTGATTATAATAGCAGTGGACGCATCGCAAACTGCAGAATAACGGGCCCACGTCACCTTCTGGAAAAACTACTCGAAGGACTGGGCTTTGCGATAACAAATGATAGCACTTTGGATTAAAAGAAGTGCTTAGCCCGCGCGACATCGCCGGGCTTCTTTTTTTATATAAAAATGCAGCGAGACAGTTTCAGGAGCTTGGCATAACGGAGGCGCACCGTTGTGTGCGCCGAGTTAGAGGCACGTTTTGAATCGCATATACTAACTCGCGATTCAAAACGATGACGTGCCAAGCGATGGAAACTGCCGAGCAAAACCTTACTGCCTCTTTCCCTCAATAATCTGCTGGGCTACGTTGCTAGGCACGGGCTCATACCTATCAAATTGCATAGTAAAGCTGGCTCGGCCCTCCGTTAGGGAACGTAAGGCGGTTGCATATCCAAACATTTCGCTCAAAGGCACTGACGCATCTAAGACTTTCATACCCACTCTTTCTTTAGTTTCTTCAATTTTTCCTCTGCGAGATGACAAATCAGAAATAACCGTTCCAAAAAAATCTTCCGGGGTAATGACTTCGCATTTCATAATCGGCTCTAAAATTACGGGCTTGGCGGCTTTGGCAGCGTGTTGCAAGGCCATTGACCCCGCAATTTTAAAGGCAAATTCAGATGAGTCAACTTCGTGATATGACCCATCAAATAAAGTCACTTCCACGTCCACCAACGGATAGCCAGCCACCACACCCTTGTCCATGGCTTCAATAACTCCCTTTTCCGTCGGCTTAATAAATTCTTTGGGCACACTGCCTCCTTTAATTTCATCAATAAATTCAAAACCAGCTCCTCTTTCTTTCGGTTTAACCCGAAGCCAAACGTGTCCATATTGCCCTTTTCCACCAGACTGCCTGACATACTTTTCTTCCGCTTCAGCTTCCATAGTAATGGTTTCCCGGTAGGCCACTTGTGGTTTGCCAAAATTGGCATCCACGTTAAATTCACGACGCAATCTATCCGCAATAATATCCAAATGCAATTCTCCCATACCGGAAATAATGGTTTCGCCCGTTTCAATGTCTTCTTTAATTCTAAAGGTTGGGTCTTCTTGGGTTAACTTCCTGATAGACGCAATCAGTTTTTCTTGGTCAGCTTTAGTTTTTGGCTCCACGCGCATGGCAATCACCGGTTCGGGGAAAGAAATTTTTTCCAAAATAATTGGTTTATCCACATCACATAATGTGTGACCGGTAACAGTGTCTTTTAATCCAACCGTGGCTCCAATTTCGCCGGCATAAATTACATCTAGTTCTTCTCGAGAATTTGATTTCATGCGCAAAATTCGAGCGATTCTTTCTTTTTCGCCTGTCACTGAATTGAGTAAATACGTTCCCTTGTTTAACACACCCGAATAAACTCTAAAAAAGGTTAACTGCCCCACAAACGGATCAGTGGCCACTTTAAACACCAAAGCCGAAAATGGCTCGTCGTCAGAAAACTTTCTTTCAATTTCAGCGCCCGTTTTTGGGTCAGTGCCTTTGACCATGCCAATATCTAAAGGTGAAGGTAAATAGTCCACTACGCCATCCAAAACCAATTGCGTACCTTTGTTTTTTAAAGCTGAACCGCAAAAGACAGGCACCAATTTAAAAGCCAAACAAGCTTTTCGCATTACTACCATCAATTCTTCAACCGAAATATCCTGACCTTCCAAAAGTTTATTAGTTAACGTGTCGTCTTCTCCGGCAATTCTATCCACCATCTTTTCGCGCCAAGCCTTAGCTTTTTCCAAGTATTCAGCTGGAATTTCTTTTTCCACCACATCTTTACCCTTATCTCCTTCAAAATAAATAGCTTTCATTTTTAACAAATCAATAATGGCTGACAAATTTTCTTCTTCACCAATTGGGTAGTTCATCGCCACGGCGTTGGGAGTTAGTTTAACTAAAATGGATTGAAAAGATTTTTCAAAACTGCCCCCCATTCGGTCCAATTTATTAATAAAGCAAATTCGCGGCGTGCCATATTTATCAGCCTGACGCCACACGGTTTCAGATTGAGGTTCAACCCCAGCTACTCCGTCAAACACCACCACGGCACCATCTAAAACACGCAGTGATCTTTGGACTTCAGCCGTAAAATCAATGTGGCCAGGCGTGTCAATTAAGTTCATTTGAATCCCCTTCCAGTGCATGGTAATCGCCGCGGCGGTAATCGTAATTCCCCTTTCTCTTTCTTGTGGCATCCAATCCATCACTGTATCACCTTCGTGCACTTCTCCGATTTTATGTGAAACTCCGGTATAAAAAAGCAACCTTTCAGAGACGGTTGTTTTACCCGCATCAATGTGGGCGATAATTCCAAAGTTTCGTAATTTTTCGAGGTTGTATTGTCTGGACATAAAATGATTAGATTTTTTATTATTACTATTGACAAAGGCTTTTATTCGCGTATACTGAAGCTATAAATGGCTTCGGCCTCCGAGGCCCTCCGCAAGGGGGGCCGTTTTGTTTACAAAAATTTCTTAACTTTGTCTAGGTTGTATTGACGAGACATAGTTTTATAAAAAAATATGGACAGCAGACGCCATCCATATATTAAATATTATTTTTGGCGAGCAAAATGCGCGAAAGCTTTGTTGGCTTCGGCCATGCGGTGCATGTCAGCTTTCTTTTTCATAGCTGCGCCTTCGTTCTTGGAAACGTTAATTAACTCTTGACCTAATTTTTCAGCCATACTTTTACCTTTGGCAGCACGTGCTCCATCAATAATCCATTTTAAAGCCAAAAACATTTTTCTTTCCGGCCTAATTTCCATGGGCACCTGATACGTGGCGCCTCCAATTCTTTTGGGTTTGACTTCCAGTAATGGCGAAGCATTTTCCACGGCGGATTTAAAAAGCTCCATTGGCTCTTGTTTGGTTTTTTCTTTAATCAAATCAAAAGCACCGTATACAATAGTACGCGCGGTGGATTTTTTGCCGTCCTGCATCACTTTATTAATTAATTGCGCCACGGCTACGTCGTTGTAAACTGAATCCGGTGCAATAATATGTTTTTTAAAAGCTCTCCTCATGTGAATTATTCTAATTATACTAATTACTCTAATTATTCTAAATAATGCCCAATTTTTAAATTTCTAATTTCACTCTTAATATTTGATTAGGTTAATTAGAATAATTAGGTTAATTAGACATTATGCGGCCTTCGGCCGTTTGGCGCCGTACCTTGACCTTCCCTGCTTTCTGTTTTCCACGCCTGTGGTATCTAAAACTCCTCTGACAATATGATATCGTACTCCCGGTAAATCCTTAACTCTTCCTCCCCTGATTAATACCACGCTGTGTTCTTGTAAATTATGTCCTTCTCCGGGAATGTAAGCCGTCACTTCCATACCATTAGACAACTTTACCCTGGCTACTTTTCTAAGCGCCGAATTCGGTTTTCTGGGCGTTTGAGTAAACACTTTCAAGCAGACTCCCCTTTTAAACGGTGATGGATAGGTTGAAGGCCTGTTTTTTAAAACATTAAATCCGTAATGCAAAGCCACGCCCTTCTTTTTTTTAGGAATCGCTTTTCTTGGCCGTTTAATAAGTTGATGAATCGTTGGCATGAGAGAATGTTAGCAAAAAAATAATCAGCTGTCAACTAGATTCCGACAATAATACGGAATAGGTATTCAGTGGCGACCGATAAAAAGTCCAGTGCATTGAAAAATAATAAAGCCAATAGAATGTAAAAACCATACCGTTGCAAGAAGTTTTTAACAACGAAAAGTCGGTCGGGGATAAACGTAAACAAAATCCAATGCCCATCTAACGGTGGAACGGGAATCAAGTTAAACAAACCAAGCATTAAATTCGTCAGCACAATGATAATAAAAAACTGAATGATTGGAGCGCCAAATGGCAAACCGCTAAAACGAACAACTAAACCAAAAATAACGGCTAAAGAAAAGTTTGACAAAGGGCCGGCAATAGCCACTTTAAGACTCCCCCATTTTTGATCCCGAAAATTATACGGATTAACGGGAACGGGCTTGGCCCAGCCGACTAAAAAAGGAGCGCCGGTGATAAATAACACCAGTGGTAAAATGATGGAACCAAACAAATCAATATGTTTAATGGGATTTAAAGTCAGACGACCAGCGTATTTGGCGGTTGGGTCGCCCAAAGCCTCTGCCACAAAACCGTGGGCCAATTCATGAATAATAACCGAAAACAATAAAATAATAAGAGAAAAAATTGTAATCAGAGTGTCTTGCATGTCTTATTTTTACTACATATTGCAAAAAAGATAAAGAAGTGATATAAGTATAGTTATCAAGTTCATAAAGTTCATCAAGTTATAAAGTCGACGAACTTTAAAACTTTATAACTTTAAACTTTTAACTACGTTATGGCAAGCAAAATATGCACAATCTGTGCTAAAAAATCATCTATGGGCTGGACGTTAGTAAAACTGCGAGGAAAGTTTAACCCCACCCAAAAAGTACGCCGATACCCCAATTTACAATGGGCGCGTTTTGGTGGCAAGAGAGTCTTAGCCTGTGCCAAATGCATTAAAGCCATGGCAAAGGTGTAAAGAGACAGTGCCTCACCAAAACCAAAAAAACGCCTAAGGCGTTTTTTTGGTAACTGGATCATCTGCCAAAATTGATGTTAACGCCGCCTTGCCGGCCCTTAAATTATCTACAATCTTTTGGATATTTTTATTATCAGGATTTGCCTCAAGTAATTTTAAGAATACCTCCAAGGCCTTATTTTTTTGACCAAGCCAATCATAGGTTATGCCAGAATAATAAAGTGCTTCAGCATAATTGGGAGATATCAGCAAAGCAGTTTGAAAATTATCTTGGGCTTTTTGCCAATATTTATCTTGATAGTATACTAAACCTATTTGAAAATATAGCGCAGAATCACCCGGAGCATATTTTTTAACTTTATCAAAGGCCAGTGCTTCGGCTTCAAAGTCACCGGTTAACCTGGCCAAGAGTGCTAATTGAAAATAGGCCGGAGCATAATCTGCTTTCACACCAATGGCATTCATAAAACTATTTTTAGCTGAAACAAAATCCTGCGACGCCACATGCAAACTGCCTTGTTGCAAAAAAAGGTAGGGATTGGCGGGACTTAAAGCAATCGCCTTGTCATACGACTGACTAGCGCATTCTGATGCGTCAGCTATAAGACCGGCTAAATTTCTACAAATATACCCTTTGGCTGACCAATTCTCAACATTAATGGGATTTATAGCCAAGGCGGTATTAATGGCAATAACGGAGTCGCGGGCCAGCGCCTGAACTGATTTTTTAATTTCGGGATTTTTGGCGGCATCTGGCATCAAAACCTCTTGTTGTAATTTTGCAAGTGAAAACAAAGCCAACTGATTAAAATACCGATCTGCCCGTGAATTTTGATTAATAGCCTTTTTAACATAATCAATTGCGCGGTCTTTTTCGTTTAAAGCGAAGGCTTGACTGGCTTTATAATAATATACATCTGCAACATAACGCTGACCGGCAAGCACTAAAAATCCAGCACCAAAAATAAACAAGGCAGTTAAGACGCTTGTAACCAACAGGCTGACAAGAGAATGAGGCAAAATAACAAACGTTTTACGACTGTCAAACACCAATGATACCAATGCACCCATAGAGAAAAATAACACCACGGCGATAGTTACATTAAAATTATACAAAAAATAACTAACTATTTGAGCTGAAAATGAAGCCGTAAGACCAATTGATAATGGCATAACCCATGATTGATACTGACCAAGTTCATCGGATTTGGATTTAATTTTTTGCCACCCACCCGCCAAAAGCTTTTTCATGCTGGCAATGAACAATAACATCATGGCTGTCAAAAAAGCTAAAACGGCTAAAGTTCCTGATGAAACAACATCCGTTAAAAATCCGGAAGCTCCAAAGGTAAAGTTAATATTCCAAAACTCTCTTTGGTTAAAGTTTTTACTTTTGTACTTTAAAAATCCGTAAATAAAATTACCCGGACCAAAGCCAAAAATTGGATTTTCCTTGAGCATCAGGGCATCAATATCGACAGTATCTTTTTGGGGCAAGTTAACCTCTATCGGTTTTTGATGAAACAAAGATATACCAGGATTAACTACGATAAAGAATAAAGCTACCATGACGAAGAAAATCGGTAAAGCTAAAAACCGAGCATCAAATACATCCTTTTGAATTATCCAGAAAAAGACTATGAGGGCTGAACCTAAAAGCGCCACCCACCAAAGAAATGTGGAATTAAGCGCCACCAATATCATTAAAGTTAAAACCGCATTGAAGAAAAATAAAATCCGATGCCACTTTTGGTCAATCATGAAAAACACCAACGACAAAGGGAGTAACGACGCAGCCAGAATACCAAGACTTCCCGGCGACCCCACGGTATTAAAACCAACATTTTGAGCAAAAACAAGGGGCAAACTATAAAGCCCGGCTAACTGCAATACTCCATACAGACATGCTAAGGTACTGGAAATTTCCAGCAAAACCAGTGAAATGATTACCTCTTTTTTTGAAAAATGACTACTGATTAAAAAGTATATTAACACAACACACAAGAGCGAAACAAAACTTTGTTGAGGATTAGATGCCGTCCCCCAAAAACTGTCATTTCTGGTAAGCGACAACATGGTGGAGACAAAAGAAGCCAATAATAATATACCCAGAGCCAACGTAACTTTATTTAAAGACAGGGTGAGCTTAGCCGATATAAGTGCTTTTGCCAGCCAAGCAAACATAGCTAAAAAAACCAGCCCTATTAACAATAGCTGTTTATTGGTTTCAAGAAAATTTTGAGTGAGAGGGAGAAAAAAGAGGGGCGTCAAAAAAATTAATGCATAAAGACTATACCTAATTACTCTGTCGCATAATACTATGGCGCGCGCTTTTTTTTCAAACATTAGATTTTTATTTTAAGTTTATAATTTATTTAAAAATGGTATTGCCTTTTACTCTAATCCCGCCCTTAAAATTAAACGTCGGGGTCAGACCACTACTTAAGGTTAAAGTATAGGTTACGCTGTGAGTAGTTAAGGAAGTATCTTTATTGCTCCAAACATCCTGACAGGCAAAATAAATAGTTTTTGAGCCGTTACTGCCCAAACTTGGCATAGTGCAAGACCCGGCGCTTGAGCCGTCTCCCGTACAATCGGCGCCGGACATACTATCGTAACTGGCATTGGTGGTTGAAGCTTTGCAATCGCCCGGCTCGTCCAAGGAATATGTAATAGTGGGCGTGGCGGTACGAATAGTGGAACTGGTGGCTGGATTAAAACTGGAAGGAACTGGCGCGGTGGCGTCAGGAGTGTTGATGGCAGGGGTGACGGTGTAGGTATCTAACGCAACTCCCGCATTAGTGATTCTGAAGGTGTAGGCATGGCCAGCTGCCCCTGATTGCAAAATCAAAGAATATTCATCTTCGGTATTATAAGCATTGGTTAATGAGATTGAACTAGTGTCAGAGCCAGTATCCTTACCCTGTCCAGCCATAAATGTTCCCACGGCGGTTAATCTTGAAGTGGTCGCATCGCCATCGGTAAAATTAGAAGAATTAGAAAGTCGAACATTATTGGTGCCGGTGGTAATCTGGGTCCAACTGCCCGAATCCTCTTTAAATTCCAAGCGACGAGTAATACTACCAGCAACGGTACCAGTGTTGGCCGTTTCAATTCTTAATCTAAAAGTAGTAGCAATACCAACATCATAATTAGTGTCTTCGGCAGCCAGTGGGTTGGCAGTGTTTAATCCAGCCGGTACCAAATTGTCGCTATAAAAACGGAAATGTTTTTGATCGTAAGTGGGAGAAGCAAAAATCCAATGCGGAGCTGATTCTCCGTCATCATTACCACCAGCGTTGGTGCAACTGGTACAAGTGGCGCTACTGGTGGAAGTTTGGGAATCTTTGACATCCAAATAGTTGGCGGTGGCGGCGCTGGTTAAATCTAAGGTAAACTTGGTGCCGGCACTGGAAGATACAAGCTTAAGTTCGTCGTTGCTGTCTAAACCATCCAGGTTGAACGTGTTGGAAATAGTGTAAGTGGTGGTGTGGGTGAAAGTCAGGGTTTGATCTGAACTATTGTTGGTGGCTTCCTGCTTGGTGAGGTTGTAGAAAGTGGTGGTACCAGTGATGGACTGGTCAGTGCCGTCCAAGGTGACGGTGCCGGAGCGGGCGGTGAAAGTGCCGGAGTTGGACCAGTTGCCGGCGAGAGTGATGGCATAGTTACTACCTGACTTAGTGTCTAGCGTTCCGGCGGTGATGGTGAGATTGTTGTCTACATCGAGAGCATCTTGGAGGGTGTAGGTGCCACCGCTACCGTTTTGGGTTAGCTTGTAAAATGAAGAACCGCCCGAGGTAATTGTAGCAGAGCCGGAGGTTGAAGTAAGCGTGACAGTGGTAACTCTAGCAGTAAACGTGCCAGCGTTGCTCCAGTTACCACCGACAGTTAAGCTATAACCCGACCCCGTAACAGCATCCAAAATTCCAGCAGTGATAGTAAGATTATTATTAGCAGTAGTATTTCCTCCTAATTCGTACGTTTCCGAAGCATTATTTACCGTTAAATTATAGTATGTAAGATTCTTGACGGTGGTATTGCCTCCTGAATTATTGCCAGTGTAAATGACGGTAGAAGTTGATGCTGTGAAGGTGCCACTATTATGAAAGGGTATGCCGTCAGTGCCTGCAAGCGTAATGGTACGTGAGCTTGCGTTTAGCGTTGAACCACTGGCGATGACTAAATTATATGAAGCGGTCAAATCGTCTTGCAGAGTGTAGGTCCCTCCAGAACCTTGTATTTGGATGTCATAGAAGGCTGAACCTCCTGAAGTAAGCGTAGCGCCAGCAGAAGTACTATTTAAATTAACGAGGCTCGTTCGAGCAGTAAACGTACCAGCATTAGACCAATTACCGCCGACATTCAAAGTGTAGGTACTTACCGCATCTAGCGTGCCAGCGGTAATGGTGAGGTTATTGTTGAGGGCAGTAGAACCCGCTAAAACATATGTTTCCGAAGCGTTGTTGATCGTTACGTTATAATATGTCACATTTTGGTTAATCGTGGTATTGCCACCCGAGTTGTTACCGGTGTAGGCTACCGTTCCGGTGCTAGCGGTGAAGGTGCCACCACTGGAAGGGAATGGAGTACCGGTGGTACCAGATAAGGTGAGGGTGACTGAACCACCATTGAGAGTGCCAGTGGTAATGGTTAAAACATCCGAGACGGTGGTGGCGTCTTGCAAGGTCCAGCCTCCTCCACTACCGTCGAAGGTGAGGTCATAAAAGCTTGAGCCTCCAGTGGTAATGGTTTTACCAGTGGCCGTGGCGTTAAAGGTAACCGTGCCACTACGGGCGGTAAACGTTCCAGCATTTGACCAGTTGCCACCGACCGAAATGGCGCTATTGGTCCCCGATTTGGTATCCAGTGTTCCAGCGGTAATTGTTAAATTACCACTGGTAGTTAAGGCACCTTGAAGTTCAAATGTACCTCCACTTCCATTAAAAGTAATATTGCCCACAGTTTTGCCGTTAGTAGTAATAGCAGTGGTCCCCGATGTGCCGGTGAAAGTAATAGCAGAAGTAGTACCACTTCCCAACGTGTAGGTCATACCCGAAGCGAGTTTAAAGGTTACCCCACCACCGCCGACAGTAAGAGTAACTGAAGAGTTATGAGTTAAAGTGTTTACATAGCCCGTCATGTCCAGCGAATTTATGGTAATATTAGCCGATAGTGTTGAATTACTAGCGCCCCCACCCACACCATCAAAGAACACATCACAGGTACTGTCGGGAACCGAAGCATTATTTGATCCGTTGGAAGAGGTTGCCCAGTTCGTGTTTCCAGTGGCGCTCCAGTTGGCGGATGAACCACTTCCCACCCAGTATCTATTGCAAGGCACGGCGGTAAATACCCACCCGCTACCGGCATTAGTGTTGGCTTGGTTGTCGGTTGAATGGGTGCCGGCGTACCAAGTTGAGCTTGGAGTTGCTACCGAATGCTGAATATTTAAATAATCGCTGGAAATAGTCCCTCCACCGGATTTTACAAGGGCGTGAGTGGCGGTGGTGTCACTGTTGATGCTAATTAAATTACCCGCAGTTCCGGAGACGGTGAAAGTGGTTACCGTAGTAGTAGTTCCGGCGGTAAATAAAATAGAGTGGGCGGCAGAACCGTCATCTTTGAAATCAGCGAAGGTGTTACTTCCAGTTAAACTATTGGAGCCGGTGCTGGAGCCTCGGGAGAACCAAATATTGTTGTAGGTTTTACCTCCACCATAGAAAGAAGTACTAGAGTTACTGGTAGAGGTAACTTTTATGGTTGAGGTGTTGGCAGTAAGAGTTAAACCGGTAGTTGTGGAAGTGTCCCAAAAATTGCCAATACTTAAAAAAGTCCACGTACCCGAACCCATGGTAATGGTGCGAGTGTTAGAGTTGGATGAGGACAAAGTATTGTATGCAGTGAAGTTGTTGTTATTGGCATTGAAGGTGCCATTGTTTAATGTAAAAATACCTCCACAAATAAAATTATCGCTCAACGTAAGCGTTCCCCCTATCATTTGCTCGGTTACATCACCCAAAGTTTTTGTGGCGGAGGTTATAGTATAAGAACTTCTGCCTTCAAACACCAAGTCATCAGTATCGGCAGTGATTGTCATTCCGGAAATAAGCGTGAGACTACCATACATGGTACCTGCTATACCAGAACCACCCGAAGATGCACTAATGTCCCAAGTTGGGGTGTTGGTTGCCCCGGTCCAAACAATGGTTTTACCAATACGAGGCATGTCGGCAGTTACAGTTTGACTGCCGGCAGAAAAAGAATTGGCATCAAAGGTGGCGTTGTCTTGAGGTAAGGGAACGCGACCCGAATCAGCGGAGCCTCCGCTAGAGCTTGCCCATTCGGCCGATGTTGACCAATTTCCCGCTCCCCCAACCCAATAATTTGTCTGGGCAGTAGTAAAAGTAATGCCCGAGTTTCCACCGGCGTCTCCGCAAAGGCCGGTAATAGCCGAACAATCGTAGCTTTCGACTAGGGTAATATCCTGGAGGTCAACGTTTTGCCAATTAGAAATGACTCCCGTATTGGTAATGGTGCGAGCTGTGCCCAGAGTACTGCTTTTTACTAAGAGCCTATCGGTGGTGGTACTACTACCGGACAGGGCAAAGGTGTAAGTTACTGTTTGGTCGGCAGAAAGTATTAAACTATCGGTTTTAACGGCGCTAGCCGTTCTATCTAGCTGGTTAAAGGTGTTGACCCCCGTTATTGTGACGCTACCAGATCCATGCATGATTACAGCACCATAGGTTTGATCACCCCCTGCAAATGTAGAATCCGTACCGTTAAAATATATAGCACTAGTGCTACCGCTAAAGGTGAGATTGGTTGCATCCAGATTCCAAGCCGTTCCCACTCCGGCAATATTAATTGCAGAATTTCCAAGAGTGAGACTTCTAACAAACCCACTACTCGAGTTTAATTTACCAATATATAAAGTATAGCCGTTAGTATTAAAAGTTCCTTTAGTGAGGGTAACCGTAGCGGTGGCATCGGTACTGAAGCCACTTGTAAGTATCCAAGAACCATTGGAACTAGCGTTGAAGGTGATGTTTCCCACTGTTGCACTGCTAAAGTTAATAGTTTGCTGGTCAACAGAAGTGGAAATAAATGAAATGGCCGAGCTAGTGGCACTACCTAAAAGATAGACACCACTAAAAATGAGCGCATTACTATTGGCTCCGGTCGTGCCATCGCCAATTGAAAGTGTGACATTGGCATTATGAGTCAGTGTGTTCAGATAACCAGTCATATCTAAACTGCGGATGGTGATATCTGCAGAAAGGGTTGAGTCGCTAGCACCGCCCCCAACACCATCAAAAAATACATCGGTGGTGGTGGTTGGTACTGAAGCATTGTTTGAACCATTAGAAGTAGCTGACCAGTTGGTATTGCCCGTGGCGCTCCAGTTGGCAGTTGACCCACCACCTACCCAGTATCGCGAGGCATTGTGAAATTGAAGTCCGTCCTGAATGTAAGAATGGCTACCGGAAATAATAAATTCATACCATTGTTTTGGGTCCTTGATTTTTTTAATGCTGGTGATTTTAATCTCTTTTAAATTTTCGTCATAGATATTATCTTGGACTTTTAATTCAAAAACATGAACTAAACGCTGGCTAGCCCCGCCTTCGCCAAGGCTTCGGCGGGCGCGCCAAACAGATTGATTTTTCCAAAGTTTATAAGTGTTGTTGATTAAGTAAAAATTATATGGATCTTGGTATTGGTAGGTACTGTCGCTGACGACATCTATTCTTTCAATGGTGTTTACCACATTTTTTCCGGATTCAAAATCATAGGCGCTGACTTGATCACCCACTTTTACTTCAGAGATGTTTTTATAACCGGTCGGGGTTAAAATTTGACTTACAGAATCGGCACTGGCAAATAGTGGCAAGGCAAAAAAACCCGTTATGAAAAATAGTGAAAGATATAAAATTTTTAACTTAGTGGTGGTCATTGTTATTTTGTGATAAAAATAAAACGATTAATTAAGGATTTTGCGCTGGCATTACTGGCAGACTGAAAAGAATCAATCAATGATGCCATTTTTGATATATTTTGAAATAGTTGTTGAACGCCACCCTCAAATAATCCGGCTGGATTGAATATCCATATTTGATTAAAAGAATCCAATAGTGAAACTAATGACTGACGAGCCTCTTTATCAAATTGCTGAATTATTTCTAGGGAAATAGATACATCCTGAATAATTACTTTTCCCAAAGCAATGCTAGAATGATTTAGTCCACCCACAAAGTTTATTATAAATGTTGTCGGATTAAAAATCCAGACGTATTGTATCGGTTCATATACCTGCAAAATCACCAATTGTCCCGCAAAGTGAGTAAAGTCTTTGGCCCTTTGTATTAAAGCGGCCGATGAATTTTCAAGAAGGTTAACCGGAATAATAGATTCAGCTGGCACCGGTGAAGGCTCAACCGGCGCTATCGGCTCAACAACATTCTCTTGTGATTTTTCTACTGGCACCTCTTCTACTGGGTTTTCTTTGATTGGTGCTTCTTCTTTGACCTCTTGTGGAATTTCCGGTGCCGAGTTAACTGATTGTTGTTGCTCCAATTGTTGTTCAACTTGAGATTTTACTTCCTGCTCTATTTGATTTTGAGCCTGCTGGGTTACCTGTGATACCACTTCGCTGGCAGCCTGGGTGGCAGCTTGCGTCGCCGCTTGATTGGCAGCAATTTCAACTGCTTTTTGCACAGTTTCTTTGGCCTGTTGTTCTAAATTAGTATCTGCCACCGCCACCTGGACCGATCCGCACTCGCCTTTAGCTTTTTGCCAATCACCATTTTTAATCCAAGTACAATACACATCCCCACTTTCCGAATCCACCATTTCCAGTTTTTCTATTCTAGCAGTTTTAACACTTAATTTATCAACCACCAAGTCTTTCATGCTAGTGACACCATTTTTAACACTAATACCCAAAGAAAATAATGCATTGGTTACTTTCTCCAATAGAGTTTCTATGCTTGAATCTGTGCTTGAGTTTAAGGCGGCCAGTTCCGCAGGGGTCATAGCACCAGTTTGACCTTTTAATTCTTTAAGTAATTCGGCTTTAACACTGCCCCATTTTACCCAAACACCGTGAAGAGCCTTGTCTTCAAAAGTTTGGTTAATCATTCCCAGCACAATATCTCCTTCTTGAATTTGATCTCCGGAAATAGGATCTATAGTTTCAAAATCCGGAATTTGAAAACCGGCGGTCTGGGCCACATAATGCCAGGCGCTACCATAACGAAAATACAGTCTGCCATTGGTTGAATCAATTACTAAAGAACCATTGGCATCCGACTCGGAAGCCGCTCCGGCCTTGACTCTGGTTACCAATGTTCCCGCCGTACTGCCCCCCAAAGTTAATGTGCCGGTGGTTGAAAGATTCAAAGAACCAAAATCAATGGCAGTGACACCAGTACCGGAAGTTACTGCTACCGTATTGGCTGAAGTTTCAAAATCAAACTTTAAACTTTCATTGTTGCTACCGCCCGACCCACCAAACACTAACGTGCCTGTACTACCTAAAATAGTAGCATCACCGGTAATCGCTGAAGTTAAGTTGATTTGTCCGCCAGTAGTTGCGGAAGTGGTGGCAATGGTTAAATCTCCGTTGCTGGCAGTAGTGAAAGCCGAATAATTTGAAGAATCATATTTTAAAGTAGCTTGTGCTCCACCAGTATTGGTTAACGCCACAGAAGTTCCGGTAGCAGCTCCTAAAACTGGCGTGACAAAAGTGGGTGTGGTGGCAAACGCTAAAGCTCCACTACCCGTCTCGTCGGAAATCACTCCTGCCAATTCGGAACTGCTGGTGGCAGCGAAAGCACTTAATTTATTGGCGGTGTAGGCCACGGTTCCACCAGCACCAAAAGCTACCGATGAGCTATCGGTACCAGTGAAGGTAAGAGTATTGGAAGCAGTTAAGGTTTTACTATTGGCAATCGTTAAAGTACCAGTACTTGAAGTAACAGCCAGTCCATTAATGCTGGTGGCGGTGGCGGCTCCAAGAACGGGGGTGGTGAAAGTGGGGCTAGTGGCAAAGACCAAAAGACCCGAGCCAGTTTCGTCCGTCACTGCCGAAGCTAGGTTGGCACTGGATGGAGTGGCTAGAAAGGTGGCTACTCCCGTTCCTAATCCACTGACTCCGGTGGAAATCGGTAATCCGGTGGCGTTGGTCAGTGTACCCGAGGTAGGAGTACCTAAGATAGGGGTAACAAAGGTGGGGCTGGTGGCAAAGACAGCGGCGCCACTCCCCGTTTCATCAGATAAGGAGGTAGCTAGGGCGGAGGAAGTGATGGAACCGGTGGCGGTGCCGTAAAGAGTTCCACTGGTTGGCAAGGTGACGTTGGTGGTGGCGGTGGAAGTTAGGGTGGTGGAAAAGTTACCACTCAAAATTAAAGCGGCAGAAGAGTTGTTGGGGATGGTAAGAGTACCGGCGGTGGAGGTAATGGTCAGTCCGTTAATGCTGGTGGCGGTGGCAGCTCCCAGGACCGGGGTGACAAGGGTGGGCGAGGTGGAAAAGACTAAGTTGGTGGAGGTGGTGCCGGTGGTTCCCGCCGCTGAATATCCCGTAATGTTATTAAATGCCGTAATACTAGCCGAAGAAGCATTGGTTCCACCATTGGCCACAGGTAAAACTCCCGACACATCCGCTGTTAAACTGACAGCGGAAGAAGAAAGTACGCCACCGGAGCTTAAGTGACCAATGCCACTACCAAGTCCGCTGAAAGTAATTGTTCCCGAAGAAGTAATTCCTGTGGCGGCGGCGATAGCTCCTGAAGAATTCACCTGAAAGGCATCGCTAGCGCCCACGGTCAAAAGGGCTGTTGGTGAAGTGTCTCCAATGCCCACATTTCCGGCATTTACAATCAAACCGTAGTTAGCGGTGGTGGCTCCGCTGGCATTTAAGTACAAACCCACATTAGTTCCGGAGGTAGCGTTGGTGTGCGTGTTGGAAATTTGAGCACCATAGGTGGTGATGGCGTTGGTTGCGTTGGCACCGGCAGTGAGAATATTGAGGGCAGTTTGACTGGCTGCGGCGGCGGTACCGGAAACTTGGAGGTCAACTAACAATCCCGATGTTAATGATGAAGAGGCAACGTAAAGACCCGTGCCAGTGGTGAGTGTGTTGGCGGAAAGACTTAATGCTCCCGAAGTAGTAGTTCCTGTAATATTTTTTGATAATTGAGTGAAATTGCCATTCAGGCTCATACCGCCTTGGTACAAATTATTAGCAGAGAATGGGATGTAATCGGTTTTACCGGAGGTCATAACGCGGTTAGTGCCAGTACCAGCCACTGCTACAAATAGACCGTTGCCATAGGTGACGTAATACCATTCGTTCGCCTCGGCGGCGGAGCGGGCGGTCCAGGTGATTCCATCGGGGGAGGTCATAACGCGGTTGGTGCCGGTTCTGGCAACCGCTACGAATAGGCCGTTACCGTAAGTGACGGAGTACCATATATTTGACTCGGCGGCGGAGCGGGCGGTCCAGGTGATTCCATCGGGGGAGGTCATAACGCGGTTGGTGCCAGAATCCGCAACTGCTACGAATAAACCGTTGCCGTAAACAATAGAGAACCATTCATTTGCCTCGGCGGCGGAGCGGGCGGTCCAAGTGATTCCATCGGGGCTGGTTTGGACACGATTGGTACCAGATTGAGCTACAGCCACGAAGAGACCATTACCGTAGGTAACTGAAAACCACGCATTTGCCTCGGCGGCGGAGCGGGCGGTCCAGGTGATTCCATCGGGGCTGGTCATAATAGGGTTAGTGCCATCAGCAGAAACTGCCACGAATAATCCATTGCCATATGTGACTGAGTACCAAGAATTTGCCTCGGCGGCGGAGCGGGCGGTCCAGGTGATTCCATCGGGGCTGGTTTGGACACGATTGGTACCACTAGTGGCAACCGCTACGAATAGGCCGTTACCGTAAGTGACGGAGTACCATATATTTGCCTCCGCCGCGCTTCGGGCGGTCCAAGAGGCCCCTTTGGTAATAAGTGTTCCGGAAATAATAGGATCTGTTAATGTCGGACTCGTACCAAATACCAAAGCTCCACTCCCCGTTTCATCAGATAAGGAAGTAGCTAGGGCGGAGGAAGTGATGGAACCGGTGGCGGTGCCGTAAAGAGTTCCACTGGTTGGCAAGGTGACGTTGGTGGTGGCGGTGGAAGTTAGGGTGGTGGAAAAGTTACCACTCAAAATTAAAGCGGCAGAAGAGTTGTTGGGGATGGTAAGAGTACCGGCGGTGGAGGTAATGGTCAGTCCGTTAATGCTGGTGGCGGTGGCAGCTCCCAGGACCGGGGTGACAAGGGTGGGCGAGGTGGAAAAGACTAAGTTGGTGGAGGTGGTGCCGGTGGTTCCCGCCGCTGAATATCCCGTAATGTTATTAAATGCCGTAATACTAGCCGAAGAAGCATTGGTTCCACCATTGGCCACAGGTAAAACTCCCGACACATCCGCTGTTAAACTGACAGCGGAAGAAGAAAGTACGCCACCGGAGCTTAAGTGACCAATGCCACTACCAAGTCCGCTGAAAGTAATTGTTCCCGAAGAAGTAATTCCTGTGGCGGCGGCGATAGCTCCTGAAGAATTCACCTGAAAGGCATCGCTAGCGCCCACGGTCAAAAGGGCTGTTGGTGAAGTGTCTCCAATGCCCACATTTCCGGCATTTACAATCAAACCGTAGTTAGCGGTGGTGG